>JAZODA010000001.1:0-11745 GCA_045596745.1 Acutalibacteraceae bacterium
ATCAAAAGAGAAAATGATACAACTTATTACTGATAACAACCTTACTGCTATTCGAAGAATTGACTTTAACAATAAAAATATTACCGACAATATTGCATTCATAAATGAAGAGAACGGCAAGTATCGTCTTATTATCACAAATGAAAAAAGCACAATTACCACAAGCAATGTTTATGAAAATGTTGAAGAGGCTTATGCCCAATTAGTGGATAGCCTGATGTCATTAAAGTCGTTTGAATAATTCCCCTCTTTTGCTAATAGCACCACAGGCTGCTATTAAGGGCTGAGAGTGAACCCAATAATGAATCCCCACCGAGCAAGCGGTGGGGATTTTTTGTGTTGGCGGTTGACAGGCTTTGGGAATGTGATATACTGTATCTCGATAAACCTGTGGTTGCCGATTGTTCGGCCTTACAAATGCAAAAGAGGGTTTGCAATGAAGATGGTAAAGTATATCCCCGGCGTGTTGTTATCGTTCGCGATTGCCGCGAGTGCGATGTGGCTTGAGAGCCTGCTCCCGATTCATATCATCGGTTCGGCGGTTATCGCGATGTTTATCGGTATGGTGATTAACTGCTTCCTTCCCAAACGAGCGGTTTGGGCGAGCGGCGTGAAGTTCACCTCCAAAAAGCTGTTGAAGTTTGCCATCATTCTGCTCGGCTTCTCGCTCAACATCACCACCGTGCTGCAGGTCGGCAGGATGTCGCTGACGGTGATGATTTTCACTTTGCTGACCTGCTTCGGCGGCGGCTACTTCATCGGCAAGGCGCTGGGGCTGAACTGGAAGCTGTCCAACCTGATTTCGGCAGGAACGGGCATTTGCGGCGGCTCGGCCATTGCGGCGGTTGCGCCCACCATCGACGCGGATGACGACGATGTGGCGTATGCGCTGTCGGCAACCTTCCTGTTCGATATGGCGATGATCGTCCTGTTCCCGATTATGGGCCGCGCCCTCGGTATGAGCAATGAGGCGTTCGGCATCTGGGCAGGCACGGCGGTCAACGACACCTCCTCCGTTGTGGCGACGGGATACGCGTTCTCGGAGGCAGCCGGCGATTTCGCCACGATGGTGAAGCTGACAAGAACACTCTCCATCATCCCGACCGTGATTGCGTTTGCGTTCGTCTCGCTGCACGTCAAAAAGCGCGAAGCGATGAAAAACAGCCAAAGCGCCGACGAGCTGAAAGCAAGCTTCAGCATCAAGAAGATTTTCCCGTGGTTCATCCTCGCCTTTGTTGCGATGTCGATTGTCGCAAGCTTTGTCGCGCTGCCTGCCGAGTTCGTTTCGGGCACAAAGAGCGTGAGCAAATTCCTTATGGTCAGCGCGCTGGCGGCTATCGGTCTGAACACCTCGTTCGCCAGCTTCAAAAAGGCGGGCATCCGCCCGATGATTCACGGCTTCATCATCTCCGCGCTGGTCGTTGTGGTCGCGCTGGTTGTCGAGATGTGTATGGGTATTGTGTGACAGGCGTCACTGTGAAAAACCCCCTCGGACTGCTCCGAGGGGGTCTTTGTTTGGTGGGGGAGAAATTTGGCGAAAGTGGTTGACTTGACCTGTGGATGGTTGGTATAATTAAATCAGACACTATGCACACCGTATAAAGGAGGAGTCAGACAATGGATATGTTGAAAAAGGTGTTTCCCATCGCGTTCAAGGCAAAGGAGCTTAAGGATTTCATCACCGCGCTGGTCATCTTCGTACTGGTTGATGTCGTCTGCGGCGTGGTCATCGGTCTGCTTGCATCGATTCCTGTTATCGGCATCATCTTCTCGCTGATTGGCTCAATCATCGGCTTGTATGCCCTTGTCGGCATCGTCCTTTCCATCCTCGTGTTCGTCAAAGTCATCGAATAAGCCGAACCCCCCCGGAGAAATCCGAGGGGGTTTTTTTTGTGTTGGCGGTTGACCTGCGGTCAGCACCACCCCTCATCCGTCTTTCACCTACGGCGAAATCCACAGGGGGAAGGCTTGAAGGCTTCTCCCCCCGGAGAAGCTCCGCCGCAGGCGGTGATGAGGTGTTGGCCCACTTGCAAAGTGGGCCTTGCGGACGGCCAGTTAAGTGATGCCCCAAATCTTTGATTTGGTTGGCAGAACTTATGCAGAGCTGTCGCCCCTACGGTGCTGGAATGAGATTGTGCAGGTGGGGGACGACACCTCATCCGTCACGGCTACGCCGTGCCACCTTCCCCTCAAGGGGAAGGCTTGCGGACGACCTATTAAGTGATGCCCCAAATCTTCGATTTGGTTGGCAGAACTTATGCAGAGCTGGTCGCCCCTACGGTGTTGCAAGAAGATTGTGCGAGTGGGGAGAAATTTGGCGAAAGCGGTTGTTTGCCGCAGTGGGTTGAAAAACGACGGCGGTGTGGTATAATGAGGAAAAGGCAGTGTGAGAATGGAGGCTCGGGGATGAACCGTGCGGCATTTTTGGAAGAGAAATATCGCGAGCTGTCGGCGCAGTATTACGAGGCGCTTACGGAGTTTTATGCGCACCCGTCCATCGCGTGGATTGAGCCGTTCAAAATTGCGGACGGGTTGTACTATGTGGGCGACCGCAAGGTGTGTGTCCACCTAATCGACACGGGGGATGGGCTGATTCTCATCGATTCGGGATTTCCGTCGGCGATGCATTTGTTGGTGGACAGCATTTGGCGGGCGGGGTTCGACCCGAAAGAGGTGCGCTGGATTGTGCACACCCACGGTCACTACGACCACTTCGGCGCATCGGAGGAGTTCAGACGTTTGTACGGCACGAAGCTCGCCATCAGTCGGGTGGATGCCGAGGCGCTGAAGCGGCCGCACACGTCCGCTATCAACGAGAAGACCTTTCCCTTTGTCACTGCACCGACGTTCGACCACGAAATCGAGGACGGCGAGGTGTTTTCGCTGGGGCGCGTGTCGATTCGTTGTGTGCTGACACCGGGTCATACGGCGGGGGTGCTGAGCCTGTTCTTTGATGTGGTAAGCGAGGGGCAGACCTATCTTGCGGGGCTGCTCGGCGGAGTGGGCACGGCTGCGATGACGTTGCCCTACACGCATCACAACAACCTGTCGGCGGATATGCCGCAGCAGATGCTGCGGTCGATTGAGCGGGTGTGGGACGAGCCGGTGGCGGTGCATCTTGGCAACCATCCGTCCAACAACCGCACGTTGCAAAAGCGTGAGCAGCAGCTCTTGGTCGGCGGCAACCCCTTTGTGGCGCCCGAAAGTTGGCACACATTCTTGGAGGGGCTGAAGGAGCAGGTCGAGCGGATTATCCGCAGCAACGAAGAATTGGAAGAAGAAATGAAAGCGATGTTCGGGGCGCAGGATGGGAAAGGGTGAGTGAGGATGACCTATCGCAAGCTGAAAGAGTTGTTGACGGCGGAGGATGTGTACGACCGTCTGAAGGAACAGGAAGAGGCGCTGTTTGCCTTTATTCCCGAGCTTGCGGAGTGCCGCGGGTTTGACCAGAAAAACAGTTGGCACATCTACGATGTGTACGAGCATATACTGCACGTGGTGGCAGGGGTCGAGGCGGCGGAGCTGCTGCGTTTGGCGGCGCTGTTCCACGACATCGGCAAGCCGCGCGCGTTTACGTTGGATGCCGACGGGGTCGGGCACTTTTTCGGACACTGGGATTGCTCGCTGGAGATTTTTGAGGATTACGTGCCGGCGTTTGGGTTGTCGGAGGCGGAGGCGGCGCTTGTTCGGGCGCTGATTTTCTACCACGATATCAACGTTGACCATCTGAGCGACGAGGAAGTCGCCGAGATGACCGAGCGCATCGGGCGCGAGAAGCTTGCGTGGCTGTTTGCCATCAAGCGGGCGGATTTGCTGGCGCAGGCACCGATGTATCACGGCCTGCTCGAAAACATTGCGCGGCAGGAAGAAAGAGTGGTGCGTGGAACATGACGACAGAAACGATTGTGACGCTCGTCGATACCTGGCGTGAGATGACCTCCACCGTGCTGGAGATGGTGGCTATCCCGAACGAGCGGTTGCAGGCGGTGCTTGACCGAACGCACGAGGTGCTTATGCCGTATCGGCAGGAGGCGTTTGTCCCGAAAGAGGTGTGCTGCCTGTTTTGGGAGATGGACGAGTTTTTGTATTTCGCCGCGCTGATGGAGGAAAAAGAGGTCGGCGCAGGGTATTACCGCTGGCTCGAAACAGCTTGCGCGGTCAAGGAACTGAAAGAGGCGTTCCTCGGCGGCGAGCAGGGCGCGACAGCATAAAAAGACCCCCTCGGAGTCATCCGAGGGGGTTTTGCTTTGGTATGGGTGTTTTCTGAAACAGGGGGCTTTGCGGAGGCGTCATTTTCTGGCGACGGCGCCGATGAAGCCGTTCGAGCTGCTGAGTTCCCAGGCTTTGATGCCAATCTTGTTGTATTCGTCAATCAGCCACAGCACCGTCTCGACCCATTTCTTGTCCTTGTCTTTGAAGATGCAATCGTCCAGCGTACCGTAATACCCATTGCCGTGTTCGCCGGTGATCGAGGGGTCGTTGGCTGACGAGGTGCGGGAGGAGGTATATCCTTCTTCCGGGGTGATACCCTGGTCTCGGGTGATGCCGTATTTCGCTCGGGCGTAGTCGATGAACACATCGTCGGCGACCTGGTGGGCATCGACGATGTTGCCTGCAAAGCGAAGAATGTAGTCATAAGAAACGAGGACAGTTTTTTCGGCACCGTTTTTGTCCGTCGTTTTCAGCGCCCATTCGGCGCGGCTGAAGTCGCCCGTGATTTTCACCGTCGCCATATTTCCGTTGATGGTCACGGTGCAGCCCGAGGTGTCGAGCAGCTCGAAGCCGTTCGCGCTGCCGTCCGACATATTGATTTTGTAGACAATGGTGTCGCCGGTCTGGAATGCGTTGTTTTCACCGAACAGCTTGCTGAGCAAATCCACGCCGCCGATGTAGTGGGCGTTGGGCAGGGTTTTGCTGACAATCTCGTGGCTGACATAATACGGCGCGCGTTTGGCCAGCGTTTGGGTTTCGGTTTTTTTGCAAACGCTGCACTGCCGCTTTGCTTCGCCCGTTTTCTCAAACGTGGGGGCTTTGGTGGTTTCCCACTCGCTCCACTGATGCGAAGAGAACATATGGTTTACGGTTTTCATTGTGCCGCACGCGCAGACGTAATGCTCGACCCACGGAACGGAGCAATCCGTAAGCGTGGTGTCGGTCATCACGAAGCTGTGCTCGTGAGCACCGCCGTTTCCGTTGGTCGTCACATGCGTGGGGGACTTTTGCGTTGTCGTTTTTTGGGGGGTCTTGGTCTGCTCGGTACGGGTGGAGGAGGGGATGACGGTTGTCGTTTGCTCGTCGGTCGACGTGCTGCTCTCCACACTTTCAGTGGTTGTGGTCGCCGTCGCGGTGGGGCTTTGCGTATCGGTTGCCGACGTTGTGGTAACGGTTGTGGCGGCAGAAGTGGTGGCAGAAGTGGTGGCAGTGGTTGCCATCTTTCCACCGCAGGCGGTAAGGCCAAACAGCATAGCGACAGCCAAAAGCATCGCGAGTGATTTCATCATTGCTACTTCCTCCCGAATGGTTATGGCGGCACAGTGACCGCTATGGCGGTATTCTACCACATACGCGCTTTGTTTGCAAGCGAATATACGGGGTTGCGTTCTCGCGGTGGTTGTGGTATACTGGCATCATACCGAGCAAGGGAGGGTCACGCCGTGGGAAAGCATGGTCGGAAAATGATTGCGCCGATTGTCATCACTGTGGTTATGTTGCTGTATTACGTGATGTATTTCACGTTGCTGCTTGATGCGCTTGTCGGCGTGTGGCTGTGGCTCTTCGGGCTGGTGCCGTTGGCACTGGCAGGCGTGACGATTGCTGTGTGCGTCGACAGAATTCGGGAAATACGGAAGGGTGAAGAAGATGATCTTAGTCAATACTGAGTATATCAGCGGCAAGGAGCTGGAAATGCTGGGCCTGGTCAAGGGCAGCACCATTCAGACCAAGAACGTCGGCAGAGATATTGCCCAAAGCTTCAAAACGCTGGTGGGCGGCGAGCTGAAAGGCTACAACGAAATGATGAACGATGCGCGCGCGCTCGCGACCAAGCGTATGGTGGCGGAAGCCGAGGCGCTCGGCGCAGATGCGGTTGTGGCGGTGCGGTATGCGTCCGCGGCGGTGATGCAGGGCGCGGCCGAGGTTATCGCGTACGGCACGGCGGTCAAATTTGTCTCGAAATAACCACCCCCTCGACAGGCGACTGTCGGGGGGCTTTTTTTGTGGGAATTTGTGCGGCGGATGCCCCGAATACGAATTGACAAACCAAATGTCAAATGGTATAATATGGTGTCTATGTGTATACATTTTTGTCGATATTGCGCGGGCTTTCCCCGAAAGCGCGGCGCAACACCGCCAACGAGTTGCCGCGGCAACGCGGCTTTGTGAGGAAGTGACAGGATGATTTGGGCGATTTGTGGAGTCGCCGGCGCGCTGCTGGTAGTACTCTGTGTCAGAGCCTTTTCCCGAAAAGAAAAGGGCTATATGCGAATCGTAACTGCGTTGTTGTTGCTTGCCGCTGCGACGTACATCGCGTATTTGCCGGTGTACCTCGAGACGTATGATTTCGTTTCCGGCGCGGTCGGTAACCTCATTCATACGATGCAGGTGGTGACGCTGGAAGCCGCGTTCCTCGAGTTCTACAACACCATCTGTGCCGGTGTGGTGTATCCGCTGTTCACGCAGATGTATATGCTGCTGCTCGGTATCCTGCATCTGGCGATGCCGATTTTCTCGGCGTTGACCGCTGTCACCGTGCTGTTCCGCTGCTTCTCGTCGATTCAGCTGATGCTGGTGAATATGAGCCGCAAGCCGCTGTTCGTGTTTTCGGAATTCAACGAGCGCGCGGTGCGTTTGGCAAAGAGCCTCGACAACATCCGCTGCGACATCGTTTTTGCCAACAGTGAAGCCGCGTCCTCGGTGGAGGATGTCGGCGGCAAGCATCGCTACGTGTTCAAGCAGGAAAGCATCTCCGAGCTGAACCTCAAGTGCACCAAGCGCAAGGAGATTCACCTGTTTTGCATTTCGGAAAACGAGGACGATTCGCTCAGCTACACGCTGCAGCTGATTGACAAGTTTGCCGGTCTCAAAGAAAGCGCGCAAAAGCACATTCACATTTACCAGTTCTCCCGTACGGAGGATTTCGCCGTTTACATCGATTCCGCCGACAAGGGAATGCTGGACATCAAGTGCATCAACGAGTACGAGCGGTTGATTTACAACCTGCTGGACAAGTACCCGCTCTTCAAATCGGCGCACTCCTCCACCATCCACGTGCTGCTGCACGGGCTGGAGCCCATCAACGTAGCGGCGCTTCGGGCACTTGCCTGGTGCGGACAGCTGAGCGGATTTGAGATGAAAGTATCGGTCGTCGGTGTTGGCATCCAAGCGAAAATCGAGGAGCTGCGGCTGACCGTCCCCGGATTGTTTACCGAACGCTACAACGTGGCGTTTTACGATTGCGGCAGCGAGCGGCAAATCATCGACTGCATTATGGAGCATTGCCGCGACGTCAACTACATCATCGTTGGCGGCGAGAGCGACAACCGGACGATGAACCACGGTCTGCTGCTGCGGCGGCTGTTCTATCGGTTGGACGAGAAGTTCAAAAATTGTCCGCCGATTTTCTGCCACATCCGTGAGCCGATCAAGCTGGACATCGTCCGCAAACTCGCAACGGCAGAGTCCAATCCCAAGCGGAAGATGAGCTACGACCTGACGCCGTTCGGCAGTCTGGACGAAGTCTACACCTACAAGGAGCTTGTGGATTCCGACCTCGAAAAGCTGGCGAAGAACGTACACCTCGCGTATGAGGAGATTTTCTCCGACGGCGAGATTGACGTGAAGGAAGCGCTCAAGCGGTACAGCATCTTTGAAGTCAACAAGCGTTCCAACCGCGCCAACGCGCTGCATATACGGTATAAGCTGAATCTGCTCGGCCTGGATTACACCGACGATCCCGATGCCACGCCTGTGCAGATGAGCGATTATTACACGGAGGAGTACCTCGAACAGCTCTCCATCTCCGAACACGACCGCTGGATGGCGTTCCTTGAGTCGGAGGGATGGATTCCCTCGGAGAAGAACGAGGTGGAGGCGTATCGCGAAAGCGGTATCAGCAAGGGCAGACACAATTGTCCGCTGCTGAAGATGCATCCTTACATTTGCCCCTACGACGACCTGGAAGAGTTGTCGCTGGATTTGGAGGGTAAGGACACGCGCGTTTACGACACCGAGCTCATCCTGCGTATCCCGGACATCCTCGGCGATAAATGGAATGTCGCCGGAAAGAAATATACCATTACCAAGTTAGGTTAAGTCAGAGGAGGACAAAGACATGGCCGCACAATCCACCGGTACTACCAGAACCACGACCAGAACCACGCAGCAGAAACCCACCGAAGAGTTCCCCGTAATCCTCACCAAGTTTGAGGCGTACACGGGTGAAGAGCCCTACCTGTTCGTCAGCTACTCGCACAGAGACACCGCGAAGGTGTATCCGATTCTGGATGCGCTGTACGATGCGAAGTTCAGAATTTGGTACGACGAGTCCTGCGAGAACGGCAACGACTTCCGCGAGGAGCTCCGCAGACGTATCAAGAACTGCGCAGGCGTGCTGCTGTTCGTTTCCAAGTCGTCGATGTCCTCGCCGTTCTGCGGTATGGAAATCATCGTCGCCCGTGAGTACGACAAGCGTTTGTTCCCCATCTATCTCGACGAGGACGGCGCGGTGCCGCCCGCTTTCGAGATTCTGCTCGCCAACACGCATCACAGCACGGCGGACAATATGGAAAAGCTGCTCGCGAGCATGAAGCGCGACCTGCCGCCTGAGGCGATGGATCGTCTGACCGTCAACGACGGTAGTCTGGAGAAGTGCGAAGACAACGGCAGCACCATCACGGTGGACGAAGGTATTCGTCTTGTCTGCGCCGGCGCGTTCAAAGACAGAAAGGCGCTGCATCAGATCGTTCTGCCGGAAAGCCTGTGCGAAATCGAATCCGAAGCGTTCCGCGGTTGCGGCAAGCTGGAATCCATGCGCCTGCCCGGTAAGACCCAGCGCGTCGGTGAAAGCGCGTTCCGCGACTGCGTCAGCATGAAGACGCTGGTCATCGAGAACGACGCCATCAAAATCGGCGAGCGTGCGTTCGAAAACTGCGCGGTGCTGGAGGACATCCAGCTGCCCGACGGTCTGACCGAGCTGTACGGCGGTGTGTTTAACTCCTGTAAGAGCCTGAAGGCCATCAACCTGCCCTCCGCGCTGACCATCATCGGCGAAAACGCGTTCTCCGACTGCGTTGGTCTGGAAAAGGTTGTGGTGCCGGATGCGGTTACCAAGATTGATGACCTCGTGTTCAACGGCTGTATCAGCCTGGTGTCGGTGGAGCTGCCCACCGGCCTGCGTAAGATTGGCAAGAGCGCGTTCAAGAACTGTAAGTCGCTCACCAGCGTGACCATCCCTGCAACGGTTGTCAGCATCTCGGATGCGCCGTTCAGAGGTTGCGAAAATATGAAGTCCATCAAGGTCGAGCCCAAGAATATGTACTACAAGTCCGAGCCCAACAAGCGTGACGGCAGCGACTACGTCCTGTTCAACAAGAACAAGTCCAAGCTGATTGCCTATCCCGCCAACAGCCGTGAAGTGCAGTATGATATTCCGGACAGCGTCACCGTCATCAGCGACTGGGCGTTCTGCGACAGCAAGAAGCTCAACCGTATCACGATGCCCGACAGCGTCAATGAAATCGGTGAAGGCGCGTTCTGCAACTGCTCGCTCCTCGACGAAATCGAAATTCCGGACAGCGTCACCAAAATCGACGATTGCGCGTTCCGTGGCTGCACCAGCCTCGATACCGTTATCATCCCGAACTCCGTGGTGGATATGGGCTGGGGTATCTTCGACGGCTGCGAAGAAAAGGTCGTTGTGTACTGCGAGGAAGGCTCGTATGCACAGGACTACTGCCGCCGCAACGGCATCAAGGAAGCCAGATTGTCGGATAAGCACGAGGATTGATTTGGGGGAGGACAACCATGAGCGCTTTAACTACCGTTAAAAACAAGGTTTTTGCCTTTGTTAAAAAAGAAGTGGTGCTTTCCATCGCGATTGTCGCCACCATCATCACGATGTTCTTCGTCCCCATCGATAAAGCGTACCTCGATTACTTCGAGTACAAGACGCTGGTCGCGCTGTTCTGTATGCTGGCGGTTGTGGCGGGCTTAAAAAACACCAACGTGTTCGAGCTGATTTCCAAAAAGCTGATCGGCTTGTTCAAAACACGGCGAGCGGTTATCTACTGCCTCGTGTACGGCACGTTCTTCTTCGATATGATCGTTGCCAACGATATGTCGCTGATCACCTTCCTGCCGCTGACCTACATCGTCCTGCATTCCACAAAGAACGATAAGTACCTCGCGTTTACCTTTATCATGCAAACCATTGCCGCGAATATGGGCGGTATGATTACCCCCTACGGCAATCCGCAGAACCTGTATTTGTACTCCTACTACAACATCCCGACGCTGGAATTCTTCGGCGTGCTGCTGATTCAGTCCATCACCGTCGCGGTGTTGCTCTACATCGGCTGCTTGTTCATCAAGAACGAGAAGCTGACCATGAGAAACGACGAGAAGTTCGAAATCAAGAAAAAAGAGCTGAGCGTCTACGCCGTGCTCTTCGTGTTCGTGATTCTCAGCATCTTCCGCGTGGTGCCGCACCTCGTGACCCTCGGTATCGTTATCCTGACGGTGCTGATTGTCGACAGAAAGCGCTTTAAGTACGTTGACTACGCGCTGCTCGCGACCTTCTGTGTGTTCTTTATCTTCTCCGGTAACATCGCACGTATCACCGCGGTGAAGGACTTCATCTCGGGCATCGTGACGCAGAACACTCTGGTGGCCGGCGTCGTTTCCTGCCAGTTTATCAGTAACGTGCCGACGGCTATCTTCCTGTCGAAGTTCACCGAGAACTACCGCGACCTGCTCGTGTCGGTCAACATCGGTTCGCTCGGTATCATCATCTCTTCGCTCGCCAGCCTGATTACGCTGAAGGAATTCCTGAAGCATCAGCCCAAGAACTTCAAGAAGTATATGGGTATGTTCACGCTGATTAACACGACCTTCCTCGCCGTGCTGATTGTGGTGACCATGCTGACCTGATAACAGCGAAAGTAAAGCAATTGCACCGCCGTGATGTGACGCATCACGGCGGACGATGTGGCAATCAACTGATACGAAGTAGAGAAAGGGGCGGTGTGCCGATGGCACGCCGCTCTTTTTTGGTGTGTTCGGGTGCTCACCGCCAGGTGTGCTCACCGCCAGGTGCGGCGTTCGCCGTCCCCGCCCCACACGACAACAAGGAGACCCTGCGGGTGGGGAGGGACAAAAGGTTTGCGGAAGGAAAAGAGTGTGTGCGGGAGAAACCATCAGGGTTTCTCCTGCGCGTAGAGCGAGCTTCGCGAGCGGATTAAAACACATCGCAAAGCGATGTGTCCTCGCCAAAGGCGAGGGCTGTCGAGCGGCAGCGAGACTGGGGGAGTTTTGGGGGAACTCCCTCCGTCGGCTAAAGCCGACACCTCCCTCATTGAGGGAGGCTTGTGTGCCCACCGCCAGGTGCCGCCAGGTGTGGGTGGCAATAGGCGGTTTGCATAATTCGTCGGGAATTGTGGGAATTTTTGCAGAATTGGTCTTGATTTGTGGCGGAAAGTGCGGTATACTGAAATCGAAATTTCGTGAGAGGAGGCATCGGTATGGAACGCG
>JAZODA010000002.1:0-17057 GCA_045596745.1 Acutalibacteraceae bacterium
GGGGTATAACTTCCTTCCACGGCCGTTTTGGTCGTCACCAGCACGTCCAAAATTTCGCCATACGCAATGTTGGAGTTGGTGGTGTTCCCGTTATAGGTCAACGTGGCCTGATTGGAAAAAAGAGCCACAATGTCCCTCCTAAGATATTCTAACCGAGCGTTACCTCGGTACGCCATCTTATGCGCAGAAAATTCATTATGACACATAACAAACCCCGACAGGACAACTCCTGTCGGGGTGTTTAATCAGGCAGTATGAATCAGCGCACAACCGCGCTCACATCGAACACCTTTTTGCCTTCCAAAAATACAGCTTCGGGTTTGACGGTCATCTGCATCGGGCAACCGCGTGCCACAACAATATCCGCGTCCTTGCCCACTTCGATGGAACCGACGCGGTCCGCGATACCCAGATGCTTTGCCGGGTTGATGGTGATGGTTTGCAGTGCTTCGAACTCGCCGAGTCCCTCACGCATCAGAAGGCCTGCAACGAGCGGCAGATACTCTTCTGCCACAACGGGCGAATCGGTCATCACCGAAACGCTGCATCCTGCGCGAACCATTTTCACGGCAGAGGACGGATGTCTGTTGGCGTTTTCGCTTTTTGTCGACTGCGCAATATACGGACCGACCGCCACAGGATACCCCTCTTTAGCAAGAATATCGGCGATTTCGCCGCCGTCGGCAACGTGTTCCAAAGTGAGGTCAACCCCACACTCTTTCGCGATGCGGATAGCTGTAAAGGTATCGTCTTTACGCTGGGTGTGAGCCTTCAGAGGAATCTTCCGTTCGATAACAGGAATCATCGCTTCCAGCTTGGCATCATAGCGCGGTGCCTTGGCGGCATCGTCCCCCGCCGCCTGTTTAAGCGCGTAATATTCTTTGGCTTTCAACAGCGTTTCGCGAATGGTGGCCGCAATGGTCGCACGCGACGTGATGCTTTGCTTCAGCGCACGCTTCGGGTTTTCGCCCAGTGCCACCTTCATCGCGACGGGATCTTTGACAATCATATCCTCGATCCGACCGCCGTATGTCTTTATCGCCAGGTGCGTACCGCCAATGATGCCCACACTGCCGGGGCCGACACAAACGCAGGTAACGCCGGCGTTCAACGCGGTTTTGAAGCACGGCTCGTCCACGTTTACGATGTCAATTCCCCGATGATTCGGCGTGCAGCGATCGTATTTTTCCACATCGTCTTTGGAAAGTTCACCGCTAAAGCCGAACATACCGATATGGGTATGCGCGTCAATAAAACCGGGGTATACGTCCAGACCGCTCGCATCATACACTTCGTCCGCCTGTGCGGTAATGTTCTTTTCAATGCCGATGATTTTGCCGTCATCCACAAGAATATCCGCAACAAAAGGTTCGGCGCTGACAGCATTATGAATCGTTCCGTTTTTAATGACTAGCATTCCAAAACCGCCTTTCACAAATACTTGCTGATTTCCTTGTACAAGTTATCGGCATAAAACGCGAAGCCCGCATCGTTGGGATGCAGCCGCAAATCGGCGTAATATTTCGTATCCTTCGGCACAAGGTCAAAGCCCGAAATCACTGTAACATTTTCAAGATCGGCAACCGCTTCACGAATATAGCGCTCGACGTTTTCAAAAGGCCCGAACGCTCGCTTGCCTTGGTAGTCGCTGCGCCATACAGGCGTAATGGCAAAAATCTTCGAGTCGGGGTAGTTTTGGCTGAGTGCCACGTAAAAGTCGCGGCAGCGCACCTTGAAATCGTCCTCTTCGCGCAGGCTGAAGTCGTTCGTGCCGTACGCGACGGTTACGTAGTCGGGATGAAACTCGTCCTTGGTTTTTGCCAAATCGGGGAAAAACACTTCCCCACCGATGCCCTTGTTCAGTTCTTCGGCACCCAGCTTATCCGCCAAAAGGGAAACATACCGATGCGACGAGCGCAGAGCGTCATAGCCCTGGGTAATCGAATCACCGAACGCCAGCAGCTTCTTCGCAGGCTTGACAGGGGTGATATACGCGCCGTCGTCCACCGCAATCTCCTCGACAGCGGGACAAACCGACCACGGGAAGTAGACGCAAACCTCTTTCTCCCCGTCACCGAGCGAAAACTCTTTTTCCGCCTTGCCGCGCGGCAGCTCCACCTCGGTATATGCCTGCGGCAGTTCCACCGACGAGAAATTATCTATGTATCCGAGCGGCTTGCCATCCACAAACACATCAAAGGAATAATACTGACGAGAGGTGCTTTCCAACGCCTCAAGCTTCATCTTGAGCATTTTGCTGTTCGTTGTAAACCACAGTCTCACGCCGGCGGTAGCCACACAGCGTTTGTTGAACGAGCGGTCCTCCACGGCACTGATTTTGCCGTACAGGACCTCCTGTTCTTCGGTAAAACGATGGAATCGGATAGTGCCGTTTTCCTCTGCAACACGCACAACGCCGGTTGTAATGCTTTCAATCTGCTCCAAGCTCAGCTTCATCGCGCTCACCACTTTCAAACCTTTTTCGTGTATTCCTTGGCAAGCGCAGTAATCGCCGCAAAATCATTTTCGGCGATGCGTGCCTTGTTGACAATACCCGAGCCGACCCCCACGCCGCTGGCACCTGCTTCGAGGTAGTCGGTCATATTCTCGGCGGTGATGCCGTTTACCGCCAACACACGCACGTTCGAGAGGGGTGCACACAGCATTTTGATATATCGCGGCCCGTAAAGGTCGATGGGAAACAGCTTGACAAAGTCCGCGCCTGCGCGATGTGCGGTTGCCACTTCGGTCGGGGTAATTGCACCGGGAATCGACACAAGACCGCACTGCTTGGTAAAGCCAATCACTTCGGCGTTGGTGTCGGGAGAGATAATAAACTTACCGCCTGCCTTTTGCGTAAGCTCAACCTGCTTTTTCGTAAGCACCGTACCCGCGCCCACAAACATTTTGCCGTCAAAATGCTCGCTGAGCATTCTGATGTTTTCGGCAATGTCCTCATCGGACGTTTTGCCTGCCGCGTCATAGGTACACTCCACAAGCCGAATACCGCCATCGTACATCGCCTGCACCAACGGAATGAGTTTTTCTCTTTCCACGCCGCGCACGATAACAATGATTTTATTCTGCTCTACTGCTTTAATCGTCTTTTCCATACGACTCTCTCCCCTTTATCTGTTGCTGTTCCAGAAACGACCGAGACTGTCTTTGAACTTTTGGCACTGTGCCGCGTTGTTGCTATCAATCGCACTGCTGCCGCAAATGCGATTGTAATATTCCGCGAAATTTTCCGCCGAAGCCTTCACCCCGACCCCTTCAATACCGGACGGCATACCGTACTCTTTCATCAACTGCAGAAGAAACGCGTTGTTCTCTTCTTCGCCGTTAAAATAGTTCTGCAGCAAGAGGCCGACACCGACAATCTCGCCGTGGAGATACGGCTTCGACTCGTCCGGGTACAGTTTGCGCGTGGTCTCGTAGAACTTATGACCAAGGGCGGTCTGATTGGAGCCTCTGGCGATGCCGCTAATCACACCGGTTGTCGCAATGGTAGCGAAAATAACTTGCTCCACCGTATCGGTAACGTTGCCCTGTCGCATATCCTCCAGCACAATGGGCGTTTTTTCGCACAGCTCGTCAAAGACTTTCTTTGAAAGCGCATACGCCCAATCCAGTCCCAGCGGATACTCGGTAACCTCCGTGTTAAAGCGGTGCTTTATCTCCAAGAACTTGGCAAGAGCATCGAACACGCCCGACAAAAATAGCCGCGGCGGCTGCGCACCAACAACGTCGCTGTCAACGAGTACCGCGTTCACTTCCTGCTCGAAATGTCTCGTGCCGACGGTTTTTCCGTCCACCGTGTAGCAAACGCTCAGCGGTGTATACGCCGCGCAGGTTGCGGAGGAAGTCGGCACATTGATAATGGGGCATTTTGCGAAATACGCAATCAGCTTCGCAAAATCCATCAAAACGCCGCCGCCCACGCCGACAACCACATCCAAGCCGTTGTTCGCGGCGTATTCGGCAAGCGCGCTCGCATCCTCTTCGTTGCAGGTGCCGCGATGCTCCACAATCTCGTATTTACGGCATTTTTCGCTAACCGCGGCTTCGATTTTGTCTCGGGTAACCTCCAGCGCCGTTTTGCCGCCCACAATCAGCGGACACGTGCCAAAGCGCAGCACCTCGTCCCCCAGTGTGGCAAGATTACCGCGCTTTTGCGTGTATCTTCCACACCCGATTCTGAACGATTCTTCTTTGATGGCCATAACCGCACCCTCGTTTCATCCAAGATAATCTTTATTCCAAGTAAGCACCGCGTTTTGCCTCAAGGCTTACAGTTCCAATTATACCAACCTGCTCAGCGATATGCAATATATTTTTCCTGCAAACAAACACCCCGACAGGCTGTTCGTCCGCCGGGGTTCGTCATTCAATCAATCTTCATCCTCAACACAGAACCGTCCCCTTGTGTTCAAAAAGCAGAACCGCCACCCTGCACGGTGACGGTTCTAAAATATAAGAACACAAACCCGAAGGGCTAACCGCCAAGAAAGGAGGTAGCGCCCCTCAATCCGTATTATATAACAGAAAGGGGTGGTTGTCAATAAGGAGAACATCAAACGCGGTCAAACGCAGGTGGATTGATGCGAACCTTCTTACGGTAGTTCAACATTACACAGCACGGTGTATCCATTCACAAAAGGAAGGTCGTTGGCGGTACGGGCATACGTATTTTGTGAGTTGCGGAGGTAAAATGCCAGACGGTACTTACCTCCTGCGTTGGGAATATCCAACGAGGCAGTGATTCGATGTTGCAGCGACGCAGCAGTGTCATAATCAATCGGACGGTTGTACCATGCCTTTGGATCGCCTGCGGCAATCTCACTCACAACAGTATCGTTTTCATCCAGTAGGGCGAAACCGCTTTCCATATTGAAGGCGGCAGAAAAGCCGTAATTGATCAAAGAAAGATCAACGCACAACGACTCAGCGTGACGATGAAGATCAACCGACTGCAGTTCAATACGGTAGCCGAGGTAATCTCTCACAAATTCAAACACATTACGCTCTGCGAGAGAACCGTCGGCGCTATAAAACCACGACGGTTGGTACAGAACATGATGCTCTTGCAACCAGTTTTCCGTAAGCGGCTGGCGTTTCCACCGTTCCATCGTACAATCCGATGCGCAATCCACATCAGCATAACCGTGCAGAACGCTGAGCGACGTAAAGCGGTGCTCGGATAATTGCTCTATCATATCGTATCCATCCGTATAAATGCCGGTCTCGCGATTCCACCACGACCAATAGAGTTCACCATCTTGCGGCGTAAAAGCAGCTTCGTTTCGGATACGCTTCCATTTCGGTGTATCCGCATCAATATCGCCGGTTCCTTGTCCCTTACCTAATAACGATTTTCCAAAACACGCATCGTTGTGATGACCAATATCACCGCAACGCGGGTTGTCGGACGAAATCATATCTTTAAAATCCGGCTGTCGCACCTGCAAATACATATTTTCGGGTAACATATGGTCAACAATAACGCCCATCAGCAACGGACGATCCAGCGGATAGAAAAAGCTATGCCATTCGCCCCAGGCACCCACGAATCCCGCTTGAAACACGTGAATATGTTTGTGATGTTTTTTTAGAAAATCAGCCAACTGCAGCATATGACGCAGCATCCAACCTTGCGTTATATCCGTGTTGGGATCAAGCATATCGCGTGCATAAGCAAAACGAAGCAACGACTTCATCCCTTTTTCGGCCAAAGCATCCAAGAAGGCCTCCATTGCTTCAAAAGCAGCTTCCGGCAGATCTTCTTCGCGGTAACCGTTTAGATAAAAATACGTTTGCGCCAATGTGATCTGTTCACCGCCACTTTTGGCGCTGTCAATGATCTTTGCTGCTTTTTCTTTCATAGCAGCATAGGTTTCCTCCTGGGCAAGTTCGTGGACTTTTGTCGCTATTTCCAAGCGAAATCCACGATCAGGATTGGTGTTGAGTAAGGTACCTTGTTCAGCCGATAACGGAGATAGCAGATGACGCATGGCATACATTCCTCCACGTCCTATAGTTTTCAAGACAATAAAACACACGGGGGACGGTTCTCTTGTGTCACTTGAATTTTCGTACAACATTGAACCCCACCCCTGTCAATCGACTTAATTGTCGTATAGAAATCACCCTTTTTATACTAACACTTTTTTCGGTATGTGTCAACGCACGCCGACCGCGCGACGTCCGCAGTCAGCGCTCGCAAACGCTACAAGTTATTGCCCTTCGGGCTCATAAAGGGTCTAGTTTTTTATCGTCCGTATTTACAATTGATTATTGTGGTGATATAATGCTTCAGTACCATTGAGCATCTTAAACGACCACTTTTGTAACAGTTACTTTTCTTGCGAATTAAGAAGGAGACCGTACTATGAAAATTTTTAACTGTAAAGTCAATCACCTTTCCACGCCGCTTGGCTTTGCTATGGACAGTGTCTCCGTTTCATGGGTGACCGAAAGCGAAATTTCCAAGAAGCAGACCAGAGCCCGTATCCTGGTAGCACGGGATCACGCTATGACACAGGTCGTTTATGACAGCGCGGAAACCAACCTCTCCTGCACCGGGGTTAAGTTACCTCTGACCCTGACACCTCGGACAGCCTATTACTGGACAGTTCAAGTATGGGGTGATGGCGGTGATACCGCCGTTTCCGCGGTAAACCACTTTGAAACAGGTAAACTGGATGAGCCTCTGGAGGGGCAATGGATCACCCCACCGTGGGAAAAGAATCCTTATGTCCGAAAATCTTTTCAAGCGACCGACATCCGAAAGGCACGGTTGTACATTATAGGATTGGGCCTTTACTATTTGGAGGTTAACGGCAAAAAGGTCGGCAATGATTTTTTTGCTCCCGGCTGCACGCAAATAGACCGCTTGGGTCAGATATATACCTACGACCTGACCGACTACCTTCGGGATGGCCGCAATGTTCTCGGTCTGATGATGGGCAATGGCTGGTACAAGGCTCCATTCGGTGCTAACGCCGCCCACCGAGAGCAAGCCCCTTTTATCGATAAGTACCTTCTCAAAGCCGAACTGCGGCTAACTTTGGCTGACGGCACAGAGGAAATCATCAACACTGATGAAAGCTGGCGCTGTGCTCCCTCTCCCATTGTTGAAGACAGCATCTACGGCGGTGAGGTCTACGATGCTCGTCTTGCCATCGCTCACTGGTCCGATCCTGATTTTGACGACAGTGAGTGGGATACCATGACCGTCACAGATGCGAACGGGGTTGGCGTATTGACCGATCGTCTGTCTCTTCCCGTTGTCATCAAAGAAACCGTCAATCCCATTGCAATCATCCACACCCCCGCCGGGGAGACGGTGCTGGATATGGGACAAAACATCGCGGGTTGGGTCTCCTTCCGTGTCAACGAGCCTGCGGGCACGGTTATCACGCTCCAGCATGGCGAGATCCTGCAGGACGGCTGTTTCTACAACGAAAACCTGCGCCGAGCAAAAGCAGAATACACCTACATATCCGACGGCACCGAAGCTACGGTTTCCCCCTATTTCACCTTTTTCGGTTTCCGCTACGTAAAAATATCCGGTAACACGAAGCCTATCGACCTGAATGATTTTTTGGGTTGCGTGGTCTACTCCGATCTTGACGAAACCGGCTTCTTCACGACATCCGATGCCCGGATCAACCGATTGTACCTCAATGCCAAATGGAGCCAAAAGGATAACTTCCTGGACGTACCAACCGACTGTCCTCAGCGGGATGAGCGCATGGGCTGGACCGGCGATGCCCAAATGTTCTGCAAAACCGCTTGCTACAATATGGATACGTATGCCTTCTACCGCAAGTATTTGAGAGATATTTGGGTCGAGCAGAAAGAATTTGGCGGCCGCGTTGGTCACGTCGCCCCTTCTTTCTTTAAGGATCACAGAAAATTCAACGCCTTCTGGCAAGGTGGCTCCTGTGCCTGGGGCGATGCCGCTGTCATCATCCCTTGGACTCTGTACGAGCACTACGGTGATACCGCCATCTTGGAGGAATGCTATCAGAGTATGACCGCTTGGATAGACTGGATTGACCGTACCGTTTTAAACCAAGACGGTCTGTGGGAGCACGGCTTTAAGTTTGGTGACTGGCTGGCACTGGATGGCGACCCCAACCAAGAGGATGACCGTTACGGCGGTACCGATACCACCTACGTAGCCTCCGCTTACCTCACGTACTCCGCCCGATTGGTGGCCGAGGCGGCCCGCGTTTTGGGTCGCACAGAGGATGCCGCTTATTATCAATCCATCAGCGACCGCACCAAAGCCGCTATACAGAAGGCCTATTTTGCCGAAGATGGTACGATCAGCATCCAAACCCAGACGGCCCACATCCTCGCCTTGTCCTTCGATTTAACAAAGAAAGAGCACCGCCCCGCTGTAGGAAGAACCCTTGTGAAGCTTTTGGAACAAAGCAATATGCACTTGCAGACCGGTTTCGTAGGAACTCCCTTCCTGTGCCATACCCTGTCAGAAGCCGACTACGCAGAAGCCGCCTATACGCTGTTGTTCCAGAATGATTTTCCAAGTTGGCTATATGAGGTGGATATGGGTGCCACCACCATTTGGGAACGTTGGAACTCCGTGCTACCCGATGGTAAAATCTCCGGCACAGGCATGAACTCTCTTAACCATTACACCTACGGCAGTATCGTTCAATGGATGTACGAGCATATCTGTGGTCTGACCTTGACCTCTCCCGGATTCAAAACCTTCCGGATCCGCCCGGAATTCAGCGATCGTTTTACCTATGTATCTATGAACTATGCCTCTCCCATGGGCACCATCGAGACCGGCTGGAAACAGCATAACGGTGGCTATCGAGTAACTGTGACAGTGCCATTTGATACAACAGCCGTTTTGGAGCTACCCAATCGACAGCCCTTGACGCTGACCCACGGTCGCCACACCGTCGATATCTGATATACAACTAAAAATTGATGATCCAATCGATTTTCATTTTTGGTTGCGGTAGTCGAGCGCATAGCGCTTGTCCTCGCCTTCTTCGACCGCCTTCGAGCTCATAACCTAAGACCATGTTGCAAGCCCACGTCTTGTAACAAGCAAAAGCAAGGCACACCAAACGGTGTGCCTTGCTTTTTGTGGTTGCGGGAATCGTCCCCTAATCATCGGGAGTTTCCCGGGATTTCCCTTTACCATAGCAAAGCACCCCCGCAGAAAACTGCGAGGGTGCTTTTTGTAGGCGATCTTTTGAGGAGAGAGACCGCTTATACACTCAGATCGTCATCGTTATCTTCGACAGTCGGTTCGCTTTGGACGACGACGGCGATCGGCTCATCGACCATTAACTCAAGAATTTCCAAACAGGGTGTCTCGTAAATTCTCATCAGTACACCTTCCTTTTAGCCAAGGAGAATTCGGCGGATGGATGCAATTTCTTCATCCGTTACGCCGCATTCCTTCTTCAAGAAGTTTTCGATAGCCGCAGAAAGCGTGCCGCCTTCCGTGCCGTAATTGCTCATCATGGTTTCGTACAGCGGGCCCCACGCAACGTAGTTGCCGCTGGTCGTCATGATACCATTTTCGCTGAAGGTTTTCGTCACGGAATCCAGCTTGCCACGATAACGCGTGCCGTTACCGAAACTGGTCATCTCGAAATCCCTTGTCAAGTCTTCGTAGGAAACACCCAGCAAACCATTAATGAGGAACGCGATCGTTCCCGTGCGGTCGGCACCGGCGTTGCAGTGGAAATAGATGGGATAGTTGTTTTCATCCGCCAGCACTTCCATGACAATACCGATGGATTCCTTGGCGGAAGACGACGTGAAGATCTGGTCAAACTGCTTCATCGGCGCTTGGATATACACACCGCCGAACGGGCTATCTTCGCTGATGCCATCGTTACCGCGCAGGTCGAGCTCGGTCTTGATGCCGAGTTCCTCGACGAAGATGCGTTTGCCTTCTTCGGTGAGGGTGGGACCGTCGTTGTAACCGTCGATCATCGCGCCTCGATACAGCAGTTCGTAGTTGACGGTTTTGCCGCTTTCGGTCATCCAGCCGCCGATGTCGCGGATGTTGCGGCCGCCCTCGGCATCGATCCAGCGGGGGCCATCTTCGACGATGAGAGCGCGCACGTCGGATTCGACACCGCGTGCGTTACGCACTTTCCAGTAATACGTGTTACCGGGCACCAGCAGAATCAGCGTATATTCGCACTTATCGGTCAGCACCGTTTTTACATTATCGGTGAAGGTGTAGTCGGTTGACCACATCACACGATACGTGTCGCTGCCGTCTTCTTCCCACTGCAGGGTGACGGAATTAAACGTGTCGTTGCCGAGTTTTGAACCGCTGCACCAAAATTCAGCAGCTTTCTTGCTGTCATTCGAAATCGTCAGGAACTCACGCACGGTTTGGTTGACGGGGTCAATGGACAGTTCGTCAACAGGGCCGTTGATGGCGATGTCCTCCGCCTCGTCGCGACCCTTGCTGCCCGCGTAGAGGAAGCGATCCTTGGCATCTTCGGCATTGTCGGTGAAGGTGTCACCGTACAGCACAAGCCCCTCTTCCGAGCCGTCATCCAGCACGAGGTAGGCGCGCGCATCGTAGTAACGCTCGTTGAACGCTTCGCTCGCACGCGAGGTCTTCATCACCACGGTGAAATCCAGATACGCATCGGTGTAGTCCACCAGTTTCATGGTGCTGCCGTCGTAAGCCACAGCTTTCCACAAGCGCGTCGCACTCTTCGTATCGGACTCATCGTAGTTTTCAATTTTGAGTGCGGTGGCGTTGAGTGAACGCTTCATCAGCGTACCAAACTCGCGCACCGTATAGGTCTTGCCTTTGTAGGTCAACGTTACCTTGTCGTCTTGTATGTTGAGATTCTCAATGTACAACCGTGTAAGGAAACGGATACCCGTCGACTCAACAGCATCCTCAGCGTAATAAAGCGACGTGCCCACCGAATTCATATTAAAGTTCTGCTCGGTAGCAGAAACAAATTCTGCCGTAACGGAAACCGCGCCTACCGGCATCACAAACGCAAAGTGCATACCATCGCCTACGCCGAAATCACCATCGGCTTTGTTAAGAATGCGATGCTCACTGCCGTCTGCTGTAATATATTTCAAGCTACCCGTCACAAGCTGATAACCAGCATCGGGCGACACCGTCACCGTAACCGACGTTCCACTTTCCGCCAAAGTCGTATCCACCGCCAGCGTACCGCCTTGCACGGGCTGTACCGTCACGGGGCTGAACACGGCTTCGCTTTGGTCGGCGGGCAGTACCGTGACTGCGCACACCGCGCTGACGCGATCGGTCAGGCGGGCGGTCACCGTGGCTGTGCCGACGGCAACGGCGGTAACCTTGCCGTTTTCGACCTTGACCACCGAGGTGTTGCTGGAAATCCAGCGCAGATCGGTCGTCAGTTCGCTGTTCAGGAACGCGGTGGGCGTGATGGTGGCATCTTCACCCACCGACAGGGTCATACTGCTTTGATCCAGCGACAGCGACGTGGGTTTCATAACCGTGACGACGCAGCTGGCCGTTTTGCCGTTGGCGGTGGTGGCGGTGATGGTCGCCGTGCCGCGCGAAACGGCGGTGATCTTACCGTTGGTCACCTTGGCGACCGCGGGGTTATCCGACACCCACACCGTGCGGTTCAAGTCACTGTCGGCGGGAGTGGCGATCAGCGGCATGGCCGTGCTGTAGCCCGCCGCCATCAGCAGCGTGGGCTTTTTCATTTCGATGCTTTCCGCGGCGATACCCGTGGAATACATACGCAAACAAATGTTATCAAGGTATACGTCACCGTCAGCGCCCGCATCCGCCACCAAGGCGATATCGTAACCTTTGATCAGCGTCATATCGGCGGGCGTGGTAAAGATGTGCGAGAAAGAGCGCCATTCGCCCTCGGTTTTCTGAGGAGGCGTGACGGAGCAGTTGATCGAACCGCTCCAGACGCGGAAAGAGCCGTTACCCGTCGTTTTGTAATCAAACGTGAGAATGTAGCGCGTGGCGGGATACAGCGGCAAACTGCTCTTGTAATAGTAATTACGCTTGGTGTTGCCGTAGGAGGCCAGGTCGACACCCATGCTGCCGTCTTTACCGATGCCCGCCTTGATTTGCTCTTCCTCGGCCGACGACCAGCTCATACCACCGAGTTCAAAATCACCGTTAATGATCAGGTTCGAGTATTCGCCGACGGAAACCTCAACCGTGCAGGTCAGACCATCGTCGTTTTTGGCGGTGATGGTGGCCGTGCCTTCCTCGCTCACAGCAGTGAGCAAGCCGTTGGCAGAGACGGTGACAACACTGTTGTCACTGCTTTCCCAAGTAATAAGACCAACAGAAGAAGCGGCAGGTACGGGTGTTACCTTCAGCTGCTGCGTGCGACCGGGGAACAGCTCCACCCGAGCGGGGGATACGATCATCGAGGTTGCTTTGGGCAGTGCCACGATGGAGAAATCGTCAATGTACAGATCGGTATCGCCCGGGTTGCTGAAGCCGAACATATAGCCGTTGTTCAGTTCGTCTGCCGCCACCGTGTACGTGAAGGACACACGCGTCCATTCGGTGGTGCTGAGTTTGCGGGACAAATTGCCGTTATCGCCGGCGGCGACGTATTTTTCGGGAATATACACGTCTACCTTTTCACCCTTGGCGCGGAAAGAAATGGTATACGCTTTGCTGCGCTCGAGCGACGTGCCGTAGAGGTAACGCGTCGAGGTGCTGCCGACGGGGACGCGCAACACATGGTTGGTTTCGTTGCCCGCTTCGGGTTCAACCACACCTTTGCCGTCGCCCTCGGCAATGCTCAAGATGTTTCTCGACCACAACTCGCACAAGTAGTCGGTGGATTCGAAGTCACCGCCGATGAGTTTTTCACCGAATTCGTCCACCGTGACGGTGCAGGAATCGGTGTAACCCAAACTGCTGGTGACGGTGATGACCGTCGTACCTTCTGCCAATGCGGTAACCAGGCCGTTCGCATCTACCGATGCGACGGTCGGCTCGCTGCTCGTCCAGGTCAGCGCGCCGGGATAGGCGGTGGACGGCTCGGCAGTCACCCACAGCGTTTTGGTCATCTTTTTGCTGCCGGCGGGAACGGCGAGGTGCAGCGTGTCGTGCGAAATCGACATGGCATCCGCCGTTTGCACCATGTTCACCGCGCACTGCGCCGTGTACGTGCCGTTTTTGGATACCAGCGTCACCGTGACGTTCGCCGTGCCTGTCACGTTCTTCGCGGTGCACAGCCCCGTGTTATCCACGGTGAGGATATTCTCGTTATCGCTGGCGAAAGAAATCGAGGTATAGGCCGCCGCATCGGGCTGTACCGTTACCTCCAGCGCCGCGCTGCTATTCAGACCGAGCAACATTGTTTCAGGAACTTTCACACTGCTCGCGTACAGCGGAGTGAGAGTAAAGTCATCGTAATACACCGCACTATCAGGAGCGTTGACGCCGATGATATAATTTTTGTTACTACCTGCAATAAAGTACCGCGTGAGCGTTTGCCACTCATCGGTCACGGTAATCATCTTTTTTCCCACAGAATCACCATTTGTGGCGGTAGCACTGTTGGTACGCAAGCCTGCAGTGATGCCACTCACGCCATTATCACCTTTCACGCGGCAAGTAAGTACATACGCCACGCCCTCAGTCGCATAACCACCAAGTTTGAGATACCGCGTGGTGGAATCCGTGAATTTCAGCACGGTGTTGCTGCCATCCGTGGGATCGTTCGTCAGCGAACCGCCGTTGTTCAAAATGGTAGCGAACACACCCGCAGTGTAATCGATCTCGCTGCTGTCAAACGTACCCTGTGCGCCGAGCAATTCATCGGTGGTCGGTTCGGGTTCCGGTTCAGGTTCCGGCTCCGGTTCCGGTTCGGGTTCGGGTTCGGGTTCTTCCTCGCCCGTCCACACGGTGAGCGTAAAATCGTCAAAATACGCATAGGCACTCTTCGATTGAAAGGCCATTACATAGTTATAGTTCGTAGACGAAGACGTGCCACCCATGGTGAAATACCGCGTGAGGGTCTGCCATTCGGAAGTCAGTTCTACCAAACCGTATTCGGCTGTTTCTCCATTAATACCCGTGGTGTATTTATTCAGGCGTTTTGTACCCGCTTCTTTTCCGCTGGCGACATCGGGATCGCCTTTCATACGG
Organism: Acutalibacteraceae bacterium; assembly: GCA_045596745.1. Lineage (GTDB taxonomy): Bacteria > Bacillota > Clostridia > Oscillospirales > Acutalibacteraceae > RGIG3009. The sequence continues at coordinate 14,162 of JAZODA010000002.1, forward strand.
CAGGTGAATTTATAGGTAACTCCACGTTGCACGTATGCAGAACTAAGTTTCAGATAGGTGGAACCACCTTGATATTTCAGTACGTAGTTGCCGGAGCCGTCGGGGTCGAGCACCCGTTCAGCACCGTCGGAAAGGGGAGTGGAGAAAATGCTCTCCGCATAGTTGATGGATTCGTCGTCCAGCGCGCCCTGTGCGCCAAACAGATTTTCTCCCGCTGCACTGACGGGAAGCGCCACGCCCGAAAGCAGCAGCGTTGCCAGCAAAGCGCTCGTCAACAGCAGAGCCGTTGACCGTTTGAAGCGAATGTGTGTCATCGTTACTCATCCTTTCATATAGGAATTAGAACCCAATTTCATCATATCACACGGCAGTGGCAATAAGACATTGTTAAAACTAACACTTTGATGGATAAAAATGATGTTTTTATCATTTACACCGTTGTTTTGTCCTTTTTTCGCTTGACGAATGGCGGAAAAAACCATATAATGGCAGTGAAAAAGGGGGGACTGTGATGGTGCGTGCCAACACCGCGGCGGAGCAGTATTTGGATTTGTTTTTGAAAAGTTTGCCGATCAAGCCGTACACGGAATATGAGTTATCCTTTGACGTGCTGGGTGCGCCTATAAACGTATGGTTCAACCCCAAGCACGTGGAAGCGGATATTCCCAATTTTTATACCTCGTTTTGCAAGGAATGGCAATCGGTGCGGCTGCGGTTTACCACCCATCTCGGCACGGGCAGCCGCGGAAACTGGGCGTTCTCATTCAACAAACAGTTGGAAGGTGATCCCGTTACAGGGCGACAAGAATCGTATATCGATAATATGCGGTTGGTGGCATGCAACAACCCCACCGTTAACTTAATCGAAAACGGCGATTTTGAAGCACCTGCCAACGATGAATCCTATCTGCGCAACTGGGGTACTATCCTATTTTCCGAAAGCAGCCGTTTATACGGTGTGAAAATTACGTCCGACCCGCTTCGCCCCGAAAATCACTGTCTGTATCTGCCAAGCATAATTAATCCGCCCCCGTACGCCGAAAGTGTCACCTTACGTGCCGAAGGATTTGGGTTTTACAAATCCCAATCAGGCCAAACTCACTTCAACGAAGCATACGGTACCAATCATCACCAACTGCTTTTTGTCACCCACGGGCAAATCGACATAACTGATGGCGACACTATGTGGTCAACGGGCAACGAAACCGTACTCTATATCCCACCACACACGCCACTGGAATACACCCTGTGTCAAGGAGAAGAATCCACTTATCACTGGGTCACCTTTTCAGGCGAGCCAAGCGAACAATTTTTGGAATATTGCGAGTTAACAAGCGTGCAAGCACGCCCCGTGTTATCGGCAGAAAAGCTCAGCGTGTATATCGAGAATATGTTGGCACTTTCCCCTGCCGATCCCTTTTACGCCTACGGTGTGAGCGGGTACTTGCAAATTCTGCTCACCGATTTAAAACGCCAATTGTTACCACACGCATTCGCACACAAACCGTCAGCCATTGTATTGGCGGAAAATCGCTTGCGTGAACACCCCGAAGTTCCCGTTTCCAACAAGGAATTGGCCCGCACCGTTGGGCTCAGCACCGGGCATTTTATCCGTTCGTTCAAACAACACATCGGGGTTTCGCCACACCGATACCGTTTGGAAGAATTAATGAGAAAGGGTGGCGAGTTGTTGCAAAACACCTCTATGACCGTGCAAGAAATCGCCTATACGTTAGGACTCGACGATCCCTATTATTTCAGCCGTCTGTTCCGCTCGGTGTACGGAATCTCCCCGCGCGAATATCGAAAAAAGAATAAGAAATAAAAAAGCACTATGCCGATCCGCTTTCCTCTGTTTCAGAGGAATCGTCGTCAGGTAATAATGGGCAAAAAAAGACTGCTAAACCGATGTTTAGCAGTCTGCGCCTGTGATGGCGACGATCGAATTGCCAAAAGGCGTGTAACCATCTCCCCCTTATTGCAGGAATCGTCCCCTAATCATCGGGAGTTTCCCTGGATTTCCCTTTACCATAGCAAAGCACCCCCGCAGAAAACTGCGAGGGTGCTTGTTGTAGTTGATTGTTTGCGGAGAGAGCTTATACGCTCAGATCGTCATCGTTATCTTCAATAGTCGGTTCACTTTGGATGACGGCGGCAAGCGCTTCGTCCGCCATCAGCTCCAGCACGTCCAAAGACGGTTTTGTATATCGTTTCATTTCGTCACAACCTCGCTTTGTTATTGTGCTATTTCGGCATACGCCGCCGCAATCTCGTCGGCGGTCAATGCCTCGGAGTACAACTTGGCGGATGCCACTTTCCCGCCGAAAAATGCCGTTAACTGTTGCACGCCGGAATCCGCGCCGATACACAGGAATTGCGACGAATACGGCGGCGCCGTTAACGTGCCGGCTTTGGTTTCCGATGCAACCAGCGTACCGTTGACATAGAGTTTTACCGTACTGCCGTCGAACGTGCCGGTCAAGTGTACCCATTGCCCGTCGGCAATCGTGGTGGAGGGTTTGGCATAGGCAGAATTCACGTTGCAATAGAACAAGAGCTTACCGGCGCTCGTGTATTCAAAGCCAAATCCGCCTGCTTGTTGGTTGGACAGAATATCCACGTAACCACTCGACGGTTTCTTCAACTGCACGTATGTCTCCAGCGTGAAAGACGTGGCGAGTTCATCGTACCAGTTGGTGATACCGCCAAACGAATAACCGTCGTCCACGCCGTCAAACGAGGCAATATACTGTCCCAGCGTTTCGTCATATACAACCGTCGGTGCGCCGTAGGTTGCCAGTGCCCGACCCGTGGCGGCATTGACTGCCGTCCCATCCTCACGGAACTCCACGTCCAGCACGTCTGCGGCGGCCTCCCCACTGTCGTCAGCAATCGT
>JAZODA010000003.1:0-8546 GCA_045596745.1 Acutalibacteraceae bacterium
GGGACTATATACACACGGGTGAATGCAGTGATAAAGCCGGATCGTACGCCATTCAGGGGATTGGCGGAAGGCTTGTTGAGGGATATGAGGGAGGCTTTGATACCATAATGGGATTATCGGTTGAGCTCACTGAAAAACTGATAAAGGAAATATGCGGCTGATATGACTAAAAAAGAGAAAAAGGAACGCCTCTTGGCGATAGTCGAAAGGTTAAAGGAAATTTATCCCGAATCGACCTGTGCTCTCGAGTATGAGGGGGACCCGTGGCGGCTTTTGGTGATGGGCAGGCTTTCGGCGCAGTGTACCGATGCCAGAGTGAATCTGGTAACCCCGGCACTGTTTGAGCGTTTCCCCACCGTCCACGCTTTTGCGACAGCTTCTGCCGAGGAAATCGAGCCTTATATCCACTCCTGTGGACTTTACAAAACCAAGGCACGCGATTTGGCGGCAATGGCGCGGATGATTTGTGATGAGTTTGACGGTGTGGTACCCGATACCATCGAAGCACTGACGTCTCTCCCCGGTATCGGCAGAAAGACCGCCAACCTTATTTGCGGCGACGTGTACGGTATGCCGGGAACGGTGGTTACGGATACGCATTGCATTCGCATTACCAATCGTCTCGGATTGTCGCAAGGCACCGATCCGCGTCGTGTGGAGGATCAGCTTCGCAAGCTGCTTCCGCCGGATGAAAGCAACGATTTCTGCCATCGCATCGTTTTGTTTGGTCGTGACGTTTGCACGGCGCGCTCCCCGAAGTGCGGAGAGTGTCCCTTTAACGACTGCTGTCCCTCAAAAAACTGATTGTCGAAATACAAAAACAGCGAGTGCCAAGCACCCGCTGTTTTTCTTATTCTTCGAACTGCAAAACGGTGTGAATATCCAAGCGGTTCAACGTGATTACCGTTTCGTTGTCGCGGTATTCCACCGCAAACTCCTCGCCAAGCGGCGCTTTCACATTCTTCACACGACGGTGCAAGGTGATAACGACGTTGTAGGCGGGCGGCACTTCGTCAAATACGATGTATTCCATCGAATGACGGTTCTGATTCAGGTTGATAACGTGCAGATACGTACCTTCGTCGGCTTCCTGCAGTGTCACATCAATGTTGCGCCGATCCACCGAAATCCACGGCGGGCAAATATCCGCCAAAAGATTGTGGAACACATCGGCGAGGATGTACGATTTGCGGAAATCATAACACGTGCCGAGGTCATAGCCGATAAACGTGACGCTGCCGTTTCCGCAGGAATCCGTGCGATACAACGGAAGACAAGGACAATGATATTTGTCGCGTCCGATGCAAATTGCCCCTTTTCCCTGCTTCAAATCGACACAACCGCCGGTTGCCGAAACGAGGTTGTCGTTTTCATCAACCACATTGAGACCTTTGAGCGATTCGTCAAGATCGAAATCTTTCCCCAACAGCTCGCCGAAACGCAGCGTGGTTTGCTTTCCAATGATGACAAGGCGGCCGCCGCGTTTTGCATAGTCAATCAGCTGCTTTTCGGTATCTTTCGGCAGGTGCTTCCATTCGGGAACGATGACGATTTCATACCGATCGAGGTTGTCCAGCTGATGCTCCAGCACCACATCGGTGGTGTAACCGGCATCCATTGTTACGTGCAGCACGCCTTTAATGGCATCGCTTACGTGCGGCGGGTTATACACGCACGGATCGTCCGCTTTTTCCTCGTAACGGGAGGCGGCAGAGTACACGATACCCACCTGAGCGATGGGCAGTTTTCCGTACAGCATACGGCGTTTGTGCATAAACTCGCCAAGCTCTCGGTACACGTTGGTTCGGGTTTTGGGAGCGCTTCCATCGATGTTCTGAATCATATACAGCTGATATCCACCGCCCTGGGTGACAACCATGGCCGCTTCCTGAATCAGCTGCTGGGCCGATTTGGACACAAAACCGTGCGAATTGTACTCCGTACCAAAGCCCCAGGACATCAGATCCCATGGTTTTCCCTGATGCGCAATGCAGCGCGTTTCAAAGCGAATGCGGTGAGCGCTGTTTGCAGGATCAAAGTCACCGGAGATATAGTCAACGTCGGCGCTGGGCTTTTCGGGAACCTGCGAAGTGTACAACCAGTTGCTGCCGATTTTGAAGTTCGGTGCATACCGATGCACCTCATCGATATAACGGTTAATAAACTTCGTGAACCCTTCACGCATAACACGGTTGTGTTCGGCATAGGTCATTCCTTCCGTAAAATACGGCTTGGCGTTTTCGGAATAGTCACGATACACCGCCCAGTTATCGCCGTCCACCCATACGCCGTCGATGCCATACTCATCCACCAGTTCTTTGAGCTGAGGAATCATCAAATCGTCCACATACGAGCTGAAAACACTGACGGAAAACTTATCGGGTTTGCCGTCTTCGTGAATGGTAGCCGCCTCCGGATGTGACTTGATGTAGGCCTCATCCATCACGCCGGAATAGTGAACGTAAATCGGCAACCCGTAAGAATGAACCGTATCCACCCATACGCGCAGGCTGTCGCCCACCAGTTTATCCGCTGTTTTGCCGACTTTGGTGGGATACGAACTGTTACCCGGATGTCCTTTACAATCGCACTGGACAAAATCCGGTTTCGCCTGTTCGATGTACCACGCAATATCTTCCGCGTTGGTGTTTCCACCAATCTCGACGGTGTTTCCAGCGTGGAAATCAAAGTGGATACCAAAATAGCGCTGATGATCCATAATGATTACCCCCAAAATGACAAGATAATGGCTGCCAGTGAGAATATTACAGGCCAAACCATAAGTTTCTCTTTTTCGAAACAAACAGCAATAATTTGTGTGCCGATAAAGCTGATAGCGCCACTGAGCGGCGTGTACAGAAGAATATCACCGCTGCTCAGGATGGTAAGAATCAACAACGTGGTGAGATTAGACGTCAGCGTGTTGATGAGGATGTATATGTATTGCTTCGGACGGATGGCGCGCACCTCGGCAAAGCATTTAGAAAGGCTGCCACGTTGCGTTACAAGCGCCACGCCCAAGGAAACCAACAGGCAAAAAACGTTGGTAAGCATACAGTAGGAACTGTCATCCACCACGCGAGGATCGGTGGCATAATATTTACCGATTGCCGTGGAGGCAATGCCGTTTACAACCATTGCCGCGCTGAGAAGCCAACCAACCCATGTGGTTTTGCGAACACCTTTCACCCGCTTCATATGCAGAAACACAAAAACGGTGGCGGCGATTTTAAGCCCCACACGCAATAAGGCTACACCTGTGACGACTTCGCTGAACAGCCACACCGCCGCAAAACAGTTAAGTAACTGCGAAGCGCAGCCGCGCACAATGCCCGAGCCGACGATATCTGCATAACGGTAGATAGCAATGCCGGTGTATTGAGAAACCAGGCAGATAGCCGCAAACAGCATGGCGTACAGCGTGCTGACCAGATTAAACTGCGGATTAAAGCCTGTAAGCGCCAGAAAGAAAAAGATGGCAATCGTGCAGGTGACGCAAGAAAACATCGCCAGACTGAACACCGTATTGGTAGAACGACTGTACCGCACACCGGTATAGGTCTGCAAAAAACTGCAAGCGCCCAAACCAAGATAACTGAGAAACACACTATCACCGCCTTTTAAAACAAATACATTGTACTATTCAGGTGTTGACAGTGCAAGACATTTTGCGATACAATAATAGACAGAAATTTACCTTTTGGGGTGGTTTTGCTTGCCTATCGAACAAACCGCTTTTCAAATCCAGCATTGCACAGACGTGCAGTGCGTTTGCCACCTGCACAACGAGGCGGAATTTATTGTTGTGACGCAGGGAGCGGTGAATATTTTACAAAGCAAGTGCGACGTTGTTTTAAACGCCGGCGAAGCGTTGTATATCAAGCCGCTTGAAATCCACGGATTCCGAACCGATGATACGTCGCACTGCTGTATTCTTATTTTCCCGACCGATTTGGTCCCCGAATTTGCAGGCGCACAAGTGGATTCGCACCCCTTTACGCTTTCACAATCGCTGTGTAACCAATTATGTGAACTGAACACCGAAGAGTATTATGACTCGTTGCACGCTCGCGCCGTGTTGTATCCGCTTTGCTACGAAATCGCATCGCACTGCGTGCACACTTTGGGCGACTATGCCGATGTTACGGCGTTGTCCCGTGTGGAGCAATACATTACCGAGCACATCCACACACCGCTGACATTGCGCTCAGTGGCGGCAGCAACCGGGTTTAACCACTCCTATCTAAGCCGTATGTTCCACCGCAACAAGGGCGTTGGCTTCTTGGAGTATGTAAATATGCTGCGTTGTTATCAGGCGGTGCGCTTGCTGTACTCCCCCGATGAGTTATCAATCTCGGAAATTGCTTACCAGGTCGGTTACGAAAGCATCCGTACGTTCAATCGTGTGTTTTTGCAGCTGTACGGCATCACACCATCGCAAATGAAGCAGAGAAAAACCGCCTCCATTCCGCGAGGCTGATAGCAAAAGAACCGCCGCAGTCGCGACGGTTCTTTGTTTTTACGCTAAGATTGCCTTATGGAACACTTTCTTGCCGCGGCGGATTTTCACACCGGCAGCCAGTGCTTCGGCGGTAATGGTTTCGTTGGCGTTTTCGACCTTGCGCTCGTCCACAATGACGCCACCCTGCTGAATCAGACGGCGAGCCTCGCTCTTGGACGGAGCCAGAGAGCAGAGAACCATCAGATCCATAATACCGATAGCACCATCCGTCAGCGCATCGGCGGTGACCGTGGTGGTCGGCATATTGGCGTCGTTGGCGCCACCGGCAAACAGAGCCGCAGCAGCTTCTTTCGCCTTCTTCGCCTCTTCCTCACCGTGTACCAGTGCGGTAAGCTCTTCGGCAAGAATCTCCTTGGCGCGGTTGAGTTCCGCACCCTCCCACTTATCCATCTCGTCGATTTTCTCGAGCGGCAGGAAGGTCAGCATACGGATGCACTTGAGCACATCGGCGTCATCCACATTGCGCCAGTACTGATAGAAATCATACGGCGTGGTCTTGTTCGGATCCAGCCACACAGCGCCGGATGCCGTCTTACCCATCTTTTTGCCTTCGGAGTTAAGCAACAGCGTGATGGTCATTGCGTGAGCATCCTTGCCCAGCTTGCGGCGGATAAGCTCCGTGCCGCCCAGCATATTCGACCACTGGTCATCGCCGCCGAACTGCATATTGCAGCCGTATTCCTTGAACAGATGATAGAAGTCGTACGACTGCATAATCATATAGTTGAACTCAAGGAAGGACAGACCCTTTTCCATACGCTGTTTGTAGCACTCGGCAGACAGCATACGGTTGACCGAGAAGCAAGCACCCACCTCGCGCAGAACCTCAATGTAGTTGAGATCCAACAGCCAGTCGGCGTTGTTGACCATAATCGCCTTGCCTTCACCGAAATCGATAAAGCGCTCCATCTGCTTTTTGAAGCAATCGCAGTTGTGCTGAATCGTTTCACGGGTCATCATCTGACGCATATCGGTACGACCCGAGGGGTCACCAATCATAGCCGTACCGCCGCCGATGAGAACAACCGGCTTGTTGCCCGCCATCTGCAAACGCTTCATCAGGCAAAGAGCCATAAAATGGCCGACATGCAGAGAATCCGCCGTGGGGTCAAAACCAATATAGAAGGGCGCTTTGCCTTCGTCGATCATATTCTTAATTTCTTCTTCGTTGGTCACCTGAGCAATCAGACCGCGGGCAACCAGTTCTTCGTAGATTTTCATACCCGAACTCCTTTTACCTTATTACAGGCTATTGTACCACCTTTTATCAGTGGAGTAAAGCATTATTTTTCAGCTTTTTCAGATTCAGCATCACCGGATTTTCACACGCTCCGAAGTAGTCGTACAAGCGACGATATTCCGCATACAGCTTGCTGTAAACGGCGTGGTTTTCCATATTGGGATACACAGTGGCATCAGAACCGACAGAACCGAGCGTACGCACCGCCACTTCCAGCGACATCACGCCGGCGGCAACAGCACCGAAGATGGCACTGCCGCGCGCTCCTGCCTGCAACGTCGGCACAACCGACAACGGCAAACCGAGGATGTCGGCATACGCCTGAACCAAAAACGGATTCTTGTGCGGAATACCGCCGCACAGCGAAATCTTTTCAAGCGGAATACCCGATTCACGGAAACGTTCCACGATCACACGCGTACCAAAGCCGGTAGCTTCCACCAACGCACGATAGATTTCTTCGGGTTTCGTATCCAGCGTCATACCGAGCAGCAAACCGCTCAAATCGCCGTTGTCCAGAATGCTGCGATTGCCATTCCAGAAGTCCAGTGCCAGCAAGCCGCTTTCACCGGGCTTGAGCTTTTCGGCCTTTTCCGACATCAGCGCCAGCGGAGACAGTCCTCTCGCCGCCGCTTCTTCGCTTACCGCTGTCGGCATACACGCCTTTTGGAACCACTCAAAATGATCGCCGAGGCAGCTCTGCCCCGCTTCATAACCGACAAAACCGGGCAGCATACCATCTTCCACAACACCGCAGATACCGGGAACAGTCTGCTCTTTTTTGTTCATCAACAGATGGCACGCCGATGTACCGACAACAACCAGCATATGTCCCTCTTCGGCAATACCGCACCCCGGAACAGCGGAATGTGCATCGGCACCGGCAACAGAGACAGGTGTTCCTGCTACAAGTCCGGTAATAGCTGCCGCTTCTTCGGTTATATATCCGGCGCAGGTACCGGCAGGTAACACAGGACCGGACAATTTTTCTTCAATAAAATGCGTCAGACGCGGATCGAGACGCGCAAAAAACTCTTCGGACGGATATCCGCTTCTCTTATTCCACAGTGCTTTATAACCCGACAGGCAGGTATTTCTGACGAGTACGCCGCTCAGCTTCCAAACAATCCAGTCGGCGGCTTCTACGAGGTGCGTCATCGTCTCATACACAGCAGGCGCGTTATCCAGCGTCTCCATCACCTTGGGAATCAGCCATTCGGAGGATACGCGGTCACCAAACAGCGACAGCATCGTGGGATCGTACGCATCGGCGATATCGTTCAGTTTGTCGGCATACGGCTGCGCCGCGTGATGTTTCCACATTTTCACATACGCGTGCGGCTCATGTTCAAACTCCGGAAGAAAGCACAACGGCGTACCGTCATCGGTTACGGGAAGCACAGTAGAAGCGGTGAAATCCACACCGACACCAACCACCTGTTCGGCGGAAATACCGGCTTTTTTCACCACTTCGGGCACCACTGTGGACAGAACATCCAGATAGTCCTGCGGATGCTGCAATGCCCAATTATCGCCCAAAGCCGTGCCATCCGGCAACCGCTCCGACATCACGGCGTGCTTATATTCACAAACCGCGGTTGCGGTTTCCTCGCCAGTGGAAAGATTAAGCAAAACAGCTCGTCCGGATAACGAGCCGAAATCAATACCGATACTGTAACGCGTCATAACGATCCCTCCAACGGCAATTGTAGCATATGACGCAACCGTTTTCAAGCAAATCTCCGTTTCTTCGTTGACTTCATAATTTTCAAAAGATATAATGAAGAAAAAGACCGCCGGAAAGGATGGACACTATGTCAGCAGTAACATGGGAAATGCTGCGTTGCGGCAAAATCGCTATGACGCCGTTTGTGGAAACAACAAACGGTCGCATCACCCCGACTTACGAGAAAACCGTGAGCACCGAATACCGCACCGTTTGCCTGCAAGCGGTGGAAAAGGGCTTGTTTAAGGACGCCTTGTATCTGGACTACACCGATGACGAAATCGTCTGTAAACGCGTTTTCGAGAACCTTTCCGAGGGTACACTGTGCCTCAAAGAGCTGGGCGTTACTTTCGAGGGAATCACCTATGGTTGCGATGAACGCGAAGATTACTTCTATCACAACGAAAATCCCCGTATTTACGAAGTGATGACCTTCCCCATCGACTACGACCGCACCGCCGAGGATGCCAAGGATTCGAACTTCGATTTCCAGGCCGGCAACCGCTGGGCAGACCCGGGTGTTATCGTTGATCGCATCGGTGCCAGTCCGTATCAGCCGTTTCCCGCCATTCTCATCAGTAACTATAAGACCAATATCGGTCTGGTTCACGGTACGTTGAGCCAGGATGTGTTTTTCCACAACTATCTTGCCGCTCACGAAAACGGAACTGTCACGCTGACGGCGTTTTCTTCTTTCAAAGCAACCGCATACCGTGAAGTGGAAAGCGGCGAATCGCTTGTCGATGAATGGTATCTCGGTCGCACCGAGCAGGCGGATGATATCGAAAAGATTTTCGAAAAGTATACGGCGGTTCTTCGCCAAAAACTACCTGCCGCGTATGGTCGCAGCGATATCAACCGCACCACCATGGTGTGGGGCTCGTGGAACGACGGTATTTACCGCAACATCAGCGAGGAGCTTATTCTTACCGAAGCCAAATACCTGCGTGACAACTTCCCCACCGTTCGCTGGATTCAGGTGGACGACGGCTATGCTACCATGAATAACAAAGGCGCACACGGTCTTGGTGTTCTGTATGAGGGCGAAGCAGGTATTG
>JAZODA010000004.1:0-80463 GCA_045596745.1 Acutalibacteraceae bacterium
CGCTCGGTGGATAGACGTGTGTTCCGTCTGTTTACAAAAACCGAGGACGAAACCAATGACAGCAACGACGCAGACGATGATGACGAAGAGGAAATTCTCATTGCCGACTTTGACGATGACAGCGACGAAGACGATATTGTCGCTCCCGTGCCCGCTTCACTGGCAAACAAGAAATAAAAACACCGGGCTCCGAAAGAATCTTCAGAGCCCGGTTTTGTTTTGCTTGTTTTATTGTTCGGAGGCCTGCTTGATTGCCGTTGCCAGCTGATCGGGGCAGGAGGTCGGCTTCAGTCCACAGCGGATACCCTGCAAACGGCGCACCGCCTCTTCGGCAGACATACCGTCTACCAACGCGGCAACGCCTTTGGTGTTACCGCCGCAGCCGCCCTCGAAACGCACGTTGCGTACCACGCCATCCTCCAAATCAAAGGTGATGGAGCGAGCACACACGCCGCGGGTCGTATAGCGATGCGTCATATCAGTCATCCTTTCCGTTACGGCGAGCACGAGCTTTCTTTTCTTTGTATGTAATCAACTCGTTCGCCTGCTCATCGGGAACGGCAATCGAGCCCAACGGGCGAGCCGTACGCGCGTACATACCGTGGAAATCCGAACCGCCGGTTGCCACCAAACCATGCTCACGGCTGAATGCGAGCAGTTGCTCGGTCTGCTCCGGTGTGTTGGAGGGATGCCACGCTTCGACACCATCCAACCCCAGTTCAACCAACTCTTCCATCAGTGCTTCGTTATGGTCTTCATACGGATGCGCCAGCACCGCCACACCGCCGGCTTCGTGAACCGCCTCCAGCACTTCACGCACATCGGGATAGGTTTCCTGCACGACAGCGCGACCGTCCTCGCCGAACAGTTTCTGGAACAATTCACCGAAAAGACTGTCGGCATATCCGGCATCCATCAGCGCATGCATAATGTGCTGTTTGTAGATATTGGTGCTGCCGGTGGCGCATCTGGCAACCAGGTCCGGCGTAATGGGATAGTACCGCATCACCTTGCGAATCATTTCCAGCGCGGCGGCACGGCGATTCTCGCCAATGCGACGGCACAGACCCTCCAGACGATCCGGGTAGTCACACATATAACACAGCAGATGCGCCTTGTTACCGCGCTGCTCGTCAAAAGCGGAAAACTCCACACCGTGAATCACACGCAGGCCCATACGCTTGCCCAAAATTACAGCACGCGTTGCACCGGCGGTGGAATCGTGGTCGGTGACAGACAAGGCCGTCAGACCACGGCGCTTGGCAATGCCGAGTAACTCCTCGATGCCCAGCGAACCGTCGGAAATCTTTGTGTGACAATGAAGATCGATCGCCAAAACAGTACCCTCCTGCGGCACCCTGCCGCCACAAAAAACACACCCTGACACAGCAGAAAACTCTGCCTCACTATAATTATAGTATACACCAAAAACCATTGAAAACGCAAGAGATTTTGCGATTTTTCTTGCGTTTTCGCGGCAGAAAATGATATACTATAAACAGAATCTTAAAAGGAAGTGAACTGTATGGACCCTGCAAATCCCCGAAGTAGCAATATCACAACAAAACAGGCGGTTTATACCGTTACACTTGCAAGAAGATGACACCTGTCCCATCTTCACTTTTTGTGTTTCCAAAAACCTCCTGTTTTACGTAACAGGAGGTTTTTATTATGACAAGTTGGCTCATTCCTCTGTGCGAAGCGCTGGAGGAACACCTTTCCGCTCGGCGGTTTGACGCCGCGCGCACCCTTTTGCTTTCGTTGGATGCCGTGGACATCGCTACGATGATTGAAGAGCTTCCGCCGTCGCTGGCATTGCCCGCCTATCGCCTGCTTCCCAAAACAACAGCAGCCGAAGCATTCTCGTATATGCAGACCGACACGCAGGAAGCACTGCTTCACCTGTTTACCAACCGCGAAATGAGCGAAGTGATGAACGGTTTGTATGACGACGATGCCGTCGACCTGCTGGAAGAACTGCCTGCCGGTGTTGTCAAGCGTCTGATGCGTGCCGTTCCCGCTGAAGAGCGCCGCACGCTGAACCGCTTGCTGCAATATCCCGAAGACAGCGCAGGCAGCGTGCTTACCACCGAATTTGTTGACTTGAAAGCGGCGATGACCGTCGCGGCGGCTCTGCGTTACATCCGCGCCTGCGGACCGGATAAGGAAACCATCTACACCTGCTACGTCACCGATACCGACCGTCGCCTGGAGGGTGTGGTGACGGTGCGCGATTTACTGCTTGCCGAAGAACATACCCTCATCGGCGACCTGATGCGCGGCTCGGTACACGCTGTTCACACCACCGAAAGTTGCGAGACTGTTGCGCGGCTGTTTACCCGTTACGATCTCATCGCACTGCCGGTCGTGGACAGCGAGGAGCGCTTAGTCGGCATCATTACCGTTGACGACGTTATCGACATCCTGCAAGAGGAAAGCAGCGAAGCGATGGAAAAGATGGCGGCAATTACTCCGGCGGATAAGCCGTATCTCAAATCCGGTGTCTTTAAAATCTACTGCACTCGTATTCCGTGGTTGCTGCTCCTGATGATTTCCGCCACCTTTACCGGCATTATCATCACCTCGTTTGAAGCCGCGCTGGCCGCTTCGGTCGCCCTCACCGCGTTTATTCCCATGCTGATGGGTACCGGAGGCAACAGCGGCAGTCAGTCCTCCGTGACACTCATCCGCGTGCTGGCACTGGGCGAAGTTCAGCTGCGCGACATCGGACGCGTTTTGTGGAAAGAACTACGGGTAGCACTGCTTTGCGGTGTGACTCTGGCGCTCGCCGTGTATGTCAAACTTCAGCTTGTCGACCGCTGGCTGCTCGGTACGGCGGTTACCGCGTCCGAGGCATTGGTGATTTGCCTGACACTGGCATTCACCGTGGTGTGCGCCAAGTTGCTCGGGTGTACGTTGCCGCTCCTTGCCAAGCGGCTGGGGTTCGACCCCGCTGTTATGGCAAGTCCGCTGATTACCACCGTGGTGGACGTTCTGTCGCTGCTGATGCTGTTTGGTATTGCGATGTGGCTTTTATAACTTGACAGCAACGAACACTTGGTATATACTGTGTAACAAGTTCATACATGTCTTCGGGGCAGGGTGAAATTCCCTACCGGCGGTAAAGCCCGCGAGCGCAGCAGCGCTGATTTGGTGAAATTCCAAAGCCGACGGTACAGTCCGGATGAAAGAAGACAACCGCTCTATGTACGGTTCGCGCCCCGCAGTTTTCTGCGGGGCGCTGTTTATTTCTTGTCTGGAGGCGCTTTGATTATGTCTGAAAAAAAGCCTATTGAAACGCAACAGCTGATTACGATGGCTCTGCTTTGCGCACTCGCCTTTGCCGCCACCGCGCTGTTCCGTATTCCTGTCGTGCAGTGGCTGAAATACGATCCGAAAGACTGCCTGCTCGCTATCGGCGGTATGCTGTACGGCCCTGCCGCCGCTGTGACGATGTCGGTCGTCATCTCGCTGGTAGAAATGGTCACCATCAGCGATACCGGTGCCATCGGTATGCTGATGAACATCATCTCCAGCGTGCTGTTTATTTTGCCCGCAGCTATTCTGTATAACCGCCGCCGCACGCTGACCCGCGCAATTCTCGGTCTCGCCGTCGGCGCTCTGCTTGCCACCGTCGGTATGCTGCTGTGGAACTGGCTCATCACGCCGCTGTATATGGGCGTCCCGCGCGCGATGGTCGTGGAAATGCTGTTGCCGGTGTTTTTGCCGTTCAATCTCTTCAAAACCATTCTCAACGCTGTACTGACAGTGATGTTGTACAAATACGTTGTCTCAGCTCTGCGCGCGGCGCGGCTGGTCCCCAAATCGACAACTCCCACACGGCGCGGCGTCAGCGCAGGCGTTCTTCTAAGTTGTCTGCTTCTGGTCGCGTCGATGATTCTGGTGCTGCTGGTGTGGCGGGGCGTTCTGTAAGCGGCTCTGTCAGCACGTTCGGGCGGCTATCGGGATAAATGCGTGTCGGTCGTTTGTCCTTACGAGGCAAGATTCTCACTCCTTTTTTTTGTTTTTCGTAGTTAGTATCTTGTATCGTCGGCGCTTTTATGCAAAAACTATTGACAAGCAAGCAATCCCACTTTTATAATATAAGAATAATATTTACGCTTAGGAGAGGCTACCTATGAGCAAGTATACCGCAGAGGACATTATCCGCATTGTAGAGGAAGAGGACATCCGCTTCATCCGTCTGCAGTTCACCGACATTTTCGGTGAATTCAAAAACATCGCCATTTCGGCCAGCCAGTTGAAGAAAGCGCTGAACAACCAGTGCATGTTCGACGGCTCTTCGGTCGAGGGCTTTGTGCGTATTGAAGAATCGGACATGTATCTCTATCCCGACTACGATACGTTCCTTGTCTTCCCGTGGGAAGATACCTGCAAGGTGGCTCGCCTGATTTGCGATGTATACACTCCCGACGGCAAACCGTTTGCCGGTGACCCCCGCGGTCTGCTCAAGCGTGTGCTCAAGCAGGCGGAGGAAATGGGTTTTGACGGTTTCAACGTCGGCCCCGAGTGCGAGTTCTTCCTGTTCAACTACGACGAGGAAGGCCATCCCACCACCAATACCCGCGACCGCGGCGCGTATTTTGAACTCGGCCCCACCGACCTCGGTGAGGACGTTCGTCAGGCGATGTGCCTGGCGCTGGAAGAGATGGGCTTTGAAATCGAAGCTTCCCACCACGAAAACGCCAACGGTCAGCACGAAATCGACTTCAAATATGCCGACGCGCTGTCTGCGGCTGACAACATCGTCACCTTCAAGCTGGCGGTCAAGACCGTGGCTCACAAGCACGATATGTATGCCACCTTTATGCCCAAGCCGGTGTATGGCAAGGCGGGCAACGGTATGCACGTCAATATGTCGCTGACCAAGAACGGCAAAAACGCGTTCTACGATCCCGAAGATCGCCTGGGACTCAGCAAAACGGCGTATCAGTTTATCGCCGGTGTGTTGGAGCACGCCAAGGGTATGAGCGCTGTCACCAATCCGCTGGTCAACTCTTACAAGCGCCTGGTGTCCGGCTACGAAGCGCCGGTGTATATCGCCTGGTCCGGTTCTAACCGCAGCCCGCTGGTGCGCGTTCCCGCTTCTCGCGGTGCCGGCACTCGCATTGAGCTGCGCAACCCCGACCCCTCCGCCAACCCCTATCTGGTGCTGGCGCTGTGCCTCGCCGCCGGTCTGGATGGTATCCGCCGCGGTTTGACTCCTCCGGAAGGCATCGAAGCCAACCTGTTTGAGATGGACGAGGACGAGCGCGAAGCGCTGGGCGTCAAGAACCTGCCCTCCAACCTGAAAGAGGCGGTTCGCGCCATGAAGGCCGACAGCCTTATCCGCGACACGCTGGGCGATCACATCTTCTCCTGCTACGTGCAGCACAAGACCGATGAGTGGGATGAATACAAAATCCGTGTCACTCAGTGGGAGCTGGACCACTACCTGGCTCGCTATTAATTTGTTCGAAAAGGAGCACCTTTATATGAAGCATCCTGTTATCATCACCATCGCCCGCCAATTCGGCAGCGGCGGACATGAAATCGGTCGTCGTCTGGCCGAATATCTGAACATCCCCTGCTACGACAAGGAGCTGCTCACCCACGCCGCCGAAAAGAGCGGCCTGTCGGAAGAGGTTCTCGCCTATTTTGACGAGAAACCCACCAGCAGCCTTCTGTACACGCTGTCTACCGGCGCATACACGCTGAACGAAACCGGTCTGCTGAACTACTCGATGCCGGTGAACCAGCAGGTGTTCCAGGCGCAGTTCGACGCCATCCGCGAGCTGTCGGAACGCGGCGCCTGTGTCATCGTGGGTCGCTGCGCAGACTACGTGCTGCAAAAGTATCCGTACCTTGTCAGCGTGTTTGTCCACGCCGACCTCGACAGCCGTATCGCCCGCGTATCGGAGCACGACAAGGTCACTCCGCAGGAAGCCAAATCCCGCATCAACCGCAGCGACAAGAAGCGTGCCAACTACTACAACTTCTACTCCGGTAAGAAGTGGGGCAACGCCGGTTACTACGATTTGTGCATCAACACCAGCTCCGTCGGTTACGAGAACGCGGTAAAACTTATCGCCAACCTCGCCGAAATGAAGTTCGCCGACGAAGAATAAGAGAACATAACAAAAGGCCGTCGGGCATTCGCCCGACCTCCTTTTATTATTCTGCGTATCCAATACAAACGTCGTTTTCGTAGCCGGTGATATGTACCCGACACGGTACACCGACCGTGCCGCCTTTCAGAAGCACCGGCACATACGTGTCTGTGTAGCCATCAATGAAGCCGTCGCCACGCTCGGTTTCAGGAAGCACCTCCACCGTTTGCCCGACCAGCGCCGACTCGTACGCCGCACGGCTTTGCTCTGCCGCGGCAATCAGCGTGCGATTGCGCCGCAGTTTTTCGGCGTTCGGCACTTGCTCCTTTGCCCTCGCGGCAGGTGTGCCCTCGCGACGGGAATACGGGAAGCAATGCACGCGAGAGAATCCGATTTCCTCCACAAACGAAAGCGAGGTTTGGAAATCCTCCTCCGTTTCGCCGGGGAAGCCGACCATCACATCGGTAGTCAGCGCACACCCCGGGAACGCCGCGCGCAGTTTTTCGCACAGCGTGCGGTACTCGGCGGCGGTATAGTGACGGTTCATCCGCTTCAAGGTGGCGTCGCAACCGCTCTGCAGTGCCAGATGGAACTGCGGACAAAGCTTCTTGCACGCCGCCAAACGACTCAGCACCTCGTCGGTCAGATGATCCGGCTCAATCGAACCGAGCCGCACACGGCAAATGCCCTTTGGCGCGGCGGCGACCTCCACCGCATCACAAATCGTCGCACCCGTATCCTTGCCGTAGGCTGTCAGATTGATACCTACCAGCACAATCTCCCGATACCCACGTTCTGCCAACGCTTCAACCTCTGCCGCCAACTCATCGAGCGGCTTGGAGCGCACGCGACCGCGCGCATACGGAATAATGCAGTACGAGCAGAAGCGGTCGCACCCGTCTTCGATTTTAACAAACGCACGGGTGCGTCCTTGGAACTCGCAAATGGACAGGCTTTCATATTCTTTGGAATGCGGGCCGACGGCGACCACGCGCTGCTTATCGCGAAAGAATTGTGCCAACCGCTCGGGCAATTCACGTCGTGCCGCGTTGCCGAGAATCACATCCGGCTCAGGCAGTTCGGCAGCTCCATCGGGAAATGCCTGCGGAAAACAACCGGTCAGCACCAGCACCGCCTGCGGATGCTCACGACGGCAACGGCGCAGCAGCTGCCGCAGCTTGCGGTCACTCTCCCCGGTTACGGTGCAGGAGTTGATGACCAGCACCGCCTCGCCGATGTCCGCCTGACCCGGCGAAAATTCCGCCGTTTCAAAGCCGTCATCCTCGAGCAAGCGACGCATCGCCTGTGTTTCGTATTGATTCACCTTGCAGCCCAAGGTGTGAAACCACGCCTTCATACCATCTCTCCCTCCTGCCGACGCCGACGATATTCACGCGGCGGACAACCGTACAACCGCGAAAACAATCGGCTGAAATACAACGGGTTTTCATACCCCGACAAGCGTGCCGCCTCCCCCACCGTGCAATCGGTGGTCGAGAGCAGCTCTTTTGCTTTTGTCATACGAATATTCATCAGATACTGTTGCGGAGAAGCGCCCATCTGCCGACGGAAGAGCCGTGAAAACCAGCACACCTCCACATGGAACTGTGCCGCCAGCTCCGCCACCGAGAGAGGCTCGGCAAACCGCCGCTCCATCTCGCGCACCGCTTTTTCAATCATCGTCGAGCGCGGCGTATCGGTATTCGCACCATCCACGTAACGCGCCATACGCACAAGCAGCATCTGCAGCTGCGCCGCCGTCATCTCCATCCCGAGCGGACGTTTTAACTGCAGCTCGCGGATGATACTCCCGAACAGCTCGGCATACCGCGTATCGGTTCCGACCATATGCACCCCTGCGGTAATGCCGCATTGCAGGAGCAACGCGTCCGCTTCGGTGCCGGTAAAATGAATCCAGTATATCTCGGGGGCGTTTTCCAGTTCATAGATGTACTCCTGCACCTGAAACGGTGAGTACAGCACCATACCGCCCGCTTTTACCGTGTGCCACGTGCCGTCAACACAAAAGTCAGCTGTACCGTCTGCGACATATAACAGCTGATAGTCGGAGCGTCCGTGAGGTCGATACGTATGATAATGCTCCATTGCCACAAACCGATAGTGTCCGCAACTCATTACCAGCAACGGCGCTTCGCACGGCGGCGCTGCTTCGTCCGGAACCAGGTATCCCGAATGGTTAATCATACTCTCACCCCCTCCTCGCAGTATACCAAATCTATGTTGGATTGTAAATACCGATTTGTGCATATTTTGGTCAAACACGCCTATGGTAATCCTGCCACATTCCGTTATACTGAAAACAGAAAAGGAGTGATATGTCTATGTTGTTCCCGAAGTACTATGAAGACGCGTCCACCCTGCATGTCGGCACGCTGCCGCCGCGTGCGTATTACATTCCGTTTGCTACGGCTGCGGCAGACGCTGTGCGTGAAGACCGCACCGTTTCCGACCGCTTTGTGCTGTTAAACGGCACGTGGGATTTCGCCTACTATACCGATGTGCGTGAGGTTGTCGCTCCGTTTTGGGGCAAGGATGCCGACCGCTCGGCGTTCAAGCCGCTGCCTGTCCCCTCGGTGTGGCAGCGCCACGGCTACGACCAAAACCAGTACACCAACATCAACTATCCCATCCCCTACGATCCGCCGTATGTGCCGCTGGAAAATCCCTGCGGTGCGTACTATCGTACCTTCACGGTGGACAAAGAGGCTCTCGCGCTGCGTTGCTTCTTGAACTTTGAAGGCGTGGACTCCTGCTTCGCGGTGTGGGTCAACGGCAATTTTGTCGGTTACAGCCAGGTTTCCCACGCCAGCAGCGAATGGGATATCACCGATTATCTGCACGAAGGCGAAAACGAGCTCGCTGTGATGGTGCTGAAGTGGTGCGACGGCACGTATTTGGAAGACCAGGATAAGTTCCGCTCCTCCGGTATTTTCCGCGATGTGTTCCTCCTGTTCCGTCCCACCGAGCATCTGCGCGACTTCACCGTCACAACGCCGCTGTCACCCGACCACGCCACTGCCGAAGTCAAGGTTTCTCCTGTGTTCAGCGGCAATCCGTTTGCTGTGACGTATACCCTCACCGATGCCGAGGGCAACCTCGTTGCGAGCGCCACCTCGGACACCACCGTGTCACTTGCGGTAAACGCTCCTATCCTTTGGAACAGCGAGTCGCCGTATCTGTACACCCTAACCATGCAAGCGGCAGATGAGTGCATCGCCACGACGGTCGGCATTCGCGAAGTTTACACGAAAAACGGTGTGTTCTACATCAACGGCCAGAACATCACCTTCCACGGTGTCAACCGCCACGACAGCGATCCGTTCACCGGCCCTGCCGTCAGCCGCGAGCAGGTGCTCAAAGACCTTCGCCTGATGAAAGAGCATAACGTCAACGCCATCCGCACCAGCCATTATCCGTGCAACCCGTGGATGGTGGAATTGTGCGACAAGTACGGCTTCTATCTCATCGACGAGGGCGACATTGAAAGCCACGGCGATATTTTCCTCTACCCCAGCGAAAACCAGTACAATCGCACCACCAACGATCCGCAGTTCCACAAAGCGGTTCTCGATCGTATGGCGCTGTTGTATCATCGCGACAAAAACCGTCCCAGCGTGGTTATCTGGTCGGTCGGTAACGAGGCAGGTTGCGGCAAGGCGATTTCCGATGCGTGGACATGGCTCAAAGAAACCGACCCCACCCGCGCAAATCACTACGAGTGCTGTGACGAATTTCGTGCCCATCTCTATGTGGAAGAGGATTTGGTAAACCCCAACTTCAAATCGCTGGATTTGTACAGCCGGATGTATGCATCCGTGGACGCCTTGGCGGAAAATATGCGTATCCAATCCGCACTTCCGCCCGAAGAACGTAAGCCGTTTGTGTTGTGCGAATACTGCCACGCGATGGGCAACGGCCCCGGTGATTTGGAAGAATACCAGCAGATGTTTATGCAGTACGACGGTCTGTGCGGCGGCTTCGTTTGGGAATGGTGTGACCACGCCCAGTATGACGGCATCGCACCCGATGGTCGTCCGCGTTTCCTCTATGGCGGCGATTCGGGCGAGTTCCCGCACGACGGCAACTTCTGTATGGATGGTCTGGTATACCCCGACCGCCGTCCGCATACCGGTCTGTTGGAACTGAAAAATGTCCTGCGTCCCGCTCGTATCACCAAGAGCGAAGTCGGCGGTTTTGTCATCCGCAACCTGCTGGATTTCACCTATCTGGACGAGTATCTGACGATGTCCTACGAAATCTCCTGCGATGGTAAGGTCGTCGCCGTCGGCGACGTTGACGACAAGCTGCTTCACGTTGCTCCGCACGAAACGGCATCCTTCCCGGTGAAAATTGATATGCCGAAGCAAGGACACTGCCGCGTGCGTTTCATCCAGAAGCTGAAGCGCGCTACCGCCCTTCTCCCCGTCGGTCACGATCTCGGCTTTGAAGAGATTGTTCTGCGCCCCTTTGAAGCGCGCGCTCCGTACACGGCAGAGGGTGCTGCTCCCACCGTCGTCGAAGAGGGTCACACCCACATCATCGACGGCAAGGAGTTCCGCTACGTCTACAACTGCGACAACGGTCTGTTTATCTCGCTTGCCAAGTGTGGCGAGGAGCGCTTGACAGAGCCGATGTCCTACGCCGTTTGGCGCGCACCGATTGATAACGACCGTCATATCAACGCCGAGCTTATCGATCATCGCTACAACCGTCTGGTGCCTCGCGGATACGAAACCACCGTTGAGACAGTGGACAACACAATCAAGCTGCGCACCGTATGGTCGATGGCAGGCGTATCCCGTCAGCCGTTGCTTCGCGGTGTCAGCGAGTGGATTGTTTATCCTGACGGCGCGCTGGATATGACGATTTCGGTTGACAAGCACATCCACACACCGTTCCTGCCGCGCTTCGGTATTACGCTGAACCTGCCGAAAGCTGCCGACTGTGTCAAATACCGTGGCAGAGGCCCGACAGAAAACTATGTCGACAAGCGTCACGCCACTTGGTTTGGTGAGTTTGAAAGCCGCGTTGCCGACCAGCACGAGGATTACCTCTTCCCGCAGGAGAACGGCAACCACACCGAATGCGAATGGCTGACCATCGGCGGAATGGAGGTCGAAGCCACCGCCCGTCCGTTCAGCTTCTCGGTTTCCCCCTACACCGTGGAGGAACTGACAAGAGCGGCACATCCGTTTGAACTGGTTGAAAGCGACAACACCGTGTTGCATCTCGACTTTATGCAAAGCGGTGTCGGCTCGAACAGCTGCGGCCCGAAACTGGATTCTCGCTGGCAGTTAAACGCCCGTCACTTCACCTTCTCGTTGCTGCTGAAACCGTAATAAAAACCGCCCCGGCGCGTCGCGCCGGGGCGGTTCTCTTTATACGTTATTTCTTCTTGAGACGGAGGAACAAGAACACACCGCCACCGACCGCTAACGCCACAAAGCACGCAATCAGAAGCCCAATCATCCAACCGGGTAACGATTTATCCGGCTCTGTCGGTGCTTCACCGCTGACAGGCTTGGTCACTTGTGTGCTGCCTGTCGTTTCAGACTGCGTGGTCGTAACGCTCTCACTCGTCGGCTCTGCCGATGCCACCGTGGTGGTCTCCACACCGTCCGTAGGCTCCACCGTCGTCACCGTCGTAGTGGCGGTGGGCTGCTTGGTGGTCGTGGTCACTTTGGTGGTCGTCGTCTTTGTCGGCGCTTTGGTGGTGGTCGTCGCCTTGGTGGTCGTAGTGGTCGGCTGCGTCACCACCGGCTTGTCGCCGCCCTTTTGCCAGATACGAATGTAATCCATCTCCAGCGGCACGTTGTCCATACCGGCGATAAACAGCATCATATCCCAATCGTCAATCGGAGAAAACACGCCGTCGAAGCGGATTTCGCCCGATTTCACCGAGTTAAGCGGAGTCGGGGTTTCGTTTTCGCCCCACGTTTGATAGTAGGTGGGAACGCCATCGCAGAAGCTCATCAGGTAGCCTTCATCCCACAGCCAACCCAGCGTGTGCCACTCTTCGTCTGCCAGACCGCCTTTTTCAAGGTAGCTGCCGGAAGACCAGTTGCGGCCGCCTGCGGCATCCTCCAAATCGTGCAGCGTCACGCCGTAGTACTGCTTGCCCGGCTCGCCGTAATACTCATACCAGTCAGCCTCAACATAGCGACCGCTCGTCAGACCCTCTGCCCAGTTTTCCAGCGGCAGCGACCAGATGGCCGTTTTGCCTTTCTGACCGTCGGTGCTTACCGCGTGCGGCATACGCACACGCGCTTCGATATAACCCTGCTTAAAGGTGTAGCCAACGTGCGTCTCACAGTCAACCGTGCTGGCGCCGATGGTGTAGGTTCTGTCCTCGCTCCGGAGGGTCAGCACGCCGTCTTTGACAAAGTAGTCGCTGGGTTTCAGATCTTCCTGCGACCAACGACGCTTGACATACCATTTGTAACCCTCTTTGCCGGTGGACTGGCTGTCAAAGCTCTCGAGCGAATCGAAATCGTCACTAAAGGTCAAATCGTACATTCCTGCCTGCATTACCGCTTCGTACGCCGCTTCGTCCGCAGGTACGTAACGATCCTTTGCCACACGCAGGTTGGTCTGGCGGGTGTTGTTCTTTTCGCTGACTTCGTAAATTTCATCCGCTGCATCCACGCGCGCCGAAATCATCTTATCACCGGCAACCGCCGTCCAGGAAGGAGAGGTCAGCTTTACTGTTCTTCCCGCCGCCAACGGTTCGGAATTCGTCAGACGAAACAGACGATCTCCGCCGTAGCAGATATCCACAGCGAACGAATCCGCCGGGATTGTACCGCTGTTTTTCACCGTTACCGAGAATATCAGCTTGGTGCCGGGCTTTACCTGTCCGTCACCGCCGCTCCAATCCAGCACCGTCACGGACAAATCCGCGGCGCCGGTCGCAGGCTCGGCACTTACCGACACACCGCTCATCAGCGACATCATCATAACCAGCATCGCCAACACGGCAATCATACGTTTCACTCGCATATCGTTTCCCTCCATGCGTAAAATAGCACTATCAGTATACCAAACAAAGCAGGCGAGCGCAACCGCTTTTTCGCACTCCCTCGACAATAAAAACAGCCGGGCGATATCGCTCGGCTGTCTCTCTTTTACTTACTCTTCGACAGGCAGTTTCTTCAGTTGTGCGGCGGCTTTTACGCCCTCAATCAGATAGTACAAAACCCACACGGCAAACACAAAGCCGATAACCGTCGGCAACAAATCGATGTCGTAGCCCGGTGTGTTGGCGTGGCTGAAAGCGATAAACAGCAGCACCACACGCACCACGCAATCGATAATGAAGACAATGAGCGAGGTTTTCAGCCAGACGGTACGCTTTTTGCAGAACAGCCAGCACAGGAAATACAGCACCAGCACCGCGACAAGAACCACCGCCGCCAAAATGATGATGTACAACTTTCCGAGCGGCGCATAATAGTTGCCCATCGCAAAGCCGAGTGCCACCTCCGTCAGTGCCGACGAAAACACAAACACCGTCTCCGACTTGGCAAATACGACAATCGCCAGGTTCGCCACCGTCAAAAACAGCATAATCAGCAGACCCGAACGCGCCTTGTTCACTTTTCCCAACAAAACAGATTTATCCGCCATGGTTTAACCTCCCATCAAATGCTCACACAAAATCTTCAATCCGATACCAATCAGCACCACGCCGCCTGCAATTTCCGCACGCTTTCCGTAGCGGTTGCCGGTGCAACAGCCAAGCCGCACGCCGATAAGGCAGGTGGCAAATGTAATCACGGCGATGACCGCACAGCAAATCAGGTAGCCGTACCACGGCTCCAGAATGCCGGTGCGCCCCAGCGCCATCGTCACGCCGACCGCCATCGCATCGATGCTGGTGGCGACCGCCATCATCAGCAACGTGCCCCAGCGGGTGGGATCACCCTCGGCGGCCTCTTCCTCGCCGTGGATTGCTTCCCACAGCATCTTGCCGCCGATAAACAAAAGCAAACCAAACGCCACCCAGTGGTCGATGCTGACAATCTGTGCAGCAAAAATGCCTGCCACCAGATAGCCAATCATCGGCATCAGGCCCTGAAACAAACCGAACGTACCTGCGATACGACAGGTTTGCCCCGGCGTTGCCCGCCCCAGCAAAATACCATTTCCGATGGACACCGCAAACGCATCCATCGAAAGACCCAGAGCGGTCAATAACAACGTGATAACATCCATACTAAAGCCTCGCCTGTTTTAATTATTCCTCGTACTCCCAGACACGCACCCAGTCCACATCAATCGGCCAGGTCTCGTGCGCACCGAGGAACAGCACCATATGGTCGACGTTCATAATGCTGTGTGCGCCGACCCACGTGCGCCCCTTCAGTGCCGGGGTATCAACCTCGTTCCACACCAGTGCTTCATCATCCGCGCTGTCGCGGTAATAGTACACCGGATAGTTGTCCTCCGAGAAACGCACCGAATGCATCAGCTCGCCGTCGAGATACCACGCAATGTAGTTCTCCGTCCACAGCGCCGCATAGGTGTGCCACTCGTTGTCCAGATAATCCTTAATCTCCATCGCACCCGTCGCGTTGGTGGCGTTGGTCGCAATCTGCTGCGAGCCGTCCTCCAGCTTCACGTGGTCGTGCAACGTACCGGTGTAGATAACGTCCGAATTCGGGTTGTCCGCCTCCATCTGATGCGCTTCCAGAATATCAAGCTCGCCGACGCGGTCCCATTTTTCGCCAACCACGTCAACCACGCTGACGCCCCAGAAAGACGGCCATCCGTTACGGCCCTCCGAGCGCAGGCTGAGATCCTCCACCGAGAAACGGATGCGCGCTTCGGCATATCCGAAGTTCATCGTGTAACCCGTTTTGCCGTTGGCACTGAACGTGGGCAGGCCAATGGACGAAGGACAGGTTTTCGGCGCAAAGGTCATCACGCCGTCTTCAATAACAATCTCTTCACGAGTCAGCGTCACGCCCTTGTAGGGACGATCCACATACCAGTTGTAACCCTCTTTGCCTTCACCGCTGAAATCAATGGTATCGTACGAATCGAAGTCATCCGCAAAAGCCAGTTTCGTCATACCGAAATCCAGCGCCGCCTGCGGAATGTCCACGCCCTCGGCATTCGGTGTGGGGTTGGTGTTCGCCTGCTTCAGAATATCGCTGTCGGTCACCGCAGGCAAGCCGGTGTTCATCGGCGGCGCCTCACCCAGTGCCAGCGTGACACTTTCCGCATACTCTTTCGAAATCGTCGGCATCGTTACGCGCGTTGTCGTGGTGGTCGTCGCCGCCGTCGTGGTGGTTTCTCCATTCTTGTCGGTCGGCGCTGCCGCGCAGCCGCCGAGCGAAGCACACAGCACCACTGCTGCCAGCAGCACCGTCATCGGTCGTTTACAGAGTTTAGATACACGCATCTCTAATCCCTCCGCTCTTTTGACTTAATGTTACCAGTATACCAAACATCCCATCAAAATGCAATGCCAACGCCCGAAAAACCCACACAGCATTGACAGTTTCCCGCTCGCTCGCTATAATAGGTAAATACCGGATATTTTGCATCCGCTTTTACGGTATATCATCACAATTTTGACGGGTGGTGCGGCTATGAACACCGAATCGATACACGAGTTTTTCTCCCTCTCCAACTGCACATTGCCGGTAACCGCCACCGTGTACTCCGCGCTTCCCTGTCAGACGCTGTTCCCTGCGCATTGGCATCAGCAGTTGGAACTGCTGGCGGTCATCGAGGGGGATATACGCGTTGTCTGCGGCGACACGGTGCATACGCTGACAGCCGGTGAAGTGCTGTTTGTGAACCCTTATGAATCACATCTCGGTACAGCGGGCGAAAACGGCGTTACCTATCGCTGTATTATCGTCGAACCGTCGCTATGGTACGAAGCACTGGCAGAAGGCACCATTGCCGCTCTGCCTCGCATTCAAAACCGCATCGCGGACAGTGCTGTTGCGTCGATGATTACCACTATCGAAGAAGAATATCGCGAAACCAAGCCCGGGTATGAATTGTTCGTCCGTGCCAATTTGCTGCTGATTTTCAGCCGCCTTTCACGACACTATCGTGCGGCAGACACCGCCCCCGAAAGCGACGCTCGCATCGGCGATGTTATGCGCTACATCGGCAGTCACTACGCCGAGCCTCTGTCCACCCGCCATTTGGCAGATATGTTCGGATTTTCTCTTTCGTACTTTTGCCGCTATTTCAAAAACGCCACCGGCACGACCATTTTGGAATACATCAACGCCGTTCGCCTGAGCCACGCTTGCCGTCTGCTGCAACAAACGGATATGCCTGTCAGCGGAATTGCCGCTCGCGTCGGCTACACGGGGACAAACTACTTTGTCCGCCAGTTTCACACCAGTGTCGGTTGTTCTCCCCTGCAGTTCCGCAAACAAACACGATCTTAAACGAAAACCGCTCTCCGACGGAGAGCGGTTTTTTGCTTATTCTTCCTCGCCGCCTGTCAGCTTAACCGCCGACAGTGTCAGCTTGTCCGGTTCGGGCAATTCCGGAACGTTGCCGCTGCGCAGGAACACCGTGCGGTATTCACGCGGGGTCATACCCGTCTTGAGTTTAAAGACGCGGGAGAAATAATTGTAGTCGGAAATGCCGCAGTTGCCGGCAATTTCGGATATGTTGTACTTGGGGTCCTTTAAGTATTTGCAGGCCAGCACGATGCGCTTTTGCAACACGAATTTGCCAATCGCCATATTCACGTTCTTTTCGGCGCAGCGGTTCAGTGTGGAAACACTGACAGACAGTTCTTTGGCGATATCCGAAACCAACAATTTTTCGCGCAGATTTTCGTCAATATACGTCTGTGCGCGCTGCCACAAGTCATCGCGGTTGCGTTGAATCAGCTTTTGCAGCAGCAGGTGCTCAATGCAGATTTGCAGAATATCGCACATCGCGGAAATGCAGGAGCGCGAGGTCGGAATCAGCTGGAAGAACTGATGGTTTAGCACCGACATATCCCGAATGAAGTGGCGGCAGTTTTCATACACCGTGTTCCACTGCGAGCCGAGCGACGTCTGATCGTCCAGAAGGTGTCCGAGCACCACATAGCCGAGAATTTCGTCGTTGCGCTGGCCGGATTTAATCGGCACGCACACCTCAATCAGACCCGCGTGGCACTGATACACGCACAGCTTGCCCGTCATCTTGGCGTGGCGGAAACCGTACATATCGCACGCCTCACACTTCGACTTACCCACCGCGGTGGATTGAATGTGCTGACAAAACGGATTCGCCTGGATGGGATAGCGTAACAGCGCACGATATTCCGGGTCGAACAGCGCGCACTGATGACCGGTAATCAGGTAAATGTCCTTAAAGATTTTTTGGATCTCGTTTAGTTCAAAAAAGAGATTCATCGACATGCTTTTTCACTCCAACTCTGCTAAAACACATCAAATTGATTAAAAAGTGCTAATTTTCAAGTACATTGTACTATCTACTTTTGTAAAAGTCAAGTACAATAAAATTAAAGAAGCCTACGAAAGGAGACTGTAATTATGGACGGTAAAATGAAATGGTATTTTGCTGACGGCGAAATCCCCCCGATGGGTGACGATCCGGAGGTATATGGCCACGAATCGCTCATCCTCTTCAACCCTAACGATGCGGATGCTCACGTCAAACTGACGATTTTCTGGACCGACCGCGAGCCCACCTGCGGTGAGACGGTCACGGTTCCCGCGGCACGCGTCAAGGGTCTCCGCGCAACCGAAAAGAAAGATTTCCTCGGACAAGTTCCGAACGCCGGCGAGCAGTACGCCATCTCTCTGGAGAGCGACGTGCCGATCGTTGTGCAGTACGGCCGGTTGGATGTCCGCCAGACCAATATGGCGTTCTACACCACCAGCGGCTATTCCGTGTAAGCAATTAATTTTACATACAGAAAGGAAGGAATCATTATGTCCCGCATTTGCATCCCGGATTATGAGTACAAGGAGCGCGTAAAGCGCTGCGCCGAACTGGTAGCCAAGAAAGGCTACGACATCTTCCTCGTCAACTCCAACGAGGCTGACTATGCAAACGTCCGTTACTTCAGCAACTTCTGGCCGCTGTTCGAGCGCGCCGGTGTGGCCATCACCCCCACGGGTAAGGCTGCTCTGCTGGTTG
This sequence comes from Acutalibacteraceae bacterium, assembly GCA_045596745.1. GTDB lineage: Bacteria > Bacillota > Clostridia > Oscillospirales > Acutalibacteraceae > RGIG3009. The sequence continues at coordinate 18,267 of JAZODA010000004.1, forward strand.
GTCCGGAAAGCACCATCTTCTCCGCTGACCGCAGCAAGATCGAAAAGATCTACACCATGCTCGCTTACCGCGAGTCCGCTGACCCCGCGTATCCGGAGCTGTCCCCCGTCGAGTACGACGAAGTGTTCCGCGATATGGGCGTCACCGGCAAGCACATCAAGATTGCTATCGGCAGCTTCCTGGATACCAGCTGCGAAATGATGCGCCACCTGAAGGAAGCGTATCCCGAAGCTGAAATCGTGGAAGATAAGGAGATTATGGTCTCCCTGCGTCAGATCAAGTCCGAGAACGAGCTGGCCTGCATCCGTGAAGGCTTCCGCATCGTTGACCTCGCGACTCAGGAAGTTATCAAGAACCTGCGCCCCGGCGTGACCGAACTGGCTATGGTCGGTATCGCACAGCGCGTCATTTACGAGAACGGTGCCGAGTACGAAGGCCTGCCGATGTACGTCTTCAGCGAAGCGTCCACCCGTCACGCCATCTCTCGTCCCAGCTACCGTACCCTCGGCAAGGGCGACATCATCCAGCTGAACCTCTCCGCCAAGATTGACGGTTACTCTCCCTCCATCGGTCTGCCGGTTTGCCTCGGCAAGCTGACGGATGAGAAGCGCCGCTACGTTGAGTTCTGCCTGCAGGCTCACAACTGGACCGTGGATCAGATCAAAGCCGGCGTTATGGCTTCCGACATCGCTAAGGGCTTCTACAAGCTGTACTGCGACAACGGTTACAAAGATGCTTACGTCTATGGTCCCTGCCACGGCACCGGTATGATCGAAGTGGAAGCTCCCTGGATGGAAACCACCTCCGATTACGTGCTGCAGCCCAACATGACCTTCCAGGTCGACACCTTCATCTCCGGCCCGACCTTCGGTCTGCGTTGGGAAAAGGGTATCGTCGTCACCGAGAACGGCTGCGAATCCACCGGCGGCAACATCGGCAAGATCTACGAGCTGGATTTCTAATTGATTTTTCGTAAATCAACGTGAACAACTGCGGCCCCCAAGACAACCCAGGTGGATGCCTTGGGGGCTATTCTCTTTACGGAGGTTTATATTATGGATGCTTGTTTTCTTCCCACCGGTAAAAAAGGTGCGGAATATCCCCACTTCCCCGACCCGGCATTCGCCGTAATCTGGCGAAACTGGGGTCTCGTTGAGGTGTCCCGTATCGCCAAGGCGCTGGACTCCGACGAGGAAACCGTCAGCAGTTGGGCGGCAAAAATGGGGCTCGATCCCCATCCGTCCGTATCTCCGCTGTGGCGTCAGCGCGGCTTTCTCACGGTCATCCGCAACAACTGGAATCTGTGCGACTACGACCAGATTTTGGCGCTGCTGAATATGACCGACGCCGAACTGGAATTCACCCTGCGTGAAGATGATTTTATGTGGGATAAGATGGGCTCTGTCAAGCCGGTTGTTGCCCGACCCACGCTCAAAACCGCTTATCCTGCTGACGTCGTCGCTCGTCTGGACGAGATCGCAGCTCTCAAGGAAAAGATCAACGCGCCTGCGGACAACGCATTTGCCTTCGTCGGCCCCTATAAAGAAGAATACACCGGGGATGTTGTCCTTCCGCAGCAAGAAAATCTGCGGTTGGTATATTCGTATTTCGCACTGTACGCCGACACGCTCGCGGACGATGCGATCGAATCCTATCCCGACACGTTGCTCGCCGAATATGCAAAGAACGGCATCAACGCCATCTGGCTGCAGGCACTGCTTCGCCAGTTGACGCCCAATCCGTGGGACGACAATGAGGAAGATGCCCGCCTGCGTCCGCAGCGACTTGCATCACTGCGCGCGTTGGTGAATCGCGCCGCCAAATACGGCATCGGCGTGTATCTGTACATCAACGAGCCGCGTCCCGAGCCGGACAGCTTCTTCGAGAAGTTCCCGCATCTGCGCGGTGCGGAGTACGGCGTGTTCCGTTGCCTGTGCACCTCTCTCCCCGAGGTGCAGAAGTATCTCGAGGACTCGATGGAATACCTGTTCCGCGAGGTACCCGGTCTGGCAGGTTACTTTGACATCAGCTATTCCGAAAACTTCACCAACTGCTGCTGCCGCGGTCCCGAGCCGCAGTCCACCTGCCCGCGCTGCAAGGATGTGCCGCCGCAGGATCTGGTTGCGATTGTCAACAACTGTATGGCTCGCGGCGCCAAGAAGTCCAACCCCAACGCCCGCATCCTGGCTCACACATGGGCGTGGGATCCCAAATGGGATGAAGCTGCCATTGCCCAGCACAGTGAAGGCCAGTACATTCTCGCTGTCAGCGAGCGCAATGTGCCGTATACGCGCGGTGGCATCACCCACAAAGTGCACGACTATTCGATGTCGGTCGTCGGCCCCGGCGAGAACACCAGCCGTCAATGGCGCGTGGCGCAAAAGTACGGTCACCGCCCGGTCGCCAAGGTGCAGATCAACGGCAGCTGGGAGATTAGCTCTCAGCCGTACGTCCCGATCTTCGAGCTCATCGCCGAGCACCTGCGCAACGTCAAGGCCATCGGTGTTCGGGATGCGATGCTGACCTGGACGGTCGGCGGCAGTCCTTCGCCCATCACGCAATTTGCGTGTGAGTTCCTGGACGGCGATCAGCCGATGGAGGAGGCTCTTGCCGCCTTCTTCAAAAAGGAATACGGCAACTCCGCCGATGTTGTCGCCGCTGCTGACAAGCAGTTCTGCGCGGCATTCCGCGAGTATCCGTTCCACATCACGATGATCTACAACGGCCCGCACACCTTCGGACCGATGGCGCCGTTCTTTGAAAAGCCGACGGGCTGCAAGTCCACAATGGTCGGCTTCCCGTACGACGATCTGGACGGTTACCGTGCGTGCTATCCGCGTGAAATTTTGGAACAGCAGTTCCGCATTCTCTCGGAGGAGTGGAAGAAGGGTATCGACATTCTCGAAGCGAACGCCGATACCAGCGCCAAATATACCGAGCTTTGCCTGATGGCGAAAGCGGCGTACTGCCATTTCGCTTCGGCATACAATCACGTCCACTTCATCATCAGTCGCGACAACGGCGATAAGAAGGGTATGAAGGAAGCAATCGTAGCGGAGCAGGCGGTCGTTGCCGAAACGATGGCTCTGCGTGCGCAGGATTCGCGCATCGGCTTCGAAGCGAGCAACCAGTATTACTACTCGATGCAGGATTTGATCGAAAAGCAAATCAACCTGGCCTACCTCGCCGAGCGCTGCTAAATCCAACCACAAAAGACCGTCTCATTTCGGTGAGACGGTCTTTTTGTTGTCCAAAAGCCACCTGCCAAGCTTTACAAACGCAAATTTGTGTGGTATACTCGGTGATAATGAAAGGGGGCCATCGTGTGGATTTTTCCTGTGTTGAAAAGCGTATGAAAGCGCTTCTGGAGCTCGGCGTTCCCGGCTGCTCAATCTCGATTCGCCGTGACCACGAGGAGATTTATCGGTACATCTGCGGCAAGCGCGGTCACGATACCGATGAGCCGATGACGGGCGAGGAATATTTCTATATTTTCTCCTGCACAAAGCCCATCACGGTGACGGCGGCGATGCAGCTCATCGAGCGCGGTATACTGGAATTGGATGCCCCCGTGTCCGAGTATATCCCTGCTTTTGCAGAGGCAAAAGTCAACGAAAACGGCACACTCGTACCGCCGAACACGCCGATTACGGTGCGCCATCTGTTCACGATGAGCGCGGGTATGGACTACGGTCTGCGTGATATGCTGAAAAAGGAAGGCTACACCGAAGGCCCGCACGCGCTGACCACCCGTAATATAGCGGATATGCTGGCTCGCCGTCCGCTGCTTTTTCATCCGGGCGAGCAGTTTAAGTACAGTCTGTGCCACGATGTGCTCGGTGCTGTCGTTGAAGCGGCGTCGGGGCTGCGCTTCGGCGAGTATCTGAAACAGAATATTTTTGACCCGCTGGGTATGACCCACACGGGCTTTGACCGCAATGTGTCGCCGCTCGCGGCGCAATATATGTGCCGGGAGGAGACGGGCGAGCTGGTCTATATCGGAACGGATCATTCGTACAACGCCCTTCCCCTCTATGAAAGCGGCGGTGGCGGTCTCGTCAGCACACTGGACGATTACGCGCTGTTTGCGGATGCGATGGCGTGTGACGGTGTCGGCGCGACGGGCGCACGCATCCTGACAAAGGAGAGCATCGACCGCCTGCGCGAGAATCAGATGGGGACGTTTGTGCGCGACCCTGCATTCACCTGCTCGACGGGTCCCGGCTACGGCTACGGTCTCGGCGTACGCACGCTGATTGACAAAAGTCAAGGTCAGCGCTCGCCGCTCGGTGAATTCGGTTGGGACGGCGCCAACGGCGCGTTCCTCATTGTCGACCCCGAACATCATCTGTCGTTTTCGTTTATGCAGCACATTCGCAACTGGCCGCGCTTGATGGGCGAATTTTACGCCCCCATCCGCGACGAAGTGTACGATGTGCTGGGCCTGTAAGGTAGAATGTATCAAACAAAAAGACCGCCTCAATGAGGCGGTCTTTTTTACTTAATCTTCTCTGACATCCTTCAGCGGGCGCTGCCACACGCGAATCCAGTCAATCTCCAGCGGAGCGGATTCGGAACCGCCGAGAATCAGCGTCTGCGGTTCCCATTCCAGCGGACGATACTGGTCGACACGGGGTTCACCCTTCTTGAGGTTTACCTTCGGCTCGGCAATGCCGTTTTCATACACGAACTCCATCCAACGCTCGCCGTCCATGTAGCACTCCAGACGGCCGTCGTCCCACAGGTAGCTCAGCGTATGCCATTCGCCATCGCCCAGCGGCAACGGGCTGCGGTAGTTGGTGTTGGTCGTGGCATAGGTGGACGGACCTTTGTACTCGTCACGGCGGGTATCGTGAACAGCAGTCGTCCAGAACTCCTCTGCCCAGTACTCCATCCAATCGGGTTCGACCCAACGGATGCAATCATCGGTGATGGCGTTCGGCGGGAACGACCACACAGCCGGAATACCCTTGCCCTCGTTGCCTGCAGGAATCTTGGGATTCACGATGCGAATGCGGAACTCCAGAACACCCTTGCAGAAGCTCCAACCAATGCGGTTGGTGGGGTGGTAAGTCGCCATACCGTAGTTGTAACGCGGGTCTCTGTTGTGCAGCGTCAGCACGCTGTCTTTCAGCGTGTAGTCCAGCTCGTTCTCGATGGTCGTGAACTTATAGGGACGCTCCACATACCACTTGTAGCCCTTTTCACCGGTGTTGTTAACGTCGATGGTGTCCAAAGAATCGAAATCATCCTCAAACACCAGCACGGTCATACCATGTTTTTTTGCGAGTTCGGGAGTCTCAATCTTCTTGCTCATAACACCATCTCCTTTTATTTCTGCCACACGCGAATCCAGTCAATCTCCAGCGGATTGCACCAGGAGCCACCCAGAATCAGTGCCTGCGGCACCGTGTTCAGCGGCTTAAAGACGTCGTCCTGGTACTCGCCCTTGGTAAAGCGCGCCTTCGGGCAGGTGTCTTCACCGTCGTAGTAGGTCTGCTTGACTGCCGGTTCGCCGTCCAGCCAGCTTTCAACCACACCGTCATCCCACAGGAAGGTCATGGTGTGCCACTCGCCGTCGGTAAAGGCAACAGGACCGCGATGACCGCTCCAGTTGGCGGCTGCATAATAGTGCTCCGCGTGCATCGTTTCACGCTTGGCATGGTGGAAGGTGGTGGTGTAGTAACCGTCGCCCCAGTACTCCATCCAGTCGGGCTCGATCCATTCCAGAGCAATATCATAAATCTTCTGCGACGGGAAGGACCAGATGGCGGGAACGCCCTTCTCACCGGCTTCCTTGTCGTTGGCGCGGGGGCGCGGAATGCGGATGCGGAACTCCAGCACGCCTTTGCAGAACTCAAAACCGACGCGGGTACGCGGGTTGATGGTCGAAACGCCCCAGTTGTAGGTGGGCTCTTTGTTGCATACCGTCAGCACGCTGTTCTCCACCTTGACATCATCGGGATCCAGCGGAGTGGCACGGAAGGGACGGGTGGTATACCATTTGTAGCCCTCTTTACCGGTACCGTACAGGTCAATGGTATCAGCGGAATCAAAATCATCCTCAAAAACCAGACGGGTCATACCCTTGGCTTTTGCAATTTCCGGTGCTTCGATTTTCTTGTTCATACTTCACACGCTCCTTGTTTTTGTGTTTACTTCTGCCAGACGCGAATCCAGTCAACTTCCATCGGGTTGCACTTGGAACCGCCGAGAATCAACGTCTGCGGCTCCCACGCCATCGTGCTATACTGGTCGCTCAGGCACTCGCCTACGTACAGGCGCTCAGGCGGCGTGACCTTTCCGTCGCCGTAGGTCATCACCATCGTCTGTACATCATCAAGGTATCCCTCGATGCGGCCGTCATCCCACAAGAACTGCATGGTGTGCCACTCGCAGTCGTCCAGACCGTCGGGACCACGCTTGTTCGTGTTGGTCGTTTTGTAGGAATACGGGCCTTTGTACACCGCGCGCTTCAGATGATGAATCGAGGTCGTCCAATAGCTGTCGCCCCAGTACTCCATCCAGTCCGGCTCTACCCATTCCAGGGTTTCGTCGGTGATTTTGTTGGGAGGGAACGACCAGACAGCGGGCACACCCTTTTCGCCGGCCTCTTTATCATTCTTGCGCGGACGCGGAATGCGGATGCGGAACTCCAGCAGACCCTGACAGAAAGAGAATCCTGTGCGGGTGGTAGGATGATAGGTGCCGATACCATAGTTCCAACGGGAATCCACGTTGCAAAGCGTCAGGACACTATCCTTCACCGTGTAGTCGACACCTGCCGTAAGCGAGGTGTGGCAATACGGGCGTTCCACATACCAATTGTACCCTGCTTCACCGGTGTTGTCAACATCAATGGTGTCCAAGGAATCAAAATCATCCTCAAAAACCAGATGAATCATACCGTGGTCTTTCGCAAGCTGCGGCGCTTCCTTTTTCATCCTCATCACTGCCCTTCGCACGTTTTTTCGACGCTCAAAATTACTGGTTTCAGTAAACCATATTTTCGGCAAAAAATCAACCCTTTTCCAAAAGAAAAGCGCCGATGGACACATCGGCGCCATACATTTATTTCTGCCACACGCGAATCCAGTCAATTTCCACCGGATTGCACCAAGAACCGCTGATAATCAGCGCCTGCGGGTCGCGCTCCAGCGGCTGATACTCATCGCCGCGGCTCTCACCTGCATGCAGCCACGGCTCTGCCGGGAACAGCTCATTCGGCGCATAGCTGACACGAACGGCAAGCTCGCCATCCACATAGCTTTCAATCACGCCATCGTCCCACAAACAGGTCATGGTGTGCCACTCGCAATCCTCCAAGCCTTTCGGGCCGGCGTGGTTGTAGTTGCTAATCCAGTAATCCACCGGGCCATCGGGCTTTTCACGACGGGAATGGTGAATGGTGGTCGTCCAGAAGCCGTCGCCCCAATACTCCAGCCAGTCGGGTTCGACCCACTCTTTGGCGGCGTTGGAAAGCTTTTCGGGTGGGAAAGACCACACGGCAGGAATGCCGTCCTCTCCGGCCTCCTTGTCATTCTTTTGCGGACGCGGAATACGGAAACGGAACTCCAGCACGCCCTTGAAGAACGCATAACCGACCTGCGTTTTCGGATGCAGGCTCACCAGGCCGAAGTTGTACATCGGGTTCTTCAGTTTGAGCGTGATGATGCTGTTTTCAACGGTGAAATCGTCCTTCTCCACAGGGGGAGCGGCGTACACGCGCTGCACATACCATTTGTAACCTTCCTTACCGGTGTTCTCCAAATCGATGGTATCCGGCGAATCAAAATCGTCTTCGAATGTCAGGTTGGTCATACCGCGCTCTTTGGCAAGCCACGGTGCTTCAATTGCCTTGCTCATTACGGTTTCCTCCTTATTTCTGCCACACGCGAATCCAATCAATCTCCAGCGGATTGCACCAGGAACCGCCCAGAATCAGCGCCTGCGGATCGCGCTCCAGCGGCTGATACTCATCGCCGTAGCTTTCGCCGGTGTGCCAATACGGAGCGGGCGACAGCTCCTTCGGCGCGTAGGTGATTTTCACCGTCGGCTCGCCGTCGATATAACCCTCGATTACACCGTCATCCCACAGATAGGTCAGCGTGTGCCACTCACCGTCGTTCAAGCCCACAGGCGCGCGGTGGTTGGGGTTGCTGATCCAGTAAATCTGCTTTCCCTTGCGGCATTCGCGCTTGGAGTGGTGTACCGTCAGCGTCCAGTAACCGTCGCCCCAGTATTCCATCCAGTCGGGCTCAACCCAGTCCACCGTATCGTCGGTAATTTTATCGGGCGGGAACGACCAGACGGCAGGCACGCCCTTTTCGCCGGCCTCCTTGTCGTTGGCGCGGGGACGCGGAATGCGGATGCGGAACTCCAGAACGCCCTTAAAGAAGGAATAGCCTGCCTTCGTTTGGGGGTTAAAGGTGCTGAGGCCATAGTTCCAGATGGAGTTTTCGCACGCCAGCTTCAGTACGCTGTCCTCCACGGTCACATCGGTCGGCTTCATCGGCTCTGCGCCGAAAGCGCGACAGGTGTACCACTTGAAGCCCTCTTTGCCGGTGTTTTCAAGGTCGATGGTGTCCAGCGTTTCGAAATCGTCTTCGAAGACCAGTTTGGTCATACCGTTCTCTTTCGCAAGCCACGGTGCTTCGATGATTTTGCTCATTCGTTGTCCCTCCGTTTTTAACAATTTCCATGTGTTCATTGTACCCGATACCCCTGTCAAATGCAACACTTTCCGGGTAAAAACGTTCCGTACAAATTTATACAAAATAAGACGGGGCCCTATCGGAGCCCCGTCTTATTCTGTCACAGCCCGAGAAGCTGCTTTTTCTTCGCTTCAAAATCCTCTTCGGAAATCACACCGGTATCCAACAACTCTTTATATTTCTTCAGTATATCGGTCTCATCTGTTACGGTGATATTCTCCGATGTCTTCGCCTTTTCCTCACGTTGCGCCAGCAAGCTCGTGATTTTTTCACAAATCTCGTCCGCATTTTTAATGCGACCGCAGGTGAACTTCTTGGATGCGGTCATAACCTTTACCGAACACTTGCCATGCTCCACCAACGTCACGGAATCAAGAGGCAATGTGAAGCGGCGGCCAAACGCACCCGCACCATAAATGCACTTATCAGTCACAGTGATACGGCTGCGATCCAGCCAACTCTGCAAGAACAGTGAAACAAGGAATATTGCTCCGGTGGTAATGCACATCTCAGCGCACACAGCGTCCCCGTAAATGTGCCATGCATAACTCAACGCGCTGGAATATCTGGTTACAATACAGTCAACATAATAGCCACCGTACGCATTGTAATGCAAACAATATTCCAACGAGTGGGTATGGTTGGTATAACTACGCTTGGCATATTCCATAGCCTCGCCGTAATCCACAAAAAAGTACACCGACACCGCCGTGATAATCAGCAGAAAAAGCACAGAAACAAGCGTATACTTCTTCCGAGCACCAACCGCCAAAACCTCCTCACACTCCGATGCTCCGAGCGGCTTCTTTGGTTTCACGGCCAAAATCACCATGAAAACGGAAATCAGCAACAGCACCGCAGGCAAGAAAAGCAAAATACCATTATAATCGGTCGCACAAGTCATCCAATCACTAAAACTCATAATATATCCCTCCAAGTCTTTTTATAGCCTATATAGTATCATATATAGCCCACCTTGTCAAGAAAACCCATCTATAATTAGCCTATAGAAATAACTAAGGAGGATATTATGGACACCTATTCCGCTGTCAGAAGCAGGCTCCTCATCCTCTGTGATGAACGGCGTGTTTCTATTCACAAGTTGGCAACCGATGCCGCTGTGCCGCCATCTACCATCAAAAACATCCTGTATGGAAAAAGCAAAAACCCCGGAATTGTTACACTAAAAATGCTTTGTGACGGTTTAGGTATTTCACTTGTCGAATTCTTTGATGCGCCGGAGTTTAAAACACTCGAACAAGAAATAAAATAAAAAACGCCCTCCCGATTGTTTCGGGAGGGCGTTCATCGTTTGTTATTCCTGTGTCGCAGTGGTTTGTTCCGTCTCCGCCACGGTCGTTGTCGTGGTGGTCGAAGTCGTGGTCGTCGTCACCGTCGTATCCGGTGTGGACACGTTCTGATTGCTCTTAACCGCTTCGACCGCCGCGCGAAGCTGATCGTCCTCGCTGTAGGTCAGTAAATCGAAACGCTGCATCTTATCCCACGAAAGATCCTTGATACGGTCAGGCATCAGGCCCTTATCCGCCCAGTTTTTACCGCTCTTCATCAGCAGAATCTCGCCCACCGTCAAGCGGACAGCCGCTTTATCCGAAGCCAGCGAGAAATACTCCTGTACCACCGCTTTGCCGGCGGTGCTGCCGCCGACCAGCGTGGTCTTGGAAAGGTCACGCATAACACCGGCGAACAACTCGGCTTCACCCTCGGTGCTGCCGTTAATCAGCGTAGCAGTGCGGGCAGTCATTTCGTACGGGTCGGAAGCCGTATAAGTATCGGTGGAGTTCTTCTGCACACAGGTCGCATACGGACCGCTCGGCAGCAGATATCCCAAAATTTCCTTTACCGCCGACAGACTGCCGCCGGGGTTGTTGCGCAGGTCAAACACAAAATACTGCGCGCCCTGACGGGTCAGCTCGTTGTACACGTTCTTGAACTGCATCGCCGTCAAGTTGTTGAAACTGCGAATGCGAATGTAACCGACCGTGTCTTGAACAACGCTGCCCTCCACACCGGGGTCGGTGTAGGTGTTGACCGTCAGTTCCACCGCCGAATCTTCGCCGCCGCGCGTCAGCGTAAGCATCATTTTTTCGCTGTTGTCCAGCTTATCCGCCATCGTGGTGTAGGAAGCACCCGTCATGGTTTCGCCGTCCACCACCGACACGATATCGCCCTTTTTGACACCGGCCAGCGCCGCCGGAGAGGTTTCTGCCACATAGGAAACCGTCAATTTGTTGTCGGTTCCCACCGTCACCTCAAAGCCGAAGCCGCTATAGTTACCGGCAAGCTCGCTTTGCACGGTTTTGTAGGCGTCCGCCGAAAGATACTCGGCATAAGGGTCGTTCAGACCTTCCAGATATCCCTTTGCCAACGCGATACGCAGCAATTCCTCGTCGATGGTGTACTTGCCGCGCGCCGCCGAATCAATCTCATCCAGATAATCGTACATTGCCTGACGTTGACCCACGTCGCTGACCAGCGCACTGAAATGCCGCATAGCCAGCATCATGGTAGCGGACACAGTCAATGCGACCGCAAGAATACATACGGCGACTGCCGCACCCAAAGAAACTTTTCGGTTCATCAGACTCTGCCCCCCATCCGCCGTTCATTACGGCTGTTTGATATATCCGTTCTTCACCGCGTCCACACGGACGTTGTCCACACGCACCTCAAAGTGCAGATGCGCGCCGTAAGAGTTACCGGTGTTACCGACCTGACCCAGTACGGTCATACCACCAACCACCGTCTGTCCCACTTTTACGCTGGGAGAATACCGCATATGCGCATACAGCGTTACGATGCGGCGACCTGCCGAATCCAGACCGTGGTCAATCATCACGAAGTTACCGTAGCTGTAGTGCATATTCTGCACCTTGATAACCGTACCGTCCGCAGCGGCAACGATACTCGAGCCGAGGCAACCGGGCTTGGCAATATCCGTGCCGCCGTGGTAGTCTCCCATGCTGGAACGATAACCGAAGTGCGAAGAAATGCGGTACACGCCGGGCACCGGCCAGTGCATCGTGCCGTTGTAGCTACCGGTCGCCGTTGTCGCGGCAAGCAGCTTTTCAATTTCCTTGTCCAGCTTGTCTTCCGCTTCCTTAATCTTCTTCAGGCGCTTTTCGTAAGTATTCATCTGCTTTTCCAAGGAATCACGCTCGTTGCGCGCCTTGGTGTACAGCGAATCCAGCTTGGCGTAGTTGGCGTCCAGTTCCGCTTTCATTTCCAGCGTCTGTGCCTTTTCTTTTTCGGTTTCCGCCTTCTCGGCTTCCACCTCTTTTTTCTTCTGCTGAATCGAAGCCTTTTCCGCTTCCGCCTTATCCATCAGCGCTTTGTCGTGGGCGGCAACCGCTTCCACAATCTTGTTTTTCAGCAGAAAATCCTCATAATTGTCGGAATCCATCAGCAACTGCAGCGAAGAGTAGTTGCCAGTCATTTCGATGGCGCGAAGGCGCTTTTTCAGCTTTGCCATCATGGCATCCAGTTCCGCCTGCTTCTGCTCGATTTCGACAGAGAGGGCTGCGATATTGGCTTCCTGTTCGGCGATCTCAGCGTCCAACCGCTCGATTTCCTTGCGGTAAGCATCCACCTGCTTTTCCATGTTGCTGACTTGATTCTGCAGGTTCTGCACCTTTTTCTTCTGGTCGTCGATGCTGTCGCCCAGCTCGTCGATCTCCGCTTCCAGCTCTTTCTGCTGCTCTTTCAGATCGGCAAGCTCGTTTTTCTTATCGGTAATCTGATCGGCCGCCACGTTAATCGGCAACGAGAACATCAGCGATGTCATCATCGTCACCAACGTCAGCAACGTGATCAGACGTAAACCGTGTTTTTTCATGCGTTGTTCCTCCAAACAGCAGGACTTATTCCGCGTTCTCTTTCAGGTAGCGCGACAGCGAGATGGTGCTGCCGATGATACCAATCACCACACCGACCGCCATAAAGCCGGCAAGCAACTGCCACCACACCGACTCAAACGGCACCGGCACAAACTTGTCACCGAATTCCACCAGACGCACAAGCAACTCGTACGCACCGTAAATGATACCATACGCCACACCGCCGGCGATAACGCCCAGCGTAATGCCTTCCACCACGAAGGGGAAGCGGATGAAACGACGGGTTGCGCCCACCGAGCGCATAATGTAGATTTCCAAGCGACGGCTGTACACCGTCAGCTTAATGGTGTTCACAATGATGAACAGGGACACAAGCAACAAGAGACCGACAATCGCCAGACCCACGGTAAAGACCATGCTACGGGCACTGGTGAGCATTTTTGCCATTGCGGCATCGTAGTCTACCTGCTCAATACCTTTGACCGCTTCAATCTTTTCTACCGTCGTGGTAAACACGGCCAAATCCTCAAAGTGGATGATGTAGGTGTCCGGCAGCGGGTTGTCCTCTTCCAAATCCTCCAAAAGCGTGCCGATGTCGGGATCGTTCGTATACTCCAGCAAAAGTTCTTCTTTGGAGTGGAAGTCTACCGACGCCACGTTCTTAATGTCTTTGAGCTGCTTTTCAATGGACGCAAGCTCGTCCTTTTCCAAGCCCTGCTCGGCGTATGCCACAACTACGTTTTCTTTGTAAATCTCTTCAAAACCGTGGTCGATGTTTTCGGTCAGCAGATAGGCGCAGCCGGTGATGAGCAAGCAGCACACCAGCACCAGAATCGACGCTGCCGACATAAAGCCGTTTTTGAACATACCGCGATAGCCTTCGCGGATGAGGAAACGGAGCGTGTTAAATCTCATACATTTCCACCTCCGGTTCCTTGCTGTCGGCGATGACCATACCGTCCTGAATCTGAATCACACGACGACCAAACGACTCGACCAGATCGTGCTCGTGCGTAACCACCAGAATGGTCGTGCCGCGACGGTTAATCTCGGTGAGCAGCTCCATAATTTCGTAGGACAGCTCCGGGTCAATGTTACCGGTAGGCTCGTCCGCGATAATCAGCGCCGGGTTGTTCACCAGCGCACGGGCAAGACCCACACGCTGCTGTTCACCGCCCGACAGCTCCATCGGGAAGTTTTTCGCCTTGTTCTGCAGACCGACCAGTCCGAGAATATACGGCACACGACGGCGAATCTCGCGGCGGGAAGCACCCACAACGCGCATCGCAAACGCCACGTTGTCAAACACCGTCATCGTGTTAATCAGGCGGAAATCCTGAAACACAATGCCCATCGAGCGGCGCAGATACGGAATCTGGCGACGCTTGAGCTTGGACAGCTTGAAGTTGCTGACAATCACTTCGCCCGAGGTGGCCACCTCTTCGCGGGTAATCAGCTTCATAAAGGTACTTTTACCGGCACCCGATGCGCCGACGATAAACACAAATTCACCGTCGTCAATCTTGATATCCACGCCTTTGAGCGCTTCAATACCGGTATCGTAGACCTTATGTACGTTTCGAAATTCGATCAACTCCGAGGACACCTCCTGCGGCAATTACGCCGCCCAGAACACGGACGGCGCAACGCTGTATGTCATACTCCTTGAACTGCAACACGGTTGCGGCGGGTAAGGTTATTATAGCATATACGCAGGCGGCAACGCCACCTGCATATATTGGTAATTCGTCGATTAGTACTTCACCGGGTCAGCGGTCAGATACTTCTTGACCATCATCGCCACTTTGAAGACGATGGCATCGTCAAACTCACGCAGATCCAGGCCGGTCAGGCGCTTAATCTTTTCCAGACGATACACCAGCGTGTTGCGGTGCACGAACAGGCGGCGGGAGGTTTCCGACACGTTCAGGTTGTTCTCGAAGAAGCGCTGAATGGTGAACAGCGTTTCCTGATCCAGCGACTCGATGGAGCCGTTCTTGAACACTTCGCGCAGGAACATATCGCACAGCGTGGTGGGCAGCTGATAAATCAGGCGGGCAATGCCCAAATGATCGTAGCTGACAATGGTCTTTTCGGTGTCGAACACCTTGCCGACCTCCAGCGAAATCTGTGCTTCCTTGAAGGAACGAGCCAGTTCTTTGATGCCTTCAACCGGCGTACCGATACCGACGCTGACAGGCGTATAGAACTCGCTGCCCAGCGTATCGGCAATGGACTGTGCCAGCTTTTCCAAGTCCTTGGACTCGACGTGCGTACGCAGTTCCTTAACCACAGCGATATCCGACTCGTTGATGTTGATAACGAAATCGCGGTTGCGCTCGGGGAACAGGTTCTGAATCACATCAAACGCCGACACTTCGGTCTGTGCGTGAATGTGAACCAACAGCACCACACGAAGCGCATCGCCGTTGAAGTGCAGCTCGCGCGCTTTCAGATAAATATCGCCGGGCAGAATGTTGTCCAGAATGATGTTCTTGACAAAGTTGCCGCGGTCATACTTTTCGTCATAATACTGCTTGACGTTGGCAAACGAAATGCCGAGCAACGTCGCGTCACGCTGCGCCTGCTCATCCTCGCCTTCGACAAACACGAGGAAGTCTCCGCGCGGACGGGTACCAAACGCACGATACGTATAGCCATCCAGCGTAAAGGTCTCCTGCGTATTGAAAGACGCATCCGACAGATTGTCGCGCACCTCGCCGATGCAGCCCAGATCGCTGCAGGCAATAACGGCGTAATCCTCATCCACAACGCCGATGGTGCGGTCGATGGCATCCTTCATCTGATTGATAATACCCAAAAACAAACGATTCGGCATATCCATTCTCCTCATCTGTTAGAATTGCAAAACAAACACACTTCTATATTACACAATTTTAGCCAAATTTGCAAGGAAAAACCGAAAAAAACTCTCCTTTTTTAGAAAAAGACACAATCGGGGAAAAAGGTACGCCATTTGCTTGCTTTTCGAAAAGTGGTGTGTTACACTGAACTCGAAAACCAACCGAACGGAGGTCAAAACTATGCTGGATACCATTTTGAAAGAACGCGATCTTCTGCCGATTCTCACTCATGAAGACGGCTCTGCCGTTACCCCCGAAACGTGGGGTAAGCGTCGTGAAGAGCTGCTTCGTGCGCTGGAGACCTACTCCTACGGCGTCACCCCCACCATCCCGGTGAAGGTGCGTGGCGAAGTGGTGGATGAGAACGCCCGCGCGTACGCCAACAAGGCGCTGCAGCAGAAAATCGATATCACGATTGAAAGCGAACTCGGCGAGTTCACCTTCCCGATTTGGATGTTTATTCCGAAGCGCGTCGAGAAGCCGCCGGTTATGTTCCATGCCGCTTTCCGTTTCGGTCAGCCGAAAACCGATCCTCCCATCCGCCGCGTCCCGGTGGAAGAAATCATCGACCGTGGCTATGCGCTGGTGTCTATGGCGTATGTGGACGTTGTTAACGACCACCTGCACGGCGACTTCTCCGACGGTCTCGCCGCCTACTTCGGCACGACCAAAGAAGACCGCAAGCCTGACGAATGGGGCAAAATCGGTATGTGGTCGTACGCGGTCAGCCGCGCTATGGACTACCTCGTCACCCGCGAGGATATCGACCACGCGCACACCGCCATCCTCGGCCACTCCCGTCTGGGCAAAACCTCGCTGTGGGCCGGCGCGCAGGACGAGCGCTTCTGGTGCACCATCTCCAACGACTCCGGTTACGGCGGTGCCGCTACCTCCAAGCACGGTTCGCCCGATGGCGAAAAGTCCTGGCACTTCGGTGACTGGCACAACGGTAACTGGGACTGGTGCTGCAACAACTTTATGAACTACACCGACAAGGAAGACGAAAAGCCCTACGACCAGTCCTGGCTACTTGCCGCTGTGGCGCCCCGTCTGCTGTACGTTGCTTCGGCTGTGGAAGATTTGTGGGCAGACCCCGCTTCCGAGTTCATTTCCACCCTGTGGGCCTCGCAGGCATGGGAGATGCTGGGTAAACCCGGTCTGATTACCCCCGACAAGATGCCCGAAGCGGGCGAAGTGTGTGCTGACGGTGACGTCGGCTACCATATGCGCTTCGGCAGCCACTTCCTCTCCCGTGAGGACTGGAACAACTATATGAACTTCCTGGATCGCCATCTCGGCAGAAAGTAAGGATCTTATGCTGGAACAAGTATTGAAAGAACGCGATCTCCTGCCGATTCTCACTCATGAGGACGGCTCGCCCGTCACCCCCGAAACGTGGGAAAAGCGCCGTGAGGAGTTGCTGAAAGCATTGGCAAACTACTCCTATGGTGTTACCGACGACCGGCCTGTCACCGTGACGAGTGAACTTGTCAAAGAGAAAAAGGACTACGCCGGCAAAGTGGCTCACCAGAAAATCAACCTGACCGTGACGAGCGATTTGGGCGACTTCACCTTCCCCATCTGGGTGTTCCGTCCCAAGAAGGTCGAGAACCCTCCCGTGCTGCTGCATATCGCCTTTTTCCGCGGATCGATTCCCACCGAAGCGCCCATCTACCGCGTTCCGGTAGAGGAAATCACCGACCGCGGTTATGCGCTCGTGTCGGTTCGCTATACCGATATGCTGGGCGAAACCTACCACGGCAATTTCATTGACGGCTTCGCAACCTATTTCGGTGTCACCAAAGAAAACCGCAAGCCGGATACGTGGGGCCGCATCGGTATGTGGGCCTATGGTGCCAGCCGCATTATGGACTATCTGGAAACCCGCGACGATTTGGACCACAAGCACACGACCGTTATCGGTCATTCCCGCCTGGGTAAAACCGCTTTGTGGGCAGGCGCACAGGACAAACGCTTCTGGTGCACCATCTCGAACGATTCCGGTTATGGCGGCGCGGCTACCTCCAAAGGCGGCACGCCCGAAAGCGAAAAAGCCCGCGACTTTGCCGAGGATCGCAACGCGGTGTGGGATTGGTTCTGCAACAACTTTATGGATTACGTCGGCAAGGAAGACGAAAAGCCTTACGACCAATCCTGGCTGCTCGCGTGCGTTGCACCGCGACTGCTGTACGTCGGCTCGGCAGTAGACGACCACTGGGCCGACCCCACCTCCGAGTTCGTTTCCACCCTGTGGGCATCGCAGGCGTGGGAAATGCTGGGTCAGACCGGTCTGGTCGCTCCCGACAAGCTGCCCGAAGCGGGCGATGTGTGGTCGGACGGTAACGTCGGCTACCATATGCGCGCCGGCGGCCACTTCCTCTCCCGCGAGGACTGGAACAACTACATGGATTTCATTGACCGTCAGCTTGGTCGATAACACAAACAAAGCCCCCTCACCGCTCTGCGGTGAGGGGGCTTTTCTGTTACACTTCTTTGACAAGAATGGCGGAATGAATCGGGAGCGTAAAGGTAAGTTCTTCGGGCGTTTCGATACGCTCGGCATCGTGGTCTTTGTCCAAAAGATACACTTCGAAGTTGCCGCTTCTGCCGAAGTCCAGCTGCACCTCCTGCGCCGCTGCTTCGTCGTTCTCGGAGTAGTTCGCCACCACGCACATCACCTTGCCGTCAGCGTCAACGCCACACAGGGTGTACACGTTTTCCGGTTGCTCTTCGCAGCGAATCTCCTGCGCCATATCGTAGAACATACCGTACCAGTAAAGCGGATAATACCCTTTCAGCTTCTCCCAGGAATAGAAGTCAAACGCGCCGCAAAACGCCGACGGACGGGTATCATAATACATCAGCATATCAATCCCGGGCGACTTCTGCGCTTCGCAGATACACGCCATCGTGAAGGCCGCACCCTTGATGCCGTGAATTGCCAGAATGCTGTATTTGAAGTCTTCTTGCCAACCGCGGATGTAGTTCCACTCGTTGAGAATCGACTCCGCTTCGCCGTAGCCGTTCTTGACCATCAGCGCGCGCATTCTGTCACCTTTTTCGGTTAACTGCTTCGGCTCTTGCGCGTAGATGTGCCACGAGAAAAAGTCCATCGGCACCTCTCGGCGCTTCATTTCACCGAGGAACTCGTCTGCCCACTCCTCGTCCCAACACAGCGCAGGACCGCCGATTTTCAGGTGCGGGAACCGCTCCTTCAAATGCTTCGCGGCAATGGTGTAAAAGTCGAAAAACTCTGCTTTGGTGCCGCCCCACATCCGCTTGTTTGTGCTGTCATCGGGGTCGATATCGGGCTCGTTCCAAATCTCCCAATACGGCATATCCAGCCGGAATCCGTTTGCCCAGCCCTCGGTATAATGGCGAATGATATGCTCACAAATCACCGCCCACTTGTGAAAATCGGGAGGCGGAATCGTACCATGCTTTTTAATTTGATGCTCAATGGTCTGTCCCAGACGGAAAAAGGTTTTGGTTCCGGCATCCAGCGCCACCAAAATCGACTCGTCGGTACAAGCAAAATCATACGATGCCGGATTCTCCGGATCGGCGGAAAAATCGGGAAAAATACGGGTGATATCGTGGCTGTACGGGCCGCCGTATATACCATGCACGGCGGAATCGTGGTTGCGGGAATACGGAATGCGCGCCGCTTTGTAATCCGCAAAATTGCTGCGCCACTGATCCGTTGCATGACGCTTGTGCCACGGGCCACCATTGGTCGCGTTCAAGATTTTAAACGCACCTGCGCCTTTTGTGAGGTCAAACCGTAACGTTTTCATCTCTCATCTCTCCTTTGACGCACAATCCGTATTTTGTCGTTCCATAAGCTCTTTAAAGTGACGGAAGAAACCGCCCGCCGCAACGGCAAACGGCAGCTTTTGCTCCAGACGGAATGCTGAAAGCCGCAACTCTTCCAACCGCTCATCCGTGTTATTTGCCAGCGCGGCAAACGCTGTGCCGATGAGGGAGAAATACTCCGCGGCGTTCCTACACTGCGTTTTCTGGAACACCGTTTGCGGTGCATAGGCCTCCAGCGTTTTGGACAGTACCGCCAACTCTTTGACCGCGCCTTGCAACGCTGCCTTTTCGCCGTCGGTCAGTACGCGTTCGTGCAAAACGACCTCACGCGGAATGACGTCTTTTATGCGGCACAGCACCTCAGAAATCGGCTCATCCTTGCCGAAGAGGTCTTCAAACAATGCCTTTTCATCCAACGGCTTGCCGTAAAACAAGCCATGCGCGAGCGAGAGGAAGTTGTAGGGTGTCGGCATCATCGCGCGGGTATTGCCGCATTCGATACGACCGCCGAGTCCAAGCCCCTTGATAAAGGTGGCATCATCCGCGAGAATACGCGCCGTATTCAGACCAATCATATCCAGATACGATGCTCTGTCATACGTCGTGTAATCGAACATCACGCTGTCGCCATCAAACACCTTCTGCCAATCCTTGAGTTGCTGCAGATAGTAACCTGCGTTCATATCCTCCCACGTGAAGGTATTATTCAGCGCAGGAGTGTAAGCAGTGGGCCGTATATCGCGATACGGCACGGTGAAATCACGTCCGTACGGACAATACAGCATCGTAAAGCGTTTGGCATTGTTCAGTCGCTGTACCACCGGCGGATACATCAGTTCAAAATACGCCAAAAAGACAATTTTTTGTTCCGAACCGCGGCGCGTCAGCTCCGCATCAATCTCGTTGAGCAACAGCACATACCAATCGGTCGGTGTCATAGCGGCGCAATCGTCGCACTCGCAGAAGTTGGCAAACGAGTCGCCGAGCCACACATGCAGGTAATCAATTTCCGGATGCTCCGCTGCAAAATTGCACACATTCTGCACAAACGCCGCACGAACCGCTTTGTTCGACAGACACAGATGTGTGTTCAGCGGCGTATTGTCCCAAATCATTCGCTTGCCACCAATCATCGGCAACACTTCGGGGTTGGTACACACCGGATGCTCGTCGAGCGCCAGCAACTGGAGCTTGTTTTTGAGTTCACCGACACCCTCCATCAGCATCATGGTCCAGCCGTGACCGGCACCATGGCGTAAAATGCCGCGCAGACGGAGCTCTTCGGTGATGAGTGCCATATATCCGTTGAATTCTTCACGGGTGATTTCTTTGGTGGTCTTATACGGATTCGTTCCTGCACGATAGGCAAACACCATCGCCCAGAACGGGTCGGTCATTTCGATAAAATAGGTGTTGAACATCACCTTAGGCAGCCAGCGGATGAGCGCCACCATCGCTTCGACACCGCCGTTGCAACCGCCGTCCGCCACACCGCGATGACGGTTGTAGGCATACACCGTGTCGGTGCAATCCGCCACCCGCTCGATAACGGGTACATATTCGCCGTCCTCGCCGGGACGGAAAAATCGACAGCCCTGCGCCTTCAGAAAATGGTACACGCCAAACAGCACCGAACGACCATTGGTAGCACAAATACTGCCCGCACCCTCTTTAACGTCAATGGCAAACGCATCGTCAAGTTCGGAGTCAAAGTGGGAAAATCGGGTTTTATCAAACCGTTCAGGGTCAACGCACAGCGCAATGTCCCAAGACGCCCCCATTTTGACGGCGTAGTCTTTCAGTTCCTGTGCTGCAAATTCAAGCGTCGTCATTCCCATCATCCCTTCTTTTTAATCAGTGCCACGCGGATATAGATAACAATCGCCGCCGCAATCACGAACGACGCCACCGCCAGCACCTGCTGTGCATACATCGGTATGCCGAGCACCGTGTTGCCGGCTTTCTGAATCGCCGTCACGACCGGGCTGATACACAGCGTTGTAATAAAGCCGACAACGCCTGCCATCGCCTGCGTCACCGCAATCGCATTCGCGCACTGGTCACGCGGCACGTAGTCATACACCATATTGGTTAGCGAACTGTTGATGCCACCCATTGCCACGCCGTGCAACGCTGTGTACAAAATCATAGTCACAATGCCATTGGAGGGGTTAGCGAAAATGACACAGGCGAATGCCGCCGTCAGGAACAGGAAGCATTTTTCCGCCATCACCGCGAACGAACGGCGATCGGCATAGCGCCCCCACAAATGCGACACCGAAATGCGCGCACCGCTGCCCACCATCGCAATCGCGGTGGTCAGGCTGAGGCTCATACCGAGTTCCGAAATCTTATACGTTCCCAAAAACGGAGTCACCGCATCGGTGGCAATATAATACAGCGCAAACACCACAACCGTCTTACGAAGGCCTTTGTTGCTTGCCAGCAGTTTGATACTTTCCTTCAACGAGCGACCGGCATTCTCCACTTCGTTCGCAGGAAAGAAGAGCAGCAGTATCATCTGTGAGATTGACAGCACGAAAATTACCAGTGCGCAAATCACAAACGCCAGGCGCAGCTCGCCGCGCGCCGCCAGATAATCGACCAACGCGCCCATACCGAACGAAAATGCCATACCCGACACCAACGAGACAATTTCCTTGGTGGCGGTGAACGAGCCGCGATGTCCGTCTTCCACCGCCGACATCAGCCAGTTAAATTTTTTGGGATGGATGATGTAATAAATCAGGTATGCCAGTACAATGGCCACCACAAACATTACTGTTTTAATCGGCTTTGCCGCACCCGACAGTGGGATGACGTACAATAGCAAAAACAGCACCTGATTCGCAAGGCTCAAAAACACAACCATCCGTTTGACGTTGCGTCGAATGGTGACCGACAACAGCTGGAATAAGCAACCGAGCGAGACAATCGCCGAAACGATACCGGTCAAGCTGTCGGAAAAGCCGAGTTCCTTGGTAATAGTTGCCAGAAAAGAACCCGACACCAAAATCGCTACCAGGTACTCAACAGCCGCTTGCACAATATACAGCTTGCGACCGCGAGCCAGTGCCTTATCGTTCATATACAACACCTCTCCCTACATATATCACAACCTGCCAAAAGAAACAACCCCAAACGCTCCGAAACTTTTTCGAAATCCTTGACGCACGCGGTTTCTTTTGTATAATGGAGTTTGGGTGATGTATATGACGATGAAAGAGTTGGCAAAGCTGGCAAACGTCTCGGTTTCCACGGTATCCAAAGCGTTCAACGGCGCCGAGGATATCAGTGACGAAACAAAAGCGCATATTTTCGCTGTTGCCGGCGAATATGGCTGCTACGGTCAGTTCTTCAAAGGGAAATATCAAAAACCCGTCATCGCCGTCATCTACCCCGAAATTCTCAGTCAATACTACACCCAGCTTATCAACTATTTGAGTCATTTGATTGAAGAAGGCGGTGGCGTTTGTGTAACCGCCACCGACAATTTCAGCAAAGAAACGCAAGCCGAGCTGGTGGAATATTTCATTTCCTATCTGAAGGTGGACGGCATTATCGTTTTTTCGCTGCGGAACGAGCTCAAAAAAGCGTACGACACCCCCATCGTCTCGCTGTTCGCAAGCGAGGACGACCACGTCGATTCGGTACGCATTGACTTTGGCGCCGCTATACGGGATGCCGCCCAAACGCTTTTGGATTACGGGCATCGGGACATCGTCTTTTTGGGCGAGAATCTGACCCACGGTAAGGAACGACTGGTTCACGAGGCGTTTCTCCGTCACGACGTACAATGCACCGCCATCCGCAGTCACCTGCGCTTTGAAAAAGCGGGAGAAGACGGTGTTCGTCGTCTGCTGGAAAGCGGCAAGCCGTTCACTGCGCTGATTTGCGCTTACGACAACATCGCCTACGGCGCCATCAAGGAGCTGAAAAAACACGGCCTGCGCGTGCCGGAGGATGTTTCGGTCATCGGCATGGACAACAACGTTGCCAGCGGCTATACCGAAACCGCGCTGACGTCCATCGACTATGACCCCGAGACAATGTGTCTGGAGGCGTGGAAGCTGCTGAAAAAGAAGCTCCGTAACCCCTATTTTAAAGCAAAGCAGAACCTCACGCTGGAAAGCACTCTTGTCTGGCGCGAAACCGTTCGCCGCCTTGTTCCCTGAAACGGTAAAAGAAAAAGTCCCTGCGCCATCGCGCAGGGACTTTCGTTTTGCAATTAGTTGCAGATGGTCTGCTCGGTCTCTTTGTCGAACAGGTGGATCTTGGTGTTGTCGATAACCATATCGATCTCGTCGCCCGGGCGAGCGGTAGAGGTGGGATCGACACGCGCGGTCAGGTTGCTGCCTTCCACGTTGACATACAGGAAGATTTCAGCACCCATAAGCTCGGTGACTTCGACCTTCGCCTTAACACGGCAATCCGCGAACTGCTCCATGAAGCGAGCTTCGTCGTGCACGTCTTCGGGACGGATACCCATGATGACTTCTTTGCCGACATACTGCTCCAGAACGTTGTCCTTGTTCTTGGACTCCGGCAGCGGAATCTGATACTTGACACCCTGACGGGTCTTGGTATCCTCGGAACCGAACTCAGCATAGAACTTGTCGCCGTTCTTGCCGATGACAGCATCGATGAAGTTCATCTGGGGGCTGCCGATGAAGCCTGCAACGAACATATTGCAGGGATACAGATACAGGTTGTTCGGGCTGTCGACCTGCTGAATCAGACCGTCCTTCATAACCACGATGCGATCGCCCATGGTCATAGCTTCGGTCTGGTCGTGGGTAACGTAGATAAAGGTGGTACCCAGCTT
Organism: Acutalibacteraceae bacterium; assembly: GCA_045596745.1. Taxonomy (GTDB): domain Bacteria; phylum Bacillota; class Clostridia; order Oscillospirales; family Acutalibacteraceae; genus RGIG3009. The sequence goes on from JAZODA010000004.1 coordinate 42,340, forward strand.
CTGGTGCAGCTTGGAGATTTCCGTTCTCATCTGCGCACGCAGCTTAGCATCCAAGTTGGACAGCGGTTCGTCGAGCAAGAAGACCTTCGGCTCACGGACGATAGCACGACCCAGAGCCACACGCTGACGCTGACCACCGGACAGAGCCTTCGGCTTTCTGTCGAGCAGGTGAGCGATATCCAGCACGCGAGCAGCTTCTTCCACGCGGCGCTTGATTTCATCTTTCGGGGTCTTGCGGAGCTTCAGACCGAACGCCATGTTATCGTACACGGTCATGTGCGGATACAGAGCGTAGTTCTGGAACACCATCGCGATGTCGCGATCTTTGGGAGCAACGTCGTTGACCAGGCGGTCGCCGATGTACAGCTCACCACTGGAGATTTCTTCCAGACCGGCGATCATACGCAGGGTGGTGGACTTACCGCAACCGGAAGGACCGACCAGAATGATGAACTCCTGATCCTTGATTTCCAGGTTGAAGTCGGAAACAGCGATAACGCCGCCCGCGTACTTCTTGTAGATGTTTTTCAGAGACAGACTTGCCATGTGATGACCTCCATATTCTCTATTTAAGACAAATTGGCGAGGAAAAACTTTTCCACGCACTATCATGCTTCCTTATTTTAACAGATATTTTTGGATTTTACTATATCCTTTATGCACAAACTTTTGCCCTGAATCTTATCAGTGTTGAACAAAATGTGTCGAATTTGTAAGATTTTCGACCTCTTCTTCGGTCAAAAACCGCGCTTTGCCCTCTTCTAAAGAGGGGTCTAACTCAAGCGGCCCCATGGCGATGCGTTTGAGCCATACGACACCGCGGTCGATTGTGCCGAACATTCGCTTAATCTGATGATAGCGACCTTCGGTGATACCGATTTCCGCCAGCGGCTGTTCGCCGTCTTCCAGAATCCGCAGCTGCGCCGGTCGGCAGCGCGTGCCGTCCGCCAATATCACTTCACCCGCAAACAGACGAACGTGTTCCTCGGTCAGCGGCCCGTCCACGCGCACCAGATATCGCTTCATAATATCTTGCTTCGGTGCGAGCAGGCGATGGGCAAAATCGCCGTCGTCGGTCAACAACACCAAGCCGACGGTATCCTTGTCCAACCGTCCGGCAGGAAACAACCCCTTGCGTTGCAACGCAGGGGGTAACAAATCCAGCACCGTTCTGGCACGCGGATCACGCGATACGCACAGGATGCCCGACGGCTTATTCATCATAATATAAGAAAAGCGGCGATAGCACAGCGCTTCCCCCGCCACCGTCACGGCGCAGGTTTCCTCCACTTTTCGGGCGGCATCACGGCAGACAACACCATCCACCGTCACCTGACCCGAACGGATGAGCCGCACCGTTTCGCTGCGACTCAGCGTGCTTTGGGATGCGATTAATTTGTCCAATCGCTGTGCCATGCTCATTCTCCTGTTACATCAATGCTTTTTGTCTTCCATCGGGTCCCGCCGTCGTGACGTCGCCCGCCACCACGCGATCGCGGTACACATAAAAGTTTACCCACGTGGTTTTCCCGTCCGCCGTATTGTTCACCGTATAGGTATATCGTTTTACCCGCTCGCCGCTGTGCTCAAGCAAGCTGAGTCCAAGCGGCTCTTGCAATGCTTCGTAGGCAATCAGCGTCGCATCGGGGTCATCCGGCACGCGGATTTCCTCCACGCACTCACTGGCGGCATCCAGTTCATAGCCCAACTCGTGAGCCAGGCGAATGCGCTCCTGTGTGGAAGTGACCTCCCAATTCACCTGCTTGGAGGATGCGGAAGTATCCTCCCCCGGCAGCACAAGTGCCAGCACGATAGCCACGATTCCCAGCGCCACTGCCGCCACCGCGGCAATCAGCCGTTTGCGATCGGCCTTTACAGAAAACACAAACATAGCACACACATCCCATTGTCATACTTTGGTACACTATATGTGCTGTTTGTTTTCAATATTACAAGCAGATCAGCTGACGATCCACATTCGTAAGATCGCGACAACCGTCCGCCGTGATAACCACCATATCCTCGATACGAACACCAAAGCGTCCTGCGAGATAAATACCGGGCTCCACCGTGACGACCTGTCCTGCACGAAGCAGTGTCGTTCCGGCGCGAGGCGACAAACTCGGCGCTTCGTGAATCTCCACGCCGACACCGTGACCCGTGCCGTGACCAAAGCACTCACCGCACCCGGCTTCTTCAATCACACGCCGAGCGGCAGCATCACCCTCGACACAGGACAACCCCTCACGCAGTACGGACAGTGCCGCCTGCTGAGCCGAACGCACCGTCTCGTACACGGCATACTGTTCCTCGCTGACCGTGCCCAATGCGACGGTTCGCGTCATATCCGAATGATAGCCGTCCACTACCGCACCAAAATCCATCGTAATGAATTCGCCGCGGCGAATCGGTTTGTCCGACGGAATGCCGTGCGGTTGTGAGCCGTTGGCACCCGACACCACAATGCTGTCAAACGCCATCCGCTGTGCGCCCTGTCGACGCATATAAAATTCCAGTTCCAGCGCCACTTCCCGCTCGGTAACACCCTCGCGGATATACGGCAGGATGTGCGAAAATCCCGCCTCGGTCAGCGCCTGTGCCTGTTCGATTTTTTGAATTTCCGCCGCCGATTTGACCTCGCGCAACGTCAGCAGCCACGAATCCAAATCACCGCTGTCGGTCACCGTAAGTTCCGACAATTGTGTGCGCAACCGCCGCAGCGACGCCGCCGTGGTATGCGCCGCTTCCACCAGCACCTCGGTAACACCGTGCTGTGCCGCCAGCTCGCGCAGCGTCTCGTGAAGCTGTCGAATCATCCGACAGTCAGCACCTCGCACCGTCTGTTCCGCCAACTCAATATAGCGGAAGTCGGTCAAAAAATACGCCGCATCGGCAGTAAGAAATATCCAGCTTTCCTCCGAAGGAAACCCGGTCAGATATCGCAGATGGTGCGGTGCGGCAATCAGTGCTGCCGTGCCGTTCGGAAGCCGTTTGGACAGCTGTTCGAGTGCGGTTGTCATACGTTCACCTCGCCACGATACAGCCGATGCAGCGTTGCCGCATCCTCCGACTGTGTGCCGTCCGATTCGCAAATAAAGGTCGGATGCAGTCCGCGCTCGCGAATCAACTTCATCAGCGGCGCCGGTTCGGGACCGAACACCGTATCTTCAAACGTCAGGTGGCGTTTTTCGCCGCCTTTGGTATATTCGATTTTAGAAAAATGCGCGTGGAAGCCGGCTGCGCGCTCAGCGCCCAGCTCGTTGTGCAGGCGATCCAGCACCGCCGCAAACGCCTCTTCAGTGTTCAGTCCGCCCAACGTGCGGCTGTTAAGATGACCGAAATCCACGCAAGGCAAAAAGCGCTCGTCGATACCGCAGAAAATCATCACTTCGTCCAAATCGCCGAGCTGGTTGATTTTGCCCATCGTTTCGGGGCAAATACGCACCTGCGACAGGCCCTCGCTGTCCAGTGCTTCCTGCGCGCGGCGCAATGTCTCGCAAGCGAGCGCGGTCGCATCGGCGCGGGACAAACCGCCCAGTCCGCCGGGATGCGCCACAATCCGTTCGCCACCCATCAGTGCCACGGCGCGGGCACTTTCGAGAATATAGCGAATGGAATTATCCCGCTTTTCCGGTTCGGCGGAAGCCAGCGAAATAAAATACGGCGCGTGCAGCGACATCTGAACGTCATACTTCGCCGCCTCCGCGCCCATAGCGCGGGCGGTTTCTTCGGTAACACGCACGCCGCGTCCACACTGGTATTCATATGCCGTAAGTCCTTGCGCGTGCAGCCACGCCGGAGCTTGCAGCGTGGCTTTGTTGCCCGCTGCATAGAAAGAGTCACTGTTACCTGCCGGTCCAAACCGTGCAATCATTGTGCTCCCCCTTTCTTGCCGAGTGCTTTGCGGAACGGTTTTTCCCACCGCCGCCGCAGTCTCAAAAAGGGTTTCTCGTTATCGGTGCGAATCGGCTCCAGCAAAAAGCAGGAGACGCCGCTGAATTTCGTGCCAAACCAATCGGTGAAAATCTGATCTCCCACAGCTGCACACTGACGAATCGGCAATCCGACGCGCCGTGCCGCACGCCAAAAGCCAATCGGCGACGGCTTGCAGGAAAGCGCAATATGGCGCAGACCCAGCTTTTCGGCAAACGGAGCCACACGGCGGTTGACCGCGTTGGACACCACCGTCAGCGCAATGCCGGCTGCTTTCATCGTTTCCAGCCACTCCGAAACGCCCTCGGCCAGCTCATGGCTGCCATAGGTCGTTAAGGTGTTATCCACATCCAGAAGCAGGCCGCGGATACCGCGCGCTTCCAAATCGGCGGGGGTAATATCCGTCACCCGACGATAGCACCAAGTCTTTCCCATAGGAGATCTCCTTTCCTCCACATAAACAAAAAACGGGCCCAAGCCCGTTTTGTTGTTATTTGAACTTTCTCTTACGAGCGGCCTCGGACTTCTTCTTACGACGCACGGAAGGCTTCTCGTAATGCTCACGCTTGCGTACCTCAGCGAGGACGCCGGAGCGGGCGCAGGACTTCTTCCAACGGCGCAGCGCGCTGTCCAGAGATTCGTTCTCTTTGACTTTGACCTCTGACATTCTTATTCCCTCCCTCCGCCTGATAGCAGGGGTTTTTCGTTTCGTATAGTCACAACGATACCTGTTGAGTATACAACAGATTTCCGTCGCCGTCAAGCCTTTTTGTGAAAATTTCCTGCAAAGCTTTTCGAAATCAGCCGACAACGACCCGAACAACGTCGCCCGCTTTCCACAAACGGTCTGCCACAGCAACGCCTGTTGCCTCGTTCCAGGTCACGGCAATTTCTTCGTCCCCGAGGAACACGCGCGGCGAAGTTTCTGCGTACCACTCAATCGGCGTATGCGCAGTATCACCGCAAACAAACGACAGTTCCCGGCGGCAAGCCGACACCTGACGCACCGACAAATCCGTTGCGGAGAGCAGTACCGGATAGCTCGGGCGCTTATCGGTACGGCAAATTTGCAAGGTGTCGCCATCGCTGCAAACCACATCGGCAGGCAGCTGCAGCGTACCCTTGATGGGTTTGCCCGCGCATTTGAGCGTCGCAAACGAGCCCTTGCCGCTTGCTACGACCGAAATACGGCTGTCTCCCATCGGCACACCTTCGACGCGCACCGTGCCACTGTCGCGTGCAGGCAAATACCGCAAGCCGCCGCGATGGCGCAGGACGCCTGCTACACCGGCGCGAAGTGCTTCCATTTCGCCTGTTGCACCAAATGTCTGCCAATCACACACCTGATCGGGATGGATGGAGAAACGCGAGAAGTTGGTTGTCTCCTCCGCGTTCTTCCAACGGTCGGAGCGGCGCATAACTTCACCCATCACGCGGTGAACCTCTGCCACGTTGTCGGCGGCGCGCTGAAGTTTCATCTCGTGGCCGTTATGCTGATTCATATGCACGTATTTCCACCAGCCGGAGGGCATATCGCTGTCGATTGCCACCGCCCGATGACCGAACGGATGATACAGTGCCGTCGCCTGATAGTTGGCGAGCGCCGATGCGATATCCCGCATCAGATACATGCCATAAGGATAGTCATATCCCAGCGTCAGCGAATTGTGGTATACCTCCACCGCTGCCGGGGTAAGGTCGCGGTTGGCGGCCGCTCTCAGATAACCGGGGGCTTCCGCAAAAAACACGTTGGCAAACCCCTGCTCCACGCGTTCTGCCAAATCACCCGCGAGTGCCGCAGTTTCCTCGTCACTGTGGCGAATCGCCTCATTGCGCACAATGCGGCACACACTGTACCACAAGCCGTTGACATCGGGCGACAAGAACAAGCCTGACAACCCCATCTGCTCAGGTTTATCCACGCCGGTGTTTCCTTTGCAGAGCAGCAGTCCATACTTCGGTTCGGTCAATCGGCAGGCGAAGCGGAACATCCGCAGCATTTCAGGGTAGACATCCTCCTGCAGCGACGGCGGCAAAAACGCCATCGCCTCGTTCCACTCGGCAATCAGATGCAACGCGCCAATCGGCGTGTTTTCCATAGCGGGAAGGTGGAAAAGATAGTGCAAAAACCGCGCAGCATCTTCATACCGCCCGTTCCAGAGAAAATCACGGATGGGATAGATGGTATCCCAAATCGAAAAATAGCCATATTTGCCCGCCGAGGCACGCACGCCGATGCGTCCTTCATCCGTCGGGCCTACCATCAGCGCATCCAGACGAGCAGCTGCGGCTTTGCCGAACTGTTCCGCAAACGGAATGCTCGGCACACAAACACAGCTTGCCTTTTGTTCGCACGCTTCCACCGCCTCCAGATGAGCGGCACGGCACTCGCTAAAATGCTGTACGCCGTCTCGCAGCGAAGCGATAGCCTCCTCTTCGGTACGACCGATGGCAAGACCAACGTGAATCGTTTCACGCTGCTCCCACGGCATACGCAACACCGTCAGGGCGCGAGCTTCCTCCGCGACGACAGGCGCATCGGCACCTATGGCGATGACATACCGCTCTGTGCCGTACGGATACTCCGCCACGCCGCGAACAAGCAGCACCTGACGCGTCTCGTCAAATGCCTCTTCACGCCACTGCACCTTTACCACACCGTTGAGCAGCGGCATCTTCACATCCAGTTCCACTCCGGCTTCGCGACAATGGTCGCCGCTTTGGGTCGAACCCTCGCCGCGGTGCTGGTCTTTGTGCGTACGCACCGAGCCGTCAAACCAAAACCCTTTGTGCAGATGCAGCAGCAGCGAATCACGACCCTCCGCCGAGCAACCGCACTCCCAAAGGAGACGCGTGCTTTCCATCAAAAACTTGTACGCCTGCTCGTGGTCCTCCCCCTCAAGATACGACAGCGTAAAACGCTGCTCGCTCGGGTGGTGCGGCACGGTTCGTCCGTTTTTCAAAGCGGAATACAGCTGAATGCCTGCACCGTATTCCTGATTATGCTCGGTGCAAGCCGCACTGCGAGACAAAATCGGCAACAGGTTTTCGTCGGGAAATATCATCCCTTCGTATTCATAGCAATCAATCAAATTCAAAAAACAGATGCCGCCGTCGTTGTCGATGGTTGCCGACAACTCGTGGTTGCAAAAATGGCGATATTCATTGGAATCCAGCACGGACATTGTAAACACAGTGACCCCTCCGTTCGCTTTGCGTTATCTTCATTATAAATAACGCACTTCGACTTTTCAACTGCTTTCGGCAAAAAGTCAAAATCTGGTGATAACAAGTCAAAAAGCACCGCTGTCAAACCGACAGCGGTGCTTTCTTTGTTGTAACTCAGGGCTTAACGACCAGGTTGACCAGTTTGCGGGGAACGTAGAGCTCCTTAATGAGCTGCTTGCCTTCCAGCTCGGAAGCCACGCGATCCTGCTCCTTCGCCAGCGCAATAACCGTTGCGGCATCGTCGTTGACGCCCACGGTAATGCGGGTGCGGATTTTGCCGTTGACCTGAACCGCAATTTCCACCGCGTTCTCCACGCACTTGGCGGGGTCGAACTTCGGCCAGGGATAGTAGGCGAGCTCCTGCTCGTTGCCCAGCATCTCCCACAGCTCCTCGGTCATATGCGGTGCAAACGGGTTGAGCAGCTGCACCAGCACCTCGTACTCGGCACGGTTCGCACCGCCTGCCGCGCTGAAGTCGTTGAGCAGTGCCATCATCGCCGCAATGGCGGTGTTGAACTTCAGGTTTTCGATATCCTCGCCAACCTTGCGGATGGTCTTGTGAATCGTCGTTTCCAATTCGGGACGGATGGCATCGCCCGGCAGCAGATTCTCCTGCACCGCCCACACACGCTCGAGGAAGCGGCGGGCACCACGGATGCTGTCGCTGGACCACGGAGCGGCTTTTTCGAAGTCGCCGATGAACATCTCATACACGCGCAGGGTGTCGGCGCCAAACTCATTGACAATATCGTCGGGGTTGACGACGTTGCCGCGCGACTTGGACATCTTTTCGCCGTTTTCGCCCAGAATCATACCATGGCTGGTACGTTTGGCATACGGCTCGGCGGTGGGAACGACGCCGATATCATACAGGAACTTGTGCCAGAAACGGCTGTACAGCAGGTGAAGCGTGGTGTGCTCCATACCGCCGTTGTACCAGTTAACAGGCGTCCAGTATTTCAGTGCTTCGGGAGAAGCCAGCGCCTTGTCGTTGTGCGGATCGCAATAACGCAGGAAGTACCAGGAAGAACCTGCCCACTGCGGCATCGTATCGGTTTCGCGCTTGGCAGCCGCGCCACACTTCGGGCAGGTGGTGTTGACCCACTCGTCCATAGCGGCCAACGGAGATTCGCCGTTGTCGGTCGGCTCGTAGCTGTCGACCATCGGCAGACGGATGGGCAGCTGCTCTTCCGGAACGGCTACCTGACCGCAATGCGGGCAGTGCACAATCGGAATCGGCTCGCCCCAATAACGCTGACGGGAGAAGACCCAGTCGCGGAGTTTGTAGTTAACCTTCGGCTCGCCAATGCCCTGCTTCTTCAGGAAATCGATAATCGCCACCTTGGCTTCTTCGACCGACAGGCCGTTGAGGAAGCCGGAGTTGACCATCACGCCGGTAGCGCAATCGGTAAAGGCTTCTTTCTGCACGTCGCCGCCCTGCACCACTTCGATGATGGGCAAATCAAACGCACGGGCAAATTCCCAGTCGCGGGTATCGTGTGCCGGCACCGCCATGATAGCGCCGGTACCATAGGAAACCAACACGTAATCCGACAGGAAAATCGGAATCTCGGTATCGTTAACCGGATTGATGGCACGAATGCCCTGCAGGCAAACACCGGTCTTGTCCTTCGCCACCTCGGTACGCTCGAAATCCGACTTGCGCGCCGCTGCTTCCTGATAGGCACGCACGTCATCGGCGTTGCCAAGCAGGCCCTTTTCCAGCCAGCTGTGCACCAGCGGATGCTCGGGGGACATAACCATATAGGTTGCACCGAACAGCGTGTCGGGACGGGTGGTGTATACCTCCACCGCGTCATCCACGGTGGTCTTGAACGTCACCTGAGCGCCGGTGGAACGACCAATCCAGTTAATCTGCTGTGCGCGCACACGGTCGGGATAATCCACGAGGTCCAAATCGTCAATCAGGCGCTGTGCGTATGCCGTGATTTTCAGCATCCACTGGCTCTTGACCTTATGTACCACTTCGCCGCCGCAACGCTCGCATACGCCGCCGACGACTTCCTCGTTCGCCAGCACACACTTGCAGGAGGTGCACCAGTTAACGGCCATTTCCTTCTTGTATGCCAGGCCCTTTTTGAACAGCTGCAGGAAAATCCACTGCGTCCACTTGTAGTAGTCGGGGTCAGTGGTGTTAATCTCACGCGTCCAGTCAAAGGACAAACCCAAACCCTGCAGTTGCGCCTTAAAGCGGGCGACGTTGTTCTGCGTCACCACTTCAGGGTGGATGTGATTCTTAATGGCAAAGTTTTCCGTGGGCAGACCGAAAGCGTCCCAGCCCATGGGGTACAACACGTTGTAACCCTCCATACGGCGCTTACGGGACACAACGTCCAGTGCCGTGTAGGAACGCGGATGGCCGACGTGCAGACCCTGTCCCGACGGATACGGGAACTCAACCAGCGCAAAATACGCCGGCTTGCTCTGATCGTCGGAGGCCGCAAAGGTGTTCTCCGTTTCCCATTTAGTCTGCCATTTCTTTTCAATGACAGCCGAATCAAATTTCTTCATTGGTCTTCACCCTCCAAAAACTCTGCTATATCCAGAACGCGGGCATCCTGCCACAAGCGTTCCAAGTCGTAAAATTCGCGCGAGCTGTCCAAAAACACATGGACGACCACGCTGCCGTAATCCAACACCGTCCACAGCGCCGTGGAGTACCCCTCCGTTCGCAGCGGACGCATATCCATCAGCTGCAAGTCCGTCTCGACATAGTCGATGAGCGCTCTCACCTGTGTGGTGCTGGTGCCCGAGGCGATGATAAAACAATCGGCAAGCGATGTAACCTCGCTGACATCCAGCGCCCGAATATCCTGCGCTTTATGCTTATCCAGCGATGCCACCACCGTCTGTATCAGTTCATGTACCGTCATACGTTCCGTGCTTACCCTTTCGCCGTCGTTGTGGTTGTCGTTGTCGCGTCGTCCGCCGCCGGTTCGTTCAAACCGGTCTGCGTCACGGCGATTTCCGACATCACCTGCTTGCGGGAATCCGATTCGCCGTCGCTTGTCAGCTCGGCAATCACCAAATCCGCTTCGCTTACTTTGTTGTCCCCATAGGGATGGAACTCGGCGTTGAGCAGCTCCACAAGTTCCTTGCGGTGAACGCTATAATATTCCACCGACTCGTGCTTGGTCGCTTCGCCCGGCAGCAGCTGTGCCGTAATCTTATTCGGCTTGATGGCGGAAAGCTCGCGAATCAGCTTAACCGTATTTTCACGGTCGGTGCTGAAGAACACGCGACTGCCGCCGCCCATCACATTACCGATAGACTGCGTATTGAGTTCATCCTCGGACTGCGCCGCCAAGCGCTGGAACACAGCCAGGAACACCTTGCGCTGACGCACCATACGATCGAGGTCGCCCGAAATGCCCTTTTCGCCCGAGCGCTTCATCGCATACTCCACCGCACCGGCACCGTCCAGTGTACGCACACCGTCACGGTATTCGATACCGCCCAGCGTCTGTGCCTTTTCCAGTTCCACGTCCACGCCGCCGAGGTTATCAATCAAATCCACCATCGCATCCTGCGAGAAGTAGTAATAGCCATCCACCGGCAGTGCCAACGCGTTGACAATCGCGCCGACGTTGTACTTGGAAGAACCCTGGAGCTCCTTGACAATGTGACCGTTGGCGCGGCAGGTCTCCACATTTACTTCGAACACCTGCTTACCCTCGGTATCACAGAACGTAAGCGGCGTGGGGTTACCCCACACTTCGCCGGATTTTTCCACCAGCCACTGGGTATCCGCGCCGAGGTAGGTATCCTGCGGAATTTCCAGAATGTTCAGCGTCTTTTTGACCTTGTCGTAGCAAATCACCGACAGATGCTCCATCGCATCCTTTTCGATGTCCTCGCCCAACAGACCGAACACATAGTACGCTACCTTGCCCTGCAGTGCTTCGGGCGTGGTAACCAACTTATTCACGGCGGATTCGCGCATGTCTTTTTCCTGCTCGCGGTTGTTGTAGTTTTTCAGCGCAATCGCAACAAAAATCACCACAAGCACCACAAACACAGCCACCGAAATCGCCATAATGTGCTTTGCCTTCAACTTACCCTTGCGGCCGTTTGCCTTTTTGGCGCGAGTGTCCTTAGCCATGTGTTCCACCGTTCCTTTCGCAATAATCTTCGTAACAGGCAAGCGTATCGGGATGTACCTCTTGCCCACGCTCGTTCAAATCTTTGATGGTATATTCAAGCGCGTACAGCATGGCATCCTCCACGCTGCGCTCGGCCAGCGTCCGCATCACCTCGACATCGGGGTAATCGCGGTCTGCCGACGTGAAATCCGCCAGATACAGCACCACTTCCGCCGGAGTCATTCCCGCGCGACCGGTGGTGTGATAGCGGACTGCCTGCAAAATCTCCGGGTCGGTAATACCCAAAATGTTCTCCAGAAACACCGCACCGGCGTGGGCATGCCACAATTTGGGAGCGTTTTGCTCCACGGCGTCTAACAGTATACCAAAATCCTTGAAGATTTGCAACTGGGAATCGCCGTCGGTATCCTTTAAAATATCGTGCAGCAAGCCCGCCACACGCGCTTTTTCGGGATTGGCACCGTATTTTCGGGCGAGATACTCCGCCTGATCCGCTACCGCAAGCGAATGGCGATAGCGCTTCGGGGTCAACCGCCCGCGCAAAATGTCGCAATACTGCTCTTCCACATTGCGGTATTCGCGGTTTTCCGCGTACAGACAATGCACGTCGATATAGGCCGCAACCGCCGCCGGAACCAGCCCGTCAAGCGGCTGCTTCTCCTTCACGCAACGACGGATATCGGTAGACGAAATGCGCGGCGTTTCCATATCCAACACCACACACCGTGCGCCCTGCGCCTCCAGTGTGGCGGCATAGGCGCGCAACGTTTCGGCAGACGCGTCGTCACGCGGTACGGCGCACAGTGTTGCCATTGCCGCAATGTCTGCAAACCGATGCCAACTCGCCAGCGTCAGGAACATATCCGCGCCGACCGTCAAAAACAGTTCCGCATCGGGATAGGCGCTGTGCAATTGCTCCAGCGTCGTCACCGTAAAGCTCGCGCCGCGGCGGTTAATTTCCAAGTCCGAGACAACCAGTTCCGGATACGGCGCACACGCCAGCCGACACATTTCCAGACGATCCACGGCCGAAGCCATTTCGGTCTTAATCTTGTGCGGCGGCACAAACGTCGGCATAATCAGCACCGAATCAAGGCTGAGTTTTTCTGCCAACTGACGTGCCATCACGATATGTCCGTTATGAATGGGATCAAACGTACCGCCGAACAGGGCGATTCTCTGCCCTTTCACCGTGCTCATCGGGCAGCGCGGGGCAGCACGATTTTCGGCTCTTCGGGAACGGGACGATACAGCACAAAGGTACGGCCGATGACCTGCACCACCTGTGCGTCGGTCGCCGCCGCAAGTGCTTCGGCCGCTTCGCGAGCAGTTTCGGGCGCCGTTTCCAGCACTTTGCCCTTAATCAGCTCGCGCGCCGTAAGCGCGTCGTCCGCCTGCTTAACAATCGTATCCGCCATACCGCCCTTGCCAACGTGTACGATGGGCTCCAGCGTGTTCGCAAGACCGCGCAGATACGCTCTTTGTTTACTGGTCATAACAATCATCCTATTCTTTCTCGTAATGCATCACGGAACACGCGCAGCGCATTTCCGCGATGACTGATAGCATCCTTTTCCTCTTCCGTCAACTCCGCAACGGTCTTGCCCTCGCCGGGCAGTCCCGGTGCAACAAAGAACAGCGGGTCATAACCGAATCCGCGTTCGCCGCGCTCTTCCGTGCCGATAATGCCGTGCAGTTCGCCCTCGGCGGTCAACGGTTCGCTGCCATCGGGGAACACGCAACACACCGCACACACATAATGCGCTCCGCGCTTTTCGGGCGGCAGGCCCTCTAACTCACCGAGCAGCTTCATATTGCGATCGCGATCCGTCGCGTCGGGGCCGCCGTAACGAGCGGAATAGATACCCGGGCCGCCGTTCAGCGCATCCACCGCAATGCCCGAATCATCCGCAATCGCGGGAAGTCCGGTAAACTCGCACGCCGATGCCGCTTTCAGATAGGCGTTTTCCGCAAACGTCGTGCCGGTCTCCTCCACCTCGGGAAGCTCCACACCGAGATCGCGGTCGGTGACCGCTTCGATGCCGAGCGGCTCCAGAATACGAGACAGCTCTTTCAGTTTATCCTTATTGTGCGTCGCAATGATATAGCGCATACCTATCACTCTCCAAACAGACCGTCGGCAAACGCCTCAGCCTCAAACGGCTGCAAATCGTCAATGCCTTCGCCCACACCGATGAACTTCACCGGAACCTCCAGCTCTTCGCGGATGGTCAGCACCACGCCACCGCGCGCCGTGCCGTCCAGTTTGGTCAGCACAATGCCGGTGATGCCCACCACCTGACGGAACTCACGCGCCTGATTGACGGCGTTCTGACCGGTCGTGGCATCCACCACCAGCAACACCTCCACGTCGGCATCGGGCAGTTCGCGGTCGATAACACGGCGAATCTTGTGCAGCTCTTCCATCAGGTTCTTCTTGTTGTGCAGACGACCCGCTGTATCGCAGATAACCACATCCGCACCACGCGCCTTGGCAGCAGACAGCGTATCAAACACCACCGCCGCCGGATCGGCACCCTGACCGTGACGAATGATATCCACGCCGGCACGCTCCGACCAAATTTCCAGCTGTTCGATGGCCGCGGCACGGAATGTGTCCGCCGCGCCCAAAATTACTTTTTTACCCTGCGCCTTCAGCTGTGCCGCCATCTTGCCGATAGTGGTCGTCTTACCGACACCGTTGACACCGATGACCAGCACAACCGACGGCTGGGTGGTCAGCACCAACTGCTGACCGCCCGACAGCATATCCGCCACCGTCTCGCGCAGCAGACCGCGGATTTCACCGGGATCGGTGATGCCGCGCTCTTTTACCATCTCGCGCAGACGGTTGCAAACCGCCTGTGCCGTTGCCACACCGACGTCGCCGGTGATTAAAATTTCTTCCAGTTCCTCAAACAGTTCGTCGTCGATGCGGGTAAACGCACGCAACATACTGTTGACCGTTCCCATCAGGGACTCGCGGGTCTTGCGGAGACCCTCACCGATTTTGCTGAAAAAGCCCATAATGGTCTCCTTTCATCAGGGGTTGTTACCGGTAATACCCAGTTTCGCCTCAACCTCGCTGGCGCGCAGCTCAAGCAGCTTGGAAATACCCTGCTCCTGCATGGTCACGCCATACAGAACGTCGGCCTCTTCCATCGTGCCGCGGCGGTGGGTAATCACGATAAACTGCGTCTTGTCGCACATACGGCGCAGGTACTGCGCGTAACGGTCGACGTTGACGTCGTCGAGTGCCGCTTCCACCTCGTCCAGCATACAGAACGGCGACGGCGTTACCTTCAGAATGGCAAACAACAGCGCCGTAGCAACCAGTGCCTTTTCACCACCGGAGAGAGCGTCCATATTCAGGATGACCTTTCCGGGCGGCTGTGCGTGCATTTCGATGCCGGAGTTCAGGATATCCTCGGGGTCGGTAAGCACGAGTTCCGCCTTACCGCCGCCAAACAGATCGCGGAACACTTCGCCAAACTGCATATTGATTTGGCGGAAGCGATCCATAAACATATCCTTCATTTGCGACGTGAGGTCGCCGATAAGCTTGAGCAGCTCTTCGCGCGAGACTTCCACATCCTGCACCTGGGTGCTGAGGAACTCGTAACGCTCGCTGACTTCGCGATACTCCTCAATCGCCTCCACGTTGACACTGCCCAGAGCACGAATCTTGTTCTTCAGTTCGGTCAGACGATGCGTCGCCAGACCCATATCCTCAATAACCGCCGCCTGCTGCTCCGCTTCGCTGCGGGTCAGCTCGTACTCTTCGTACAGGCGGTTGAGAATGTCATCGGTTTCTTTCTGTGCGGCGGCGCATTTTTCTTCCAGACGCGCCACTTCGCGGCCGAGAAGCTCGCGCTCCTCCAACTTGCCACGGTTCTGCTGACGCAGATTCGTCTGCCGTGCTTCATCGGCAAGACGCTTCTGCTGCAGCTCCTGCACACGATTTTCCGATTCACGCGCCTGCGTACGCAGATGCTCTGCCTGCTCACGCAGCAATGCTTCCTGCGCCGTCAGCTCTTCGCTGCGCACACGCAGTGCGGCAATCGTCTCCTGCATCTGGAGACGCGCGCCATCCTGATCCGCCTGACGCGAACGCAGTTCGGCGATGGCGGTACGGATACCTTCGATTTCCTTGTTGAAGCCGACCACGGCGAGCTTCTGCTCGCTCATACGCTCGGCAAGCTGTTCGCGCTCGGCAGCCAACTGCTGACGTCCACCATCCAGCGTGGCAAGTTCCTGCTCCAGCGCCTCTTTCTGCTGCGTAACCGCGGCTGTCTGCTGTTCGGCATCCGCCATGCTGCGGCGGCACTCCTCGGCGCGGGCATTCAACTCGGCGATTTCGCGGCTTTCCGCTTCCACTGTGGCGGCACACGCGTCCAGCAAGCCCTGCACACGCGTCTGCTCTCCCTCCAGGCGGATGTTATCCTCCTGCGCGGTGGTCAGTTCCGCCTGAATACCGGACAGTTCCGCCTGAACCGCGGAAACCTCCTGCTGCAGGCCTTTAAGCGCTTCGCGCGCCTGTGCTTCCTTTTCCTCCAGCTTCTTGCGCTGGACTTCCAGCTTTTCAATTTCGCTGCGGCGGGACAACAGACCCGCTTCCTTGACGTGAGAACCACCCGACAGCGAGCCGCCGGCGTTGACGACCTGACCGTCCAGCGTCACCACGCGGAATTTATAACCGTACTTGCGGGCGATGACCACGGCGTAGTCCAAATCCTCCGCCACCGCTACACGACCCAGCAGATAGTCGGCGATTTCCTGATACTCTTTTTCGGTCTTGACCAATTCCGAAGCGATACCCACAAAACCGGGTTCATCCTCCAGGCCCTTTTCCTTCAGCACATTGCCGCGGATAGAGGCAATCGGCAGGAAGGTGGCACGACCGTTTTTGGAATCCTTCAGATACGCGATACCGCGCTTGGCATCCTCTTCGCGATCGACGATGATGTGCTGTGCCGCACCGCCCAAAGCGGTTTCAATCGCCAGCGCATAGTCGCCATCGGTATGAATCAATCGAGACACCGGACCGCGCACACCGCGAAGCTCGCCGCGCTGTGCCTGCTTGGCAACGATACGCACACTGTGAGAGAAGCCCTCCAGATTGCGCTCCATCTCTTCCAGCAGGTGAATGCGGCGCTGTTTTTCTTCCACATCCAGCGTCAGACGATCCGCCTCCTGCCGCGCCGTTTCCAGGCGGGCGGTACGGGAGGTCAGGCGCATTTCATAGCCGCGAGCTGCGTTTTGCAGCTGGGCAATAATCTCGGCTTGCCGCTCGGCATCGGCACGCAGTGCCTCTACCTCGGCGCGCAGTGCTTCGCGCTGCTCGGTCTGACCCGCAAGCGATGCGGTCAGCTGCGACACGCGCAGAGTGATTTCCGACAAGGAGGACTCGCCGGTCACAGAACGCACGCGGATATCCGAGAGCTGTGCCGCAAAGTCGGCTGCCTGACGATTCAGTTCTTCAATGCGACCGGAGACCTGTTCGTTGCTCTGGAGCAACGCTTCCCATTCTTCGGCAAGCGCTACCTGCTGACGCTCGGCTTCGGCAATCTGCTCCTGCTTCGCGGCAATCTCCGCTTCACGCTCGGCAACCGTTTCCTCCAGCTGCTGATGTCCCAACTCTGCCTGTTCGCAATCACCACAGATACGCGCGATGTTTTCTTCGTTATGCTCGCGGTCGTTACGCACCAAATCGGCATTACCGTCACAGCGCACCGCCTCTTCCTCAAGGCGGGCAATCTCGGTGCGAATCGTCTCGAGCTCCGCTTCCAGCGAACGTGCCGACTCGACAAGCGCTTCCAGTTCGCGCTCGGTCTCGTCCATCGCTTCACCGGCGGTGTCGTACTGCGTACGCGCCAGCTCCAGACGCGAATCCAGTTCGCGCAGCATCTCGCGGGAACGGTCGATGGTCTTCAGCCATACGCCGATTTCGAGCCCCTTTTTCTCCTGCGCGTATTCCAGATACTTCTTCGCCTTTTCCGACTGCGTTTTCAGCGGTCCGACGCGCTCTTCGAGTTCCTGCAGAATATCCCGCAGACGCAGCAGGTTCTCCTCCGCGGAACGCAGACGGCGCTCCGCTTCGTTTTTGCGGTAGCGGTATTTGGCAATGCCCGCCGCCTCTTCAAAAATCTCGCGGCGTTCGTCGGAGCGGGATGCCACGATATCATCAATACGACCCTGACCGATGATGGAATAGCCATCACGACCCAAGCCGGTATCCATAAACAACAACTGAACGTCTTTCAGACGCACCGTGGCGTTGTTCAGCAAATACTCACTTTCGCCCGAACGATAATAACGGCGGGTGACCTTGACGTCGTCTGCATCAAAATCCAACACGCGGCCGCGGTTGTTGATAATCAGCGACACCTCGGCAAACCCCACAGCCTTGCGCTGCGAAGTGCCGTTAAAAATGACGTCCTCCATCTTGGAGCCGCGCAGCGTTTTGCTGGACTGTTCGCCCAGCACCCAGCGCACCGCGTCACTGATATTGGATTTACCACTGCCGTTGGGACCCACCACCGCGGTGATGCCACTGCCGAACGACAGCGTGGTCTTATCGGGAAAGGACTTAAAGCCCTGGATTTCCAAAGACTTAAGAATCATCTCTTCACGTCTCCTGTCTGACGGTATGCGACGGACTTATCCGTCATAGCCCATCAGCCGCAGCGCTTCGCGCGCCGCCTGCTGTTCGGCCTCTTTCTTACTGCGACCCCGACCGGTGCCAATCACATTGGAGTTGAGGTGTACCTCCACCGTGAACTGCTTGTTGTGGTCAGGTCCCGATTCGCCTGTCAATCGATAGGACAGTTGCTCTTCGGGGTTTTGCTGCACGATTTCCTGCAGCGTGGTTTTGTAATCCTTGAACCGCGGCTGCCGCTGGTGCGACAGCTCCTCGGTAATGTACGGCAGGATGAACGCCTCCGCCGGTTTCAGTCCGCCGTCCAGATAGATGGCGGCAATGACCGCTTCAAACGCATCCGCCAGAATCGACGGACGGTCGGCGCCGCCACCGCGCAACTCACCGCGTCCGAGCAGCAAGAACTCACCAAGCCCCAATTTGCGGGCATAGGCGCTGAGCGCCTTTTCACACACGAGCGATGCGCGCAGACGGGTAAGCTCACCCTCCTGCCCCTCGTCGTTGGAAAACAGATACCCGGCAGTCACAAAGCCGAGAACCGAGTCACCCAGAAACTCCAACCGCTCGTTGCTCTGCAAGCCACGGTTGCCTTCATTGGCGTAGGAAGAATGCGTCAACGCTTTTTCCAGCAGCTTCGGATTGCGAAACGTATATCCGATACGCTGCATCAGCGCCTGCGTATTCTCTTTCATCCTTATCACCCCATTTGATCTTCGATAAACCCTACCAGATCCTCCACCGTTTCAAGCAACGGCCATTCATCCGGCAACGCCGCGGGAATATACATTTCCCACAGCAACATAGCGAGATCGTAGCGTTCGTCATCGGTAATGTTCAAATCGTCCAACGACGCCGCCATCGTAATCTCTTCGGGATCACAGCCGAAACGGTCAGTCAGCAGATGTGTCAGTTGCTGCAGTACCATCCGCAGTGGTCTCCCCTTTCTGTAACTGAGCGCTGATTTTCTCAATCACGCCCGCCTGTGCAAACTCCGCCGCCACACGAACGGCATTCTGAATCGCCAGTGCCTTGGAGTTGCCGTGTGCCTTGATAATCGGCTTCGCCACGCCAAGCAACGGCGCGCCGCCGTATTCCGCGGTAGACATTTTCTTTTTCAGTCCGTTAAGGTACGGCTTAACCATCAGTCCGCTCAACTTGGTAATCAAGTTGGTGTGGAACAGCTGCTTGATAAAGCCAAGCACCATATTGACAGAACCCTCGATGCTCTTCAGAAGCACGTTGCCGGAGAAGCCATCCGCCACAACGACATCGGCCACACCACCGGGTACATCACGCGCTTCCACGTTGCCGACGAAATTCAGGCCGCTGCCTTTGAGCAGCGCGTATGTCTCGTGCTGCAATTCGCCGCCCTTATGTTCCTCCGTACCGACGTTCAAAAGACCCACCGTTGCCGGTTCGCCGTTATTGAACAGCTCGGTCATATACAGGCTACCCATCTGCGCAAACTGCAACAGCATTTCGGGGCGGCAATCGGCGTTCGCACCGGAATCCAGCAGCATATACGGTTTCTCACGGCTGCCTGCCGGCATAATCGCCGCCAACGCCGCACGGGAGATGCCCTTGATACGCTTGACGATGAACGTACCGCCCATCAGCAGCGCACCGGTGCTTCCCGCCGACACAAACGCATCGCCGCCGCCTTCGGCAAGCAGTCGCAGACCGACCGCCATCGAGCATTCTTTATGCTCGCGCAGGATGGTTTTCGGGATGTCGTTCATACCGATTACGTCGGTCGTGTGGACAATCTCCACACCGTCCAGCGAGAGGTTTTCCTCTGCCGCAATGCGGCGGATTTCTTCCTCGTTACCGGTCAGCACAATTTCCACGCCATACGCATCGCGTGCCTGTACCGCACCTTTAACAATCTCCAACGGGGCGTTGTCGCCACCGTAAGCATCTACGATTACTCGCATACTAAAACCTCCTTCAGCTTGTTCAGCGCCCGCTGTGCCAGAGCCGCATATCGTTCCCGCTTGTCCCGAATGTGCTCGGCAAGCGGCGGAAGTACTCCGAAATTCGCGCCCATCGGCTGAAAATCTTTCACCGAATCATCGACAACGTGCGCCGACAAAGCGCCCATCATCGTTTCCGGAGGCAAAATCAGCGGTGCCTCTCCGCGCAGTGCGCGCACGGCGTTTTTACCCGCCAACATACCCGAAGCCGCCGATTCCATATACCCTTCCACGCCGGTCATCTGTCCCGCGAAGAACAGGTGCGGCATCGCCTTGCAACGAAAATCCTGCGTCAACAGGCGGGGAGAATCCAAAAACGTGTTACGGTGCATCACACCGTAGCGCATAAACTCCGCGTTCGCCAGACCGGGAATCATAGAAAATACCCGTTTTTGCTCGGCAAACTTCAAGTTGGTCTGGAATCCCACCAGATTGTACAGCGTGCCTGCCGCATTCTCGGTCCGCAGCTGAAGCACTGCCCACGGGCGATGACCCGTACGAGGATCGCGCAGGCCCACAGGCTTCATCGGACCGAAACGAATCGCATCCGTTCCGCGTTTGGCAAGCACTTCAATCGGCATACATCCCTCGTAAACCTTCGGCTTATCAAACGCGTGCAGCTGCGCCAGTTCCGCATTCACCAGTGCTTCATGAAACGCTTCGTACTCTGCCTTGTTCATCGGGCAGTTGATGTAATCGCCGTCGCCGCTCTCTTCACGGTCGTATCGGGATGCGCGGAAGGCAATCGACATATCCACGCTTTCCGCCGTTACAATCGGTGCAGCGGCATCGTAAAAACTCAATCCGTCACCGAACGCGGCGGCAATATCCGCCGCCAATGCGTCCGATGTCAGCGGCCCGGTGGCAACCACCGTGAGTCCCTCGGTCGGCAACTGTGTCACCTCGCGGCATTCCACCGTAATCAGCGGATGCTGCGTGATGCGACGCGTCACCTCTGCGGAAAAACGGTCACGGTCTACCGCCAGAGCACCGCCTGCCGGCACAGCGCAGTTTCGCGCTACCGCCACACACAGCGAACCCAGACGTGCCATTTCCTCTTTCAGCAACCCTGCCGCACTTTCCAGACGCGCCGCTTTCAGCGAGTTGGAACACACCAGTTCGGCAAACAATGGTTCTTTGTGCGCCGGGGTGTATTTTTGCGGTTTCATTTCCACCAGTGTGACCGGTACGCCTGCTTCGGCAATCGCCCACGCCGCTTCACAACCTGCCAGGCCGCCGCCCAGCACGGTGATGTGCTCACTCATCGTTCTTCTCCCGAGCGGCTTCGTAGCTGCAGCCCTCCGTCAAGCACTCCACACCGGCGCCGCGTCCTTTTTTGCGGAACAGCGTTTTACCGCAGTTCGGGCAGGTCTTCGCCGTCGGCTCGCTCCACGTCACGAAATCGCACTTCGGATATGCTTCGCAGCCATAGAACACGCGGCCGCGCTTGGATTTCTTCGCCACAATCGCACTGCCGCACTTGGGGCAGACACCCGCCGTTTTGTTAACCAGCGGCTTGGTGTTTTTACAATCGGGATAGCCGGGGCACGCCAAGAATTTGCCAAAGCGACCGCTCTTGACCACCATACGGCGTCCGCACTTGTCGCACAGCTCTTCGCTTTCTTCCTCCGGCACCTGAATGCGTTCGCCCGAGAGCGACCGCTCGGCACTGGCCAGCGTCTTTTCAAAACCCTCGTAGAACGTGTGCAGCATCTGCACCCAATCACAGTCGCCCGATTCCACTTCGTCAAGCTGACGTTCCATATTGGCGGTAAACTCGGTGTCTACCACTTCGGGGAACTGCTCTTTCATCAGCTGGGTCGTCACTTCGCCCAACGCCGTCGGCTTGAGTGCTTTGCCTTCGCGCTCGATGTATTCTCTGGACAAAATGGTGCTGATGGTCGGCGCATACGTCGAGGGACGACCGATGCCGTTTTCCTCCATCGCCTTAATCAGCGTTGCTTCGTTGTAGCGGGACGGCGGCTGCGTAAAGTGCTGAGCACTTTGCAACTCACACAGCGACAGTGTCTGTCCCTCCGTCAGCGGCGGCAATGCACCGCCAACCTCGTCCTCTTCGTCACGGCTTTCCACGTACAGCGTGGTGTAACCGTCAAAGCGCACGGTATGACCCGCCGCCTTAAACACATAGTTGCCTGCCGTGATTTCCGCCTGGCAGGTATCCTGCACACAGCTGGCCATCAAGCTGGCAATGAAGCGTTCCCAAATAAGTTTGTACAACCGATACTGGTCGTTCGTCAAGAACGCCTTGACACTGTCGGGAGACAGCGACGGCACCGACGGACGAATTGCTTCGTGAGCGTCCTGTGCGCCCTTGCGCGACTTGTAGTAGCGCGCCTTTTCCGGCAAATACTGCTCGCCGTAACGGGTGCGGATGTATTCGTTGCCTTCACGACGGGCATCCTCGGAAATACGCAGCGAATCGGTACGCATATAGGTGATAAGACCCATCGCGCCCTGCTCACCGAGCTCCACGCCTTCATACAGCTCCTGCGCCGCTTTCATCGTGCGCTTGGAGGAGAAGCCCAGCTTGCGGCTGGCTTCCTGCTGCATCGTCGAGGTGATAAACGGCGGTGCGGGAGACACCTTGCGCACACCGCGCTTGACCGACGACACCGTAAAAACCTGATTGCGGATTTCTGCCAAAATCGCATCGGCCTGTTCCTTGTCACGAATCTTCAGCTTACCTTTTCCGGCGCTGTACAGCCGTGCCGAAAACGGTGCAGCCTCGGCTGCTGCCGCCAGAATCGCATCCACCGTCCAGTATTCTTCGCTGACAAACGCGCGGATTTCGTTTTCACGATCCACCACCAGGCTGACCGTTGCCGACTGCACACGACCCGCCGAAAGGCCCTTGCGGATTTTCTTCCACAAGAACGGGCTAAGCTGATAGCCGACCAAACGATCCAACACACGGCGCGCCTGCTGCGCGTTGACCAAATCCATATCCACCTTGCGGGGTGCTTTCATACCCTGCTGCACGCCGCTTTTGGTAATCTCGTTAAACGTCACGCGGTTCGCGCTGTTCAAATCCACCTTGAGCATCTGTGCCAGATGCCAGGAGATTGCTTCACCTTCGCGGTCCGGGTCGGTTGCGAGAATGACGCCGTTACTTTCCTCCGCCAACGCTTTCAGACGACGAATCAGCGCCGATTTACCCGCAATATCCACATAGCGGGGCTTAAAATCGTGCTTTACATCCACGCCCAGCAGGCTTTTGGGCAGATCGCGGATGTGACCCATCGACGCGACCACCTCGTAACCGGCGCCCAGGTATTTCTGTATCGTTTTGGCTTTTGCAGGAGATTCCACAATAACCAACGTTGCCATGCCGTTCACCTGTTATCCTTTCTTTCCGTTTGTCAGCTTCTGCTGACGGTATATCGTTTGCCGGGAAGACTTGTCACACAGCCGAACAGTTCCAGTTCGGTCAGCGCCGCGAACACCTCGCCGGGTGTCAGCTTGGCTTCAAGACAAATATCGTCCACAGCGGGTTTTCCATTCACTACACACGCATACACCATACGCGCGTTGTTGCTCGCACCGCTCGGACACGGGACCGGTTCACCGACCGCCTCATCCGACTCAATCGGCGACTGCGCGGCTACTGCAATTTCTTTGGGCGAGTCTGCGACCTTCAGCGGCTTTCGCGCGCCCTTTTCGAGCCACGCGTAGTACGCCAATTGGCCGGCGTTCGCCTCTTCCAGCAGTTTGCGTCCGAAATGCGTCGGATATTCCTCAAGCAGTTCCGACGGACGCGTCACCAGATACGCGCCCTCACGAATCAACTCGTGCGAACCGGCAGAGCTTTCATCGGTCAAACGACCGGGAACAACGAATACGTCGCGCCCTTGGTCTCTCGCCGCCCGCGCCGTAATCAACGCGCCGCTGGCGCTCGGTGCTTCCACCACGCACACGCCACGGGACAAGCCGCTGATGATGCGATTGCGAATGCGGAAGCTGCCTTTGTTGACCTTGGTGCCGGGCTCCAGTTCCGAAATGATAGCACCGCCGTTTTCCAGCACCCGACGGCGCAAGCCGCGGGTTGCAAGCGGGTATTCCACGTCCAGGCCGCAAGCCTGAACAATCACAGCACAACCGCCGGCATACAGCGTACCTTCGTGCGCAGCGCAGTCAATACCGCGTGCTCCGCCACTGATGATGGGGCATCCCACCGCAGCCAAACCGGCGGATAACGCCGCGGCCGCCTGAATGCCGTAGGTACTGCACTCACGCGTACCCACCATCGCCACAGCCGGTGTGGCCGTCTCCGAGAAATCGGGAAGACGTCCTTTGCCGTAAAGCACCAGCGGCGGCGAATAAATCGTACGAAGCGACGCAGGATACAAGTCATCCTCCGGGGTGAGAACCCACCCGATACGGCAACTCTTTTCCCACAACTTTTGCGCTTCTTTCAGTTCCTTGCGGCACAGCGCTTCCAGCGCACGACCGCGAATGCCAATCCGCTGAAGAGCTTCGCGATCGGCACGAAAAACAGCTTCCGCTGTTCCGAAGGTTTCCAGTAATCTCGGTGCATCCGCACTGCCGGGACCGGCAGCACGCTGTACCCAAATCCAGTATACCGCCTTATCAGTCATCCGATGCGCCGTCCTTTCGCACCATTTCCCAGAAAACGATGCCGGCGGCCATCGAGGCGTTTAACGACTCGGCGCGACCCGCCATAGGGATGGTCACTTTCAACGGACAGGCGGCAACCGTCTCGGCGCGCAGGCCGTTGCCCTCATTGCCGATAACCGCAATGGCGCCTGCGCCCCAATCGATACGCTGAACCGGTTCAGCATCGGCGTCCACCACGCAGGCGGCAGGCACAAACCCACGCTCACACAGGCGAGGCAACGTCTCTGCCAAATCCCCTGCCGCATACAGCGGCAGGCGGAACACGCCGCCCATACTGGCGCGAAGCACCTTGGGGCTGTACGCATCACAGCAACCGTCAGAAAGTAACAAACCGGACAGACCGAACGCCTCGGCGGTACGCATCATCGTACCGAGATTGCCCGGGTCTTGGACGGCTTCCAGCGCGGCAAACCGACCGCCTGTCGGCAGCTCCTCCACCGAGCGCAGCGCCGACGGCATTGCCACGATACAGAAGATGCCCTGCGGCGAATTGGTGTCCGCCAGATGCTTTGACAGCGCGTCGGGAATGTCGTACACCGCCTCGGCCGCCGCGACAACCGCCGCTGCCTGTTCGGGGTACTGTATCCGCGCCCGCTCGGTGAGAAACGCCGTCGAAATAACCGCACCGCAACCCGCTGCATCGGCGCACAGACGCGCACCCTCCACGGCGAAACGCCCGCTCTCACGGCGGTAACGCGCATCGTCGGAAAGGCGTCTGAACTCCTTAATCAGGCGATTATCTCGGCTGGTTATCTCCACGTTTAACGTCCTCTTTTCTGTCCGTAAGAATGACAACTGCGCCCGCTGGCGTTGCCTGCGGGCGCAATTCAAGCTTAATTTAAAGCAGCCTTTGCCTTCTCGGCCAGACCCGCGAACGCGGCGGCATCCGAGACAGCCAGCTCAGCCAGCATCTTGCGGTTGAGCGTGATGTTGGCCTTCTTCAGGCCATTCATGAAGGTGGAGTAGTTCATGCCGTTTGCCTTAGCAGCAGCGGAGATGCGGGTGATCCACAGACGGCGGAAATCACGCTTGCGCTGCTTACGGCCGACATAAGCGTACTGGCCGGACTTCATGACCGCCTGCTTAGCAGTGCGGAACAGCTTGGACTTAGCGCCAAAATAACCCTTGGCGAGTTTGAGAACCTTTTTTCTTCTTTTGCGCGTCATCATTGCGCCTTTAATACGAGCCATGTTTCAGTTCCTCCATTTCCGAACTTTCGATTATTTGTAGGGGATCAGGCGCTTTACCTGAGCCACATTGGTCACATCAGCGGTCGTGGTCTTGCGGAGATTGCGCTTCCGCTTGGTGGTCTTCTTGTTCAGAATGTGGGACTTGTAGGCGTGGGCGCGAACGACTTTACCGGTCTTGGTCAGCTTGAAACGCTTCTTAGCGCCGCTGTGGGTCTTGATTTTGGGCATGACAATATCCTCCTTAATTTGTTCACTCTTACTTTGCAGTCTTCGGTGCCAGGAACATCAGCATATTGCGACCTTCCATTTTGGCGGGTTTTTCCACTGCTGCCTGTTCGGCGCACGCTTCGGCAAACCGTCTCATGGTTTCCATACCGATTTCGGGATGGCCCATTTCGCGGCCGCGGAAACGGATCGAAACCTTCACCTTGTTGCCGTCCTGCAGGAACCGCAGAGCGTGCTTTGCTTTGGTGTTGAAGTCCGCCACGTCGATGTTAAGCGACAGACGAATTTCTTTGGTCTCTACCTGTCTCTGATTCTTGCGTGCTTCCTTTTCCTTTTTCGCCTGCTCGAACCGATACTTACCGTAATCCATAATACGGCAGACCGGCGGCGTAGCGGTAGGCGCGATTTTGACCAGGTCCAGACCCTTTTCTTCGGCCAATACCAGCGCTTCCTGTGCCGACATCACGCCCAGCTGGGCGCCATCTTCACCAATGATGCGCAGTTCATTGTCGCGGATCTGTTCGTTGATCTGCATTTCCTTTGTTGCTATGGGGAAACACCTCCACCTTTTACTGCATAAAAAACGCGGGCAGAAAAACTGCCCGCGCGATTCTTACCACCGGTTTGGAAAGATCCTATCGACCTGACGAGAACGGAATCTGCAGGTGAGAGCGGGCAACGCTCTGCTTCGTTTTCTTACCGATTTATTATACCGCACTTTTCGCAAAAGTCAATATGCTTTCGCAAAAAAGTTTTTAAATCGAAATTTCGTGCGCAATGCGGAACAGTTCCTTATCAAAAGGCTTCTTCATCCGCAGGGCTTCTTCGATGTCGTAATCGGTCAAATGATCGCTCTGAATCGTAACCACACGATTGCTCTTGCCGGCGAGCAGCAGCTCCACGGCATAGTTACCCATCTGGCTGGCGAGCACGCGGTCACGCACCGTCGGGTCACCGCCGCGCTGCACGTGACCCAGAATGGTCGCGCGGGATTCCACGCCGGTCTCTTTCTGAATCTGCTCGGCAATCTCCACCACACGACCGACGCCTTCGGCAACGATGATGATGAAGTGCTTCTTACCGGTCGCAGAGGTCTTCTTCATACGCGCGAGAATATCACGCTCGAAATCGCTGGGGATTTCCGGCACCAAAATACTGGTAGCACCCACCGCGATACCGACGTTCAGTGCCAGATAACCGGCATGGCGACCCATAACCTCAACCACGCTGCAACGGTCGTGAGACTGCGACGTATCGCGCAGTTTATCAATCATACCCATACAGGTGTTGAGTGCCGTATCATAACCGATCGTCTGATCGCAGCAAGCAATGTCGTTATCGATGGTGCAGGGCAGACCGATACACGGCACGCCGTGACGGGTCAGCTCCTGAGCACCGCGGAACGAGCCGTCGCCACCGGCAACGACCAGACCTTCGATACCGTATTTCGAACAAACATCCACCGCTTTCTGCATACCCGCTTCGGTGCAGAATTCAGGGCTGCGCGCCGTGTACAGCGCGGTACCGCCGCGATGAATGATATCGGACACGCTACGCAGATTCAGCGGTTCGAGGTCGCCGTGAATCAGGCCGTTATAGCCACGATACACACCGTACACCTCAACACCCTTACCCAGCGCCGTACGCACAACCGCACGAACGGCAGCGTTCATACCGGGGGCGTCACCACCGCTGGTCAACACAGCGATCTTCTTAATAGCCATAGCAAAATTAGCTCCTTTGTCTTATGGTCAAGTGTTACTATTATATACACGCTTTTCCCAAATAGCAAGCAAAACTATGCCAATTCCGAAAAATATGCAACTTTTCAGCACATTTTGGCAACATTTTCACGACCAAGTACGCGTTCCAGTTCCTCCACAAGTACCTCGTGCGGCGTAACCCACAGCTCGCTGGGCGCACGCATCAGCTTGCCGCTGTCGGCAAAGCGCACGTACACCGGCGTCTCACCCTCCAGCGTCCGCAGCACGCAACACACCTGTTTCCACACAGCACTGTCGCGCGACGGCACTTTGAGATACAGTCCCGGATTCGCCACCGTTTTCGGCTTTTCCGGCGCAGGGGTCGGCGTCGGCTCGGGCGGCAGTTCATCGGGCGACGGCGCGCTCTCCACCGTCGAGACAAGCACGCGCGGTTCTTCGTCCTCTCGCGCACTGAGCCGCCCTTGCACCATCACCATCGTTCCGGTGCGCAACAGCGAACGATACTGCTCCAATGTCTTGGCGAACACCACCAACTCCAGAGAACCGTACAAATCTTCCAGCACAACATACGCCATCTGCGCCCCGGTGCGCGTCGATTTGACCTGCACCGTGCCCAGCATACCCAAAAGCCGCACCGTCTGTCCGTCAGCGTAACCGTCCGCCGTGGGAACGGCGTCGGAAAAAGCATCCAGTATCGCATCGCTGCGGTCTGCCCGCAAACGGGCGTACAGCGGCTCAAAAGGCTTCAGCGGATGTCCCGTCAGGTACAGACCCGACACTTCCTTTTCCATTGCGAGCAAATCCTCGTAGGGGAACTCTGCCAAGTGCGGCAGTGTCGGCTCGCTGTTTTCCATCAGATCGCCCTGATCGAAGAATCCTAACTGTCCGTCGAGGTTACGGCGCCCCGTCTCCTCCAACTGATCCAGCACCAACGGCGCTGCCTCCAGCATTTGGCGACGGTTGGCATCCAACCCATCCAACGCGCCGCAGCGAATCAAACTGTCCAGCGCACGGCGGTTGAATTCCCGATGACGCACCATACGACGGCAGAAGGAATAAAAGCTGGTAAACGGCCCTTCCTCTTCCCGATCGCGCACCAATTCACGAATCAGCGCACCACCGAGATTCTTCACCGCCATCAGACCGAAACGGATATGATCACCCACTACCGTAAACGCCGCCACACTCTCGTTCACCGACGGCGGAAGCACATGGATGCGCAGGCGGTCGCACTCGCCGATATACCCGGCGACCTTGCCGCCGTCCAGTACACTGGTAAGCAGCGCCGCCATATACTGACGCGGATAGCGCGCCTTAAGATACGCAGTCTGGTAAGCGACCATCGCATACGCGGCCGCGTGGGATTTGTTAAAAGCATAAGACGCAAACGAAGCCATCTCTTCAAAAATCGCTTCGCCCACCGCCTGCGGAACACCGCGGCGGATACAACCCTCCACCTGCACCGTGCCGTCTTCGGCAACCAAGCCGTGCAGGAAAATCTCGCGTTCGCGCTGCATGACATCGTGCTTCTTCTTGGACATCGCGCGGCGCACCAAATCAGCGCGACCCAGCGAATAACCGCCGAGGTCACGGAAAATCTGCATAACCTGTTCCTGATACACAATACAGCCGTAGGTAACTTTCAAAATCGGCTCAAGCAGCGGATGACGATACGTGACCCGCTCGGGATGATGACGGTTTTCGATATACCGCGGAATCGACTCCATCGGTCCGGGACGGAACAACGAAATCACCGCAATCAAATCTTCAAAATGATCGGGCTTGAGCTGAGTCAGTACCCGCTTCATACCGGGCGATTCAAACTGGAACACGCCGTCGCTGTTTCCTTGCGACAGCATCTTATACACCGCCGGCTCATCCAGCGGTGCCCTCGCGATATCAAACGCAGGGTCGCTCGTCTGACGAATCATCCGCACCGCATCGGCGATGATGGTCAGGTTGCGCAGACCCAGAAAATCCATCTTGAGAAGTCCCAGCTCCTCCAGCGCGGTCATGGTATACTGCGTTGCCACCAAATCGCCGTTCAGGCACAGCGGCACATATTCCGACACCGGCTCCGCCGTGATTACCACACCGGCAGCATGGGTCGATGCGTGGCGGGGCATACCCTCCACCTTTTTCGCCATATCCACCAGCGTTTTGACCTGGGCGTCGCTGTCGTACAATTCTTTCAGCGGACGGGAGACGGCAAGTGCCTTGTCCAGCGTCATATTCAGCTCCCACGGAACACGCTTGGCAACGGTGTCTCCCACCGCGTACGGCATACCGAGCGCACGGGCAACATCACGGATAGCGGCGCGCGCCGCCAGCGTTCCGAACGTGACAATCTGCGCCACGTGGTCGGCTCCGTATTTGCGGATCACATAGTCGATAACCTGCTGGCGCTTTTCGTTACAAAAGTCAATATCAAAGTCCGGCATACTGACACGCTCGGGGTTGAGGAAACGTTCAAACAGCAGCTGATATCGTATCGGGTCGATGCCGGTAATCCCGATGCAATAGGCGCACAAACTACCTGCACCCGAACCACGTCCCGGACCGACCGGAATATCGTGCTCGCGTGCGTACTGTACAAAATCGTTGACGATGAGGTAGTAGTCCACATACCCCATCCGTTCGATGGTCTCCATTTCGTATTCCAGTCGCTGCCGCACCGCCGCATCGGGGGATTCCCCATAACGACGCCGCAGTCCCTCGTAGCATAGCCGACGGAAATACGCCTTACTGTCGCCACCGGGAGCATCAAAATGCGGCAACTTGGTGTGACCGAACTCCAGCTCCACCTGACACCGCTCGGCGATACGCGCGGTGTTTTCCACCGCTTCGGGAAATTCGGGGAATAACTGCCGCATTTCCTCTTCGGATTTCAGATAAAACTCCTCGGTCTCGAACGCCATCGGGTTGGGCTCGTCCACCGTCGTGTTCGTCTGGATACACAACAGCACTTTCTGCACCTGCGCGTCCGCACGAGTGAGATAGTGTGCGTCGTTGGTGCAAACCAGCGGAATGCCTGTCTCGCGAGACAGGCGCACCAGTCCGCGGTTGACCGCTTTCTGCCCCTCCAAACCGTGGTCCTGCAATTCCAGATAAAAATTATCCTTACCGAACAACGCGCGATATTCCAGCGCGATACGGCGAGCATCCTCGAATCGTCCCTGACGCAGTGCCGAGGGAATCTCGCCCGCCAGACACGCCGAGAGCGCAATCAACCCTTCGTGGTACTTTTCCAGCAGCTCGCGGTCAACACGCGGCTTGCTGTAAAAGCCCTCGGTCCACGCCGCCGAAATCAGCCGCACCAGATTGGCATACCCTGTTTCGTTTTCACAAAGCAACACCAGATGATGATTTTCGCTGTCGATACCGTGCTGACGGTCACTACGGGAGCGCGGTGCGACATACGCTTCGCATCCCAAAACAGGGTGAATGCCCGCTTTCTTGGCGGCCTTATAAAACTCCACCAAACCGTACATCACGCCGTGATCCGTCACCGCCACCGCGCTCTGTCCCAATTCCTTGGCACGCGAAAGCAGCCCGTCCAGACGGCAAGCGCCGTCCAGCAGGCTGTATTCACTGTGAACATGCAGGTGTACGAACGCCATCGGCGGCACCTCCCGCGTTATAATTCTTCGGCAATCTCCATAATGCGCTTCAGTCGATGGTTAACCCCCGACCGACTAATCGGCGGCTCCAATTGCTCACCCAACTCGCGCAACGAAAAATCCGGATTTTCCAGACGCAGACGGCACAACTGACGCAGCTCTTCCGGCAACGCATCCAGACCCATCCGCTGCTCAATCTTACGCACCGCTTCCGTCTGCACCAACGCCGCCGCCACGGTTTTGTCCAGATTGGCACTTTCGCAATTGGCGGCGCGGTTGACGTTGTTACGAATATTCTTGAAAATCTTGACGTTCATCAGCTCCAGCGAGGCGTTCATCGCCCCCATCAGCGTCAGACAGTCTTCGATTTGTTCGCTTTCCTTAAAATAGACGACGTAATTGCCCTTGCGGCGCACCGTACGGGCGTGCAGCCCCAGTTCGCCCAACAGCGCAATCAGGTCGCGGCTTAAGTTGAGGTACGGCACGCTAAACTCCAGATGGTAATCCACCTGCGGATTGGTCACCGCACCGCACACCAAAAACGCACCGCGGATAAACGCCGCCGCGCATTCTTCACAATCCAGTACCGCACGATTCAGGCGCAGCGTCACTTCCGAGCCGCCGTGACCGAACCGACCAAGCACCACCTTGCGGTTTGCTTCCGGCACCGTCACGGTGTACATACCGGGACGATTTTCCGTGGGACGAGTACACTCGGTTACCACGCCGCACACCGCACCGATCAGCTCGGCATATCGCTGTGCCGATGCTTCGTTTTCCGTCTGCAGCGAAATGCCGCCCACCGAAAACGAGCGTCCGAACTCCACCATACCGTAAGCTTGTGCCGCATCACAGCAGGGGCTGCTGTTTTGCAGTGCCGCTAATTCATTTTTTATATCCGATGAAAACGACATTTCGTCCTCCCCGTGACACGCGGTCACCGTCCGACAAATTGTACTTCTCGTTCCAGTTCCACGCCAAACGCTTCCTTCACGCGGCGTGCAACCTCATCACCCAGTGCCATCACGTCGGCACACGTCGCGCCGCCGCGGTTAATCAGAAAACCTGCGTGCTTTTCGCTGACCTGCGCACCGCCGATGGTCAAGCCTTTCAGTCCGCACTGTTCCACCAGTGCACCGGCAAAATGCCCCTCGGGGCGTTTGAAAAAGCTGCCTGCGCTGGGATACTCCAGCGGCTGCTTATCACGACGCCGCGACAAAAAGTCCGCCATTGCTTCGTGAATCGCCGCACTCTCCCCCGCGCCAAGCTGCATCGTCACCGACCAGACCATCATACCGTTATCCATAAACACACTGTGTCGATAACCCAGTTCCAGCTCTTCGGCCGAGAGCGTTACCGTCTCGCCGTCAGCGGTAATCGCTGTGACGGAGGTAATCACATCCGACAACTGTCCGCCGTATGCACCGGCGTTCATATATACACCGCCGCCCACCGAGCCGGGAATACCGTAGGCAAACTCCAGACCGCTGAGACCCGCTTCCGCCGCCGCCATACACAGCTTCGACAGCGAGGCACCGGCCGACACGGTTACCGTTGTTCCGTCAAACGTCCACGGCGGCGTTGCCGCGGCGGGGCGCATAACCACGCCTGCCACACCGTCATCACTGACCAGCAGGTTCGAGCCGTTGCCCATCAAGAACAGCGGC
Source organism: Acutalibacteraceae bacterium (assembly GCA_045596745.1). Lineage (GTDB taxonomy): Bacteria > Bacillota > Clostridia > Oscillospirales > Acutalibacteraceae > RGIG3009. The sequence continues at coordinate 75,338 of JAZODA010000004.1, forward strand.
GTGTCGGTGTCCCGACACAGGCGCATCACGGCCGCCGCTTCCTCGGTACTCGAAACCGTCACCAAATACTCGGCAGGGCCGCCCACACGAAAGGTGGTATGTGCGGACAGGGACACCTGCTCCTGCACACAGCAGCCAATGGCCTGCAATGCCGTCGCTATATTCCGCTCCATACCGTTACCTCCTCAAAAAATCAGTTGCCCAAAAGCGCCGCACCGATGATGCCGGCATCGTTGCCGAGCACCGCCGCCACAATTTCCGTCTGGCGCTTGCAGAATTTGCTGTAACGCTCCTGCACTACCTTTTCACGCAGCGGAGCGAGCAGCGTTTCACCCTCGTGGCTGATACCGCCGCCGATGCAGACGATGTCCGGCTGGAAGATATTCACCATATCAATCACGCCGCATGCCACGTATTCAATATACTGATTCACCACCGCAGTGCCCACAGCATCTCCCGCGCGCATCGCTTCGAAAGCAATCAGTCCGTTTACGTTGTTCAAATCACCGGCGGCGAGCTTCCACATCAGGCTATCGGGATTTGCCTCCATCGCCTGACGGGTCTGGCGCACCAGCGCCGTTGCCGAGGCATACGCCTCCCAGCAGCCGGAACGGCCACAAGTACACGGCTCGCCGTGCATCTGAATCACCGTGTGACCCAGTTCCGCACCGGCGTAGTTGCAGCCCTCATAAATCTTGCCGTCGATGACGATACCGCCGCCGACGCCCGTGCCCAGCGTGATGCAGACACAGCTTTCCGCGCCCTTGGCAGCACCTGCCAACGCTTCGCCCAAAGCGGCGGCGTTGGCATCGTTTTCAATGTATATCGGCACCTGCAGCAACTCGTGCATCCGCTCCACAAGCGGAATGTTTTCGAACGCCAGATTGTTGGCATACTCCACGATACCGGTCTGCGTGTTGCACGTACCGGGGCAGCCGATACCCACACTTGCTACCTCGCTCATCGACACGCCCGCCTTTTCCGCGGCTTCGCGGCACAGGCGCGCCATATCCTGCATAATCTCCTCAGCCGTACGCGCGGCGTTTGTCTTGCAACGCGCCTTAGCGAGAATTTCAAACTGGTCGTTTACCACACCGGCAACAATGTTCGTGCCGCCGAGATCCACACCGATTCTTACCATCTTTGTCAACCTCCATTTACAGCTCTACGCCTTTTTCGCGCAAGAACGCTTCAAGCCGCTCAACCGAGCTGTTGATAATCAGTTCTTTCGGGAACGCAATCTCTTCCAACAGTGCTACCGCGTTGTCCAGCTGACCCACGTCCGCCATATAATGCGCATCGGAGTTCACACAGACTCGCACCCCGTGCTTGGCACAAAGCTTCGCAATCTCTCGGCAGTTATCCAACGACGTTTTCCGCACGCGAAACGTGCCCTCGTTGATTTCCACCACCTTGCCATGCTCGCCAAAGATGGGAATCACCCGCTCGTAATCGAACGCATACCGCGGTGTACCGCAATGGCCGATAATGTCCACATCCGGATTTTCCGCAACACGCAACCAGCCCTCGGTAACCTGCTCAGGCGTGCCGCAAGGCAGTGTGCCGTCGTGCATCGACGCGATAACGATATCCATTGCGCCAAGCGCACGCTCCGTCATATCCAACGTACCGTCATAATCGCACACGTTGACTTCCACGCCTCTGAGATGGCGCAGACCGGCAATATACTTCGGCAGAATACGCATATTGGTGAAATGCCACGGATGATTGCTGTCGCCAATCTTCGGACCGTGGTCCGTAGTCGCCATCGCTATCAGCCCTGCCGCCGCACCGGCTGTCGCGTTTTCCGTCAGCGTGCTGTACGCGTGCAGAGACGCGAGCGTATGCGTGTGAAGATCTGCTACCGGTTTGAAATATGCACTCATTGATATTCGCCTCTTTTTAATAATAGACCTGCGGCTCGCGACGATCGTTCTTCGGGATGTCGTCCACCATACCCAGATTCTGCATCAGCTCGTGCGCTGCGTTGTAACCCATCTTCTTCTGACGGTTGTTCATCGCCGCCACTTCAATAATCATCGCCAGGTTACGACCGGGTTTAACCGGGATGGTCAGCATCGGCACCGTGATGCCCAGGATGTCCATATACTCGTTTTCCAGACCCATGCGGTCGTAGACTTTGTTGTTGTCCCACGGCTCCATCTGGATAACCATATCGATTTTTTCCGTCATCTTGACAGCGCCCATACCGAAAATACGGCGCACGTTGACTATGCCGATACCACGCAGTTCGATGTAGTGGCGGATGTTTTCGGGAGCAGAGCCGACCAGCGACTTGGAGGACACACGGCGAATTTCCACCGCGTCGTCCGCAATCAGACGATGACCGCGCTTGACCAGTTCGATAGCGGTTTCGCTCTTACCGATACCACTGTCACCCACCAGCAAAACGCCTTCGCCCGACACTTCCACCAGTACGCCGTGACGCGTCACACGCGGTGCCAGCTGTACGTTCAGCATAGCGATAAGCGCCGCCATAAACGCCGACGTAGCATCCGCAGAACGCAGCAGCGGCACTTCGTACTCGCGGCAAGCGTTTTCCAATTCGGGCAGGATGTCCAACTCGCGCGCCACAACAACCATCGGCGGCTTGTGCGCCAGCAGCGAGTTGACGTTCGCTTTGCGCACGTCGGGGTCTAACCCTTCGAGGAAGCCGCACTCGCCTCTGCCGATGACCTGAATGCGGTTGCTGTCAAAATACTCAAAATATCCGGACAAACCCAGTCCGGGGCGGTTAACTTCCGCGCTGACAATCTGGCGCTGTTCGCCGTCCTGCGGCATATACACCACTTCCAGCGAAAGGTCCTTGATAATCTTCTCCAAAGAAACCGAATACGTTTGTGCCATTGTTTTTCCGTCCTTTCCGTACCGAGTCCTGTGTATCTCATTATAGTATATCGTATTTTACCGCCGGAGAAAAGACTTTTTTGAAATTTTCTGTCCTCCTTGCAAATCTTATGAATGTGTGGTACACTACTAACGTAATGTCGGCGCAACCCCATGCGCCATCGACCGCCCACCTTCGTGGGACAGGAGGTTTATCCATGGGAAACTTTTCTGTCGGCCTGTTTAACGATTCGTTCCCGCCCATCATCGACGGCGTGGCGCAAACCGTGAAAAACTATGCCGAGAACCTCAGTCATAAGGACTGCGATGTCACCGTAGTCACCCCGAAATACCGCGGCGTGGAAGATCACTATCCGTTCGACGTCATTCGCTACCCCTCGTTGTCGGTCGGCGCGCGCGTCGGCTACCGTGTCGGTATCCCGTTCGGTCCGGAAACCATCCACAAACTGCGGTCCTGCCATTTTGATATTATGCATATCCACGCGCCGTTCGCCTCGTCGGTGTTGGTCAAAACCATCAACCACCGTCCCAAGGTGCCGACGGTGCTGACCTATCACACCCGCTTCGACCTCGACATCCGCAAGCGCGTTCCCAACAGCGCGATGCGCGCCGTTGCACTGAAGTTTGTGCAGGAAAACGTCAAAGCGGTGGACGAGGTCTGGGTTGTTTCCTCCGCTTCGGGACGCTTTTTGGAGGACATCGGCTACTACGGCCCGTGGCGCGTGATGGAAAACGGCACGGATTTTGTGCGCGGCACCGCCCCGGCGGAGCGCATTACCGCTCTCAGGGAAAAGTACAATCTGCGTGAAGACGTACCTACACTGCTGTTTGTGGGTCGTATGATGTGGTACAAAAACATCCGCCTGATTCTGGACACCTGCGCCGTTCTCAAGCAAAACGGTATGCCGTTCCGGATGCTGTTTGTGGGCGAAGGATACGACCTGCCCGCGATGAACCTGTACGCCGAGGAACTCGGTCTCAAAAACGAAGTAACGTTCGTCGGCCCTATTCGCGACCGCGAATATCTCCGCGTGTTTTACAGCGCGGCGGATTTGTTCTTCTTCCCTTCCACCTACGATACCTGCGGCATCGTGGTCAAGGAAGCTGCCGCGTGCAACTGCCCCTCGCTGCTGCTTCGCGAGAGTGCCGCCGCCGAAGGCGCTACCCATAAGGTGTCGGGTTTCCTGGCGGAAGAATCCCCCATTTCCTGTGCACACGCCATTATCGATGCCTGCTCCGATCGCGCCGCACTGCGTACCGTCGGTGAGCGCGCATCGCAGGATTTGTACCTGACATGGTCGGACGCGGTAGACCGCGCCTACCACCGCTACCGCGAAATCCTCAAACGCTGAATCGTGGGAGGGCACGACGTGCCCTCCCATCAATTTTTTATGCAAACCCCTTGACAACCGCTCCAAAGTGCGCTAATATAAGGAGCGACGTCATTTGGGCCCGTAGCTCAGCTGGGAGAGCGCACGGTTCGCATCCGTGAGGTTCGAGGGTTCGATCCCCTTCGGGTCCACCAAAGAATAACCGCAACTTTGATACAAGTTGCGGTTATTTTCTTTTTATGATATAATGAGTAAAAGGCGGTGATTGCGTGAGTAAAATACTTGGTTCTTGGAGCGGAATGAGAAAATACTTAGAACAGGAGATGCTTGCGGAGTCTTTACAAGGAAGAATTAGATATGGCTGTACTTCTTATGTTGGGATGGACGGGTGCCACATCTTCGAGATTTGTATTGACGGCAAACAAGTGAAACGCTTTTCGTGGGAAACCGTCAATTCCTATTTCATTGATAACGGATATACGAGTAATAAGAATCCAAGTGGCCTAGGCGAGTATTGGGCAGAGTTTTGGTCATTACTTGATAAATATCCTGTAACTGATCGAACGGAATATACTGATGAAGAATTTTGCAATGCCCTCGAGAATTATCGCAATCATAATATCCAAGAAAGTCTACGCTCAAATAATCCGCTAATCAGGATGTTTGCGATTTTTGACAGGAGGGTTGGCAAGCGAACACTTGCCAATTTGGAATCCGAGCTCGATAAACAGCCAGAGTGGTTACAACAAATGTACTTGCTTCGTTTCAGAGCAGAGTTGAACTAATAAGTTTTGCTCCCCTAAAATGACTTTGCCCCCCTAACCTCAAAAGGGGGTGCATTTGTATTAAAATTAGGGTTAGTTTTTCAGCTAAAACGTCTTTCAGACGGAATAAATCCACTAACGTGGATAAAATCACTACGTGATG
>JAZODA010000005.1:0-13063 GCA_045596745.1 Acutalibacteraceae bacterium
TCCGGTGTGACCTGACCCATACCATCACCCCCTGCCCTACACTTTATGCAACACGCGAAAGGAATAGTCATTATGGTTCGCATTCTCATCATTTCCGACAGTCATGGCGATTCCCGCACCTTGATGCAGGCACTTGACGAACAGCCGGAGGCCGCTTACATCATTCACCTGGGCGACGGTGCTGCCGAAATGGCGTCACTCGCCTCCACCTGTACCGCTACGGTGTATCAGGTTCGCGGCAACTGCGACGGCTTTTCCACCCTGCCCACCGAGCAGGAAATTCGCATTGCCGGCATACCGTTTTTGATTACTCACGGTCATCGTTACCATGTCAAGGGCGGCACAGGCGCTTTGGTTGCCGATGCCAAACGCCGCGGCGTCCGTGTGGCACTGTTCGGGCATACCCACCAATCGCTGACTCGTTACGATGACGGTCTGTATCTCATCAACCCCGGTTCGCTCGGCTACAGCGGCACCTATGCAACAGTGGATATCGTCGGCAGCGATATTGCCGCAAACATTTTTCGAGTCCGCTAATATTACTGTATGCCACCACCCGAAAACGGGCACAAAAAAACGCACTTATCAAAACGATAAGTGCGTTTTTTGTTTAAAATCTCTCGAGCAAATCAAGCAGCGATGTAATCTTCTCCACACCCTCGGGACAACGGTTTGCACCGTGAACATCGATGTACAGTGGCGTCATGTCCGCAGCTATAGCACCGGCAATATCCGTCGGCGGATAGTCACCGACAAACGTGCAGTTTTCGTGCGAAACACACAGCCGCTGTGCCGCCCGACGGAACACCTCGGCGTGGGGCTTACCGACATCCTCTTCACCGGCAACAAGCACAATATCCAAGAGCGGTCGGATACCGGCAAAATCCAGTTTCAGGTTTTGCTGCGGCATCTCACCGTTGGTGATAACACCCAGACGATATCCTCGCCGCTTCAGTTCACGCAGCACCTCTTCCGCGTTCGGAAGAAGCACGGAATAAAACGGAAACCGCCGCTGGTATTCCCACCAAACCAAGTCGGCAACGACAGACCAGTTCCAACGCTTGCGGAACAGTTCAAAATACTCGATGTAATTGACATAGCCGCCTTTGTTTTCAACCAGCATTTCCTGCGTGCGAGCCTGCAGCTCTTCCTCGGAAATCTGCGGAAAGGCACGGGCAATCATCTCTCGCGCGACACCTCTGAACGCAATAACACGGTCCTGCAACGTATCGTCAAAATCGAACAAAATCGCTTTCGTTCCGTCCTTGCCATCCAACACTTCATCGGCGGTGGCGATATCCGCCGCAATCTGTCGGCGCAACGCCTCCACCGTATCGAAGCAGCGCTCCTCACGCAAGAAACGCACGAGTTCCACCGTGACCGACTTCCCATAAAGGTCGCCGCTGTAATCCTTGATATAGGTCTCCGCCTGCGGTACTGCTGTGCCGCCCACGGTGGGATGCACACCCACATTGGTGATGGCATGGTGCATCACGCCGTCCAGCACCACCAAAGAAGCATACACGCCGTAGCGCGGCACGGTATATCCTTCGGGGAACGGCTGGTTGAGGGTAGGCACACCCCAGGCAGAACCAAGATGCGCCCCGCTTTGCACCGGGAAATCCACCGTATACGTACGACCGAGCAAGCGGCGAGCGCGCTCGACATCCCCCGCTTCGACCGCGGCACGAACTTCGGTAGAGCTGACAACACTCTCTTCACGCGTCACCGCGGGAGCAACACGAACCTCGATTCCCAGCGGCTCGCACAAGCGACGCAAACACGCCGCATCCCCACTGCCGTCTTTGCCGAAACGGAAATTGTAGCCACAGCACACAACCATAGCGTGAAGAGCGTCGTGCAGAATCTCCTGCACAAATGCTTCGGGAGTCAGTTCACGAACAGATTCAAACGGTACGCTGAGCCATTCATCCACGCCAAGCGATTCCGCTTGTCTGTCTTCACAGCTTTCGGAAATAAGGCGCCCCCCCTGTTTCGGTGTGCCAAGCAGCGAAAACACCGTAACCGTAGGCAGCGGAATATCCTGCGTCGGGGACGTTACGTTCCGCGCCGCCGCAATCACCGCACGATGGCCCAGATGCATCCCGTCAAACACGCCAAGAGCTACCGAACGCTGCACGCTCGGCAGGACGGTTCCCGGTTGCCAAATCTGTCGTATCACAAGCCATCATCTCCTTCGTCGGTAAGTATATCATACTCTTCTAAAAAACGAAAGCATTTTATAAAAAGACACAAAAAAAACACAAACTTTCGATATACTGTATTTTGTCGCGGAGTGCGTATACGCCTCCCTACTTTAGTAAGAAAGGACGTGTTTCCATGATCGAAGTACAGAACCTTACCAAACGTTATGGTTCTCACTGCGCCGTAAACGGCATCAGCTTCAAGGTCGAGGAAGGCGAGATTCTGGGCTTCCTGGGTCCCAACGGCGCCGGTAAATCCACCACCATGAACATCCTGACCGGCTACTTGTCCGCCAGTGAGGGCTCCGTCAAGATCAACGGCTATGACATTCTGGAGGATCCCAACCAAGCGAAAGCCAGCATCGGCTATCTTCCCGAAATTCCGCCGCTGTATCTGGATATGACGGTGCGTGAATACCTGGATTTCGTGTACGATCTCAAGAAATGCACTATCAACCGCCGCAAGCACATTGCGGAAATCTGCCGTCTGATGCACATCGAGGATGTGTACGGCCGTCTGATTAAGAACCTGTCCAAAGGTTATCGTCAGCGCGTCGGCTTCGCGCAGGCGCTCATCGGCAATCCGCCGGTGCTGATTCTCGACGAGCCCACCGTCGGTCTTGACCCCAATCAGATTATCGAGATTCGCTCGCTGATTAAGAATTTGGGCAAGCACCATACGGTCATCCTCTCCTCGCACATTCTGCCCGAAGTGGAAGCGGTGTGCGACCGTATCATCATCATCAACGAGGGCGAAATTGTCGCGGATAACGACGCCGACAAGCTGGCCACGGAATTTTCCACGGACCACCGCCTGCTGGCCCGCATCGCGGGTGACGAGCAGCGCGTGTACGCGGCGCTCAAGCACGTCCCCGGCATCGCTACCGTAACGACGCTCGGCGAACGCGAAAACGGCGTGTACGAATACGCACTGGATCCAGTACCGGGTGCCGATTTCCGTCGCGCTATGTTTAACACGCTTGCCAAAGAAAATTGCCCGCTGCTCGGCCTGAAGTCGATGGAAATGACGCTGGAAGAAATCTTCATTTCGCTGACTCGCGAACAGTTGCCCGAAGCATCGCATAAAGGAGGTCGTCGGAAATGACAGCAGTTTTTAAACGTGAATTCAAAACCTACTTCACCTCCCCCATCGGCTACTGCGTCATCGCGCTGATGTTTGCGCTGACCGGCTTCTTCTTCGTTAACTACAATGTCTACTACTTATCGCCCGATATGACCCCCGTGTTCCAGAGCCTGCAGAGCTTTATGCTGATTCTGGTTGTCCCGATTCTGACGATGCGTCTGATGAGCGACGATAAGCGCCAGAAGACCGACCAGGTGCTGTTCACCTCTCCCGTCGGTCTGACCGGCATCGTAACGGGTAAGTTTCTGGCGGCACTGTTGCTGTTTGCTATCAGCTGCACGATGACGCTGGTTTGCTCGGTAATCATCGCTTTCAAAACCACCCCCGACTGGCTGGTCATTATGGGTAACTACATTGGCCTGTTGCTGCTCGGCGGTATGGTGATTGCCATCGGTCTGCTGATTTCCTGCCTGACCGAAAGCCAGTTCATCGCCGCGCTCGGCACCTTTATCGCATCCGTGATTCTGCTGATGGTGGACAATCTGACGACGTGGTTTGCCGGTGTCACCTGGGTTGCCGAGGTTGCGGAATTCCTTTCGGTGTCTCAGCGCTACGGCAACTTCGCTGTCGGCACCATCCAGTACAACGACATCATCTTCTTCCTGTCCATGCAAGCACTTTTCCTGTTCCTGACGGTGCGTCTGCTGGATCGCAAGAGATGGAACTGAGAGGAGGGACGATTTTATGAACAACACCGAAAAAACCACCGATATCGTGGAAACCGAAAACAAGAAAACGTCCCGCTTCAGCTGGAAGAACAACCGCAAGCTGCGACTCGGCACCACCGCTACGGTTTTCACCGCCGTGGTCATTGCCGCTGTGATTGTCTTCAATGTGATTGTCGGTATTTTCTACGATCGCTTCCCGTTGTCGCTTGACCTGACCACCGACAGCACCTACACCATGTCGGAGCAGGCTCGTGCCGTGGCAAAGAATGTCAGCACCATCGAGAACGACATCGAGATTATCGTTTTCCTGAACGAAACGTATTTCTCTTCGCCGTCGCTGAGCACGGACGAATTGAATATCGTGCTTCGTCAGTTCCACCTGTTCTCGAAAGAGTACAACGCACTGAGCAACGGCAAAGTCAAGGTTACCTACCTTGACCCCACCGCTGACCCGACGATTCTGGATAAGTACAGTGAGTACAATGTGGAATCCGGCAGTATCCTGTTCCGCTGCGGCCAACAGAGCCGCGTGCGCAACGTGGAAAACCTGTACGAGCTTTCCTACGACTCCTCTTACTATGATTACGTCTACTACTCCCGCGTGGAAGAGGTTCTCTCCTCGACGGTCAACTCCATCTGCGGCGGCAAGACGGTTACGGTCACTTTCCTGACCGGTCATGGTGAAGATACCGATCTCATCAGCGAAATGAGCAGCCTGTATCAGCTCAACGGTTATGCGACCGAGACCATCGACTTCACCACGGCGGCTGCCGACGAAATCGACGAGACCTCCGAGATTCTGGTTATTGCCGCTCCGTCGCTGAACTACTCGCTGGATGAGATTTCGAAAATCCGCGAATGGCTGAAGAACGACGGCAACTACGACCGCAACCTGTTCGTGCTTTGCAACTACGCTTGCAAGCCCGACACCGAAACCAACCGCATCAATCTGTACGACTTCCTCGAGACCGACTACGGTATCACCGTAACCGATAACGTCATCGTGGAAACCGACTCCAACAACCACGTCTCCGGTACCAACGGCGAGTACTATCCGCTGACGCTGATGGAGCAGACCGATTTGACCGGCGGCACCGGCCTGTTGCTGATGCCCTACACCCTCCAGCTGAAGCTGAAGCACGAAAGCGATCCTGCCGCTACCGGCGTCGGTAACGTGCCGCTCGCCATCTTTGAAGACAGCGCCGAGCTGGTCAAGGTGGAAGATTTGGGCGAAAAGAAGGATTCCAAGGAAACCGACGACGATGTTATCGGTATGGCTTACGCCGTGGAAGCGCACGGCGGAACGCTTGCCAACCACATCATTGTCAGCGGCTCCTATCAGTTCCCCTACTCTATGTTCACGTCTCGCCCCGAATATACCAACGAAGAGCTGATGCTCGAGCCGGTTCGCGTTACCTGCGACCTTGGTGAATCGATGGCGCTGTCCAACAAGGATCTGACCACTCCCACGCTGAGCTTTACCGAAGCCGATGCCCAGATTATCAACATCTTCTTGATCTGCGCTCCGCTGCTGCTCATCGTCATCAGCGTGGTCATCTTCCTGAGAAGGAGGCACTTATGAGTCGCCGCACACGGGCTCTGTTGCTTTCGACTGTAGCCTTGGTTGCTTTGTGCGGCCTGATGGTTGCGATGCTGGTGCTGTTCCCCGAGGTTTCGACCGATGACACGTCCACCGGTTCCTCCTCTGTCGGCACCACCACGACCATCCCTCTCAAGCCGACTACCGGTGAAGCTGCGACCAAGCCTACCGGCTTTGAAAACAACAAAACGAGCATCTATTCGGCCGTTATCACAACGCCCGAAGAAGAATTCACTCTGCAGCCGAATGAAAACGGCTATCTGCGCGTCAAGGGCCATGAGGATCTGGAAAGCTACGCCAACTCGGTTTCCTATTCCTACATTATTGAAGCGCTGACGGATATCACCGCGTTGGCAGTCGCCAACAGCGATCCCGAAAATCCGGAAGCTTTCGGTTTTGGCGGCGAAAAAATTACCTCTACCGCAGCTAAGGTCACCTACACCGACGGCTCGACCATTTCGTTCGAAATCGGTGACGAAACCCCCGACCGTTCGGGCTTCTATCTGCGCCGTGACGGCGACAAGGCGATCTACGTTGTGGATGCCGACTTCGCCTCTTCGGTGATGCAGTCTTCCATGGAATATCTGATGATGATTCCGGTTGCCGCTCCGGCGACCACGCAAACCAACTCGGAAGACACCGCTGTGGTGCGTGATGTGACGCTGTCCGGCTCGATTCGTCCCTCTACCATCCGTTTCCAGGTTTCGGATACGCTGACCGGTGAGGACCAGAACTCCCAGATTATGACCGGTTATTTCCTGACCGAGCCCTACTACCGCAACGTCAAGAGCGGTACCAACCTGCTCTCGGTCAGCACCTATTCCGGCTTTACTGCCAGCGACATCGCTATGCTCCGTCCCACCGAAGCGGATTTTGCCACCTTCGGTCTGGACAATCCGTACTCGGTGTGTACGGTGAACCTCTCCATCCAGAAGTCCACCAAGGAAACCGACAAGGATGGTCATGAGATTACCAAGTTCACCTTCTACAACACCTTCGAGTACACGATTAAGCTGGGCAACACGCTGAAGGATGACGAATCCATGCGCTACGCGCTCGTCTATCATGGCGACGAGCTGGTACCGATGGTGTTCGAAGTTGTCACCGACAGCCTGCTGTGGGCAGAAACCCAGTACGATGATGTTGCTGACGAACTGCTGTTCTTCACCTACATCAACGAGGTTGATTCGCTGACGCTGACGCTGGACGGCAAAACCCACGAGTTCAAGCTGACGCATTATCCCAACAAGGATTCGGCCGACGAAAAGCTCAAGGTTGTCTCCAACGGCAACCGTTACAACACGGCGGCTTTCCGTAATGTGTATCAGTCCATCATGGGTATCCTCCGTATGGAGTCCACCACCGAAAAACCGAAAGGCGAACCGGTGCTGACACTGGATATCAAGGTAGCAACCGAAACCTCCCGCGATGGTTGGGTGAAGTTGTACCGCTACTCTGCCGGCAAATACATTGCCGAGCACGATTCCGGCGAAATCTATATGGTCGCCGCCAAGGATGTCGAAGATACGCTGAGTATCTGCCGCGAATTCCTTGGGAACTGACCTCTGTAACACGAAAAGAACCCCGAGCAAAACGCTCGGGGTTCTTTTTTTACTTTTCGGCGCAAAAGGCAAGCTGTCGCACGTCTTCATACGAAAGCCCCCACACCCGATGCACCCGCTTTTTCTCGCCAAAACAGCGTACCTTGACCGTGCACGTTCCGCGCGAGTGCTGAAACCGCGACTGCGTTACCGACAGACAATCCACGCTTTGCCGCCGCAGATACACCCGATACAGCGCGAGTCCCCGCGGATAGCACAGCGATATTCCCTGTCCATCACACCCGAATCCGGCGTGATGATATCCGCAAACACGTACCAAAAACCACCACACGCCAAACACCGTTATCAACGCCGCCAAACCGTGCCACCACGTGCCGAAGAACCATAAAACAACACCGACTGTCACGACAAACAACGGTGTCACAACATACCTTGTTATACTCTTTCGAAGCACACGCAACCGCTCGCCGCAAACAGGAAACCCGGGCAACAATCGGTCAAGCGCAGTGCTAAGATCCCGCGGACGCGCCGCAGGAATCAGCACCGGACGCGAACCGATATCCCTGCCGTATCCCGCGGCGGTAACCACCGCCGTGTACAAAGAAAACCAACGCATCGTCAGTGTTTGCCGCAATTCCAAAGCGGTGATTTTACCCCTGTCGATGAACACGTCCCGTCGGGTAAGAAGACCCGAGGAAATGTGCAACAGTCGCTCCTCACGCCGTGCACGGAAGCCTGCGTAGCGAAGCAGGTTTCTTGCCGTGGAAACGCCAAAGCCAACCAGTAACAGATTGCCCGTTGAACGCAACAGCGAGGGCAGCCCCACGTTCAGAACGCTTTGAAGCGCTCCCACTACCTCCAGCGTTACCTCTTCCCCCAACAGTTTACCGCTTTGACGCAAAATCGGTGCCAGTGTCAGCAACCCCACAGCGGCATTAGAGCCTGTCAGCGACATAACCAACACAGGCCAGCGCCGCACGCAATAATCATCGGCGCGCCGCTTGAGGAAAAATAAATTCTTCGTCTGCTCCACCGATAAATATAAACACGCGTCCGCACGCCGCCGAAGTCCTGCGGTGCTGATGAGAATCCGACGAGCGCCAAACAGCCATAACAGCGGCGTTCGTTCCACCTCAACCGACGTGGCATCCTCGGCAGAAATGTGCAACGTCCGCCGCACAAACACACCTTGCCGCACCCCTACCGTATGAAAACTGCCGTCGGGTGTTTTTGACCATCGGTAACGGCAACTGTGCCACTTCATCCAGACGTATATCCCCACCGCACCGCCAAGCAGCCACTCGTACCGATACACGGTCACGCTGCCGCCGTACAGCACCGCCGCCGTCACGCGCAAAACAGGAATCAGTAAAAGCACCCGAAAATGGCGCAGTTCGTACAAAGCATACCCTTTGTGCGGTCGCTGCTCAATCATGGTGTCTCCTCCGCCTGCTCCAGATACTCGGCCAGCGCATAGGCATCCTGCCAATCCAGCAGCGGCAACCACGCCGAGCCACCCGCAAAGCGCAAAATCACGGTGCGGCAACGAAACAGACGATGCAGCGGCGGTGTCCATATTTCAAATGTGCGCAATGACCCGACAGGCACAAACAGCTCTCTGCGCCACAGAATGCCGTAACACGCGCGCACCGCACCGCCGTCCAACCTGCCGTGAAGCGAGCGGCTCAACCGCGGCAGATAGCGTATCCACACAGGGATAATCGGCAAAAACGGCAACGCAGCGCACCACGGTGACCAAAGCTCCCAAACGCGGGCGGGCAACCACAAAAGAAGCGACAGCAGCACCGTCAGAAGCAGCAGTAAAATCCGCAAAATCCACACCGCGCCACAGCCCGCCCGAAACGGCATAGCACACCCTCACTTTCACAAAACTGCGACTTTTCGAAGCCACAGTATATTTATGTCCGAAAGATATCAAACTATGTCAAAGCATCCCATTGTGTCGTCAGGAGGGTTCGTGTTGCCAAAAGCATTTCGTGGAGGAATCCGATTTTCCGAAGAGCTGCGTGCCGCCAAGGAAACGGCACTGCACAGTCCTTTACGCGTATTTACGCCCGAACGACTCCACCTTGCCGTGAAGGAACCGCTTATCCCCTGTGTGGAACACGGTGCTTCGGTGCGCGTAGGCGACTGTGTTGCCACCGACCCGAACGGCAATACGCCACCGCTGCACAGCGGACTGTCCGGCACGGTAACCATACGAGAGGGCAGCCACCTGACTCTCGACGGCTCGATATGCACCCTGCTCACTGTGGAGGGCGATGGCAAACAAGCGGCCGCTTCACCGCTTTCACCGCTTCCCCAAAACGCTGACCGTGCCGCTCTGCTTCAGCGTATGTACGATGGCGGACTGGTGGGGTTGGGCGGCGCAGGATTCCCCACTTTTCGCAAATACAGCGGCAACGCCGCACACCATCTGCTGATTAATGCCTGCGAATGCGAACCCTACCTTGCGGGCGACGGACGGTTGGTGCTGGAATACGGCACAGCGGTGCGTGAGGGTGTCGCCCTCTTCGCCAAAGCAGGCGGTGTTCCCTCCAACAGCATCTTTCTGTGCGCCGAAAACGAAGCGGTGGCACGCGGCTTGCGCCACCTTTCCAAAGATACCGGCTGGACGGTTCTCTGCCTGCCGGAACGCTATCCGCAGGGCAGCGAAAAACAGCTTATCCGTGCCGTGCTGGATATCGAGCTGCCACCCGGTGTTTACCCCTCGGATTGGGGGATTTTGGTCTCCAATGTAGGAACGGCGGTGGCAATGGCGGATGCCGCCAAAGGTTTGCCGCTGACCCATCGCACCGTCACTGTCTCAGGCGCGGTAGCCGAGCCGTGCAATTTGCTGGTTCCGATAGGAACGCCGCTTCGCGAACTGGCGACACAGGCCGCACCGCGCCTCACAGGTCGGCGCGCCTGCCTGATTGCCGGCGGTGCAATGACAGGAAAGCGTGTTGTTCATCCCGATGCCGGCTTGCCAAAACCCTGTGGCGGCGTTCTGGTGCTTCCCGCCGAATCGGAAGAGGAATCCCCCTGCATTCGTTGCGGTGCTTGTGTACGCGCTTGTCCCTCAGGACTACTTCCCTACCTCATTGACGCCGCCTGGTTACAACATGAGGATGCGCTTTGCCGCCGTCTGCATCCCGATGTGTGTATTTCCTGCGGATGCTGTTCCCGTGTTTGTCCCGCACAGCGACAGCTGGCCGCACGCATCACCCACATCCGCCGAAAAGGAGTCAACCGATGAGCAATACAAAGCGTTCCGAAGCACCATACCTGCGTAACCGCCAGCGCACACCTGCCATTATGACCGAGGTGTGTATTGCGTTGCTTCCCACAGCCATCGCCGCGATTTGGTATTTCGGCGTAGCCGCTCTTCGGCTGCTAATGACCGCCGCTGTGGTTTCCGTGGCGGCTGACCGCCTGTTCTTGTGGATGCGTGGTATCAAGCGACCGTTCGATGGCAGTGCGCTCGTCACAGGCCTTCTGCTGGCGTTGTCCTGCCCGTCGGGGATTCCGCCGTGGTTGCTTGGCAGTATGTGCGTTTTATCGGTCGGTCTCTTTCGCGAAGCGTTCGGCGGTATCGGTGCGAATCTCTTTAACCCGGCAATGGCCTCCCGTGCATTGCTCATCACCCTGTTTCCCGCCTACCTCGCAGGCTACGCACTGCCCGACGCGACCTCCGCGGCAACACCGCTGGCAGACGAGACAACCGATTGGTTGTCGCTGCTTTTCGGACGCACGGGAGGCTCTGTCGGCGAAACCTCCGCCGTGCTGATTTTGGTGGGAGCGGCGTATCTTATCGTTCGCCGGATCATCTGCTGGCAAACACCGCTGTGCGCCCTTGCCGCCTTTTCGGCAGTGATGCTGCTCGCAGGAGAATCTCTGCCGCGCCAACTTCTCTCGGGCAGTATCCTGTTCGGTGCTGTATATATAATTACCGATTATACAACTTCGCCGACAACGCGACTCGGTGAAGCGCTGTTCGCTATCGGCTTCGGTGCGCTTACCGCTGTGTTGCGGTTGTTCGGGCGGTATCCCGAAGGCGTTTGCTTCGCGGTGCTGATAATGAATCTGCTCACCCCGCTGTTAGACCGTCTCACGTGGCCACGGGTATACGGTACAAAACGAAAGGAGCGTTCTGCGTGAAACCCATTGTGAAAAACGTTGTTTCTTTACTTGTCACCGCCGCTGTTTCGGTGGGGCTGTTGTGGGGAGGCGATTTGCTCACGCGCAACCGACTTGCCGCTCAGGAAAGCGAAGAAATCGCCGCCGTGTTCGGGGAAATTGTCAAAGCCGAACGTTTCGAGCGTATCAACACG
Organism: Acutalibacteraceae bacterium; assembly: GCA_045596745.1. Classification (GTDB taxonomy): domain Bacteria; phylum Bacillota; class Clostridia; order Oscillospirales; family Acutalibacteraceae; genus RGIG3009. Next base: position 11,513 of record JAZODA010000005.1, read on the forward strand.
AGCGACACCGCCAATATCAGCGGTGCGTGGAAAGCACTGGATGGCAGCGGACGGCTGATTGGTTTCGCTGTCACCTCTACCGCGCAAGGGTATGGCGGCAAAATCGAAGTGCATACTGTCGTCAGTGCCGACAAGCGCTCCGTCAAAGGGATTCACATCGGCACACACCGGGAATCTCCCGGCTACGGCGCGCGGGTCACGGAAGCCGCGTTTACCGACCAGTTCTCCGCCAAGCGGCAACCGTTTTATCTGGATACCGGCAAACAACGGACATCGCTTCGCAACGGCGAGTATCGCGCTGCCGCCGAGGAATACGACTACTCCGGTTTTCGTGATGTGGTAACCATCACCGTTACCGACGGAAAGATCAGTGCTGTGAATTGGGATGGTGAAAATCAAAACGGCGGTGCCACCAAAAAGGAACTGTCCCGAAGCGGAAACTACGTGATGAACGACACCGGACTTCCGTGGCACGCCCAAGCGGAAATTATGGAAAAAGCATTGCTTGCCTTGCAAGACCCCACCCGCATTTCGTATCATCAGGACACCGGAAAAACCGACGCCTACAGCGGCGCCACCATCAGCGTTTCGCCGTTTGTCACGCTCGCCGCCGAAGCGGTAGCAATGGCGCGCAGTGCTGACGGCACGGCGATTGACGGCGTCAGCGGTGCGACCACCTCCTCGCAGGCGGTTATTAACGCCGTCAACGAAGCTGTCGCCTTTGTGAACAGGCTGTCGTAAAGGAGAAACACTATGACGATTTCCCCCTCCATGGACGGTATCGTCCTTTGCCTTTTGACGGCGGTCTGTGTCTCGCCGCAAACCGCTCTTATTTATACCGCCTTAGTCTGTGTGTTGCAGTTGCTCTCCCTCGTGTTTCGGACACTGCTGCACCGTCTCCGTCTGCCATTTCCATCGGTTGCGGCAATGGTGTTTTCACTTGGGATTGGCAGCGCTCTTTGCCCGATAATTCAGTTGCTGTTTCCGTCTCTCCCCGCTCTCTCACCAACACAACCGCTGACCGCTTTGCTGTTTGCTTCCTGCGGCGTTGCAGCAGCACCGCCACCGCGCCCGTTTCGCCTGCTTTCTGCCGCACTTATCATCGGTATCACCCGTGAAATGTTATCGCTCGGAACGGTATGGAAGCTTCAGATATTACCACTCGGACTGTCTGCTTCGTTCGGGTCACTATCGGGCGGTCTGCTTGTCGCCGCCGTCGTTTTGTGGGCATTTCGTCTGAATCGCCCTGTACTTCGGGAGGAACTGCCGCTGTCTGCCGTTTTGCCGCTGTGCTTTCTGTTGGCAGTAGCCGCCACACTCGGTATTCTTACCGCCGCGTGGCCAACACCCTATGTCCTTTGCAGTGTCACTATGCTGATTTCCGCGGCGGCGTTGTGTCTCCCCGAACGGTATTCCCCGAACGAGTGGCTGTTTCTGACTCCTGCCGCCATACTGCTGACACGCGGCGAGTCGCTGTGGTGGCCACCCGTGCTTGTCGGTGTCATCACGGCGTTCAGTTTGCTTTTGGGGAATCGGATATACCAAAGCCGT
>JAZODA010000006.1:0-3900 GCA_045596745.1 Acutalibacteraceae bacterium
AAAGATTTGGAACCTCACGCTACCCGATAATCGGGGGAATCGACCTCAAGGGGAAGGCTTAAAGGCTTCTCCTCGAGGAGAAGCTGTCGAGCGACAGCGAGACTGATGAGGTGTTGGCTCTTTTGACGAGGTGGGAACGACACCTCATCCGTCTTTCGCCTACGGCAGGTGGCGGATAAGCCTCCCTCTGAGGAGGGAGGTGGATTTTTGCGAAGCAAAAAGACGGAGGGAGAGAAAAGTGCGAATGTGGGTCTCTCCCTCAGTCTCGCTTTGCTCGACAGCTCCCTCGTCAGAGGGAGCCGATGCCTGCCTTGTAGGTGCGCTTTAATTGGATATTTAAGGAGGACACTCTATGAAAACCTTTCTTTCGCGATTTCGCTCGTGGGCGTTGTGGCTGTCGCTGGCGGCGCTGGTGACCTTTTGCGTCAAGGCGTTCGGCGGCGTGGACATCGGCGGCACCGTCGACGGTCTGCTCGATGTGCTGCTGCCGGTGCTGACCGCTTTCGGCATTATCAACAACCCCACCGACCGCCACAGCCTGTAAAAAAGGCTGGCATCCCCGCACGGGGTGTGGTATATTAAAAAAGAGGCGTATAGTTGAGCTATTTAACCAATATGGCCTTGGCGGGTGTGTGGAGAACTGAGATTCCAGAAGAACCTGAATGGGTTACTTGGGAACATCGCAGTTTGGGAAATACCCATTGCGAATATTGTTCGTCGTTGGATGGGTGCTGGTTTTCAATATTAGCAGCTCCAACGTGGCCGCTTCATCTTTTGTGTCGCTGTGTTGTGTTGCCTCTGCCTTACTCAAAGGTTGTATCCGCAGCAACTGCAAGTAGTGACTATAGTAAATATAATCCGTACCTATTCAATGTTACCGGTGCGTATGAACATGGTAAAGAAAAAATGCTTAATTCGTGGGGCTATACGGCCGATGATTCTGTGTGGTTGCAAAAAGAAATCGAGTTGCAGGGGATTGAAAAATATATCGCAGGCGAATATACTCTTGGAAAATTAGACGGATACGGTCAACGAATTAATATTCGCATTAAAATCCCCCGCAAAGTCGGCGGAGGGACGGCATCCTTTGTCAGCGGCTGGCTGGTTCATCCCGGCGGACATATTACACTAACCACACCATGGGGAGGAAAATAGAATGAAACACCTGGATGTCGTTCGGGTCATAGCAGAAAAAGCGGCGTATGCCAAAGACGGCGTGCACAAAGGTATGTATGGCTGGATTTGTGACGAGCGGTGCATCAGTGGTCACTGGCTTGTGAACTTTCCCCGCTTCGGCGAGAAAGACGACATTGCAACGTTGTCTGTGCTGGAAATCGATTTGGAACACGCCGACGTGTTGCGAGCCGATTTGAACGAAGAAATCGAAAAACGCTTTATGCCCTGAAAGACAACAAACAACCACCCCGCAACATAGCGGGGTGGTTGTTCGTTTTTATTCCGCTTCGGCGTGAACGTTGCTGTAGTCGAGGTTCGCCACCGCGCGGGCGTTGACCTCCTCGGCGGCTTCGAAGGTCGGCACAATGTCGTGCATCACCGCGACCAGCTCGTCGTGCGAGTCGGTGGCGAGGGCGGCCTCCAGCCGTGTCAGCTTCTCCTTCAGCTCCTCAGGCGTGACCGGCTGCTTCTGCCGCTCGATGAAAATCTTGCGGTTCGGCGTGTCGGTCAGGTTCTCGCTGCGGGTCAGCAGCTCCTCGTACAGCTTTTCACCCGGGCGCAGTCCCGTCTCCACGATGTCCATATCGACATACGGCGTGTAGCCCGACAGGCGGATGAGGTTTTCCGCCAGCTCCTGAATGCGGACGGGAGAGCCCATATCCAGAACAAAAATCTCGCTGCGCTGTGCCATCGCGCCGGCGAGCAGCACCAGTTGTGCCGCTTCGGGGATGGTCATAAAGTAGCGGATGATGCGGCGGTCGGTGACGGTGACAGGGCCGCCGGCGGCAATCTGACGCTTGAACAGCGGAATCACCGAGCCGTTCGACCCCAGCACGTTGCCGAAACGCACCGCGGCGAACTGCGTCTTGCCGGAGGAGAACGCCATGCTCTGCACAATCATTTCGCACAGCCGCTTGGTCGCGCCCATCACGTTGGTGGGGTTGACCGCCTTGTCGGTGGAAATGAGGATGAAGCGCTCCGCCTCGTAGCGGTCGGCGGCGGTGGCGACGTTGTATGTACCGAACACGTTGTTGCGCACCGCCTCTTCGGGGCAATGCTCCATCAGCGGCACGTGCTTATGCGCCGCGGCGTGCAGCACCACCTGCGGATGGTAACGCTCGAACAGCAAATCCACCTTATGCGCATCGCGCACCGAGGCGATTTCCACGCACAAATCCAGCTTGTCGCCGTACTTGTAGGACAGCTCCTGCTGGATGTCGTAGGCGTTGTTTTCGTAGATGTCCACCACAATCAGCCGCTTCGGCTCGTGGCGTGCAATCTGGCGGCACAGCTCCGAACCAATTGAACCGCCGCCGCCCGTCACCATCACGACCTTGTCGCGGATGAGGGCGCTCAGATTGTCGTTTTCCAAACGGATGGGATCGCGGCCGAGCAGGTCATCGATGGAGACCTCGCGCACGCTGCTCATCAGGCTCTTTTTGTCCGACAGCTCCATCACATCGGGCAGCAGGCGCACACGGCACTTGAGTCCCGAGCACAGCTCGAAAATTTCGCGCACACGCTCACTGCTGACCGACGGCATCGCAATCAGCACGTCCTTCGCCTTGTAGCGGGACATAATGTCCGCCATACGCGAGACAGGGCCTTCGATGTGCAGGTTATGCACCATACGCCCGATTTTACGGGGGTTGTCGTCCACAAAGCAGACAGGGCGATAGCTGCTTGCGGTGTTGCGGTTGAGTTCGTTCAGCATCATCACGCCCGCATCGCCCGCGCCGATGATGATCAGCGGCGTGCGCTCCGCCGACAGCGAAGCGGCAATCAGATGTTCGCGGTAGCGGCGGTACAGCATACGCACCGCCAGAATGGCGAGCAGCGGCAGCACGGTGGCAAACAGTGTGAACACCGGCGGCATCGAGATATCGATAATCAGACGGGTGACGATGAGGTACAGCGCATAGCCGCACGCGCCCGACGCCATAATCAGCAGATACTCGCGGCTGGAGGCGTACTTCCACAAGCTGGAGTACACGCGAAACGCCACGAGGAAGAAGAAAATACAGAAAATCAAGAGGGCGAACTGGACAAGCAGCATATTGGTGTCCGCCGAACGACCGCCCCAGAAGAACTTAATGTCGCGCTCACCGATGCGCACCAGCAGGTACAGCACCGCCGAGCAGGCGGAAAGCACAAACAGGTCGACGATGGCGACCAGCAGCTCGCGTATCCGTGTCAGTCGACCCAACAGCCGTTCGAGAAACGGCTTGCCCTTGGCATTGGCACTCAAATCAAACACTCCTCAAAACAGTAATGGGGAAGCGCAGACGAAAAAACCGCACAGCGGCGGTTTTTTGGGAGGGTATGTTACTTTTGCTGGTTGGTTTCTGCCGAGGTGGAATAGCTGTAGTCGTAGGCTTTGTAGTAGCGGTACTTCTCATACCGACCGTAGGTACGGGGGTTCTCGCGCATATCCGAGATAACCACGCCGAGCAGATTGCCGTCCACGCCGCGCACGCTGTCGATAGCGGCTTGGAGCTCCTCGTAGGTTGTCTGACCCTGACGGCAGACCAGCACCGTGCCGGCGACGACGCCCGAGAGCATCAGCGAATCCGACACCACGCCGAGCGGCGGCGTGTCGACGAAGATGTAGTCATACTGCAGCGCCAGGCGGTCGAGCAGCTCACCCATCGCCTCGGAGCCGAGCAGCTCGGAGGGGTTGGGCGGCAGCGAGCCGCTGGGGATGAGGTCGAGTCCGCGCGCCAC
>JAZODA010000007.1:0-7077 GCA_045596745.1 Acutalibacteraceae bacterium
AAATCCGACATAGAGGTGGCGGTATAGGGATAATCAAAGTTTCGGGGGGTAGCATATCCTAACATTTCGCCGATACCGCTGGCCATCAGCGAATAGCCGTAGAAGTCGAAATACAACTGCATACTGAACGCGATGATGCCAAGCCAGGCGAGCGGTGTGGAGATACAGTCGAAGCCGAAGTCACCGACATCGCTCCACAAGCCGCCAAGGCGGTTGGCGAGCAGCACCTTCAGACCCAGACCGTACGTGAAATCCTTAAGACCTTCATCCACCCGTGCGAACGAAATGCGGGGCTTGTCCATCTGGTCGCGAATCGACGTGTAGGTCACAATGGGGCCGGCAATCAGCTGCGGGAACATATACAGATACGCCGACAGCTTCAGTGTGGAACGTTCCGCCGTCGTTTCAAGGCGATACACGTCGATGATATACGAGGCAATCTGGAAGGTGTAGAAGCTGATGCCGATGGGAAGAATGAGATCCACACCGGGCAACGTGATACCCGACGAGGGGATAATCGTATCCAACACCGACTGCAGCGACGAGAACATAAAGTTCGCGTACTTGAACACAAACAACCAACCGAAATCGTACACAAGACCGATAATCAGCCACAACTTTGCGTGGTGCGTTCGGGCGATGCACAAGCCGACAAACCAGTTGACCACCGCCGAAGCGAGGAACAGCAGAATGTACAGCGGTTGATCCCAGGTGCCGTACGCATAGAAAATTAAACTGCCGAGCAGCAGGCACGCGTTACGAAACCGCTGCGGCAGCACGAAGTATACTGCAAAAAAGGCGGGGAGGAAGGCAAACAAGAATTCCAAGCTGCTGAAAACCATCGGTATGCTGTTCCTCCCCTCTAAAAAGTATACAGTAACAGTATAGAGTAACGGCTCGATATTTGCAAGTCCTGCCGCTCGAAAATTGTCAGTTTTTCAAGAAAAAATTTTACCGGTTGCAGTATGGGTGAAACTGTGATAAGATAAACGGAAAAGGAGGTGCTGTGCAATGTCAAAAAAAGCCATTGGTATTATTGGCGGAATGGGTCCCGAGGCAACGCTCGACCTGTTCGGCAAGCTGATTCGTCATACCGATGCGTCTTGCGATGCAGAGCACATCCGGGTGTATATCGATTGCCACACCGGTATTCCCGACCGTACCAGAGCGATTCTGGAGGGCGGTGAATCGCCGGTGCCGTACATTGCGGAGTCGGCACAAAAACTCGCAGCAATGGGCGCCGAGTTTTTGCTGCTTCCTTGCAACACCTCGCATTACTATTATGACGAGATTAGCAAGGCGTCTCCGGTGCCGGTGGTACATATGATTCGCACGGCGGCGCAATCTCTGCGCGAGAGCGGCGTACGGCGTGTGGGTGTACTGGCAACGGACGGCACGCTTCGCTCCGGTGTATATCAGCGGGAGCTGGAAGCTTGCGGCATTGAAGCGGTTTGTCCCGAGGGGGACGATCAGGCGGCAGTGATGCGGCTGATTTATGACGGTATCAAGGCCAATGCGCCGACCTTTGACACGACGGCTGTGGAGCAGACGCTGAAGCATCTGCGCGATGCCGGTGTCGAACGGATTGTGCTGGGTTGCACCGAGCTACCGGTAGCGGTGGCACGGTATGGCATTGATGTTCCCGACGCGGTGGATGCCACCGACGTTCTGGCTCGCTTTGCGGTAGAAGCGGCGGGCTACCCTGTGAAATGATTTTTAAAAAATTTTCCGAAATTTTTTAAAAATATAAAACCTGATGTGGTGTTTTAGGCCCTAAGTGTATGTACGGTGGGAAAACACCGATCAGAAAGGGAGGTTTCAAGTATGTTTTGTACGACATGCGGTAACGAGTTGAAAGAGGGGGTACGGTTTTGCTGTGCCTGTGGTACGCCGGTTCCGAGCGTGCCTACTGTGGAGTTGGAGCCGGAAACGGTGACCCCGCAGCCTGTTGTTGAGGTGGTTTCTGCCGAGCCGACCGTGGCGGTTGAATCCGTTGCGACGGCGGAGGAAGAACCCGTGGTGCAGGCCGAGGAGCCTGTCGGTGCATTGTATTCGTTCTCGGATAATCTCTGCGAGCTCGTGGATTTGGGCAGCACGCAGGTGCAGGCCTTGTCTGCGCGTCTGTCTGTCCCGATGAGCGTTGTCGCCGAGCAGCTGTGTAACGAATTCAAAGCGGCGTATGAGAACGGCGCGGTCACCCGTGTGGGCAACGATTTGTCCTTTGTGTCGCAGCTGGCGGTCGTTCAGCTGAATCCGAACACCGAAGAGGGTGCGGCGTATCCCTACATTCTGCGTGCGGTGCCGTTGACGACGGCGAACGTGGCTGTGGAGGAACTCACCGAGGAAATCGTGGGAAAAATCCGCGCGCTGGTTGCTGCCAACACGCCTGCCGGTGAATGGATTCCTATGGCGACGGTGGGTCACATCCTGAAGAACAATGGTTACGACTGGGAGCGCTTCGGTTTCTCCAAGATGAAGCTGATGATGCCGTCGCTGACCTTCTTCGAGTCGCGTCCCGAGGGTAACAACTTCCTGCTGCGCATCCGCGATGGTGGTGAAGTGCCTGCTGCCGCAGTGACGGCGGAAGAGTCCGTTGCAGGCTACTCCTTCAGCGGCGTGCTGTCCGACTTGATTGAGCGCACCAGTGCGCCTGTGTTGTCGCTGGCACGTTATCTGGAAGAAACGCCGGAAAAGACGTTTGAAACGCTGGCGGACACCTTCGCCATCGCCTATGTGCACGGTATGATTCGTGAGGACGGCGCGGCACTGCATTTCGAGACCGAAACGGCCAAGATTTCGCTGCGCGTCAACCAGAATGCAGAGTCTCCGTATCCGTATTACCTGCAGTTCAGCATCAACGCGGAAGAGTCCGACGAAGAGGAGCAGCTCACCACGGCAATCGAAAAGGAAATCTACAGCGTGCTGACCCGCAAGTTCGCGATTGGTGAATGGCTGCCGATGGCATCCATCAACCTGGAGCTGCATCGCTGCGGCTACACCAAAGAACGCTTCGGTTTTACCAAGATGAAGCCGATGCTGGAAACGCTCAGCCGCTTCTTGGTGCTGGATGATACCCAGAAAACCAACGGCGTGCCGAACGACCGTGTTAAGCTGCATCGTGTGACCGAGTGGGAGCAGGAGCTCCCGCGCGAGACCACGGAGAAGAAAGCAGCTATCAAGCTGCCCGAGTCGCTGAGCTCGGTGGCGCTGGCGGTCAAGACGCTGTCGAAAATCAACCAGCAAATGACCGGCAACGAAGCGCCGTTGCCGCAGGCGGAGATTGACCGTCTGTACGCAGCGTACGAGGCGGCGGAAAAGCCGGATACGACGTTCGAGGTCAACGAGACCTTCATCTTCAAGACCGATTTGCTCAGCCGTCAGGATAAGCCGATTTTGGCCAGCATCAAGGTGTCCGACCGCGAGGATGTCGATTGGTATCTCAACTGGGGCGGTGTGGTCGAGGTTGGCACGTCGAAGCCCGGTGATGCGCTGACGAAGTTCGCGTTCCTCGGCCCTTGGCCGGAGTTTCTCAAATCGCTGGCGGAAAAAGCGTTGGAGGAAAACTGGAGCTTCCGCGACGCAAACGTCGGTGATTATGCCATTCTCAGACAGTACATCAAGTTTACCTTCTACCACCTGCAGCTCGAGGATAAAATCCTTGTCAGCGATGACGGTGCGTTCGCCGCGTTCAACACCGGCCTCGTCGACCGTCATTACGAGGATATCTTCGCCTGCTTTACGCTGAATGCGACCCCGGGTCACCAGAAATGGTACTTCAAGGGCTTCTGCATCGCCGGTGAGCGTGGCTTGGGTAAATATCTGGTGGATTCTTTCGATCCGCTGCCGCAGCCTGCGTCCTACTTCACGGTGAAGGAAGACCTGCTGTTCGATTTGGATCGCGAGATTTATCCCGATTACCGCCACATGATTGTGGATAACATCGACCGTCTGCCGATGGATTTCCTGCGCGAAGAGATGCGCGGCGATGCCGAGGCAACGGAGTTGGTCGAGCTTATCGCGTCGGCGGACTTGCTGGCGCGTCCTGCGCTGTATGATCGCCTGCGTGACACGGTGGATGGTTCCCACCGCCTGTACAACCGCCTGCGCAATCGTATGGAGGATGCCATCGATTTGGCGGTCAAGCGTGTGCGCTGGAACTTTAAGACGGCGCTGCCGTGCTTCTATCCGCAGGGTAACGCGATGAGCCTAATGCTGCCGCTTGCGCTGGTACACGATGACCGTGCCGACGTGGCACTGGTGGTGGAACGCACCAAGTCGGGCAGCTACCAGGGCCAGACGATCCTCACGCTGCCGCAGGCGTACATCGATGCGCGCCTGATTTGCCGTCCCGACAGCGACTGGCTGCGGACGAGCGAAATCGTCTCCGCCGACGAGGAAGACGAGGAGTAACAACCAAAACTGCCCGGCTGAACACAGCCGGGCGGTTTTTATTTTGGGTATTGCTTTTTGAAAACCGGCGTGCTATAATGACGGCAACTGAATATGGTTATGTGGAAGATACGGTCCGAAACAGTGCTGTTTCGGGGCAAGAGGGAATCCGGTGAGAATCCGGAGCAACTGCCATTACTGTATGTGACAGAAGAAAACCACACAGTACCATTGGAGCGATGCTCTGAGAAGGTCGGTTTTCGGGTGGGATGCCACCGCGTCATGAGTCAGGAGACCTGCCGCATCTTTTAACGGTTATTTCCCGCTTGGGCCAGAGGCGGACAGCCGATACATCACCCCGATGTTACTGCGTGTAACATCCACCTGTGGTTTATCTGTTGAACTCTTCCGGCCTGCGGTCGGAAGAGTTTTTGTTTTGGAGGAGCTATGAATTCATTTGCTTCGCTGCATCCTGTAACCTTGCTTGTCTACTTTTTATCAGTCACGGTTACGGTGATGTTCTGCTCGCATCCCTTGCTGTTGTGCATTGCGCTGGTGGGCGGGTTTGCGTGCTTTATCAGCAGCGGCCTCCCGCCGCGTTTCGGAAAATCGATAGCGTGGTCACTGCTCTTGTTTGCGGCGGTGACACTGACCAACCCGCTGTTTTCGCACCGCGGTGAAACGGTGCTGTTTTTCCTAGGCGACAACCCCATCACGCTGGAAGCACTGCTGTATGGTGCCCAGCTGGCGGTGACGGTGGTCGCTGTTATCCGTTGGTTTGCGTATCTGAACCGCGTACTGACGCAGGATAAGCTGTTGTTTTTGTTTGGTCGCATCTCACCGCGTATCGCACTGCTGATTTCGTCGTCCTTGCGGTTTGTTCCTCTGCTGCGCACCCAAGCGCAGCGCATCCGCACCTCGCAGATGACGATGGGACTGTATGCATCGGACAATCTGCCGGATAAAATCCGTTCCGTCATCCGCGTGTATTCGGCGCTGATTTCGTGGTGCCTGGAACAAGCGGTGGACACCGGAGCGTCGATGAAAGCGCGTGGATACGGTCTGCCGGGACGGCGTTGCTTTGCGCCGTATGCCTATCGTTGGCGCGACATCGTCGTGTTGCTTATCACGCTGCTGACGGATGTGGCGGTTGTGTTCGCACAAAGCAGCGGACAGTTGGCATTTGAAATGTATCCCACCGTAACGGCTGCGCCGTTTGAGGGGATGACGGTAGTAGCGGTGACAGCATTTGCTGTGTTGTGTATGCTGCCGTGTATGTTGGAAGGAAAGGAGCGATTGGTGTGGAAATATTGCGTCTCGAAAATGTAAGCTTCACGTATCCGGAAGCACCGGCAGCGGCGGTTGAATCGGTTTCTCTGTCGGTGAATGCAGGTGAATTTGTGGTGCTGTGCGGCGCGTCGGGTTGCGGAAAATCCACCTTACTTCGTCTCCTGAAACCGGCACTGACGCCGTACGGCGAATCGTCGGGCGAGGTGCTTTATGACGGCGAGCCGCTGTCGCAACTTTCCGAGCGAAGAGCCGCTTCGGAAATCGGATTTATCCTGCAAGAGCCGGAAAGCCAGATTGTCACCGATACCGTGTGGCACGAGTTGGCCTTTGGTCCGGAAAGCTTGGGTATGGAAACAGCGGAGATTCGCCGCCGCGTGGCAGAAATGGCGAGCTATTTTGGCATTGAATCGTGGTTCCATCGCAAAACAGCCGAGCTGTCGGGCGGACAGAAACAACTACTCAACCTCGCGTCGGTTATGGTTTGCGGACCGCGTGTGCTGCTGCTCGACGAGCCAACGGCACAACTTGACCCCATCGCGGCGTCCACCTTCCTCGGTATGGTGCAGCGCCTGAATCGTGAACTCGGCGTGACGGTGCTGCTCGTGGAGCATCGCTTGGAAGAGGTGTTCCCGGTAGCGGATTGTGTGATGCTGCTGGAACACGGCAAACTTGCACTGTGTGACCGTCCGCAGGCGGTCGCGGCGCATCTGCGTGGCAACCGCACACATCCGCTGTGGGGCGCGCTTCCGGCGGCGATGCGGATATTCACCCTGTTGGAGGACGAGGGGGACAGCCCCTTGACGGTGCGTGAGGGAAGAGAGTACCTTGTCACCAACTATGAAACGACAACGGATATGCTTCCCGAAGTGACGCCTGCGCCGCACGGCGAGGTAGCGGCGGAACTGAAGGATGTCTTTTTCCGCTTTGAACGGCAGGGGAAAGACGTGCTGCGCGGTTTGTCGCTGAAGGTGTATGAGGGCGAGCATCTGTGTCTGCTTGGTGGCAACGGTGTCGGCAAAACCACCACGTTGCGAGTGTTGGCAGGGGTTCACCGCGCCTATCGCGGTGCGGTGCGCGTTTTCGGAAAAGCGGTGGGGAAATACCGCCAAAACGAGCTGTACATCCGCGGTGTGGCGCTGCTGCCGCAAGACCCGCGCACCCTGTTTTTGGAAAAGACCGTACGCGATGATTTGCGCGAGGTGTGCAAGACAATGGGATATTCGGCGCAAGAGGCGACCGAGCGCATCGATTCGCTGGCGCAGGAACTTGGCATTGAAAAGAAATTGTCGTCCCATCCGTATGACCTCAGCGGCGGCGAGCAGCAGAAAGCCGCATTGCTGAAAGTGCTGCTTTTGCAGCCGCGGATATTGCTTCTGGACGAGCCGACCAAAGGCGTGG
>JAZODA010000008.1:0-7723 GCA_045596745.1 Acutalibacteraceae bacterium
GGGTTTCACGATACAAACAGGCTTCTCCTTGAGGAGAAGCTGTCGAGCGACAGCGAGACTGATGAGATGCTGACAAACAACGATGTATCCTCAAAACGCAAGAATTTGGCGTTGGACACCTCATCCGTCACAGCTACGCACCTGGCGGTGGGCGTCGGCCACCTCATCCGTCACCTGCGGTGCCACCTTCTCCTCAAGGAGAAGGCTTATATGGCCCCTCGATGAGGGAGGCACCTTGCGGTGGGCACTTTGCGGATTTTTATTGCTGTATTTTAAGGAGGTTTTGACCTATGAAAGAACAATTGCAAGCCCTGCGTGAGCAGGCGCTCTCGGAGCTCGCGACGCTGGCCGAGCCGCGCGCACTCGAAGAGTTCCGCGTGCGTTTGCTGGGCAAAAAAGGCGAAGTCACCGCGCTGCTTCGCGGTATGGGCGCTGTGCCTGCCGAGGAGCGCCCCGCGATGGGTCAGCTCATCAACTCGCTGCGCGCCGAGCTGGAAGAAGCCCTCGCCGCGCGTGAGTCGGAGGTGGCTCTCAAGCTGAAAAACGAGCGTCTTGCCGCCGAAACGCTGGACGTCACCCTGCCGGGTAAGGCTGCCGAAAAGGGCGGTCTGCATCCCCTGTCCATCGTGCTGGAGGACTTAATCGACATTTTCCAGTCGATGGGCTTCGACGTGGTAGACGGCCCCGAAGTGGAGACCGAGCATTACTGCTTTGAAGCGCTCAACGTGCCGAAAGACCATCCTGCACGCGATATGCAGGATACCTTCTACCTCGGCGAAGAGCTGCTGCTGCGTACCCAGACGTCCGCCGCGCAGATTCGCGTGATGGAAAACCGCAAGCCCCCCATCCGCATCATCTGCCCCGGTCGCGTGTTCCGCGCCGACGAAGTGGACGCCACCCACTCCCCTGTGTTCCATCAGGTGGAGGGCCTCGTGGTGGACAAGGGCATCACGCTGTGCGACCTCAAGGGCGTGCTGGAGCAGTTCGCCCACGAGATTTACGGCGCAGACACCAAGGTGCGCTTCCGTCCGAGCTTCTTCCCCTTCACCGAACCCAGCGTGGAGGTTGACGTATCCTGCTCCGCCTGCGGCGGCACGGGCTGCCGTGTGTGCAAAGGCGCAGGCTGGATTGAAATCCTCGGCGCCGGTATGGTGCATCCCCGTGTGCTGGCAGGCTGCGGCATCGACCCAGACGAGTACTCCGGCTTCGCGTTCGGTATCGGTCTTGACCGCCTGACCACCACCCGTTACAAAATCAGCGACATCCGCTTGTTGTTCGAGAACGACCAGCGCTTCCTCGCTCAGTTCAAAGAAGGAGGGAAATAACCATGAAAGTATCTCTGAATTGGCTGCGCCGCTATGTGGACATTTCCGTCTCCGTAGAGGAGCTGTGCGATAAAATGACCATGAGCGGCTTCGAGGTCGACGGCATCGAAGACCTCTCCAAGACGATGCACAACGTCGTCGCCGCGCGTATTCTCAAGCTGGACAAGCACCCCGACGCCGACCGTCTGCAGGTGTGCAGTATGGATGTCGGCGCTGCCGAGCCCATCCAGATTATCACCGGTGCGGATAACGTGTTCGAGGGCGCGCTGGTGCCTGCCGCACTGCACGAATCGCTGCTGCCGACCGGCACGGTCATCAAGCGCGGCAAGCTGCGCGGTCTGCCGAGCGAGGGTATGCTTTGCTCCGGCGAGGAGCTTTGCCTCAAAGAGTCCGACTACCCCGGTGCGGAGGTCTACGGCATCCTCATTCTGAAAGAGGATGTCGCCCCCGGTACGGATATGCGTGAGGTGCTGCACCTCAACGATGTCATCATCGATTTCAGCATCACCTCCAACCGTCCCGACTGCCAGAGCATGCTGGGTATCGCCCGCGAAGTGGCGGTGGCACTGGGCGTGCCGTTTAAGATGCCCGAGCCTGCCTACAAGACGGCGGGCGGCGATGTCAACGAACACATCGCCATCACGGTGGAAGACACCGAGCTGTGTCCCCGTTATATGGGTCGCATTGTCAAGAATCTGCGCATCGCCCCCTCCCCTGCCTGGATGCAGGAGTGCCTGAAGGGTGCCGGTATGCGCCCCATCAACAACATCGTCGACATCACCAACTTCGTGATGCTGGAAACGGGTCAGCCGATGCACGCGTTCGACCTGCGTGACATCCGCGGCGCACAGATTATCGTGCGTCGTGCGACCGACGGCGAAGAAATCGTGACGCTGGACGGCAAGCCGCATACCCTCAGCAGCGATATGCTGGTCATCGCGGATGCCGAAGCGCCCTCCTGCCTTGCCGGTATTATGGGCGGCCAAAACAGCGAAATCAAGCCCGATACCACCGATTTGCTGTTCGAGTGCGCCAAGTTCCGCCGCGACAACGTGCGCCGCACGGGTCGTACGCTGGGTATGCGCACCGAGTCCTCCGCCCGCTTCGAAAAGGGTGTGGACATCCACGGCGTGGCGTATGCGATGGATCGCGCGCTGCAGCTCATCGACGAGCTGGATGCCGGTGACATCATCGACGGCGTCATCGACTGCTGTGACGAGCTGCCCGAGCCGCGCCGCCTGTCCGTCGCGCCTGCCGACATCAACGCCCTGCTCGGCGTTGACGTGCCGACCGAGGCGATGGTGGACATCCTCTGCCGCCTGGAGCTGAACGCTTCGGTGGAGGACGGCAAGCTCGTCTGCTACATCCCCTCCCGCCGCGACGACATCGAGGGTCGCGCCGACCTCGCCGAAGAGGTGGTGCGTGTGTACGGCTACGACCACATCGTGGGTGCGCCGATGAACGGCGCGATTGTCCGCGGTCAGAAGCTGCCCGAGCGCCGCGCCGCCGACCGCCTGAAGGCGACGCTGACTGCACAGGGTCTGTACGAGATTTCGACCTATTCCTTCATCAGCGCCAAGGCCGCCGATACGCTGGCTCTCGCTGCCGACGATGCGCGCCGTCAGGCAGTGGCACTGCTCAATCCCCTGGGCGAAGAGTACGCGGTGATGCGTACCCAGCTCGTCTCCAGTATGCTGACGGTGCTCGCCACCAACTACAGCCGCAAAAACAGCGCGGTGCGCTTCTTTGAAGTGGGCAAGCGCTTTATCCCCCACGCCCTGCCGCTGACCGAGCAGCCCGACGAAGTGCCGGTGCTGTGTCTCGGCGCGTACGGCGCTGAAGAGGATTATTTCACGCTCAAGGGCGTGGTGGAGGCACTGCTCGCCGCATTCGGTGCACAGGCGTCCTTCGCCCGCGCGGCAGAGCCGTATCTGCATCCGGGTCGCCAGGCGACGGTGTCGCTGGACGGCAAGGTGGTCGGTGTGCTGGGTGAGGTTCACCCCGACATCGCCGAGGGCTACGGCATCGGCGTGCGCGCCTTTGTGGCGGAGCTGGAGCTGCAGCCCATCTATGCGGCGGCCGCCGGTAAGGTGCTGCGCTATCAGCCGTTGCCCCGCTTCCCTGCGGTGGAGCGCGACCTGGCGCTGCTGTGCGATGAGCAGCTGCCTGCCGCCGAGATTGAGGAGACCATCCGCGCCGCCGGCGGTAAGCTGCTGGAGCGCGTGACGCTGTTTGACGTGTATCAGGGCGCGCAGATTGCGGCAGGACAGAAGAGTGTGGCGTACAGCCTGACCTTCCGTTCCGCCGAGGGTACGCTGTCGGATGCCGACATCGACCCTGCCATGAACCGCATTATGCGCCGCCTGACCGAAAAGGGCTGCACGCTGCGCTCTTAATCGAAATCCGAAATCACACATTTGTTCGATTTTGTGCTTGCATTTTTTTGAGAAATCGCATATACTGTAATTGTATTCATATGGGGGAGGTATCCGTATGCTGGATAAAACCATGACCTTTTCGATCCACGATGACAAGGATCAGCAGATGAGACAGGTGCTCATCACCGTCTACAACGCGCTTAAGGAAAAAGGCTACAACCCGATCAATCAGATTGTCGGTTATATCCTGTCCGAAGACCCCACCTACATCACCACCCACAACAACGCTCGCAGCCTGGTTCGCAAAGTGGATCGGGATGAATTGCTGCGCGCGATGGTGCGGACGTATCTCAACGATTAAGGAGTTGGCATCATGGCCGAAACGACCGAAACCCTGCTGACCTATAAAGGTCGCCCGCTGGTGCGCAGCGGCAACGTGCTGTACTACGGCGATATGAGCGAAAAATGCGTCATCGTCCTGCAGGTGCTCACCAACAAAAAAGTCGGTGACATGGACGTCGCCGACAAAATTCAGGTGCAGCTGCTGCTCACCGATCCCGAAGTTCGTATGAAGGATCGCATCCTCAAAAAGAGCGAGAAAAACGGTCTGTATGCCGCGATGGATATCGGCAGCATCTGGCTGGAACGCGAGCTGGGCAAGGAATAAACGCGCGACGGCGCTGTGTTCTTCGGAACGCAGCGCCGTTTCTGTTTGCCTGTGCCGTGCGACAACAAAAAAGCCGATATGGATGGCATTCCATATCGGCTTGTTTTCTGTTTTTAACAGCGCAGGTGCTTAGCTTGCGCCGAAGAGGATATGGTCGTGGAGACCGAAGACACGGCGGAGAGCTTCAAACAACACCTGACACCGCGCGCCTGCCATCACGAGGGTATCCCCCTCCTGCAGCACCGCGAGAAGTGCCTGCTCCAATTCGGACAGCTCATTGCACACGGTCGCATTCGCGACACCGATGTTCCCGACCGTAAACACCGCCGCAGGCGACAACGCGGCGAGTGCCTCCGCCATCGCTTCGCCGTACGCATCGCGCAGCGGCGCGGCAAGCACCACAAGGCGGCGACCCTCGCCCTTGACGGCACGCAACACCGAGAGCGCTTCGGCTTCGGTTTTGGTGTTCAGCTGCAACAGCAGCCGCACGCCGTCCGCTTCGCAGTCCGCCACGGTATACGGCGTCGGCACATAGTCGCGGATGCACTCCGCCACCGTCTCCGCCGACAATCCGACCACCTCGCCCATCGCCCGCGCAGCGGCGGTGCAGGGGATGAGGTAATCAAACGGCAACCCCTCGCAGGGCAACGTATCCGTATATTCGCGCAGCGTGATATCCGCGCGGTGGATGTCCGCCGCCATGGCGCACAGCTCGGCATCCGCGCCGTTGTACAGCAGTGTACCGCCCGACGCCACGCCTGCCGCCACGCCTCGCAAATCGCAGGGCGCGGCGGTGACAATCACGGTGTTGGGGCGATAGAGCGCTACCGCCTCTTCACGCAGCGGATGGTCCTCGCGCAGCTCGGTCACGGCATACTCGTGGTAGGGATGCAGCTCCTGCCACGGCGAGGTGACGGTATGAAGGCTGTCACGGGGCGACAGCACACCGCCGCAGCGGCGCAGCACACGCGTGACGAGGTCGCGCGTTACCGTCTTGCCCGAACCGCCCGTCACCAGCACGACATGGGCAGAATCGCCGAAGCGACGCACCACTTCCTCAGCGGCGCGGTAGGCTTCCTTGACCGCATCGGCACTCTCAAGCACCAGTGTCGGCACGCCGGGAATCGGCTCGGTCGCAACCGCGAGCGACAGCTCCGCCGTGAGCGCACGGCGACAGTCGGCGCGCTCGAGAGGGGCAGACGCAAAGTACACCGCGCCGTAGCACAGCGCCGACGAACCCACCGACAACCGCGTGACAGCGCGCTCCACAGCATCCGACGGCATCGCGTAGCCCATTGCACGAAGCAACTCGGAAAGCATCACCGAGCGACCCTCAAGGAACGGCAAATCGTCGCCGAGGCGACGGCGGATGTAGGCCTTTGCCGCTTCAAACCGCTCGTCGGCGTAGCCGCCGTTGAGACCGGCATCGGTCGGCACGACGCAAAACCGCGCCGTGTCAAACGTATCAAACACATAGCACGGCACAAACCGCTCTTCCACCGCAATCCCCTGTGCCCGGCGGGTCAGCTGCAGCTGCAAAATGCCGGTGTGGCGGCACAATTCTTTGCGCTCGTTGGTGACGAAGTTGCCCATCGAATACATCAGCGGCACGGCGCGCCCCTCGGAGGTGTACACCGTGTGGTGCGCCTGCAGGCAGTGGGTATGGCTGCCGACGATGTAATCAACGCCGCTCTCGCGCAGCTGCTCCAGCACGCGAATCTGCTGTTCGTTGGGTTCTTCGTCGTAGTCGCAGCCCCAATGCACGTAGCACAGCACAAACTCCGCGCCGTGCTCGCGCGCGTAGGCGACATCGCGCCGCACCTTTTCGGGGGAAAACCAGTTGAGCAGCTCGTCGCGCCCCTCGGCGGTGAAAAACAGCTCGTCCTGGTCGTTGTAGCGGTTGCCGTAGGACACCACCGCCATACGGATGCCGCTTACGTTGACGAGCAGCAGGCGCTCTTCCTCGTTCGGCAAGAACGTGCCGGTGCGCATAAACCGATGGCGGTCGATGGCGTTCAGCGTGTCGTACAGGCCCTCCACGCCGCTGTCGCAGTTGTGGTTGTTGGCGGTCACCAGCGCGTCAAAGCCTGCGTAGCGCAACGCATCGAGGTACACCTCGGGCGCGTTGCAGTGATACCACCGATACACGCAGTGGTACTCCGCCGCGTAGGGAGTGATGTCGGTGACCGTCGTCTCCAGATTGGCGATGGAGAAGTCGGAGGAACGCAGCAATCCGCGCACAAAGCGGAACAGCGGATGGAAGAAATAGCTGTCGCCGTAGCGGTTGGCATTGCCCATACGCGGCTCGCACATCAAATCACCCGCGCAGCTGAGCAGTGCTTTGCCCGACGGCTGCGCCGACGGGTCGAACCAGTACCCGTCCTCGCCACGCACAAAGCGCGGCACGTCCTCCCCACCGCGGACATTCCACGGGAAGGCCGGAGGCGGCGTTTGCTCGTAGCGCGAAACATCGCGCCCACCGCGTTTCCATAACGAAGGCATCGCCATCAGCTCCTTATCACTCCACGAATTTCGCCTCCATTTTACCCTGCGCGGCCGGTACTGTCAAGATAATGGCAGAATTTGTCGGGATTCCCCGACGGTTTTAGGCGTTTTGCCCCTTGACGAACCGAAGCCAAGCCTATATAATGATATATGTATTGCCATGTCCTATTATTCGATGAAGGGAGACTCTTCGAAATGAAAGAGATCGATCTGAAATCCATTTTCGTATTGCTGCTCTCCAAAGCGCGCTGGATTATCGCCAGCACGCTGGTGTTGCTGGTGCTGTTCGCCGGCTACGCCAACTTCTTCCAGGAAGAGCAGTACACCGCGGTTGCCAAGGTGTACGTGGTGAACACCAAGGAGGATTACGAGATTAACGGCACCACCGCCGGTAACCTGACGGCGGCGCAGCAGCTCGTTAACAACTATTCCATCCATATGAAAACCCAGCCTGTGCTGGACGCGGCTGTGAAAAAGCTGCAGGGCAAGGTCTCGGCGAGCCAGCTGAGCTCCGCCTCTTCCGCCGCCAGTATGGACGAAACCTCGTGGCTTAAGATTTCGGTGACGATGAACGACCCCACGCTGGCGTACGAGTCCTGCAAGGCGCTGGCAAACGCATCGGCCGAAACCTTTGCCGATCTGGATGCCGCTTCCGCTAAGGTGCGCGACATCAGCAAAGCCACCCAGACCGCTCCCAACGTCACCAAGATGGCGCTGCTCGGCGCACTGCTCGGCTTCGTTTTGTCCGTCGCCATCATCCTGCTGCGTCAGTTCACCGACAACACGGTGCACGACAAGCTTGACCTGCAGGCACACATCGATATCCCCGTGCTGGGCGAAATCCCCAG
>JAZODA010000009.1:0-18597 GCA_045596745.1 Acutalibacteraceae bacterium
CTTTATTCAGTTTTCAGGGTACACGCTCTGAATATAGTTGGTGTCGATGGCGGTGAGGGTACACCCGTTCCCATCCCGAACACGGCAGTTAAGCTCACTTGCGCCGACAATACTTGGCTGGTAGCGGCCCGGGAAGATAGGTAGACGCCAACACAAAACAAAACCTCCGACGGAAGTCGGAGGTTTTTGTTTTGTCTTAGAGGTTGCGTAATACAGGGCCGCGCGGCCCGGGTAACGAGCCCGAGCGCCGCCGGGGCGGATGCAGCGAGGGCGCAGTTGGTGCCGTAACACGGTGAGGCAAGCCACCGTAAGTGTGGCGCAGGCGAACCGATGTTACAAACGGGCGAGATTGCCGCAAACACCCCCTCCTTCCGAACCTTTGCACTAAGGTGAGTGGGGTACAGGTATACGCACTCAAGCTGCACTCAACCGATTGGTTGGATGTTTTTCTTTTATTCCTGAAGGATTATGATGTCAGTAAGCGGCGGAGTTCGCGCAGGATGGCGCGTTCGCGGCGACTGACCTGCACCTGAGTCATTCCCAGCACATCAGCGGTGTGCTGTTGTGTTTTGTGGCGAAAGTAGCGCAGTTCAATCAGTGAACGGTCGTGTTCCGACAAGCCGTCCAACACCTGCTTCAGAGCAATACGATTGGTGATGGCTTCTTCCGGCGCAGCGATGGGCAAATCGAATTCGCCGCCATCGGCGTCGTCGCTGTGACGAGTGAGAGATACTGCGGGAAGAGCAGCGCCAAGCGCTTCGACCACCTGTTCGC
The DNA here is from genome assembly GCA_045596745.1 of Acutalibacteraceae bacterium. Lineage (GTDB taxonomy): Bacteria > Bacillota > Clostridia > Oscillospirales > Acutalibacteraceae > RGIG3009. Next base: position 775 of record JAZODA010000009.1, read on the forward strand.
GCTCCAGTTCAAGACGGTTTGCCAGTTCACCGATGGTAGGCTCGCGCCCTTCTTTTGCTTGAAACACGTCACGTTCGCGTGCAACCCTGAGTGACAATTCTTTTAAGCTGCGGCTGACCTTAACCGTGCCGCCATCGCGGAACAGGCGGCGAATTTCTCCCAAAATTACCGGAACGGCGTAGGTGGACAGCTTCAGTCCGCGGCTTTCATCAAATCCATCAACCGCTTTTATCAGCCCCATACAGCCTGCCTGATAGAGGTCGTCGTATTCGATGCCGCGCCCTGCAAAACGACGGGCACAGGTGTGAACCAGACCGAGGTTTTGGCAAATGCGTTGATCACGTGTCACATTGCTTTCTCCTGACGTTTACGAACTGCTATGTACTTTTCCATTGTGACGGTGGTGCCTTTTCCGGGCTTTGACAGTACACGCAGGCGGTCGGTAAAGCTTTCCATCACCGAAAAGCCGAGACCGGAACGGTCGTCACCGCCGGTGGTATACAGCGGCTCCATCGCTTGCGACACGTCGGGAATACCGCAGCCGCGATCGCGGATTTTTATCACCGTTCGTCCGTCGTCATACAGCCGCATCTGGATGGTGATACTGCCGATGGTGTCACGATAGGCATGCACGATGCAGTTTGTTACCGCCTCCGATACGGCGGTGCGCAGGTCGGCAAGCTCGTCCACCGCGGGATCGAGTTGTGACAAAAAGGCCGCCACGGCGGAACGCGCAAACGCTTCGTTGGCTGAGCGGCTGGGGAAGGTGAGCTTCATTTCATTACAGGGTCGTTTCATCTGCGAGAGACCTCCTTTGTGGATGTGTTTTCCCAAATCGGCAGTTTTTCCAAGCCTGCCAGCTTCATCACGCGGCGTAATCGTTCTGAAGCACCGACGACCGACAGTGTCCCTTTACGGGAAAGCATCAGCCGATAGCGGCCCATAATCAGCCCGATACCAGAGCTGTCCATAAACGTGACACCGGAAAAATCCAGCCGCAGATGGGTCGCTGCCGAACGGTCGATAGCGCTGTCCACCTGCTCGCGCAGGGTACGCGCCGCGTGGTGATCCAATTCACCCGACAGCCACACAATCAGCGTGTGTTTGTCGGTGCCCATTCGTATTACCATAGCCATACCTCTCTTTCGTATGATACCAGTATACGGCGACACTGCCGCTTTTTTAGGGGAAACGTGTTGTCGCACGTGGACAAGTTTTGTAAAATTAACAGTTTGACAAAATATTGTTAACAATTCCGTGCTATGCTGTTGACAAAGAGGTGGAGTACGTGAAGTATAAAGTGCGTTATCGGGAACACGAGGGCACGGTGACATATATCCCGCTTAGATATATTTTGGCATTGCTGCTTACAGTGCTCAGCATTATCGCCGTTATCGGTGTGGCGGTGGTGCTTTGCTATCGTGTACCGTACTTATATGCGTTGGCGCTGTTGGCGGAGTTTGTTTGCGTGCTTCGCATCATCGCTTCCGACGACAATCCCGACTACAAAGTTCCGTGGCTTTTATTTGTGCTTGTTTTGCCGATTGCGGGCTTTATGCTGTACGCGATGTTTTACTCGCGCAAGCTCAAACCGCGCTTTGTAAAGCGTTTACAGGCCATTCACGACCAAATGTATCACAAAGACGATACGGCGCTTATGACAGCGTTGGAGGCGGAGGATACGGTGGCGTATTCCCACGCCAGATGGCTTGCTGATGTGGTAGGAGCGCATATTTTCACCAACACGCGGCAGGAGTACTTCCCGGTAGGCGAAGCGATGCATCGGCGCTTGTTGGAAGATTTGAGAAGCGCCGAACGGTTTATTTACGTGGAGTCCTTCATCATTGAAGATGGTGTGTTCTGGGGCTCGGTGCTGGAAATCCTTCGCGAAAAGGCGGCGCGCGGCGTGGAGGTTAAGGTGCTGTACGACGATATGGGTTGTATGCTGACCTTGCCGGGAAACTATTATAAAATCCTGCGTTCCTACGGCATAGAAGCCACGCCGTTTTCGATGCTTCGCGGCAAGGCGGACAGCGAGGTGAACAATCGAAACCATCGCAAAATCACCGTGATTGATGGGAAAATAGCCTATACGGGCGGCATCAACTACGCGGATGAATATATCAATGCCACCGAACGCTTCGGTCACTGGAAAGACAGTGGCATCCGTCTGGAGGGCGAAGCGGTGTGGGAGATGACCAAGCTGTTTTTGTTTGATTATGGTATCAATGTGCCGAAGTTGCCGGAAATTGGGCGCGACGCGTTTCCGCCGCAGCCTTCTGTGCGCGAGCACGGCTATCTGATACCATTCAGCGACGGTCCGCGTCCGCTATATAAACGGCAAGTCGGGAAAGGTGTGATACAGAATTTGGTGGCGAGTGCGACCGAGTATCTGTATATGACCACGCCGTATTTAATTATCGACAACGATTTGTGCCAGGATATTGAAAACGCGGCGCTACGGGGTGTGCGTGTCAAAATCATCACGCCGCACATTCCTGACAAAAAGATTGTGTTTGGCATGACACGAAGCTACTATCCGCGACTGATGGCGGCGGGCGTCGAGATTTATGAGTATCGCCCCGGATTTATCCACGCGAAGAGTTATCTTGCCGACGATCGCTACGGTATGATTGGTACAATCAATCTGGATTATCGCAGTTTGGTGCATCATTTCGAAAACGGTGTTTGGATGTACGATTGTGCGTGCTTGCAGGATTTGAAAAATGATATGGAGAAGACCTTACAGCAGTGCATTCGTATTACGCCGGATATGCTGAAAGAAACGGTGCTTGTGCGGCTGTTTCGCGCGGTTGTGCGTATTTTCTCGCCAATGTTGTAAAGAAAAAATCCCCTTACACGAGAGTGTAAGGGGATTTTTGATTATAAGCTTTCGATAAGTGCGGCGGCACAGCGGATGCCGTCAACCGCGGCAGAGGTGATACCGCCTGCGTAACCGGCGCCTTCACCGCAGGGGAAGATACCGCGCACGGCGGATTCGCACTGCTCGTTGCGCAGGATACGCACCGGGGACGAGCTGCGGGATTCCACGCCGGTAAGCACGGCGTCGTAGCGGTCGAAGCCTTGCAGCTTTTTGCCGAGTTGCGGAAGAGCGGTGCGCAGTGAGCGCACCACGAAGTCCGGCAAGCATTCTCGTAAATCACAGGGGGTCACACCGGGACGGTAGGAGGGTTCGACATCGCCGAGTGTGCGACTCTCTTTGCAGGCGCAGAAGTCGCCGACCAACTGCACCGGTGCGTGATAATTTTTGCCGCCGAGCACATATGCGGCGGATTCCATCTGCCGCTGCAGCGCAATACCTGCAAGCGGTGACGCGTTCGGCAAATCGTTCGGAGTAACGCCGACCAGCAAGGCACTGTCGGAATTGCGCGCATCACGCGCAAACACACTCATACCGTTGACCGCCACGCCGCCCTCTTCCGAAGCGGCGGCAATTACTTCGCCGCCGGGACACATACAGAATGTGTAAACGCCTCTACCCTCCGGCAGGGGGATGTTCAGCTTGTAATCCGCCGCGCCCAAAGCCGGATGTCCGGCCGCGGCGCCATACTGGCTGCGATCAATCATTTCGCGGGGATGTTCAATACGCACGCCCACGGCGAACGGCTTTTGCTCCATCGGCAGTCCGGCGGCGTGAAGCATATCAAGAGTATCCCGCGCACTGTGACCGATGGCGAAGATAGCCCGATCGCAGGGAAACTCTTTGACCCCGTCGGGCGTATCGAGAACAAGCGCACGCAGCGCGCCTTGTTCGATGCGAACACCGGTAACTTGGGTGCGGAACTGCACCTCGCCGCCCAGTTCCAGAATCTGCCGACGCAGACCGCGCACCGCTTCGGTAAGACGGTCGGTGCCAACGTGCGGCTTGGCTTGCCACAAAATTTCTTCGGGAGCACCGGCAGCGGCCAGTTCCTCCAGTACCAAACGGCAACGCGGATCGCGAATACCGGTGTTCAGCTTACCGTCGGAGAATGTACCGGCACCGCCTTCGCCGAATTGTACATTGGAGCGGGTGTCCAGTACGCCTGTCAGACGAAATCGTGCCACCGCTTCGGTACGCTTTTCCACAGCATCGCCGCGTTCCAGAAGAATAGGACGAAGCCCGGCGCGAGCGAGCATCAGCGTGGCAAACAGACCGGCAGGGCCGCTGCCGACAACCACGGGACGCCGTGTCGGCTCTTTTTGCGGTTTGGGGAGAATGTATGGCGCGGGGGCGTAACGCTTGACAGACGTATGTTGACAGTGGGCGAGCACCGAATCTTCGTCTTTCACGGTAACGCCCACGGTGATATCAAAGAGAAGTTGGGGCTTTTTTCGCGCATCCACCGAGCGGCGGTGAAGCCGACAAGACAGGAGCGCGCGCTCGGGAATACCGAGGCGTTTTGCCGCCTGACGGCGTAGATCCTGCTCGGTGTAGGACAACGGCAGGCGCAGTGATGAAATTTCAATCATTGCGTCACCGCCTTTGCCGCGACATATGCCGAAGCCCATGCCCACTGCAGGTTAAAGCCGCCGCAGTCACCGTCCACGTCCAGCACCTCACCGATGAGGTACAGACCGGGCGTGCGGCGAGACATCATGGTACGCGGGTCAACATCGGCAAGTGCAATGCCGCCTGCGGTGACCTGTGCGCCGCCAAAGCCTTGCGTGCCGATTACAGGCAGCGTGAACTGCTTGATGGTGGATACCAGTCGGCGCAAAACGTTCGGCGACAGATTGGCGGTGGATTGTTCCAAAGAAAGACCGGCGGCGCGGCAGATGGTTTGTCCGATGCGCTTGTTGAGAATACCGGTCAGAAAATCGGCGGCGGTGCGCTCCAGGGCGCGTCGCTCAGCCAACAAAGACAACAAAGCGGGTTCGTTGATGGTGGGCAGTAAATCGATGCAAGCGGTCATTGTGCCGTTTTTGCGGCGTTCCCAATCGCCGACAACGCGGGAAATTTGCATTACTGCCGGACCGGAAATGCCGTACTCGGTAAACAGCAGTTCGTCGGTATGAGAGCAAAGAGTCTCTCCGTTCAGGCAGAAGGAAACGGTGGCATCGGCGCGGAGTCCCTTCATGGCACGGACAAAGGTGGTGTCGGTGCGCACCTGCACGATGGAGGGAAACAGCGGCGTTTTGCGGTGACCCAGGGCGGTGGCGAGGGCATATCCCTCCGATGTGCCGCCGAGCGAGGGCGAAGCCGCGCCGCCGGTTGCCAAAATCACGCGCTGTGCAGTCAAGGTTTCGCCGCCGGCCAAAGTCAGCACAAAGCCGCCGTTTTTGGGAGTGATGGCGGTGAGCGCCGCATCGCAACGCTCGGAAACACCAAGGCGAGCCATCTCGAGCCGCAACGAATCCAGCACGGCACCTGCCTGTTCGCAAAGCGGATATTCGCGTCCCTCTTCGCGGGAGGAACACAGGACGCCCAGCGAGTTGAAAAACGCAAGGCACGCGGTAGGGGGGAATGCGGTAAGAGCAGGGGTCACAAACGCCGCGGCACCATCGCCGTGATAGTTTTCGGGGGTGGCAAGGCGGTTGGTCAGATTACACGTTCCGCTGCCGGTTGCCAAGAGCTTTTTGCCGACGCGCGCCTGCTTTTCCAGCAGCACGATACGGTGACCTTTGTTTTCGCGCGCGCAGAACACTGCCGCCGCCAAACCCGAAGCGCCGCCGCCGACAATCGCAATATCGTAGGTGTATGACATAAGTGACCCCCCAATCAGTATCAGTATACCAGTGTTTCGAAATGACGGCAAGAGGGATTTGGAAAATTATGAATAACGCCTCGGTCGGGATAAATACTAACCGCGAAAGGATGGCGATGGTATGTGCGGAATCGTGGGATATTGCGGTAAGCAGGCGGCAGCACCGCGGCTGCTTTCGGGATTGTCACGACTGGAATATCGCGGATATGACTCGGCAGGGATTGCACTGGCAGACGACAGCGGACTTTCGGTGTACAAGGAAGCAGGGCGGCTGGCGGTGCTGGCGGCGCGTCTGCACGGCGGCGAGGGTTTCCCTCAAACGGTGGGTATCGGTCACACACGTTGGGCGACTCACGGCAAGCCTGTGACGGTGAACGCGCATCCGCACTTAAGCGATGACGGGCGGTTTGCGGTGGTACACAACGGCATTATCGAAAACGAGGCAATACTGCGGCAGGAATTGCTCGACGCAGGGGTAACGCTCCGCTCTGATACCGACACCGAGCTGATTGCACAGTGCCTGCAACGTGAGTTTGACGGCAACGTTATCACCGCTTTGCAGCGACTGATGAAACGACTTCAGGGGTCATTTGCGCTGGGGATTCTGTATGCCGGTGAGCCGCGTTGTGTATATGCTGTGCGCCGACAAAGCCCACTCGTGCTGGGAGTTGCGGATGAGGGACTGTTTTTGGCTTCGGATATTCCGGCGATTCTGCCGTATACAGCACAGTTTGTACCGCTGGAAAACGGCGAAATTGCGCGGATTTCCGAGGGGATATACACGATATACGACGCCGACGGACAAGAGGTGGAGCGCGAGATACAGGCGGTAGAATGGAGTGCGGAATCGGCAGAGCGGTGCGCGTATCCGCATTTTATGCTTAAGGAAATTGAGGAACAGCCGTCGGCGATTGCGGCAACGCTTTTGCCGTATATCCGCGAAGACGGCGGCGTGGAAGCGGAGGTGTTGCCGCTGTCCGAAAAAGAGGCGTGTGCGTTGCGGCGCGTAATTTTTGTCGGTTGCGGCTCGGCGTACCATGCAGGGATGGTTGGACGGCAGGTGACAGAGCGGTTGGCACAGGTTGTCTCCGAGGCAGAGATTGCTTCGGAGTTTCGGCATCGGCAACCATTGCTTGATGAGCATACGCTGGTGGTGTTTATCAGCCAGTCGGGCGAGACGGCAGACACACTCGCGGCGTTGCGGGAGGCAAAACGGCAAGGTGCTCGAACGGTATCTGTTGTCAACGTGATGGGAAGCACATTGGCGGCGGAAAGTGATGCGGTGTTGCCGACGCGTGCCGGGCCTGAAATTGCGGTGGCAACCACCAAAGCATATAGCGCGCAGCTGGCGGCTGTGTATTTGCTGGCGGTGCGTCTCGGTGTGCTTCGCGGCACAGTGGATACAACGGAGGAACAGCGGCTGACCGCCGCGATGCGCTCGTTGCCGCCTCTCGTTCGGGAAGTGCTTGCCACCGCACCGCGTATGGAAGCGCTGGCAAAGCGGCATACCGAAACAGCCGATGCGTATTTCATTGGTCGGGGGATGGATTATGCCGCCGCCATGGAAGCATCGCTGAAACTTAAGGAAATCAGCTATATTCATTCCGAAGCATATGCGTCGGGCGAACTTAAGCACGGCACAATTTCGCTGATGGAAGACGATACGTTTGTGGTAGCGCTGTCGTGTGAGCCGTCGCTCGCGGCAAAGACGCTCGCAAACGTGCGTGAGGTAAAGGCGCGTGGGGCGTGGGTGCTTCTTGTAACAACCGATGCGTCGGATGTTGCGGATGAAACGCTGATTATCCCACAGACAGAACCGTTGTTTCAGGCATCACTATCGGTTGTGCCGTTACAATTATTTGGGTATTTTGTAGCACGCGAGCGCGGTTGTGATATTGACCATCCCCGCAATCTGGCGAAAAGTGTGACGGTGGAGTGAGTATGCTGTTTACAAAAGATTTGTTTGATGTGACACGAAGCCGTTTGGGGGATACGCTCTTTTTGTATCCCTATCCGTGGCAGATTTTGCCGTTGTTGTCGGAGCATATCCGTGAGCTCGGTGCAACGCTCCCACACAATCGATTTAAGCAGTATGGGGAGGCTGTGTGGATTGCAGAGACAGCGGTGGTGGCAGCTTCCGCCACAATCACAGGGCCGTGTATTATCGATGAACACGCCGTCATCCGCCCGGGAGCATTGTTACGCGGCGGTGTGATGGTGGGAAACGGCGCTGTGGTCGGTAATTCCACCGAACTGAAAAACGCGCTGTTGTTTGACGAGGTGCAAGTGCCGCATTACAACTACGTCGGGGACTCCGTATTGGGATACAAAGCGCATCTCGGCGCCGGTGCGGTGACATCCAATGTCAAAAGCGACCGTTCGTTGGTGGTTATCAAAAGCGGTGGTGGCGAGGTGGCGACAGGGCTGAAAAAGTGCGGTGCCATGCTGGGAGACAGGGTGGAAATCGGGTGTGGTTCCGTGCTGAATCCCGGCACGGTTATCGGGCCCGATACACAGGTTTATCCACTGTGCAGCGTGCGCGGCGTGATACCCGGCGGTCATATTTACAAAGCGGCTGATAACGTGGTGAAGCGGAGGAGTCAGTGATGGGGCGGTTATTCGGAACAGACGGTGTGCGCGGTGTTGCCAACACGGAAATCACTTGTGAGATGGCGATGAATATCGGTCGTGCGGCGGCACTGGTGCTTGCCAAAGACGGCAGACGTCGACCGGTATTTGTGATTGGCACTGACACCCGCGCATCGGCAGATATGCTTGCGGCGGCGATGACGGCGGGGTTATGCTCGGTGGGGGCGGATGTGATTCGACTGGGAGTCATCCCGACTCCGGCGGTGGCTTATCTGGTAGGAAAGTATAAAGCGGATGCCGGTGTGATGATTTCGGCATCGCATAACCCTGCGGAATTCAACGGCATCAAACTGTTCAGCGGCGACGGTTATAAGCTTCCGGATGAGTTGGAAGAGGCGATTGAAGCACTGGTACTTCGCAAGCGTACCGAGTATCCCACCCCGATTGGTGGGGAAGTGGGACGTGTGACGGTGGCAGGCGGTGCGGTGAAGGATTATGTGGATCACTTAAAAAGCACCGCGTTGTATATGCCGGAGGGACTGCGCGTTGCGGTGGACTGTGCCAACGGCGCGGCGTTTGCTACCGCCGGGCGGCTGTTTCACGAGCTCGGGTGCGAAACGGAAATTTTCAGCGATGAACCCGATGGTGTGAACATCAACGCGGCGTGCGGTTCAACCGATTTGACAAAACTTTCCCGTTTCGTTAAGGAACACGGTTGCGATTTGGGTGTGGCGTTTGACGGCGATGCCGACCGCTGTCTGTGCGTGGACGAGAATGGTGATGTGGTGGATGGTGACCGCATTATGGCGATTTGCGCGTTGGATTTGCACGAGCGCGGAAAACTTTCGGGAAACACGGTAGTCGGCACGGTGATGACAAATCTGGGGTTCGCGCGCTTTTGTGAGGAACACGGATTGCGGTTTGTCGCGACCAAGGTCGGTGACCGGTTTGTGCTGGAAGAGATGCTTTTGGGGGATTATGTTTTCGGCGGTGAGCAGTCGGGACACATCATTTTCCGCGATTTTGCCACTACCGGCGACGGACAGTTGACCGCCGTGCAGCTGTTATCGTATCTGAAGCGCAGCGGTCGGTCTTTACGGGAACTGGCACAGCTTGTGAAGCAGTATCCGCAACACAGCATCAATCTGCGAGTCAGCGCCGAAGGAAAGCGACACTTTTTCACAAACAGTGCGGTAAAAGACGCGATTGCCGCCGCCAAAAAAGCGATGGGAAACAGAGGTCGCATTGTGGTGCGCCCCTCCGGTACCGAACCGCTGATTCGCGTGATGGCGGAGGGCGAGGATGAGGAGCAGACACGCACGCAGGCAGAGACGGTCGCGGCGGTGATACGGCAGCAACTTGGCGACGAAAAATAGTCAAGCGCCCCCTTTGACAAGGGGGCGCTTTTGTGTTACGATAAGCGGGAAACGAGGTGAGAGTATGGCAGGAAGACGAGAGTTGTCATCGCTGGTGCGTGCAGCGGTAGAACGGTACGATATGATTGCCGAAGGCGATGCGGTGGCTGTCGGTGTGTCCGGCGGAAAAGACAGCGTGGCACTGCTCGTGCTGCTGGCGGAACTGCGGCGGTTTTATCCGCGTCCGTTTTCGCTCACTGCCATTACGCTCGACCCCGGTTTTGACGGCGAAACCGATTACAGTGAGATTGAAGCGCTGTGCGAGCGGTTGGAAGTGCCCTACGTTTTGCGGAGGACACATCTGTGGGATGTGGTCAAAGAAAAACAAAACGGACAGACGCCGTGCAGCCTTTGCGCGCGGTTGAGGCGTGGTGCGCTGCATCGCACGGCGGTGGAGCTCGGTTGCCACACGGTGGCACTCGGACATCACCAGGACGATGCGGCGGAGACGCTGCTGATGAGTATGCTGTCGGGTGCGACGCTGGATTGCTTTGCTCCCAAAAGCTATCTCGACCGGAGCGACGTTACGTTGATTCGCCCGATGGTGTTTGTGGAAGAGCGGGAAATCGAAGCATATGTACGCCGCGAGGGGCTGCCGATTGTGAAATCGCGTTGTCCTGTGGATGGCGATACGCATCGTCAGCGCACGAAAGAATTGATTGCGGCGTTGTCGGAAGAATACGGCGATGTCAGCGGGAAAATCACCGCCGCGATGCAAAAAGCAGGCATTAACGGTTGGGGGCTTGCTTGACAATTTGTCGCAGGTGGGGTATAGTAAGTCTAGGGAAGTGAACGGAAAGGAAGTTTGCGGTATGGAAAAGAAAATCAACGAAGAGACGGTACAGCGCACCAACGAGTTTTATAACGGTGAAGCGTGCAACAAATTGTTGGAACAGGTACGCGAACTGAAAGCAGCAGCATACGAATTCCTCAACAGCGGTAACGACGATTTGGTGTCGGATGATTTGCTGGAAGTGTGGGAGTTTATCCGCACCGATTTCAACACGTGTGCCGGTTACCTGGAGGTTTGCACCGACAAGAAAAAGCGTGACAAGTATCGTCAGATTTTGTTCAACGCGGTGGACGAGGCACGTAAGGTTTAAAAACAAAAAACAGCGACGGCAGTTGCCGTCGCTGTTTTGCTTTTTCGATTAGTCCTTGTAGCCGTTGGGGTTCTGGGACTGCCACTTCCACGCGGTGCGGCACATATCGTCCAGACCGAACTCCGCTTCCCAGCCGAGCAGTTCTTTTGCCTTGGCGGGGTTGGAGTAGCAAGTGCCGATATCGCCGGGGCGGCGGGGGGAGATGACGTAAGGCACTTTCACGCCGTTGACGCGCTCGAACGTGTTAACCAGATCCAATACGCTGTAGCCGGTACCGGTGCCGAGGTTGACAGCTTCGATGCCGGTCGTCTTGCGGGCATAGTTCACAGCGCAAACGTGACCGCGGGCGAGGTCCACCACGTGGATGAAATCGCGCACGCCGGTGCCGTCGGGCGTGTCATAGTCATTGCCGAAAACCGAGAGCTGCGGGCGCTTGCCGATAGCCACCTGAGACACATACGGCATCAGGTTGTTCGGAATGCCGTTGGGATCTTCGCCGATACGGCCGCTTTCGTGAGCGCCGATGGGGTTGAAGTAGCGCAACAGCACGACCGACCACTCGGGATCCGACACGCACAAATCCTGCAGGATGCATTCAATCATAAACTTGGTGCGACCATAGGGGTTGGTGACAGCACCGACTTCCATCGTCTCGTTCAGCGGCGAGGGGTTGCTCATACCGTACACCGTAGCGGAGGAGCTGAACACCATACGCTTGCAGCCGAACTCGCGCATAACGTCGCACAGAACCAGCGTGCCGTTGACGTTGTTGTCGAAGTACTCCAGCGGCTTCTGGACGGATTCACCGACGGCCTTCAGACCGGCGAAGTGGATGACGGTGTCGATGTCGTGCGCGCGGAAAATGGCGCGCAGACCTTCGGCGTCGCGGATGTCGCACTCATAGAAGGGGAATTCCTTGCCGGAGAGTTCGAACACGCGGCGCAGTGCTTCGGGGGACGAATTGTAGTAGTTGTCCAGCACGATAATATCGTGGCCGGATTTGAGAAGCTCAATGCAGGTGTGGCTGCCGATGTAACCGCAGCCGCCCGTGATCAGTATTGGCATGGTAAAGGCCTCCTTGTATAATTTAGTCAGCACCTCCATTATATAAGCAAACCGTTTGTTTTGCAATATTTTGTTGTGGCAATGGCGAAAAGTGTACCATTTTTGACAAAAAACCTATTGTCGCACGGTGCTTTTGTGCGGTACGATACCAGTGTACCATTTAGGATAAGAAAGGAAGATTTTTTATGAAACCGACACTCGTTATCCTTGCTGCCGGTATGGGTAGCCGTTTTGGCGGACTCAAGCAGCTCACCCCCGTTGGCCCCTCGGGTCAGATGATTATTGACTATTCGATTTACGATGCGATTCAGGCCGGCTTCGGCAAAATCGTGTTCATTATCAAGCACGCCATCGAAGAGGACTTCCGCAAGCTCATCGGTGACCGCGTGGCTCAGAAAATCCCGGTGGATTATGTGTTTCAGGAGCTGGATAAGCTGCCGGAAGGCTACACCGTTCCCGAAGGCCGTGAAAAGCCCTGGGGTACGGCACACGCCATCCTGTGCTGCCGCGACGTTGTGAAAGAGCCGTTTATGGTTATCAATGCCGACGACTTCTATGGCGCGGAAAGCTTCCACATCCTCGCTGATTTCCTGAACAACCCGCCCGCTGACAACGGCAAGCTGCAGTTTGCGATGTCCGGCTTTGTTCTGGAGAACACCCTGACCGAAAACGGCTATGTCTCCCGCGGCGTTTGCGTTGTGGACGAGAACGACAAGCTGCAGGATATTGCCGAGCGCACCCACATCGAAATCAAGGATGGCAAGCCGGTGTTCACCGAGGACGGCGGTAAGACCTTCGAGGATCTGATTCCGGGTTGCACGGTGTCGATGAACGCTTGGGCGTTCCCCTCCAATATGATCGGTTATCTGGATACCTACTTCAAGCGTTTCCTGGATACCACGGCACAGGCCAACCCGCTGAAGTCGGAGTGCTACCTGCCGGTGGTTGTCGGCGAAATGATGAAGGACGATGCGGCCGAGGTTACGGTGCTGCACTCCACCGATCGTTGGTATGGTATGACCTATGCCGAGGATAAGGAAGATGTCGTTAATGCCATCTCCGCTATGACCGAGCAGGGTAAGTATCCTGTGGAAATGTGAGGAGCAACATCATGACGATCGTAGAAATTGCCAAACTGTTTGCGATGGATCAGGAGCCGGTAGCGGCAGAGCCGTACGGTTGCGGTCACATCAACGATACCTATTGCGTGACGTCCAAGGATAAGCGCTACATTCTGCAGCGCATCAACCACAATGTGTTCCCTAATGTTGCGGGTCTGATGGATAACATCCAGCGCGTGACGTCGATGCTGCGCGACAAGGTGCTGGCAAACGGCGGCGATCCCGACCGTGAGTGCCTGCAGATTATCCCCACCAAGGATGGCAAGGCTTACCTCGAATTCGAAGGTAACTACTACCGTATGTATGTGTTCGTGGAGCGTACGCTGTCGTTGCAGACGGTGGAAGATCCGGTTCACTTCTACTATTCCGCTGTGGCGTTTGGTCGCTTCCAGAAGCAGCTGGCCGAGTTCCCGGCCGAAACGCTGTGCGAAGTCATCCCGAATTTCCACAACACCGCTTCCCGCTATGCGGCGTTCGAAGCGGCGGTGGCGCAGGATCTGAAGGGCCGTGCTGCTGAAGTGGGCGAGGAAATCGCGTTTGTGCGTGCTCGCAAGGCCGACACCGAAAAGGTTGTTGCTCTGCTGGAGTCGGGCGAGCTGCCGCTTCGTGTGACCCACAACGATACCAAGCTCAACAACGTTCTTCTGGACGATGAGACCGGCAAACCGATGGCGGTCATCGATCTGGACACCGTTATGCCGGGTTCTTCGCTGTATGATTTCGGCGATAGCATCCGCTTCGGTACCAATCCCTGTGCTGAGGATGAGAAGGATTTGTCCAAGGTCTTCTGCCAGGTCAACCTGTTTGAAGAGTACACCAAGGGTTATCTCGAGGCGTGCGGCGACAGCCTGACCGCCAAGGAAAAGGAACTGCTCCCCTTCGGCGGCTATCTGATGACGCTGGAGTGCGGTATCCGCTTCCTGACCGACTACCTCAACGGTGACACCTACTTCAAAATCCACTATCCCGAGCAGAACCTCGACCGTTGCCATACGCAGTTCAAGTTGGCGGCGGACATTATGGATAAGATGGACGAACTCAATGCCATTGTCAAGAAGTACGACAAATAAGAGCGCAAAACAAAACCGCCGCCCTTTGCAGGGCGGCGGTCTTTTGTTTATTTCTTGGAATCGAGGAATTGCAGGTAGGCACGCCAATCTTCGCAAGCGAAGAAGTGGCTTCCGGCACGCAGATGGTAACCGACTTTGCCTTCGAAGAGCTTGTCGCCCGGTACCGGCATACGGTCGGGGGTGACAAGACCGGTTTCACCCAGCAGCTCCCACGCCTGGGAGGCCCACAGCGTGGTCAAAAACTCGCTTTCGGGGTCGGCACCGGTATCTTCAATGGCCGAACCGACACACAGGTAACGCGGGGCTACCAGTGCGAGCAGCCATGCCTGATCGTAGGGCTTGTGGTCTTCCATCTCGCCGCCGAACTGCTTGAAGTTTTCGCAGTACCAGTCCCAACTGCCGCAACGCAGGAAATCGGCAACGCGCTCGCCGTTGCCGTGCTTGGAAGTGGCGGCACCGCCGTAACCGGAGTCGTTGGAGATGGTGCACCAGAAGCGCTCATCCTGCGCACCGGTCCACAGTGCGGTCTTTCCCAGACGGGAGTGACCGACAACCGTGGTGTGTTCGGCATCGAGGTCGTCGCGGGTAAGCAGATAATCCAGCGTGCGGCTGGCTGCATAGGCCCACATCCCGATTTTACCCCATTCCTCAGGGCCACGGTCGGTGGTGACGCCGAAGTACGCGGCCATACCGTCGGAATAGTCGCCGTGCAGATGGTCGTTGACCACGTCGCAGTACGCAAGCGACAGCAGCGCGTATCCTGCGTCGATAATATCCTCTACCGGTACGCGGTGGATGGGAGGCATATTGACAGGCATACCGTAGCGGAAGTGAATGTCCAGAATCACGCGCGGCTTTTCCACCTTCTTCGGGCGGAACAGCCAGCAGGGGAAGGTAAAGACACCGCGTTCGGTCTCGAACGAAATGGCAAGTTTTTCCTGTGAGGCTTTGTTGGCGTAGGCTTTCTCATCCTTGGATACGACCTCTGCCCACACACGGGTGGGCTTCGGCAGGGTGTGACCGTAGGAATATACCTCCAGTGCTTCACGCATTTCGCGACGGCGCTGCTCCCATGTTTCGGAGGTAGCGGGCGTACCGTCGTTCATGGTGGTGACTGGCAGCAAATCGCGTTCTTTCAAGATTTCCTGTAACATTCCGATTCCTCCTTGAGCGGTAGTTCGAGGTTATTATATCGCGTAACATATGGTTTTGCAAGGATTTTTCCAAAAGAAAATCCCCTCTGCCTTCGCAGAGGGGATACGTGTTACAGAATGCGTTTGGCGAACAGATAATCGCGCCAAGTGGTGTAGCCGCGCACCTTGATGTGCATACCGTCTCCGGCGGAAAAATCGCCGCTGAGAGCGCCGTTTGCATCGTCGAAGGCTTCGTTGACATTGAGGTAGTAAACGTACGGTTCATCCACCAGCAACTGCAGAACCTCGTTGAGCTCGTTGATACGTTTGTTGGTAATCGGCTGCTTGCTCTTGACGTTCTTATCGTTGGTGGCTTTGGTCACGTGAAGCACCGACTGCACGATAATCTTGGCATCCGGCTGAATCTCCGCCACCTTTTCGATGATGTCGTAGTACCAACCGGCAATGGAACTGTTGCTGTGGCCGTTGTTAATCTCGTTCAAGCCAAACATAATGAATACCTGCTTGAACTGTTTTTTCTTCAGCAATTCATTCAGCGTTACCGTGCCGAAACCGTTTACCTCAACCGACCGCTTCAGGGCGGCGGAAGAACTCATACCTTCGTTGGAAAAGAACGTCGCACCGGGAACGTTGATTTTATAACTGACAAAACCGAATGTGCGCGAGTCGCCGATAAACAGAGAGTCGGCAAAGGCCTCTTCCAGCGTTTGCGACAACGGCGGGGCAGTGGGGGCGGTCGTCGGTATAGTGGTCTCGGTAGTCGACGTGGTGCTGGCACCATCTGCTTCGCCTGTCACGGTTGTCGAGACGGTGGTGGAGGTCGGTGCGGTTGTTGTGGTGGTCGTTACCCGCGGACGGGTCGACGGCACAAACTGTGATGTGGTTGTGGTTTCGGTCGGCTGACTGCTTTGCATGTTATCCCGAAAGAACACGAACGGCACAACAATCAGAACCGACAGAAGCAGCAACAGTGTAAATGAATACCGCAGGATCTTTTTCAAAGTAATCTCCTCACGTTACATAATGCGGTTGGCATACAGATAGTCACGCCACACAGCGTAGGCGCTCACCTTGATATGCATACCGTCGCCGGCGGCATAGCTGGTGCTCAGCGCACCGGCGGAGTCATCCATACCGGCGTTGAGGTCGACGTAGAACACCTTTTGGTTGTCGACCAGTTTCTTGAGCAGCACGTTCAGCGCGTCGATGCGGGTGTTGTTAAACACCTTGCCGTTGCTCAGGTTCTTGTCGCTCACGGTTTTGGTGACGTGCATCGAGGACTGAATGATAAATTTCGCGTTGGTCTGAGTAGCGGCAACCAAATCGATAATGCCCTGATACTTGGCGGCGGTAGCCTCCAGACCGGAGCCCAGTTCGTTCAGACCGAACATCATATACACCTGTTTGAACTGCTTTTTCTTCAGCAGTTCTTCCAGCGTAATCTTGCCGTAGCCGGGAACATCCACCTGGTTCTTCGTCACTGTATAGACGTTCAGGCTCTCGGCACAGAAGAAAGTAGCGCCCGGCACGTCAATGCCGTAGCAAACGAAACCGTAGGTGCGGGAGTCGCCGATGAACAGCGTATCCGGGAATGCGGCCTCTGCTTTACCGGCGGTCGGCTTGGTTGTGGTGCCGGTCGTCGTGGTGGTAGAAGTGGTCTGAGAGGTCGGTTCTTTGGTGGTCGTCGTGGTTGTGACGGTAGCGGTGGTCGTCGTAGTCGTGGTAGTAGTAGCCGACGCATCGGTCGTCACCGTCTGCGACGTGCCGATGCCCGACGTTTTTTCACTGAAGATAATAGTGGGCGCGGGTTCTTCTTTCTGACAGCCGCCCAAAACAAAGAGGCAGGACAGAGCCAGTACCATTGCCAGCGCGCAACGCAAAGTCTTTTTCATAGTGGTTCCTCCTTAGAATCTGAAATACAGGAACGGATCGTTGAGGCCGAGATACAGATAGTATACCGAACCCCAGAACACAGCCAGCAGCGCAAGCGAGCCGACTACGGTGTTTTTGAAACGGTTGTATAATTTTTCCGGAATTCTGGTGCAGAACAGCAAGCCGATCAGCAACAGGACGCCGTATTGTTTTCCCATGGTCAGCCAGTCTCCCTCAACCAGCATAAAGGGTTCGCCGGGGAGGAAGGGGAAGAGACGCTCAAAGTACAGAGCCATCTGTGAGAAGTCCGTCACAGCGAAGATGAGCCATGTCAAGGTGACGGCGAAGAACATATAGGTGTGTCCGAGAAGTGGGATGCGGTCAAGCACGCGTTTGAGGAACAGGCGCTCGATGACCAGCAGCACGAACAAGGACAGTCCCCACAAAACGAAGTTCCAGCTGGCTCCGTGCCACAGACCGGTGAACGCCCATACCACCAACATATTCCCGATGGTGAAAAGCGTTCCTTTGCGGTTACCGCCCAAGGGGATGTAAACGTATTCGCGGAACCAGGAGCCGAGGGTGATGTGCCACCGTCTCCAGAATTCCGTCATACTTCTGGCGGTGTAGGGGTGACGGAAGTTTTGCGGGAAATCAAAGCCGAGAATCTTACCGAGACCCACCGCCATCAGCGAATAGCCGTAAAAGTCAAAATACAGCTGGAAG
>JAZODA010000010.1:0-3780 GCA_045596745.1 Acutalibacteraceae bacterium
TGACCGTTCTCATACCGTCCCTCCGATCAGGGACAACGCCACCTGTGCCACCTTTTGAAAGAGCGGCAGTGCCAGCGTCAGCATAGCGAGCTTGCCCGCCAGCTCCGCCTTTGTCGCCAATCCTTGCTCGCCTGCATCGCGGCAGGCATCCGCTGCCAGCTGTGTCAGCAAACACGCACCGAGCGCCTTGAACAACACCGTAACATATTCCGTTGCCGTGCCTGCGGAAGAGAGCATCGTCTCCACCTCACGAAACACCGGAAGCGCACTGCTGACCGCCGCCACCAGAATCAGCACCCCGGCAATCAAGCTCACTGCCAGCGCCTGCTCCGGTGCGTTCCGACGCAGCACCACCGCCAAAAACGCCGCCATCACCGCGGCGGCGATTACCATTGTCAGGTTCATCGCATCACAACCCAAACACCGATTTCACCAATCGGAACAGCTCGCTGATTTCGGTCACCACCATCGTCAGCACCACGATGAGTCCTGCCAGTGTCGTCATCATCGCCTGCTCCTCGCGTCCGGAGCGAATCAGCACCTGATTCAGCACCGCGACGATAATACCAATCGCCGCGATTTTAAAAATAAGATCCACATCCAAAACGGCCGCCTCCCTTATATCAGCATCAGCACCGCGGCACCACCGCCGCAAAGACCCAGCGTTATGTATAACCGCCCTTTGCGGTGAAGTGCTTCCCGTGCCGCTGCGCACTGCTCTTCCAGCCGCCCGACAAAATGGCGGCAACGGCTGACTTCACCCGACAAATCCGCCGCGCCGAACCCCTCGGCAAATTCCGCGAGCAATCGCTCGTCCTGCACGGACAATCCCATTTCATCCCGACACGCCGCAATCGCCCTTTGTAGTGCCTCCCGTGGGTCATCGGTCGACTGACATCGCCAATGGACAAGCAGTGGCAAATCGGAAAACTCGCCGTTGTCGGCAACCGCATAAAACAGTTCCGCGAGCGGTGCCGCCGTGTAACGAACGCGCTCTGCCACACGGTCAAAAAAGTGCGTCAGCCGCTCCAGTGAAGCTGCCCGACGCATCAACGAGAGGTAGCCGCTCACGCCACAACCGATCCCTGTCAGGAACACCAGCACCGCCCCCAACCATTTCATCCAACCATTCCTCCGTTCGCACAATCGCCGCAATTTCACCCGGCGCGGCCGCTCCGCGCAACTGCACCGTATACGGAAACGCCCCACCGCGCAGAGCGTCGTACAAGCCCTCGCGCTGTAACAGTTCGCGCATCTCCCGACAGTGAACCGACGCCACGATCGGCACACCGCAGTAAAGCGCCTGCCGCACCGCTGATATTTCGTCAGCACCGCCGAGCTCGTCAAACACCACCACGCGCGGCGACAAACAACGAATCGCCTGCTCGATACCGACCGCCTTGGGCGCACCGCGCAGTATGTCACACCCCAAAGCACCGCCGCCCGTCAACTCCGAACGCTCGTCCACCACCGCCACCGACAGCCGCCGTGCGGTAAATTCACGCAACAAATCTCGCAGGATAGCGGTTTTTCCGCTGGAGGGTTCGCCCCCAATCAACGCGCCTGCCACGCCGTTTCGGCACAGCACCTGTGCCAGCGCGCCGGCGCAACCGCGGTGTTCCCGTGCAACACGCATACACAACGATGTGATACCGCGATACCCGACCACCACACCGTTTTCCACAATTGCCGTCCCTGCAATGCCGATGCGGCAACCGCGCGGCGCAGGCAAAAATCCTCGTTTCAGTTCCTCTTGATGGGCATACACCGAGTGCTCGCACACGCGGTCAACCACGCTGTGCAGCCACTCCGCCCGACAACGGATGGCGGCGTCCGCTTGCGCTGTCAACACCCCTGCGGCAGTGACATAGCATTCTTCGCCGCGCACCCCCACCGCCACAGCCTGTCCTGCGCGAAGCCGCAATTCCTGCACGCGCTCGGTCACCGACCGCGGCAGTCGCCGCACCGCTTCGGAAAGTTCACACGGCAGCAGTGCCACGAGCGCCTCCCATCCGTCCGCCATATGTCCCCTCCTTGTCCGCTCTTGTGGCATATCTATGCGTCGGCTCGTCCGATTATACATAAAAAAACGCAAGCAGGCCGCTCTTTCGAGCGGCCTGCTTGCAGTTAGAGGGGTGTTTTGAGGAGGGGTATAATGCACTCAATTTCGCGAGTCCGTGCGGTGCGGTTCCGCCGTTCTCTTGAGTACGTTTTGAGTATAACAGACTTGTCCGCCGACTTTGTGAACCCACTGTGAATAAACTGTAAGAAAATTTTTTCTCAAAAACCAAACAAATGTTTGCTTTTTTGAAAAAGGTGTGTTATAATACCCGCAGAGGTGATGGTAATGAAGCCCTTAACTCAAAAACAGCAAAAGGTTCTGTCGTTCCTGCAGGAGCGTGCGCAGACCGGCGTTCCCCCGACGGTGCGCGAAATTTGCCTCGCTGCCGATATCAAATCCACCTCCACTGTCCACACCTATCTCAAGGTGCTGGAAGAGGCGGGTTATATCCAGCGTGACGGTCGTCTGAACCGCAGCATTCGTATGCCGGGCGAAACGGTGGCGCGTGTCCCCCTGCTCGGCAAGGTCACTGCCGGTAATCCCATTCTGGCGGTGGAGGAAGTGGAGGATTATGTCCCCTACTCCGGCGGCGGTTACGAACCCGGCGATTTGTTTGCTCTGCGCGTATCCGGCACCAGTATGCTGTACGCCGGTATTTTGGATAAGGATATTGTCATCGTCCGCCGTACTCCGGTTGCGGAAAACGGCGATATCGTTGTCGCTCTGATTGGCGACGAAGCGACGGTCAAGCGCATTTATTTTGAACCGGATCACATCCGTCTGCAGCCGGAAAACGATGCGTTCGAGCCCATCATCGTCAAAGAAGCGGTGGTACTCGGCAAGGTCGTCTCCCTGGTTCGTAACTTCGGATGAAGCCGCAATACGTAATCAGCGCCTGCCTGTGCGGATTGGCCACGCGGTACGACGGCGGAACAAAGCCTGTCTCCCCTGCCGTGCAAGCGCTTTTGGACAGTGGCGCCGCCGTCACGGTCTGCCCGGAGTGTATGGGCGGTCTGCCCACCCCTCGTCCACCGGCGGAAATCTGCGGCGAGCGCGTTATCAACACCGTCGGTGTTGATGTGACCGACCAATACCGCAGCGGCGCAAAGCAGACGCTGGCTATCTGTCGGGAGCATGGCATCCGCCGTGCGATTCTCAAGGAGAACAGCCCCTCTTGCGGGTGTCACTTTGTGTACGACGGCAGCTTCTCACGGCAGCTGATTCCCGGGCGCGGCATCACCGCCGCTCTGTTGGAGGAAAACGGCATCACCGTGGAAAACGAAGAAAAATGGCAGTAAAAAGAAAACGCGGCGGGTTGACAATCCGCCGCGTTTTGTCTATACTATATTTCACGGTAAACGACCGCATATGGGGCCGCAAAGGTTTCGACGGGGGTTGTGAGCCTTGGTAAGCGAGTAGCGGTGCAGAACCGCTATAAAATCTGCAACCTTTAAAACAAACGACAACAACAACGTTGTTCTCGCGGCCTAATTAGGCTGCCGTCTTTACCCGAAGTACCGCGGTCGGGATAAAGGCGTCATGTAGCGGTGCACGTGAACGGGGGGCTGTCGCTCCTCCCGTCATGACGTGGCGACTACCGTAACCCGAAGCCTGCCCACCGGCGTCGGGTGAGGGGAATCTCAAAAGACGGGCTGCACTCGGAGAAAGCTAAGGTAAGTGATTTTCGGACAGGGGTTCGATTCCCCTCGGCTCCACCA
>JAZODA010000011.1:0-10799 GCA_045596745.1 Acutalibacteraceae bacterium
TGTGGCGAGTTATACATTCGTATATCATCAGCCCCCACGGGGCTGTATATCATCACGCTTTAGCGTGTATCCTCCTGCGACTTGATGAGATACAACACTGCGTGTTGGTGATATACAATGCTTCGCATTGATGATATACAAGCCTTCCCCTTGATTTATTTCCGTAAAAGTAGTATAATGCGCTTTGAAAGGAGTGGTCAAATGAAACGAATGATCTGTTGCTTAATTTGTTTATTGATGTTGTTTTCGTTTGCGGGTTGTAACTCTGATACAAGTCACGTTTGTTCCGGCAATTATTATGCTGTTGGCGATTATGAGGAAATGTTAACGCCGTATCTTTGGATCGATACTGATAAAAATGAATTTGCACTTGGTGCCGGTTCTATCATTTCTTACGCTGAGCATGGCACATATGAGATCGCTGATGGAAAGGTTATCGCCACTTCGCAAAGCACAACCTTTGAATTTGAGATTAAAGATAATAATACACTTGTTCTGATTGATAATGGCGATAATGAGTATTTCAAAATCCCTATCAACACACAATTTGTATATAGTGAAGATTTGAGATAGTTGCGCACCTTGTCTTCGTTTTTACCTATATTTACGCACCTTTTTGCCCGTCTTTTTGTTTATCTGAATAACGAGAGTCGAATCGGCTACCCTGTGTCCCGAACCAAGGGTGAGGGACCAGGCAACGCTTGCGGGCACCGCCGCGCAGCGGTGGTCGGCAAGCCGGGCGGATTGCGAAGCAAGACGCGTCCCGTCACGCCGACCTGTAAAATATGTGACCGCCGTGGGTTCCGCCTTTTCGACATGTTCCGCCTCTTTCGCTTGCTTTTCTCGGTATTGTGTGCTATGCTGAAATCAATAAATCTAAGGGAGGTCATATAATGTTTTGCCCAAAGTGCGGTACCCCGATAGATGACAATGCGTTGTTCTGCCCGAAATGCAGTGCTTCGCTGACGGATCAAGCTCCGCAGCAGCCGAACACTGCGCCGAACTCGCCCCTCACCCCCACGTATGAGTTGCCGATGAAGTGGTTTAAATTCCTGATTTGGTTCTCGTTGTGGGCAAGTGCCATCACCAATGCTGTCAACGCGGTTCAAATATTCACCGGTTCCATTTACGGCAGCGAACTCAAAGCGAAACTGATGTATGCCGTATACGGCGGTCTGAAAACGGTAGACCTCCTTGTTGGTGTGGCTTCCATCGCTATGGCGATTCTGGCCGTTTACACCCGTTTCCGTTTGTCCGGCTTCCACAAAAACGGCCCGAAGATGGTCTCCGTAATGTATGGTGCGAACGCCGTCATCCAGTTGCTTTACGTCGCAGGCATCTCCACGATTATGCCGTCGGCAATTACGGATGATATCGTTACCAACGTCGTTTTGACTGTGGCTACCAGTTTCCTGATGGTAGTACTCAACCACACCTACTTCAAAAAGCGCGAGCATCTGTTCGTCAACTGATTGCACGCAACAAAAAGCAGCAGCCGAGTGGCTGCTGCTTTTTTATTGCCTCTTTCCCAAAATTCAGGGTTGACAATTCTAATACTTCGTGTTACGATGTATTACGCAAGAGGAGGTATCCTATGGACAATCAGTTGAAACGAGGATTCCTGGATGTATGCGTACTGGCGGCCATCAAGGACGAGGAATCCTACGGTTACAAAATCATCAAGGATATGAAACCGTATATCGAGCTGTCCGAATCCACGCTGTACACCATCCTGAAACGGCTGGAAACGGCGCAGGCGCTCGTCGTTCGCACTGTCGAACACGGCGGCAGGCTCCGCAAATACTACCGCATTACCGGCGAAGGGTTGCGCCGTATTGAAACCTTTAAAAGTGAGTGGGCAGAGATGCTGTCCATCTATCGTTTTGTCACCAAGGAGGATCGCAATGAATAAACGAGAATTTCTCGACCGTCTGCGCGCTGCACTGGATGGCTTGCCGCAAGCGGATATCGAAGAATGCCTGATTTTCTACGAAGAGATGATTGAGGATCGCATCGAAGCAGGCTTGTCCGAGGAGGAAGCTGTGGCGGCGGCAGGTACCGTTGAAGAGGTCGTCGCACAGGTGAAGGCAGACGCTTCTGCCGAAAAGAGTGCCGAAGGGCGTCCCGCTCCTCGTCGTCAGCTCAAGAAAAGAGACATCCTGCTGATTGCGTTGGGCTCTCCCCTGTGGTTTCCGCTGGCGCTCGCCGCGCTCTCGGTCGTTTTCTCCCTGTATGTCGCCGTGTGGGCGGTCATCGTTTCGCTGTGGAGTGTGTTTGCCGCGCTGATTGCCGGCGCGTTGAGTTGCCTTGTTTTCGGCATCGGCACCATCATCGGCGGTGCTGTTCCTGCAGGAATCGCGCTTGTCGGCGCGGCGCTCATCTGCGCCGCGGCATCCATCTTCACTTTCTTCGGATGCCTCGCAATAACCAAACACACCGTCCGTCTGACGAGATTGTGTGTGCTGTGGATTAAACGCCACACGGCAAAAAAGGAGGTTGCGAGATGAGTAAGAAAACAAAACGCTGGCTCATCGCAGCGACCGGACTGTTGATTGCCGGAATTTTGATGTTTGGAGGCACCTTTGCTATGTTGGATTGGGATTTCACAAAACTCTCCGAAAGCAAATACGACACCGTCACCCACACCGTTACCGACACGTTTGACAGCCTTTCTGTCAGCACGTTGACCGCCGATGTTTCGTTTGTGCTGTCGGAGGACGGCAAAACCACCATCATCTGCCACGAGCAGAAAAACCGCAAGCACGCTGTCTCGGTGCAGGACGGCACGCTGGTCATTGAGGTTGAGGACACCCGAAAATGGTACGAATACATCGATGTGGACTTTGATACGCCGACAATTACGGTGTCTCTCCCCCGCACCGAATACGAGACGCTGTCCATCGACTCTTCCACGGGCGATGTGACTGTTCCGAGCGATTTCCGCTTTAACAGTCTCGCCGTTTCGCAAACCACCGGCAGTATCGACTGCGCCGCATCCGTCACAGGTGCTGTTTCCATCAAAACCACCACCGGCAATATTTGCGTGAAAAACGCCGCGGTGGGTTCGCTGGATTTGTCCGCCACCACCGGCGGTATCACCCTCTCCAAAGTAACCTGCGCGGGCGATGTCCGTTTGTCGATTACCACCGGCTCTTGCAACATCAGCGACCTTACCTGCAACAACCTGACCTCGACGGGATGTACAGGGAAAAACACGATGAGCAACCTCATTGCCAACGGAAAACTCGTGGTTGAAAGAACCGTCGGCGACGTGACGTTGGACGGCTGTGACGCCGCAGAAATTGCCATCGAAACCGGAACCGGCGACGTTCGGGGACATCTCTTGTCCGACAAGGTGTTTATTACAAACACTTCCACCGGCAGTATCGACGTTCCCAAAAGCATCACCGGCGGTCTGTGCGAAATCCGCACCACCACCGGTAATATCACGATGACGGTTGGTTAATCGAGAATAAACAAAAAGCAGCAGCCGAGTGGCTGCTGCTTTTTTAATTGTAATCAGCTCAGCGCTTCCAGATTTTTGCGTTCTGCCTCGAGTTTAGCAATAATCTTGCCCTCGCGCTCCTTACGCGCCTTGCTCTTGGGGAACGGGATGAACAACAAAATACATGCCAACACGCCCAAAGCCAGACAAAGGAAGGCGTACGGTTCCTCATCATAGTAAGCGAAGAACTGGTCCGTAATGAAGAAACCGGCAGCGCCGAGAAATAACGCAAGGAATCCCAGGCAACCGTGAGAGGCGGTCTTCGACGACAACAACTTGATTCGTCCGTTCACTTCCGTCAGCCACTTCTGGATATAAGACTCGGTGGTCGTGGGGGCATATTTCGTAATTTGCTTAAGCATATCGATATTCATTTTTTCTTTGAACGCTTCGCTGTCGTTGGTATACATCTCAAACGTAGCGACAAAAGCTTTCTTGATCATCGTCTCGCATATGCTGTCTTTGCCAAAAGCAAGGTCCAGAGAAGTACCAATCGAATAGCACAGAAGAAGCGCCGCCAACGCACGCTGACGGAACTCTCCGATATGCTGCGCACGAATGCTGCTATCGATGCCGTCATAGTGCTTTTTAGCAGCTTTATACAGCATAAACGCCATTGCCGTGCCGCTGTCCACAAGCTCCTTGACTGCTACAGGTTGCTTCACAGAAGGCGTATGCTCCTTAATCAGCATAACCACCGTGCTCAGGTTTCCGGTGATAAGGTTCGCGGCAGAAGCAATGTTGGCAATATTGGTCTGTGCCGCCGTGCAATACACCGAATAATACGCACTTTCCCAATCGTTGGGGTTTTCCGCCTGCACCATACCATAGTACTTTGCGGCATCCGCATCGTTGCCGCTTTCCTTTGCACGACGAGCGAGCAACAGGTATTTTTCGGCATCCGACGAGGACGCCTCAGAAGCCACAGGCGCTTCGCCCTCTACCTCTTTCATCAGATTGCGTGCTTCTTCCGTGGAATATTTTGCACCGCAGGATTTGCAAACAAAAACGCCATCCTGCTTCACAACGTCGCGGCTGTCACACAATTCACAAACGATAACTTTCATAAAATCGTCTCCTCTCGGTTGCGCAGGTGAAACATAACACCGGCGCTTGTTTATAGTTGATTTTTAACTACAAAAATGATTATAGTGCAGTTTGCTCTATTAGTCAAGGCGAGTAGTTGAATTTGCTATAATTTTATCGAAAGGGGTGGTTAGCAAATGAATCTTGGCGAGAAAATTCGAAACGGACGAGAAGATCTGGATCTTTTGCAAAGCGATATGGCAAGACTCATTCCGATGAACCAATCCAACTATTCCAAAATCGAGCGTAACATTCAAGAGCCCAGTATGGAACAGCTCCGCAGAATCTGCCAGATACTCAAGCTGGATGCCAACTATCTTCTGGGGTTGAATGCGTTTGAGATGGTAACAACCAACGATATGAAATTGTTGGCGGATGCCAAAGAACTCATCCGCAAGTATGGCAAATAAATTTCTTTGCGCGGCAGGGGTACCTGCCGCGTTTCGTTTTACCCGGCAGGGATTGCTTTTTCCTCGCGGGTGCGGTATACTATAATGGTACTTATCTCGATGCGAGGTGTTTTTTATGATATGGGATAAAATCTGGGGGGTCATCCAGCCGTTTGCTAACACCATTTTGGTGGTTGTGATTGGTTATCTCCTGGTTCGTCTGCTCACCACCATCATCACGCGCCCGTTCAAAAAGGCGCAGTTTGACGATTCGCTGGTGCGCTTTATCCGCAAGGCGATAAAGGTTGTCGGCTACGTGCTGGTGTTCACCACCGCGCTTGCCACACTCGGCGTTCCCACCACCAGCTTGGCCGCTGCTCTTTCCGGTGCCGCGCTGGCCATCGGTGTTGCGCTCAAAGATTCGCTGAGCAACGTCGCAGGCGGTATTCTGCTGTTGTTTGTGCCGCGCTTTGTGACAGGCGACTACATCGCCACCGATGGCGACGAGGGTACGGTGGTTGCGGTCGACCTGATGCACACCACCATCCAGACGGTGGACAACAAGCAGGTGAGTATCCCCAACGGTGTGTTGGTCAACAGCCACATCACCAACTACTCGCACGAAAAAACGCGTCGGTTGGATTTGAACATCCCTCTGGCGTACGAAGCGGACGTCGAGCTTGCCAAGCGCGTGACGGCGGAGGTTATCGACCGCCATCCGCTGGTAAAGACCGAGCCGGATGCTCCTTTTATCCGCTTGCGCGGTTACGGTGAACACACGATGACGCTCACCGCGCGCGTGTGGTGCGATGCCGCCGATTATTGGGCACTGCACTACGATTTGACCGAGCAGCTTCACGCGGCACTTACCGAAAACGGCGTGGCTCTTCCCTATCGCCCGAACGCCGCAAAAGAGAAATAAAAAACGAGGACGGAGTTTTCACTCCGTCCTCATTTTGTTTATTGGGTTATTCGCATTCGCCGGTGGTTACGACGTTCACGCCGGTATCCAGCACGTTTTCCAGCACCACCGTCTTCTGTGCGACAGGGGCTTTCAGCGTGATACCATTGATGAGCTTCATAATCTCGGGAATCAGGCGCTTCGGCACGGGTGCTTCGGTACGCACCGGCACCAGCGGCTCTTCGCCGTTTTCGACGCGAATCGTCGAGGTCAGCGTGCGAACCGGATCGGAAAACTCGCTTGCCGCATACACTTCGCCGCGCTTGCAGGTGTTGCCCACAACGGAGGTAACCTTGCCGTTTTCGCCCGTTACCGTCATTTCACAGCCGGTGGGACACACGGTACAAATGATTTTCATTTCCATAGCTTAAACCTCCTTGACTTCGATGGTCAGCGACTTCGCGCCCGTCACATCGGGAAACAGATGCTCCATCTCGCCGGGGTTGACATACGGTGCGACACGGCGTGCCAGCACGGTATCGCCGTCACGCGCGATAATCTCGACCTTCTTGCCGACAGGAGCCAGCACGCGGAAGTAGAAGTCTACCTTGCCGCCGCGCTCCGGCGAGAACTTCGCCGGGCAGACATAACGCACGTTGTTGCCGACCGTGACATCCACCGTCTCGCCGCCCTTGAGCTCGCCCTTGGCATAGCAAGCGGCACTGCGACCGGCGGTAGCGCTCTCGGCGCTGACGTTATCCACCAGGTCGTTAACGTGAACCACGTTACCTGCGGCAAACACGCCTGCGGCGGTGGTCTGCATATTCTCGTCCACCACCGGGCCGCCGGTGACAGGATGCATCTGCAGCTTCGCGCCGCGGCTGAGTTCGTTTTCGGGAATCAAACCCACCGAAAGCAGCAGCGTATCGCATTCGATGAACTGCTCGGTCTCGGGGATGGGACGGCGGTTTTCGTCCACCTGTGCCACCTTGACGCCCTCAACGCGGTCTTTACCGACAATCTCGGTCACGGTGTGGCTGAGCATCAGCGGAATGCCGAAGTCATCCAGGCACTGCACCTTGTTGCGCTTCAGACCCGCGAGGTAGTTCATAATTTCGACCACGCACACAACCTCGGCACCTTCCAGACTGAGGCGGCGCGCCATAATCATACCGATGTCGCCCGAACCGAGGATGACCGCTTTCTTACCGACCATACGGTTCTGGCGGTTCATCAGACGCTGTGCCGCGCCCGCGGTGTACACGCCTGCAGGACGCGTACCGGGGATGCAGATGTTGGCACGGGTACGCTCGCGGCAACCCATCGCCAGCACCACCGCACCGGCTTTGACTTCGGTGATACCGTATTCGCCGTTGGCGCAAATCAGCGTGTTATCCGCCAGCTCCAGCACCATCGTGTTGAACAGGAATTCCACGCCGAGTTCCTTGGCTTCTTTGACAAACTCGGAGTAATATTCCGGACCGGTCAGTTCCTTTTTGAACAGCTTCAGACCGAAGCCCGGATGGATGCACTGCTGCAGAATACCGCCGGGACGGTTGTCACGTTCGATAACGAGAACGCGCTCGGCGCCCTCTTTCTTGGCAGCGACCGCAGCGGCCAAACCGGCGGGGCCGCCGCCGACAACGGCAACATCACAAAGAATCTGTTTCATGATTGTCCCCTCCTTATTTCACCTTGGATGCGATCATATACGCTTCCTTGTTGCGCTTGCAGACGCTCTCGGCGTCCACGCCCCATTCGCGCGCGATGATCTCGATAACCTTGGGGCCGCAGAAGCCGCCCTGGCAGCGACCCATACCTGCACGCACGCGACGCTTGATGGCGTCCACCGAGCGGGCGGGAATAATCGAATGGATGGCATCCACAATCTGACCCTCGGTCACCGTTTCGCAACGGCAGACAACGTTGCCGTACAGCGGGTTTTCGCGGATGAGTTCATCCTGCTCGGCACGGGACAGTTCGCGGAACAGCGGAATGCCACGGCGCTTGGTGATGAAATCCTCCTTGAAGGTCAGCGGCAGACCGATGCCGCGCAGCATCTCCACCACATAGGAGCCGATGGCCACCGAAGCGGTCAGACCGGTGGAGCGCACGCCCGACAGGTTGACGTAGTTGGCGATATCATCGTACACATCGATGTTCAGACCCTCGGGATTGCGGTTGGCACGCAGGCCGGCATACTGGGTGATGGTATCACGCAGCTGCACGCCCGGAATCAGCTTTTCCACATCCGCCTTGATGGACGCCAAACCCTCGGCGGTAATCGCCTTGTCGGTCTTGTCGGTGAGATCCTCAGCCGTCGGGCCGACCAGCATATTGCCGTGGATGGTGGGACACATCAGCTTGCCCTTGGTGAGCTTGGTGGGAATCGGCAGCACGATGTGGTTAACCTTGCAGGAGGTGTTGTTGTCCAGAATGTAGAACTGGCCCTTACGCGGATTGACGTAATAGTCATTCTTGCCGACCATTTCCGCAATATCGTCGCAGTGCAGACCTGCTGCATTGACAACGTATTTCGCCTGAATGTCGCCGGCGGTGGTGTGCACCACCGTGACCTTGCCGTCCTCTTTCTCCATACCGATCACCTGCGTGGAAAGCAGGAAACGGGCACCGTTCATCACGGCGTTTTCCGCCATGGCGACGACCAGAAGGAACGGGTCGATGATGCTCTCACGCGGGATATACAAACCGCCCAGTACTTCGGGAGACAGCTCCGGCTCCATCGCGAGCAGCTGCTCCTTGGTGCGGTACTCCACGTCGTACACACGGTTCTTGAAGGCTTTTTCCTTGATGGAGGGCAGCTTTTCGAACTGCTCCTCGTTCAGTGCCGGCAGAATCGCACCGATGCGCTCGAAAGGAATATCCAAATCCTTCGTCAGCTGATCGTACATCGGGTTGGCAGCCACCACCAGCTGGGATTCCAGCGTACCGGGGCCGGCATCATAACCGGTATGGATAATCGCGCTGTTGCTCTTGGAGCAATCACCGCCGACATCCTCGTTTTTGTCCACACACAGGACATCCAGATTATACTTCGCCAGTTCGCGGGTGATAGCCGTACCCACCGCACCGGCGCCGATAACCAAAACGTCAGTCTGCAACATAAGCTCACTCCTCATTTGCGTTTTATGCGGTCATTATACCACAAGTTTCAAAATATTTCAACATTTTGCCAATAAAAAACAATTGCATTTTTGGGTGAAATTCGGTATACTGATAGAAACATCACGACAAGGAGGTTTCGGTATGCTGACAAGCGCCCGACAAAAACTTATCGAAGAGGTCGCCGCCCGCGACGGCGAGGTTGTGGTCAGCGCGCTGGCAAAACAGCTCGGTGTTTCGGTGGAAACCGTGCGGCGAGATATTGCCGCATTGTGCGATGAGGGCAAGCTCGTCAAGGTTCACGGCGGTGCGGTCAGCGTGTCGCGCCCTGTGGCGGAATCCGACTACCTCAAGCGCCGCTCCGAGGGCGGACAAGTCAAGCAACAGCTGGGCGCGTTTGCCGCGTCACTGGTTGAACCGAACGATGTGATTGCCATTGCCAGCGGTTCGACGATGGAAGCGGTCGCCGTCGGTCTTCCCGACAGCAACACCACCGTCATCACCAACTCGACGACGGTTGCCTCCTCGGTGCGCACGCATTGCCGTTGCATTCTGCTTGGCGGACAGCTTCACCCCGACGAGGGTTACACCTTCGGCCCTGTGACCGCCGACCAGCTGGCAGGCTTCCACACCGACAAGGCGTTTATCAGCGCTTCGGCTGTCAGCGCGGACGGGCTGATGACCACCGGCATTGAAGAGGGCGACTTGTGCCGCAAGATGCTGGAAACCGCCAGCCGCGTCATCCTGGTGGTGCAAAGCACCAAAATCGGTGCGCGTTCGGTGTACCGCTATGCAGGGCTTGCGGCGGTGGACGAAATCGTCACCGATTCGCAGCGTCCGCTCGACCCGCAGTTCAAAAAGGTCATCGACGAGCTGGGAATTACGTTGCATATAATATAAGGAATATATAATAAAAGGACGACACCGCGTGGTGTCGTCCTTTTTGTTTTATCAGACTTTGTAAAACACCTTGTACCACTCGGCGAAACGGCGCAGGCCGTCGCGCAGCGACGTGGAGGGTTTAAAGCCGAGGTCCGCTTCCAGTGCGCTCGTGTCCGCATAGGTCACAGGCACATCGCCCGGCTGCATGGGGACAAGCTTTTTGTGCGCCTCGAAATCGTAATCCGACGGCAGCACGCCGGCACGAATCAGCTCCTGCTGCAGGATGTCCACAAAATCCAGCAGGTTTTCGGGACTGCTGTTGCCGATGTTGTAAACGCGGTACGGCGGGACAGGCAACCCGTCTTCGCCGACTTCCTTTTCGGGCGCGCACTGCATCACGCGCTTGACGCCCTCGACGATATCATCGACAAAGGTGAAATCGCGCTTGCAGTTGCCGAAGTTGAAAATCTCAATCGTCTCGCCGCGGAGCAGCTTGTTGGTGAAGCCGAAGTACGCCATATCGGGGCGACCCGCAGGGCCGTAGACGGTAAAGAACCGCAAGCCCGTGGACGGGATGTTGTACAGCTTCGAATACGCATGCGCCATCAGTTCGTTCGACTTCTTGGTGGCGGCGTAGAGCGACACGGGGTTGTCCACCTTGTCGTCGGTGGAGTACGGCACTTTCTTGTTCGAGCCGTACACGCTGGAGCTGGAGGCATACACCAGATGCTCCACCGGATAGCGGCGGCAGGCCTCCAGAATGTTGTAAAAGCCGATGAGGTTGCTTTGGATATACGCATCGGGATTGGTGATGGAATACCGCACGCCTGCCTGCGCCGCCAAATTGACTACCACGTCGAACTTATAGTCGGAAAACAGGCGGTCAATCAGTTCCGCATCCGCCAAATCGCCC
>JAZODA010000012.1:0-12713 GCA_045596745.1 Acutalibacteraceae bacterium
TTTTTTTGCCTGTTTTTTCTTTGTTTTCTATTGACAACAGTGTGGTTTTGGTATACACTGGGGTTAGTGAAAAAGGAGGACTGCCTTATGCCGTCTTATTATACCGCAGACATCCCGAAGAGTGAGCGCATTCCGGCTCTGATCGCGCATCTGTTTGAAAAGATGCCCGAAATTGAGGCGGACCGTGCCGTGCTGCTTACCGAATCGTATAAGCAGACGGAGGGCGAACCCATCGCCCTGCGCCGCGCCAAGGCGTTTGCCCATATTCTGGAGAATATTCCGATTACCATCCGCCCCGGCGAGCTTGTTGTCGGCAGCGCCACCAAAGCGCCCCGCGGCTGCCAGGTGTTCCCGGAATATTCCTACGAGTGGCTGGAGGCCGAGTTCGACACCGTCGAGACCCGCTCCGCCGACCCGTTCTATATTTCGGAAGAGACCAAAGCACGCCTGCGCGAGGTATATCCTTACTGGAAGGGCAAGACCACCAGTGAGCTCGCCACCGCGTATATGGCGCCCGAAACCAAGCTGGCGATGGAGCATAACATCTTCACCCCCGGCAACTACTTCTATAACGGTATCGGTCACGTCACGGTGGACTACGGCAAGGTGCTGAAATACGGCTACCGCGCCATCATCCGCGAAGCGGAGGATGCCATCGCCGCTTTGAGCGTTGCGGATGCGGATTACGCCTCCCGCCACGCGTTCCTGACGGCGGTCATCATCTCCTGCAAGGCGGTCATCGCCTACGCAGGTCGCTACGCGGCACTGGCAAAGGAACAGGCCGACGCTTGCGCCGATGCCGCCCGCCGCGAAGAGCTGCTGCACATCGCCGCCAACTGCGCGCGTGTGCCGGCAGAGGGGGCGACCACCTTCTGGGAAGCCTGCCAGTCGTTCTGGTTCATCCAGATGCTGCTTCAGGTGGAATCCAGCGGTCACTCCATCTCGCCCGGTCGCTTCGACCAGTATATGTATCCTTATTTTAAAGCGGACCTCGACCGCGGCATCATCAGCCGTGAGCAGGCGCAGGAGCTGGTGGATTGCATCTGGGTCAAGTTCAACGATTTGAACAAGGTGCGCGACGCCGCCTCCGCCGAGGGCTTTGCAGGCTACAGCCTGTTCCAGAACCTCATCGTCGGCGGTCAGGACAAAGAAGGTCGCGATGCCACCAACGATATGGCGTTTATGTGTATGAACGCCACCATCCACGTTCACCTGCCGATGCCGTCGTTCTCGGTGCGTGTGTGGAACGGCACGCCGCACGAATTTATGATTCGCGCCGCCGAAGTCACCCGCACGGGTGTCGGCCTGCCGGCGTATTACAACGACGAAGTCATCATCCCCTCGCTGCAGAGCCGCGGCCTGACGCTGGAGGATGCCCGCAACTACAACATCATCGGTTGCGTCGAACCCCAGACCCCCGGCAAGACCGACGGCTGGCACGACGCCGCATTCTTCAATATGTGCCGTCCGCTCGAGATGGTGTTCTCGAACGGTATGGACAAGGGCGTACAGATTGGCCCGCGCACCGGCGATGTCGCCGAGATGAAAACCTTTGAAGAATTCTACGATGCTTACAAGAAGCAGATGGTCTACTTCATCGAGCTGATGGTCAACGCGGACAACGCCATCGACCTCGCTCACGCCCAGCGTTGCCCGTTGCCGTTCCAGTCCTGTATGGTTGAGGACTGCATCGGTCGCGGCAAGAGTATGCAGGAGGGCGGTGCCATCTACAACTTCACCGGCCCGCAGGGCTTCGGTATCGCCAATATGGCGGACTCGCTCAGCGCTGTGCGCACGCTGGTGTACGAGGAAAAGGCCTTCACCATGGCGGAGTACCGCGATGCACTGCGCGACAACTTCGGTAAGGATATGGATGCCGCGCAGGCGGAGCGCCTGACCCGTCAGGTAGCGGAGGAGCTCATCAAGTCCGGCAAGATGCTGAACACCGATGACATCCGCGCCATCTTCGAGACGGTGGTCAAGAACCCCTGCAGCGATGCTCAGAAGCAGCGCTATCAGCAGCTGCTCGACCGCATCGAAGCGTTGCCGAAGTTCGGCAACGACATTCCCGAAGTCGATGCTTTCGCCCGCGATGTGGCATACACCTACACCCGCCCGCTTCCGAACTATCGCAATCCGCGCGGCGGTATGTATCAGGCAGGTCTGTATCCTGTGTCGGCCAACGTGCCGCTGGGTGCACAGACAGGTGCCACGCCGGACGGCCGTCTGGCACACACCCCGGTTGCGGACGGTGTGTCTCCTGCGGCAGGACGCGATGTCAAGGGCCCCACGGCGGCGGCTAACTCGGTCTCCCGCCTCGACCACTTCATCGCCTCCAACGGCACGCTCTTTAATATGAAATTCCATCCCAGCGCACTGGCAGGCCGCAGCGGTCTGGAAAGCTTTGTGGCGCTGGTGCGCGGCTACTTCGATCAGAAGGGCAGCCACGTACAGTTCAACGTCGTCAGCCGCGAAACGCTGCGTGACGCCCAGCTCCACCCCGAGAATTACAAATCGCTGGTGGTGCGCGTCGCAGGCTACAGCGCGCTGTTCACCACCTTGTCCCGCTCGTTGCAGGACGATATCATTAACCGTACCGAACAGGGAGGATTCTGATGAGTGACCGCTTGCAGTCCGTCACAGGACGCATCTTTGACATTCAGCGGTTCTCCACACACGACGGTCCCGGCATCCGCACACTGGTGTTTCTCAAGGGTTGTCCCTTGCGTTGCCGCTGGTGCTGCAACCCCGAATCACAATCGTACGAAATCCAGCAGATGACGCAGGGCGGCAAAACTCGCGTTGTCGGACGGGATGTCACGGCAGGGGAGGTGCTGGCCGAAGTGCTGCAGGACCGCCCCTACTACGCCCGTTCGGGCGGCGGCGTCACGCTGTCCGGCGGTGAAGCGCTGGGGCAACCCGACTTCGCCACCGCACTGCTCGCGCTGTGCCACAAGAACGGCGTCAACACCGCCATCGAAACCACCGGCTTTGCCGACATCGAGGTAATCGACCGTTTCCTGCCGCTGCTCGACCACGTGCTGATGGATATCAAGCATATGGACAGCCGCAAGCACGAACAGTTCACCACCCGTCCCAACGAGCGCATCCTGCAGAACGCACGCCACATCGCCGAGCACGCCGCACACCTGATTATCCGCGTGCCGGTGATTCCCGGCTTCAACGACACCGAAGCGGAAATCGGCGACATCGCCACCTTCGCCGCCTCGCTGCCGAATGTGTGCGAACTGCACCTGCTGCCGTACCACCGTATGGGACAGGACAAATACACCGGCCTCGGTCGTCCCTACACCCTGGAACACCTCACACCGCCTCCGGCGGAACAGATGCAGCGTCTGCTGCGTGTGGTGGAATCCAAGGGACTGACCGCGTATCTGGGAGGTTGACCTATGGACTACGAAAACAAAACACGCATTATACAGGAGCTTGTTCCGGGTAAACAAATCACGCTGGCGCACATCATCGCCAACCCCGACGAGATTCTGTACCGCAAGCTGGGTCTTGACCCGGCGGTCGACCACGCAGGTGCCATCGGCATCCTGACGGTCAGCCCGAGCGAGACCGCCATCATCGCAGGCGATATCGCCCTCAAAGCCTCCGGCGTGGAGCTCGGCTTTGTGGATCGCTTCAGCGGCACGGTCATCGTCACCGGCACGGTGTCGCAGGTGGAATCCGCACTCAGCGCGATTACCGATTACGCCGTGGAAAAACTGGGCTTTGCGGTATGCCCGGTCACCCGCACCTGATGAAACGGCTGCTGCTGATTGGCCGCAGCGGTTGCGGCAAGACCACACTGACCCAGGCGATACGAGGGGAGCGGGTCACCTACCGCAAGACCCAATCCATCGCCTACGGCGACGTGCTGATTGACACCCCCGGCGAGTACCTCGAAAACCACGACCTCGGCTGTGCGCTGGCGCTGTACGCCTACGAAGCCGACGTGGTGGGACTGCTGCTCGCGGCGGACGATGAGTACACGCTCTATCCGCCGAACATCACCTGCCTCGTCAACCGCGAGGTGGTCGGCATCGTCACTAAAATCGACAAAGCCGACCCTGCTCGCGCCGAACGCTGGCTGCGACTTTCGGGGTGCAAAACGGTGTTTTATGTGAATTCCCACACGGGTGAAGGGGTGGATGCCCTGCTTTCCCACCTCGAAACCACATAAAAACAACAGAAAATCCACAAAAACAAAGAAAAACAACAAATTCAGTGTTGACTTTTCCGTAAAACTATGGTATGATACCATCAGAATGTTAGCGAAACACAGAAAATCAAAACAAAAACATAACAAAAGGAGTCGGTAGTTATGGTAAACGAGTACGCTATCAAAAAAGAGATCTGCGAGATCGGCCGCCGCATTTACAACAAGGGCATGGTCGCCGCGAACGACGGTAACATCTCCGTCAAAATCAGCGACAATGAATTCCTCTGCACCCCCACGGGCGTCAGCAAGGGCTTCATGACCCCCGAGTTCATCTGCAAGGTCGATGCCAACGGCAAGGTGCTGGAAGCCAACCCCGGTTTCAAGCCCTCCTCCGAGATTAAGATGCATATGCGCGTATACAAGGAGCGCCCCGATGTGCAGTCGGTTGTGCACGCTCATCCGATGTACGCCACCGGTTTTGCGATTGCCGGTATCCCGCTGAGCCAGCCCATTATGCCGGAAGCGGTTCTGGGTCTCGGTTGCGTGCCGATCGCTGAGTACGGCACCCCCTCCACCGAGGAGATTCCGGATGCTGTTTCCAAGTATCTGCAGTATTTCGATGCGGTTCTGCTGGAGAACCACGGTGCGCTGACCTACGCAGACAGCCTGCTGGGCGCATACCACAAGATGGAGTCCGTGGAATTCTACGCACAGCTGCTGTTCATCTCCAACCTGCTGGGCGGTCCTCAGGAGCTGTCCGATGCTCAGGTGAAGCGTCTGTATTCGATGCGTGCGCAGTACGGTCTGAAGGGTAAGCACCCGGCCGATATGTGCATCAACGCCAAGAACGGCAAGCCCAGCTGCCACGGCTGCCGCACCAACACCTGCGAGAACGTCTGCACCGGCGGCTCCAACGACGATATGGTCGCGGAGATCACCCGTCTCGTGCTGGAGAAGCTGGGTAAGTAAGGCGATGAACGGAATGGACGAAAAGGCACTGCGTACACTCGTGGATGCCGTCGTCCGTCAGGTGACCGGAAACCTCACACTGGAAACGGCGCGCCGTCTGTCCGAACAGGTCAGAGAGGAGGCAACGCGACTGGGTGTGAAAGCGGTAGTCGCGATTGCGGACCGCGCCGGTCGACCGATTTTGGTCGAATGTATGGACGACGCGTACATTGCCAGTTATGACATTGCCGTCAACAAAGCCTATACGGTGACGGCGCTGAAAATGTCCACTTCCGAGCTGAAGCCCCTGGCACAGCCGGGCGGCTCGCTGTACGGCATCCAGTTCACGAACGATGGCAAGATTGTGATTTTCGGCGGCGGCGAACCGCTGAAGGTCGGCGACACCATCGTGGGTGGCTTGGGCGTCAGCGGCGGAAGCGAGGAACAGGACACCGCCCTTGCCGCGTATGGCAAGCGAATTTTTGAAACAAGCGGAGGTATACGATAATGGATATCAACTCCCGTAACATCGAGGAAATCGTCCGTCAGGTGCTGGAGGGGATGAAAACCCCCACCGCCGGCGGTGCCGCTCCCAAAGCGGCTGCCGGTATCCCGGCAACGGCGAAGGTCGCTATGCTGACCGGCCTCGAAAAGTTCGAGATTAAAGAGTACCCGATGCCCGCTGTGGGCGATGACGACATTCTCGTCAAGGTTGAGGGTTGCGGCGTGTGCGGCACGGACGCCCACGAGTTCAAGCGCGATCCCTTCGGTCTGATTCCTGTGGCACTCGGTCACGAGGGCACGGGCGAAATCGTCAAGATGGGTAAGAACGTCAAGAAGGACAGCGCCGGCAAGCCGCTGGCGGTAGGCGACAAGGTTGTCACCTGCATGATCTTCAAAGACAACCCGGACATCACGATGTACGACCTGAACAAGCAGAACGTTGGCGGCGCCGATGTGTACGGCCTGCTTCCGGATGACGATGTTCACCTCAACGGCTGGTTCAGCGATTACATTCTGGTGCGTGGCGGCTCGACGGTGTTTAACGTCAGCGATTTGGATTTGGATTCCCGTATCCTCATCGAGCCCTGCGCGGTGCTGATTCACGCGGTGGAGCGTGCCAAGACCACCGGTATCCTGCGGTTCAACAGCCGCGTGGTGGTGCAGGGCTGCGGCCCCATCGGTCTGATTTGTATCGCGGTGCTGCGTACGATGGGTATCGAAAACATCGTCGCGGTGGACGGCGAAGCCAAGCGCTTGGCCTTTGCCCGCGAGATGGGCGCAACCGCAACGGTTAACTTCAAAGACTTCCAGGGCATCGAAGCCCTGACGGGCGGCGTACAGGCGGCGTTCGGCGGCTATCTGGCCGACTTCGCGTTCCAGTGCACCGGTTCTCCCGTGGCCCACAGCAACATCTACAAGTTCATCCGCAACGGCGGCGGCTTGTGCGAGCTGGGCTTCTTCATCAACGGCGGCGACGCCAGCATCAACCCCCACTTCGACATCTGCTCGAAGGAAATCACCACGGTGGGTTCTTGGGTGTACACCCTGCGCGATTACGCGACCACCTTCGATTTCCTCAAGCGCGCCAAGGGCATCGGCCTCCCGATTGAGAAGCTGATTACCCACAAGTATCCGCTGGAGCAGATTAACGAGGCGCTTGTGACCAACCTGAAGATGGAAGGTCTGAAGATCGCCATCGTCAATCGATGAGGTGACGGGGTATGCGTAACGCTTGCGGAATCGTCGAAGTCTACGGTCTGGTCACCGCGTTCGTCGCGTGCGATGCCGGTTGCAAAGCGGCCGATGTAACCGTGGAAAACTTCGACAAGAACAAGCCCGCCAACGCCGATTCGATGCCGGTTCCGCTGATTGTTGCCATCAAATTCCGTGGCACGGTCACCAATGTGGAAGCGGCGGTGGAAGCGGCCGTAGAAGCGGCAAAACGTCATTCCGGCGTGGTCACGACTCACATCCTGACCAGCGTCGAGGAGGACACCGAGCCGATGCTCAAACTCAACGCGTTTGATAAAAATTAAAACATAATTGCAGGAGGATGAATGTTATGTCTAAAGAAGCTCTGGGTATGGTAGAAACTCGCGGCCTGACCGCTGCGATCGAAGCGGCAGATGCCATGGTGAAAGCGGCCGAGGTTACCCTCATCGGCACCGAAAAAATCGGTTCCGGTTTGGTGTCCGTGATGGTTCGCGGCGATGTCGGCGCTGTCAAGGCTGCTGTGGAGGCCGGTTCGGCTTCCGCTTCCAAGCTGGGCGAGCTGGTCGCTGTCCACGTCATTCCGCGTCCCCACGCCGATGTGGAGAAGATCCTGCCGAAGCTGTAAGATTTAAGCTCAAGGAGAGTCCGTTATGAAAGCATTGGGTCTGGTTG
Organism: Acutalibacteraceae bacterium; assembly: GCA_045596745.1. Taxonomy (GTDB): domain Bacteria; phylum Bacillota; class Clostridia; order Oscillospirales; family Acutalibacteraceae; genus RGIG3009. The sequence goes on from JAZODA010000012.1 coordinate 7,505, forward strand.
AGATTACCGGCGTCACCGCCGGAATCGACTGTCTGGATATCATGTGTAAATCCGCCAATGTGGAATTTGTCACCTGGGAGCGCAAGTTGGGCGGCCGATTGGTCACCATCATCGTGCAAGGCGATGTGTCGGCGGTCACTGCCGCGGTGGAAAACGCCGTGGCTGGCGCCATCAAACGTCCTGCCTCGTACGCGGTGATTGCCAATCCGCACGCGGAAACGCAGCGTATGGTCGAGCTCAGCGCCTCCCGCCTGACGAAAGGTAGGGAATAAGCATGGCTGAACAACAACAAGTTACCCCTGCGGTGGAAACCGCTGTCGTAGAGAACCCCACACCGGTAAAGGAGGTAAAGAAAATGGCACTGGAAGCACTGGGTATGGTTGAGACCCGCGGTCTCGTTGCTGCAATCGAAGCAGCCGATGCGATGGTCAAAGCCGCCAACGTCACCCTGATTGGCACCGAAAAAATCGGTTCCGGACTCGTCTCCGTGATGGTCCGCGGCGATGTCGGCGCTGTCAAGGCGGCTGTGGACGCCGGTTCGTCGTCCGCATCCAAGCTGGGCGAGCTCGTCGCCACGCACGTCATTCCTCGTCCGCATGCGGATGTGGAGAAGATCCTGCCGGTTCTGAAATAAGTAACCCATAGTCATTTAACCATAAGGAGGATATCACAATGGCACTGGAAGCATTAGGTATGGTCGAGACCAGAGGTCTGGTCGCCGCGATCGAAGCTGCCGACTCGATGGTCAAGGCTGCGAACGTGGAACTCATCGGCACCGAGAAGATCGGTTCCGGTTTGGTGTCCGTCATGGTGCGCGGTGATGTCGGCGCTGTTAAGGCTGCTGTCGACGCCGGCGCTTCTTCGGCATCCAAGCTGGGCGAGCTCGTCGCCACTCATGTCATCCCGCGTCCGCACGCAGACGTGGAGAAGATCCTGCCCTCGCTGAAGTAATCCGAGACCGGAACTTGGCTGACGGGCAGTTGCCCGTCAGCCGATCCGGGCGGGGTACACTTTGTAACAGGAGGAACAGACAATGATCGTCGGTAAAGTGGTGGGCAGCATCGTGTCCACCCGTAAAAACGAAAACCTCATCGGCAGTAAGTTTATGGTGGTAGAGCCGCTGGCACAGCTGGGCGATGCCACGAACAAGATCGTTGCGGTCGATAACGTCGGCGCCGGCATCGGGGAAATTGTCCTGGTGGCTACCGGCAGCGCGGCGCGCATCGGTTGCAATATGTCCGATTCGCCGGTGGATGCCGCGATTGTCGGTATTGTCGACAGCGGAATCGGTCTTGCCGGAGTGATGGATAATGACCTTAACTGAACTGAAATCCGTCCTTCGTGACGGCGGTGTCGTCGGTGCAGGCGGCGCGGGATTCCCGTCCTACGCCAAGCTGGATGAAAAAGCCGACACACTCATTCTCAACTGCGCGGAATGCGAACCGCTGCTGAAACTGCACCGTCAGGTGCTGGAGAAGTACGCAGAGGACATTCTGGGCACGTTGGATTTGGTTGCGAAAACCGTAGGTGCTACCTCGGTCATCATCGCGGTCAAGCGTTCGTACAAGCGCACGATTGACGCGGTTATGCCGATTATCGACACCTTTCCAAATATGTCGCTCTGCCCGTTGCCGGAGGTCTATCCCGCCGGTGACGAGGTGGTAATGATCTACGAGGCCACAGGTCGCGTGGTCGCGCCGGGTGCGCTGCCCATTTCGGTGGGTGTCACCGTGTTCAATGTGGAGACGGTGTACAATATGTCGCGCTTGCTCGGCGGCGGTGCATTGACACACAAGTTTGTCACGGTGGCAGGCGAAGTCGCCCATCCTGTGACGCTGCGTGTACCGCTGGGAACGCCTGTCAGCCAGCTGATTGAAAAGGCGGGCGGTGTCACCGTTCCCGACCCTGCGTATGTGTTCGGCGGCCCGATGATGGGTCGTCTGGGCAGCCCTGTCGAGCCGGTCACCAAAACCACCAATGCGGTGCTGGTGCTGCCGGAGAGCCACGTGATTGTTCAAAAGAAGCGTGCCAAGCCGTTTCTGGATATGAAACGCGCGATGGCGGCGTGCTGTCAGTGCCACTACTGCACCGACCTTTGTCCGCGCCATCTGCTGGGTCATCCGATTGAGCCGAGCCGCTTTATGTTGGTCGCCTCCAACGGCGTCACCAACGACGTAACGCCTTACGTCAACTCGGCATTTTGCACCGGCTGCGGTCTGTGCGAAATGTATTCCTGCGGTCAGGGACTCTCGCCGCGAATGCTGCTGTCGGCTTGCAAAAACAGCCTGCGTCAGCAGGGGGTACGTCCTCCGGCAAACGCCGAGCTCGCCCCCGTCAGCGAAGCACGTGCCTACCGCCGTGTGCCGATGCGTCGCCTGATGGCTCGCCTCGGACTCACCGCTTACAACAAATCGGCACCGCTTTCGGATGAAACTGTTGTGCCGAAGCAGCTTCGGTTGCTGCTGTCCCAGCATATCGGCGCACCGTCTGTACCGTGCGTCAGCGTGGGGGATAGCGTCAGCGCAGGTCAGTGCCTCGCCACCGCAGCGGAAAACGCCCTCGGCGTCGCGCTGCACGCACCGCTTGACGGTGTGGTGGAAAGCATCACCGACCGCGTCATCACCATCAACGTAAAGGAGGGGTAAACCGTGAACAAAGCCATTGGTATGGTCGAGTACAAGACCGTGTCGTCGGGTATGCGCGCAGCAGACCGTATGGTCAAAACGGCGGAAGTGGACATCATTGAAGCCAGCACGGTGTGCCCCGGTAAATATCTCGTGCTTATCAGCGGCGAATTGTCGGCTGTGCGCGCGGCGGTTGACGCTGCGGCGGCACACGATCCCGAACCGCTGATTGACAGCTTTGTGCTGGGCGCTCCGCACGAATCCATCTTCACCGCGCTGTACGGCACCGCCGATGTCGGCGACCCCGAAGCGCTGGGTGTGCTCGAAACCTTTTCCTCCTCCGCCGCCATCGTGGCAGCGGATATCGCCGCCAAAACGGCGCTGGTCGAACTCATCGAGCTGCGTCTGGCGCGCGGTATGTGCGGCAAATCGTATCTCCTGCTGACCGGCGGTATCGCGGCGGTGCAGGCGGCGATTGAACGCGCACAGGCCGGTGCAGGCGAGAACGGTATGTTCCTCGACAGTGCCGTCATTCCGCATCCGGATGAAAAGACCTGGAAGAGCATTCTCTGATTTCAACTGTACGTAAAGGAGGCCGTCCTATGCTCGCCATTGAACGGCGCAACACCATCCTTGCCCGCCTGTCGCTGGAAGGCAAGGTCATCGTGTCGGACCTCGCCCGTGAGTTTGATGTCACGGAAGAGACCATCCGCCGAGACCTGGAAAAGTTGGAGCGGGAAGGACTTGCCAAGAAAACCTACGGCGGTGCCGTGGCCAATCAGAACAGTACGACCGACCTGCCGTACAGCGTGCGTAAGCGTGCCAACGTGGAACGCAAGCAGCACATTGCCGAGCAGATTGGCGAGCTGATTCACGATGGCGACCGTATTATGCTGGACGCCAGCTCCACCGCGATTTTCGTGGCAAAAATCATCAAGAGCCGCAAGAACATCACGCTCATCACCAACTCGGTCGAGATTCTGCTGGAGCTCGCCGACAAAGAGGGCTGGAACATCCTGTCCACGGGCGGTGCGTTGCGTGAAGGGGCGTTGTCGCTGGTCGGCGCGTCGGCGGAAAAGATGATTCGCGGCTTCCATGTGGACCTTGCGGTGTGCTCCTGCAAGGGCATCGATATGAATATGGGCATCACCGACTCCAACGAGCGCGACTCCGAAATCAAGCAGGCGATTTTCGCCGCTGCGGATCGCAAAGTGCTCGCGGTGGACGGTACGAAGTTTGATAAGATCTCCTTCGTTCACGTCTGTGACCCCGGCGAGGTGGATATCCTCGTCACGGACGAACAGCCGACCGAGCGTTGGGTGGAATATCTCAAAAACAAGCAAGTGGAACTGATTTATTAAGAAGGAGTGATCTGCTGTGGCAGCAACAATCTCTGAATCCGAAATCCGACAGGTGGTCAGCCAGGTGCTGGACCGCATTCAGTCTGCGCCGGTGGCAACGTGGGATTCCACGCAGTACGGCGGCAGAAAGCTGATCGGTGTTTTCGATGATATGAACGAAGCCATCCGTGCCGCTGAGGCCGGTTATCGCGCTGTGCGTGCGATGTCGGTGGAGCAGCGCGAGCGCCTCATCACCGAAATTCGCCGCCTGACCCGTGAGGAAGCGGGCATTATGGCGAAGCTCGGTGTGGAAGAGACGGGTATGGGTCGTGTGGACCACAAGCGTCTGAAGCACCTGTTGGTGGCGGACAAGACGCCCGGCACTGAGGACATCGTTTCCGCCGCCAAAACCGGCGACAACGGTCTGACCCTCGTGGAAATGGCGCCGTTCGGCGTGGTGGGTGCCATCACCCCCAGCACCAACCCCAGCGAGACGGTCATCTGCAACAGCATCGGTATGATTGCTGCCGGCAACGGTGTGGTGTTCAACCCTCATCCTAACGCCATTGCGACCTCCAACTATGCGGTTGACCTCGTCAACCGTGCCTGCAAGACGGCAGGCGGTCCGGAAATCCTCGTGTGCTCCATGGCGAAGCCCACGCTGGAATCGGCGGCCATTATGCAGTCCCATCCCGCCATCCGCCTGCTGGTGTGCACCGGCGGCCCGGGCGTGGTGCGTGCGGTGCTGTCCTCCGGCAAAAAGGCCATCGGCGCAGGCGCGGGCAACCCGCCTGTCATCGTGGACGATACCGCCGACATCCAGAAAGCCGGTAAGGATATCATCGATGGTTGCACCTTCGATAACAACCTGCCCTGCATCGCTGAAAAGGAAGTGTTCGCGTTCCGCAACATCGCGGACGAGCTCATCTCCGCTATGCAGAAGAACGGCGCCTACCTCATCAGTGCCGAGCAGGCTGCCGCACTGAACAAGGTGGTTCTGGAAGAGAAGACCGATAAGAACGGCCGCGTCAGAAAGACGGTCAGCCGTGACTGCGTCGGTCGCGATGCGGATGTGCTGCTCGCGAAAATCGGCGTGTCGGTCAGCAAGGATATCCGCTGCATCATCTGCGAGACCTCGTTCGACCACGAGTTCGTGCAGGAAGAACTGATGATGCCGATCCTGCCCATCGTGCGCGTGGACAACATCGACGAAGCCATCGAAGTCGGAGGCCAAGCGGTCTTAGG
>JAZODA010000013.1:0-11134 GCA_045596745.1 Acutalibacteraceae bacterium
TTTTTTGTTTCACTTACAACATAGATTTGAACCTCTACAAGGTTGCGGAGCAAGCTTGTATAAGGTTTGCGGTTGCATTTGACTTGCGATACTGCTTGACTTTACCGCAAACCAAGGTTCGTAATGTCCTTCAGGGGGAGCCAAAAAAGAAGTAACTTTTGTCTACCAAAAGTTACTTCTTTTTTTATCCAAGCCGCAGGCTTGGTATCTCATCACCGCGCGAAGTGCGGTGTATATCGTCAGCCCCTTGGGGCTGTATCTCATCACGCGTCAGCGTGTATCTCCCTGCGGCTTGATGAGATACAACACTGCGTGTTGGTGATATACTGCAACAAGTTGCGGATGATATGCAACGGCAAGCCGTTGATTTGTTTCCGGAAATGTGGTATAATTCCTTTGAAAGGAGTGATTTATATGGCAAAAAATTACTTGTTGACATATGCAGAACAGCTTGCAACGGATATCGAATTGCTTTGTCAAAACATAAAAGCACCGTCCAACACTCTTTTCCAAATTCGCAAAAGTTCCAGTAGCGTTTATGCCAATATTCGTGAAGCTAATTACGGACAAAGTAAAGCGGATATGCTTTCGAAATTTGAAATTGCCCTCAAAGAATGTAGTGAAACCGAAGGCTGGTTGCAATTACTGCTTAATACCCAAGCAATAAGCGAAGAAGCATTTAAAGCGCATCGTAATCTTTGTGGGCGTATTAGACGAATGTTGATTGCAAGTTGCAAAACGCTGAAGGAGAATGCAAAATGAAAAGATTATATGTTTTATTTCTTATTGTTGTTTTAATTTTTAGTCTTACCGCTTGTAACGAGGATTTGGTAAAAGGAAGTATCGTAAGCCAAGCAAGCGACACAACGGCAGAACTTGATATTATGCCACAAAAGCTATTTGAACTTGCAGAGATTGGCGATATTGTTGTTGTAACTGCTGGGAATTTTAAATCAGAAATGCCTTTAGTTGATAAATTGATTGCAGAAGACGGTAAATTGCAACTGTTTTATGATTCAGATAAACATAGTTTGATAATATGTGCCTATAATCAAAACATCTTTGAAAATTACAACCTTTCAATTGATGCTAAAGTTAAGATAACTAAAAAGTAACCACACTACTTTTGGTCGTTTTTACCCCTACTTACGCTACTTTTAGTCGTTCTTTCGCAAAAAACAGGCTTCCATTCGGAAGCCTGTTTTTCTTTTTTGTCAGCCGATGTTCAGCATCAGTTCATAAATATCAACGACCTGCAGCGCCCACTGTTTTGAAAGGTTATACTGATGCTCCGAAATGGTAAGAGAACCCAGCGACCCGCCGCTGTAGATCGTATCCACAATAGTCGCGTAGGCATCCTCTTGTGATTCTACGTAAGTTTTCCACAAAGACTTGTATTCTTCCAGTGAATCACGGAAATTCTTTATAATATTGTCGTTACCCGAAACATCTTCCCACTCGGCGAGCCAACCCTCATATCTCACAAGAGCATTATAGTATACTTCGGCTATTTCCTGCCATTCCCTTGCCGCAGAGCCGTATGCTTCGTTATAGTTAACAATTCCGCCGTTTGCAGCTATCCCAAGCAACTTCTCTAAGTTTGTATCGATTTTTTCTGTCAGCTTCTCGTTTAACGTCTTCTTAGGCCCGGAGGTTCCTTCAAAAAAGCTGATCGGTAGCTCTTGCCACGAGTTTCCCCATTCCGAAGAATATTGTATTGCTAGATCATCAAACTGTCCCTCGCTGATCGACACCCGCTCATCATCGCCTATTTGTTTCCAATACTTGGCGTTGCCATCACCGGGATCATCTGCGTGAAACGATAATTCATTGACTAAGCAGCCGTTCGCATCCAACTTCAGAATTTCACAATCCAAGTATCCGACTCCGAAAGAACTGTGGATTACCAGTCTGTTATCATCTGTGACCACACAGGAATATCGCTGCATAAAGTAATCAAGCAATTTTGCTCTGCCATCACAAACGGTAAATACCGCTAGCAACGTCCGATCCTCGCACACCCAAAACAATTCCGGCGTGTTGTCAGCATTAATATCTCGTAAAATATATCCAAACGAGCTAACTGTAGCATTCGGGTTATCATATCCGACAACTTGTTCAAGAACTGTATCGTATAACGTATAGTCACCATCAATTGTTTCCAGCTGTTCTGTCAAGTTGTAACTCAAGGGAGGCACCACCAAAAGATCGTCACTCCACTTTTCATAAAACCCATCGGTCAATTTCCACTCGATCAATGTTATAAGATCTGCCACTGTCTCTTCGTAAACCGCAGGCAAAGCTTGCACCGCCGGAGTCGGAATGTTGGCCGAAGTACCCGATGTCGTAGCAGAGGAAGCCTGTTTTGTATCAACCGCACACCCGGAAAGCAAAGACAATATAACCATCACTGCAATAGAAAATGCAACATACTTTTTCACAAACAACTTCCCCTTTCAATTTTAAAAAGCAGCAAAATAAAAACCGCCCCGAATGTTTTCGAGGCGGTTTTGTTTACCTATTACAGCACGATTTCAAACTGCTGCTCCGGAGTCAAATCCACAACGGTGCAGTCGTTTGCGTAGGTGCATTCCGGCAAGATAATCAGCGCGGTCAGCTGCTCCTTGGAAGCAGGCAGCGGCGCCAGATGCCAGATAGCGGCATTCATCTTGACCAGTGTGTGCTTCGGTACCAAAAACGCCTTGGCAAGGTCGGTAACCGGTGTACCGGCAGAAGCAGGAGCGACATGCAAAATCATATCGTCATCCAACGGCATAATCATTTCCCACGTCGTGGTGTGGTACTCCTGCTGAGTAATCACCATTTTCTCCGGCTTTTTCACGATAATCGGCGAGTAACCGACGCGATGCTCGCTATCGGCAACCAGGCGATCCGGGAAGAACCGGTGCAGTTCACCGCAAAGTGCGTAGCCCTGCGGTTTATCCATCGTATAGAACTGGCCGAAGGGAGCAAATTCCTCGTTGGTCAGCGGAATAACCTGAACCTTTTTCATACAATCAACCTCCTGTTTTTTCCATTGTAACACACGTATTTTACGAAATCAATCCAGCAATTCGGAAAAATCGTAAATATATTCATCCGCGATCGATTTGATTTCATCCACATACTCTTCCGACGACTTATCAAACACGCCACAAACCAGCATACCGGCATTTTTTGCCGTCAAATCGGCGTTGTAATTGTCATCGAGGAACAGAACCTCCCCTACGCCGACACCCAGCCGTTCGGCCGCCATACGGTAGATTTCGGAGTCTGCTTTGGTGGTGGAAAAATCATCACACGACCACACGTTGTCAAACAAATCGAACATCCCGAGCCGCTTTAAGCACGCATCCAGCGTGATGTGCGGACTTGCTGTCAGCACATTCAGGCTCGCCCCCCGCTTTTTAAGTTCTTTCAAGGTGGAGAGTACGTTGTTTTTAGCAGGGATATGGTACCAATACGCCTCCAGCATATACTTCCCCATCAAATCGATGAGCTCTTCCATAGGAAGCGGCACCTGCAGTGTCTCGCGGTAATATTTCGCCGTTCCCATCAAGCCAAGAGGTGTGATGGTTTTGACAATATCCTCTTCGTACGAAATGCCGTTTTCATCCAGAATACGCAGCATAGCTGACACATACGTCGGCATAGAATCCACAAGCGTGCCGTCAAAATCAAAAAGATAGGTTTTCATTCACAATCTCCGTTCGCACTCAGTGCTTATCCAATCAGCGATCTGCCTTCCCAATCGGCATCGGCGTTGATGCCCATAACCGCCGCGATGGTGGGCGCAATATCCAGCAGCGAAATATCCTCGAGAACGCGACCTGCCGTAAAATCTTCGCCGCGGAAGAACAGCGGAATGGTCATATCTTCAGGAAGCTCCGAGCCGTGAGAACGGTCGTGTCCGCCATGGTCTGCCATCACAACGACGGTGTATTCATCGCCAAAACGCTCGACAACGCGCTGTACGTTATCAATCGCCACACGGATACGGCGCAGATACTCTTCGCTCATCCAGCCGTTATCGTGACCGCCCTTTTCATCGGTTTCCACCATATACAGGAACACGAAATCCGGTTTGTGTTCGTCAATCAGCTCCAAAGCCTTATCCGTCAGCACCGTATCGGAGCTTTCCTTGGTATAGGCGTTGATGTAAGTCGCAAACTTCAGCGTGCCGGGAGACGCAATATCACGCAACGGCTCCCAACCGTAAAACATTGCGGAAACGCCGCCCGCTTCTGCCACTTTCTCGAAAATGCCCTTCACAGGACGCACCTGCGGTACGTAGGTATTGGTCAGAATACCGTGGCGCTGCGGCGTTACAGAGTGGGTCATGGAAAAATGGCACGGAAACGTCACAGACGGCACCATCGAGGATGCCGCAAAGGAATGGGCGCACTGTTTCTTCAGTTCCTCAACATACGGATTTCCGCAGGTCAACAGACCATCGGAGCGCATACCATCAATGGAAATCAGAATTACCTTTTTCATCACAATACCTCCGTTAATCATCCATATCCGTCAGCAAGCGATGACCAATGTGATTCGCCAGCACATACGCCGTTGCGTTGCTGGAGGGCAGCATCATCGCATGCAGGGCATCCTCCACCGTAATGACATCCCCCGGCTGCAAATCTTCGATAAAGAAACCGGACGGAATCAAATCCAGAACCGCTTTGGTAACCGAAACCTCTTCGGAGAGACCCTTAGCAAACTCCGATACAATCACCGATGTCAGCATTTTGGTCATGGAAGCAGGCTTCAAAATCTCGCCGGCGTTCTTTTCGAACAGGATGTCCAGCTGTGCGTGATATTCATCCGCGCCGAGCGGCGGCACAAGACACACCACAGCACTTTTGGCACATACCGACATTTTGGAAACATCACAGCTTCTGTCGCGGTATTTGGCAAGTGCTGCTCGCAGTGCTTCCACCGTTGCCTGAAAACGGTTTTGTTCGCCGCAATCGTTGGTGTTGGCATACATAACCGTACAGGCCAGACGGTCATCACTGTCGGGAATCTTGACGATGACAGACAGGTTATACGCGCCATACTTCGTCAGCGTGCCGCTCTTTCCCCCGACTACTTCAAACTCATCGGTCAGTACGCGGCTGCACTTACTGCGGAACACGGTGGAAACCAGCGGAAACTCACGCGGATTTTTTCCACCGAGCTGAGCTGTGTAGGTCGGTTTTCCCCACACCGCTTTCAGCATATCGCATTCATTGGCACGAATCAGGCAACGAAGCATATCTCGTGCCGTGGAAACATTGCCGATACCGCAAGGATCGCGGAACAGGGTATTGTTCGAAAGGCCGAGATCCTCCGCCTTTACCTCCATATATTCACAGAAAACGTTGATACAATCTTCTGCAGGAAACAAATACTCCATAACATTCTTCCTTTACATGATAAGGCTTCGTCCGACAGAACGAAGCCTTATGAAATCAAATCTTAAGAATGCCGAGACCGTCCAGCACGGACGAAATCAGAATCAGCACAATGCAGATGGGCGCAACGTATTTGATGACAACTTCAAACATCGTTTTGCTCTTGAACTTTCCACCGATTTCCATTTCCTCAATCAGTGTCTTGGGCTTGAGCACATAACCGACAAACAGACAGGTCAACAACGCCACGATCGGCATAAGCACGCTGTTACTGATAAAGTCAAACATATCGAGGAACGTAAGGCCGGCAACCGTGATATCGCTCAGCACGCCGAAGCCCAGCGAGGACGGCAAACCAAGCAGCAGAGACACGCCGAACACCACGAGACAGGACTTGCGACGGTTCCAGCCCATCTTATCCTGCAGCAGAGAAACGATGGTTTCCATCAGCGAAATCGAAGAAGTCAACGCCGCGAAAAACACGAGCAGGAAGAACACAGTACCCACAATCGCGCCACCGGTCATCGATTCGAACACCTTCGGCAGCGTGATAAACATCAGGCTGGGACCTTTGCCGAGCGCCTCTTCGTTACCGCCCGAGAAAGAAAACACCGCGGGAATAATCATCATACCGGCGAGGAACGCAATACCGGTATCGAAGATTTCAATCTGGTGTACCGAGGACTCCAGACGAATATCCTTCTTCATATACGAGCCGTAGGTAATCATAATACCCATCGCAATCGACATCGAATAGAACAGCTGACCCATCGCCGCCAGCACCGTGGTGGCGGAGAATTTCGAAATATCGGGGGTCAGGTAGTACTTGACGCCATCCATAGCACCGGGCATAAACATCACGTAAACAGCAACAAACAGCGTCAGCGCGACGAGCAGCGGCATCATCAGCTTGCTGACCTTCTCGATGCCCTTTTCCACGCCGAACAGCACAATCAGCGCCGTCAGACCGATAAACAGCAAGAACCAACCGAGCGGCTCAAACGTCGAGCCGATAAACGCGCTGAAATAGCCGTCCGCCGCACTGGCTTTGGCTCCACCGGTGATAAACACGGCAAAGTATTTCGTAACCCAGCCGCCGATAACGGAATAATACGGCAAAATGATGACAGGAACAATCGCCGCCAGCCAGCCGATGAAGCTGTACTTCTTATTAAGTTCCGCGAACGCGCCGATGGCACTCTTCCCCGTCTTACGACCGATGGAAATTTCGGCACACATCAGTGCAAAGCCCAGCGTCACCGCCAGGATAAGATAAACCAGCAAGAAAATACCGCCGCCGTACTTCGCGGCCAGATACGGGAAACGCCAGATGTTTCCGAGACCAACCGCCGAACCGGCAGCCGCCAGGACAAAACCGATTTTGCCGGTAAAACTACTCCGTTTTTCGTTCATATAAACACCTCATCGCTAATATCTTTCCTATTGTACCAAACATTACCGCAAAGGTCAAATCATTTTGGAAAAATAATAGTAAAAAACAAGCCCCCTGTCGTGATAACAGGGGGCTTTGTTATGAGTGCATCAGATACGAGCGACACCGGTCTCCTTAGCCGTCTTGATAACAGCTTCGGCAACCACCTGCGCCACGCGCTTATCCAGCGCGGGAGCAATGATGTTTTCCTCGGTGATTTCGTCGTCCGGAATCAGCGAAGCCAGCGCATAGGACGTAGCAACCTTCATCGCTTCGTTGATGCAGGAAGCACGGCAATCCAGAGCGCCACGGAAGATGCCCGGGAACGCCAGCACGTTGTTGATCTGGTTCGGGAAGTCCGAACGACCGGTACCCACAACGCGTGCGCCTGCCGCCTTGGCGATGTCAGGCATAATTTCGGGCGTGGGGTTCGCCATCGGGAACATAATGCAATCCGCCGCCATGGACTTGACCATTTCCGGCGTAACCAGGTTGGGAGCGGAAACGCCGATGAAAACGTCTGCGCCAACCAAAGCATCGGCCAGCGTGCCCTTCTTGTGTTCCAGATTGGTGACCTTGGCAACCTCTTCCTGAGCGGGGTTGTTGTTTTCGTTACCCTCGCAGATGATACCAAAACGATCACAATAGGTCAGGTGCTTAACACCCATATTCATCAGGTGCTTACCGATTGCGATACCGGCAGAACCGGCGCCGTTGATAACAACCCGAACGTTACCAATCTCTTTCTTGACAAGCTTCAGCGCGTTAATCAGCGCAGCGGCAACAACGATAGCCGTGCCGTGCTGGTCATCGTGGAAAATCGGAATATCGCAGATTTCCTTCAGCTTCTGCTCGATTTCGAAGCAGCGGGGCGCCGAAATATCTTCCAGATTAATGCCGCCGAACGAACCGGAAAGCAGATAGATGGTACGAACAATTTCGTCAACGTCCTTCGACTTGATGCAAAGCGGGAAAGCATCCACGTCGGCAAACGCCTTAAACAGCGCGCATTTACCTTCCATAACCGGCATACCGGCTTCGGGACCGATGTCACCGAGGCCCAGAATAGCCGTACCGTCGGTCACGACGGCGACCAGGTTGGAGCGACGGGTCAGCTCATAGGATTTGCTGATGTCCTTGTGGATTTCGAGGCAGGGCTCGGCAACACCGGGGGTGTATGCCAGAGACAAATCCTCGCGCGAGTTGATGGGAGCGCGGGAGATAACCTCGATTTTACCGTTCCACTCGTAGTGCTTCTTCAGCGATTCAGCTCTGATATCCATTGATTAGTCCTCCCACGGGAATTTGTACTGGATCAGACCCAGCTCGTCGCGGACAGCCATGATTTCCTTCTGGACAGACTCGTTGATCGGCACGCCATCTTTACGAGCCAGGCGGATTTCATACTCTTTCTCACCCGCGGTGTAGATGCGATCGGCACCGGGAGCCTTCTTGGAAGCACGCATGCTGCGCGTGATTTCGCCGGCCTTTCTGCGAGCGATATCTTCGCCCAGGAAATGGTCGGTATCGATAGCAATGAACCAGTGGCCGAGCTGATACGGACGGATGTTGCCGTTCTCATCTTTGCCGTCCAGCGCCTTACCGTAAGCGCCGTCCTGCAGGATGGACGAGAAGAATTCAACCGCCAGCGCGAAGCCGTAGCCCTTGTAACCGCCGAGGTCTTCGCCGATACCGCCGAGAGTGGTCAGCGCAGCCGTGCCGTTGCGGATTTTCTTCAGAGCCACACCGGCATCGCCCTCGACAGCAGAACCGTCGTCAGCAATAATGGTGCCGGGATGTACGTCTTCACCGATACGCTCGTAGTACTCCACTTTACCGTTCTGCGTGATGGAGGTAGCACAGTCAAAGTTGAAGTCGAAGTCTTCGTCGGTCGGCACACCGATGGTAAAGGGGTTCGTACCGAACATACCCTCAACGCCGTGGGTCGGTGCAACGGAAGGACGTGCGTTGGTACCGGTCATACCGATGCAACCGGCCTTGGTAGCCATGCTGGTGTAGTAACCGGCAATACCGTAGTGGCAGGAATTGCGGACAACGACCATGCCCATACCGTATTCCTTCGCCTTGGCAATCGCCATGCTCATTGCCGTGTGACCGATAACCTGACCCTTACAGTGGTGACCGTCGATGACAGCCGTGGTGGGAGTCTCTTTCACGATTTCGATTTCGGTAACCGCATTCTGGATACCGGCCTTGATACGATCCAGGTACACCGGCTTAAAGCGGTTGACACCGTGGGATTCGATACCGCGCTTATCCGACTCGAGAAGCACATCGGCGCAAATCTCCGCGTCCTCTCTCGGGATTCCGTAACCGACAAAGGAGTCGATTACGAAGCTGGTAATGGTTTTCCAGTCGACAATGTTGTTTTTCTTCATTTCTGAATTACCTCCGTTTCTCAAAAAAAGAGTACACCCATCCCAATGAACAAGCGTACTCCTAAATCTCGTTCATTATTATAACATAAATTATAGCGTTGTCAATATATTCGGGCGCGAAAAGTGTGCGCGAATATCCGTATTGCGGCAATACGAAGTAAAAAATCCCGTCCACTTTCGTGAACGGGATTTTTGGGACCGACACTCAAAATGGAACCGGTCTAAAAACTTGATTTTCTTATTCCCTGTTTACAATTTTTCCTGTATAAGGGTCAATTTCGATTGAATCAACGGTTGAATAATGGTGATTATCTACAAACCATTTAAGTGCTATTGCAAAATTATCACTTGAACTTTCAACCGGCATGATAAGAAACGTAAATCCTGTTTCTTCATCCTTATCACCGGTTTTAATACCCCAGTATTGTGATGCAATTTCAAGAGCATTTTCTTCGGTGATTCTTGAAGTTTCAATAATTGATGAATTAGGGTCTGATGATGTAGAACTCATATCTAATTCTGTCTCGGTGATTCTTGAAGTTTCATTAATTAATGAATTAGAGTCTGATAATGTAGAACCCATATCTAATTCTGTCTTGGAGGCACTACATGCGCACATAGAAAATGCTAAAAGAAGCACGAATAATAAAATTAATAGTTTTTTCATAAAATCACCGCCTTTAAATATATCGTAGCATAAAAGCGACAAAGTCGCAAGTGCATTATAGCATAAAAGTACAACTAAATCAATGCGAAGCATTGTATATCATCAATTCCGCAAGGAATTGCATATCATCAAAACGAAGTTTTGTATATCATCAAGCCGACAGAAATACACGCTTTGCGTGATGATATACCAAGCCTGTCGGCTTGGATAAAAAAACACACACTCAATTGAGTGTGTGTTTTTTGTCTCTCGTGTCCGAAAAAGAACTGGGGAAAACCGAGAAATTTCATCCTATTGGTTTAATTTTTATTATTTTTCTGCCGTTACACAAAACTTCTCTCATAATAGTATCATCTGGGAAAGGAAGTTCAGTACAAAGGTCGAAATGATTTCCCTCTTTAACAGTGACATCGCCTTCGATTTTTTCACATTTCAAGGAATTGCACACAACGTTACCCGTAATTTTCTCAGCCTCGACGTCACCGTCAACCTTAACAGCACCACCGCAACTTATAACACCTTTGAGATCACCGCCAACAACGATATTGTCACCAGCATTACAACTGCCGTTCAGATTAAAGCCCACAGTAATTCCGTCACCGGCATTGCAACCGCCGTTCACATTTCCAGCCACAACCAATTCATCTCCGGCGTTACAACCGCCATAAACTGATCCGCTGACCGCAACATTACACTCGCTTTGCACGCATTTTGCATCTCCGATAACCTCAAAGGTGAACCTGTCGGTCATATTATCGGTTACCTGCAAAATCTTCTTACCTAGACACACAACTCCGCGGATAACGTTATCATCGTGCCACGGAAATTCAGGACAATGATCATAGTGAATTTCTGTTTTAATTTCACGAGAAAATAATTCATCAATATAGCAACCAAATAAATCAGCCATTGTCGGCAAAAACAATATATCAGGGGCAGTTTTTGCATTTTCCCATTTTGAAACTGCTTGAAATGTTACCCCTAATTTTTTAGCAAGTTCTTCTTGGGTTAACCCACATTTTTTACGGTATTTTTGTATATTAGCCGCTAAAACGATATTTGTGTTATTCATCAAATCATCTCCTTTGCTGATATAATTATAACCGATAACACAGAAGAACACAATAAAAGAAAAGTTGATATTTTTCAACTACAGGTTGAAAGCGATATTCTCCTCTTAAAAATATATTTTTTATAAACGTCTTTAACAATTATACCTCCACATACTTTTGCATTATTC
>JAZODA010000014.1:0-2846 GCA_045596745.1 Acutalibacteraceae bacterium
GCTCGTCCGCAAGCCTTCCCCTTGAGGGGAAGGTGGATTTCGCCGCAGGCGAAAGACGGATGAGGTGGCCGACGCCCACCGCAAGGTGTGCTCACCGCAAGGTGTTGCCTCCCTCCTCGAGGGAGGTGTCGGCGCAGCCGACGGAGGGAGTTAAAGCCTCCCCTTAGCAGAATCTCCCTGCAACACCTCAGAGGGAGGCTTTATCTCACCTCAACGATTACTGCGCGTAGGTATACGCACAAATCGTCGGCTGCTGGCTCTTTTTCACCAGCAAATCGTAGTACAAGCGATAATCGAACTTGTACGCGTCGGCTTTCTGGTTCTGGTCGGGCGCAAAGGCGCGCAGCTTCTCGGTCTTGCGAATCAGCGACGCGCCCTTCTTCGGCATCACCAGCGCACCGATGTTTTCAGCACCCTCGGCAGCGGCAAAGCCGCCGTCGGCTTCGCCCTCGGCAGCACCGTCCTTGAAGGTGAACGCCGTCTTCATACGCGCCGACGGCACAGGCAGAATCGCCACGTTGTCAATGTGGTTGACGCGCAGCGCGATGTCGCCCTTGGCGAACTCGTCCACACGCAGATAGCGTGCCACCTCGGGGGTGGACATCAGCGCGTCGTAGACGGTGGGGTCGAGGAACGCCACCAGCTCTTCGTCGTAGCCGACGGTGTCACGCACGCGGCTGATCATCGACTGCAGCAAGGCGAACACGCCGTTTGCCACGGTTTTGCCCTCGGCGAGCGGCAGGATGTTACCGCACTCGGCGGCGACCGTCGCGAGCTTCGAGAGGCAGTAGGCGTCAACCTCCGGCACGACGCGGGTGCGAACGAACTCGCCCAGCACCTGACCCGCGAGGCCCGCAGCGCCCGTCTCGTCCTCGTCCTGGGCATCCAGCATAAAGGAACGGCCGCGGTCCTGCGTCAGCGTAAACGGCGTGTTGGACACGGTGACCGAGCCATCGGCAAAGCCGGCGGTGCGGTCGTAGTTGCCGAGACCCGACAGCTCCATATCGGGAATCAGCACGGTGTGCGCGCCGACGAACTTGGCACGCAGCGCGTTGTCGGTCAGAAAACCGGTGACGGCGCTCTGGACAAACAGCTTATCCAGCTGCTCGGTGAGCGCGGTAGCGTAAGAAATCGAATTAGACATATGCATTCTCCTTTTTGTCATCGTCCCCACAGTCCGCGCATCATCGCGGCGACCACGGGCGACGTGTGTTCGGTGGCGGAGGCTTGTGTGCCGAGCGCGGCCTTTGCCGCCGCGGCAGCCGCCGCCTGTTCGTTTGCCACACGGCACGCTTCGCGGTGTCGGTGGCGCAAATAGGCATCCAGCAGGGAAATACCGTCCTCTGCCGCCTCACGCAACGCTTCGGGCGGCAGCGCGTCGAACGCGCCGACGTCGGGGACTTCGCGGCACAGGATAAGGTACTCCTCAGCCAGTCGGTCGGTCAGCGTCGGTGTGGGCGTTTGTGCAGGCGTTTCCTCGCCGCCGAGGGATTCCACCAAATCGGCAAGCGATACGCCGCGCCGCATCGCGACGTCGCGGAGGGTGTCGAGCAGCGGCAGAACGTTGTCATACTTCATGCCCTTCTGGGCATAGCGAATCGCGTCATCACGCGAGAGTGTGACCTGCTGCTTGTTAAACTTGACCTCCAGCGTGTCGGTCGGGGCGCTCGCCTCAGGGGCGTCGGTTGTCGGCTCCGCCACCGTGGTTTCGGTGTCGGGGGATTGGATTTCGTCCATCCATCATACTCCTTTCACTGTGGTTGGTTCAGGATTGATCCTCCTGTCCGGAAAACCCATCGTAGGTTAAAAAGTTGCGATACTCGCGCATCGCGCGCTCGGCGCGACGGCGGTCGGCATCGCTGACAAAGGGTGTCGGCGTCGCCGCAGGCGTGGGCTTGCACATCAGCACTACCGCTCCGCCTGCCACCGCACCCAATAAAAAAGCAACTATCAATAGCATCCTTCCGTCTCCTTTCCGCTTCACACAATCTCATTCCAACACCTCATCACCGCCTGCGGCGGAGCTTCTCCTCAAGGAGAAGGCTTTAAGCCTTCCCGCAGAAGGGACATTTAAGCCTTCCCCCTGGGGGGAAGGTGTCACCGCAGGTGACGGATGAGGGGTCTTGCTCACCGCCAGGTGTGGCGCCGACCGCAGGTCCACCGCAGGTGCTTACACCCATCCTCCACGGAAGTCGTCGGGGTGGAGCATATCGTAACGCCGTCGCGGCGGCGCTTCGGGCGGTGTGGGATGAAAGTAGGTCGCGTCCTCCATCGCGTAGCGCAACGCATCCATCAGATGGTCGTCCCCTGCCCGCGGCTTGTTGTAGGCGCTGCCGTCCTGCCTGTCCCACGCATACGCCGAGAGCTCCGCCGCCGTATGCCGACACCGCGGATGCACCACAATGCGGTACTCCTGCAGCCGCGCGATGCCGTACAGCAGCGACCCCGGTCCTTTGTCGGCAGGTGTGATGCGGCAAATGCCGGCGCGCCTGAGCTCCTCGGTGGACTTCGGTTCGGCGCTGTCGGCGCGGATGCGCTCGTCGGCGTATCCCATCCGATGCAGCCGCTCGGCAATGTCGCAGTTGAGCATTCCGCGCTGCTTGAACTCGTCAAAAATCAGCAGCCGTCGGGAGATGGGGTCAACCGCCGCCGCGATAAAGGCGGTGGGATCGTTGGAATAGCCGTAATCCAAGCCGAACACACGCCGCCATCGCCACGGCTCGGGCAGATGGTCGGGGTCGAACTCGGCGACCTCCCAATTCTCGAAAATCAGCCCCTCGGTCACGCCCCACTCGCCAAGCCCTGCCACCGCAAAGCGGCGCGGATGCTCCTGCCGCATACGCTCG
>JAZODA010000015.1:0-44935 GCA_045596745.1 Acutalibacteraceae bacterium
CTGCTCTCCCGTCAGGTTGGCGTTCCCTACATCGTTGTGTTCATGAACAAGTGCGATCAGGTTGACGATCCCGAACTGCTCGAGCTGGTCGAGATGGAAATCCGCGAACTGCTCAACGAGTACGAGTTCCCGGGCGACGACACCCCGATCATTAAGGGTTCCGCTCTGGCTGCTCTGGAGTGCGCTGCTTCCACTCAGGATGCTCCTGAGTATGCTCCCATTCTCGAGCTCATGGCTGCTGTCGACGAGTACATCCCCTCTCCGGAGCGTACCACCGACAAGCCCTTCCTGATGCCTGTTGAAGACGTCTTCACCATCACCGGTCGTGGTACTGTTGCTACCGGCCGTGTGGAGCGTGGCCAGCTCAACCTGTCCGATGAAATCGAAATCATCGGTCTGACCGACGAGCGCAAGAAGACTGTCGTTACCGGTATCGAAATGTTCCGTAAGCTGCTCGACTACGCTGAGGCCGGCGACAACATCGGCGCTCTGCTGCGTGGTATTCAGAGAACCGAGATCGAGCGCGGTCAGGTTCTGTGCAAGCCCGGCACGATCAACCCCCACACGAAGTTCCATGGCCAGGTTTACGTCCTGTCCAAGGAAGAAGGCGGCCGTCACACCCCGTTCTTCAACAACTATCGTCCTCAGTTCTACTTCCGTACCACCGACGTTACCGGTGTTATCAACCTGCCGGCCGGCACCGAGATGTGCATGCCTGGTGACAACGTCGAAATGGACGTGGATCTGATCACCCCCATCGCTATCGAAGAGGGTCTGCGCTTCGCTATCCGTGAAGGCGGCCGTACTGTCGGTTCCGGTGTTGTTACCAAGATCAACGGCTAATCCTTGATCGGTAACTGCTGATTACAGCAACAACGCCCCCTGCGATTGCTCGCAGGGGGCGCTTTTATTTTCAAAAAATAAAAAGGGCGGTCTCGTAAGACCGCTCTTTTTTATTTAGACGTTTAGCCGTTTACCAAGCAATCGTCCAAGCGGCCGATGGCGAGAGCCAACGCTTTGATACCACCGAGCAGCGCTTCCACCGACACGGCTTCGTCGCTCTGGTGCGCACCACCGTGACCGGCAGGCAGACCCAGCGTCGTTTTGTCCCACGGCAGGCTGTAGTCCACCGCAAACGCATTGTGCAGACGACGGGCATACGTGCCGCCATAGGTCTTATACGGCTGTGCATCGGGGCGATCGGCAGCGTCGCGGTAGGACTGCAGAATGCAGTTCATATGCGCACCACTCTCGTCCAGCAGGAAACCGGTCGAATTGGAGGTGACAATCGCATCATAACCACGGGCATCCATCGC
Organism: Acutalibacteraceae bacterium; assembly: GCA_045596745.1. Taxonomy (GTDB): domain Bacteria; phylum Bacillota; class Clostridia; order Oscillospirales; family Acutalibacteraceae; genus RGIG3009. The sequence continues at coordinate 1,317 of JAZODA010000015.1, forward strand.
CGCAATCAGACGCGGAATGCCTGCCTCGTGGTCAAACTCGTTACCGTAACGGATGTCCAGCGTAAACACCAGATGACCATCCTCAATGCGAACCATACCGTTGGCACAGGTCAGATTACCGAACACGCCTTCGCTGTAGATATCCACTTCGGCGCCGTGGTAACCACACACCGTATCACGCAGGCCCGCCAGAATACGGCGATCGTCCTCGCAAATATCCTCGCGTTCGCAAAGTGCGGCGGCAGCCTTGTGAGCCGCGTTTTCGCCGCGCTCGGGATGTGCCGCGTGCGCCGCCAAGCCCTCAAACACCATCTCTTCGCCGCAAGCGGTGACCGCCACACGGTCAAGCACAATGTTGTACACCTGACCGCCGCGGAACTCGGTAACGTCTTTGAGCGTATCGCGGCTGCGGCATTCGATATGCAAAATGCCCTTTTCGCCCACGCTGACAGGGTAATTGCTGTCCGGGATGATGCTCACTTCCGGCATACGCTCTCGCTCGACAAACGCAGCGATATCCTTCATACCGGTCTCTTCGCTGCCGCCGACATACACGGTCACACGGCTTTTCAGCTCAAAGCCTGCCGCCTTGAGCGCGCGGAGCGCATACAGACACGCAATCACGCCTGCCTTATCGTCACCCACGCCGCGGCCATACAAAATACCGTCTTCCTCAATCGGCTCAAACGGCTGGGTCTTTACCCAATCGTCGTTGACAGGCACAACGTCGGCGTGTCCGAACAGACCGATGCCGTCGCCCACGCCCTCGCACACTGCCAGTGCATAGCCGACATCGTGCTTCACTTCCATCGGAATGCCGCTGTCGGTGAACAGCTTTGCCGTGGCGACCAATGCGTCGTCCACGTCCTTGCCGAACGGAAGCCCGTCCTTTCCCGCCTTGGAAATCGACGGAATCTTGGCAAGTTCCATTAAGTTCTTCACAATTTCATCGCGATGCTCTTCAATATAAGCGGTTACTGCAGGATACCAGATTTCCATTGTATTTTCTCCTTTACAGACCTAAGATATCGTATACGTCGTCACGAATGGGGGCATAGAACTCACCCATCAGACGCGGCCAGTTGCGCATATGCTGCATAAATGCGAACGACAAATGGTTGTCGGGGTCTACAATGATAAACGCACCGTCGGCACCGTCCCAACCGAACTCACCCAGCGGACTGCGCTGACCCTGACTCTTGTCGATGAGGGTACGCACACCCAGACCGTAGCCGTAACCCGGTCCTGCCGCGCAGGAGAAGGTCGGGTCTTTCACCAACTTGGTCAGCTGCTCGGTGCGAATCATATCAACCGTTTCGGGCTTCAGAATGCGCGCACCCGTCGCACCGACACCGCCGCACGCCATCGCATCGGCAAACAGCGCGTAGTCATCCAGCGTCGAAATCAAGCCGGAGCCGCCTGCCTCAAAGGCATCGCCCAAGCGATACGGATGCTCCAGACCCAAGAACTCGACCTCGCCCGTTTCCTCCACACAGCCATACTGCTCTGCCAGCGGCGCACGGGTCGGATGGTGGAACGCAAAGCCGGTCTCGTTCATTCCAAGCGGTGCAAAAATCTCTTTTTGCAGCCATTCACCGAACGTCATACCCGACACCACTTCAATCAATGCGCCCAGCACGGTGTGGCACAGGCTGTATCGGAACTTGTCGCCCGGATGGAAGCAAAGCGGCTTTTCCGCCACAGCGGAAACGAACTGACGAGTGGTGATATTCACACCGTTCTCACGCAAAGCGCGACGAATCGGCTCGGCATAAACATCGTAATCCAATCCGGCGCTCATCGTAAACAGATGACGCACCAAAATCGGCTTGTCGGCAGGTACTAACTTATCGTCTTCCTGCACCATCATATTGGCAAACTCGGGGAGATAGTCAGCAAGCGGACGATCCAGCTCCAGCATACCGCGCTCCACCAGCTGCATAGCAGCAGTGACGGTAATGGGCTTCGTGCAAGAGAACAAATAGAATGCCTCGCGACCATTCAGCGGCTTTTTGCCCTCGCGATCGGCCGTGCCGCACACGTGGCGATATATCTCCTTATGATCCTGACGCACCGAAATCGAACAACCGGGAACTCCCAGCTCCAGCAGCGCGTGCAGGCGATCGGTTACTCTTGAAAAATCCATACTTACTACCTCCTTTTACCGTCATTATTTTACCACAAACGTCGCTGTTTGTAAACCTTGACAAGCATCTTTTCCTCTGCTACACTACACTTAAATGAAACGGAGGCGATAACGTGCTGCAGGTTCTCAAAACATTTTGTGATACATACGTATCCAACACCTTGGCCGCCGGCGGCAGCCAGAATCACTTCACCCCCACGGGGGACGGCGTCAACCGCGGACGCATTTACTACCGCGTGTTTGAGGGCGGCACGTTTGACTACGCGTTTCTGTTTTCAAACACAATCGACAGCACGTTCAGCGACGGAAAACACAGCTACGTGGGATATGTGTGCGACTCGTGGGAGCTGCTGTCGTTGTCAGTCGGCATCGTAAACGACTGCGACAAGGCCTCCGATCCTGCCGTTTGGAATCAAGTGTCCGTACAGGGTACATCCTCCTACACGGTGAAACGCGGTGAGCTGTTCGCCACCGACCCGATACGCCTTACCGCCGAAGCGGGACAGTATTTGTGCGTCGAAATCGCCTTTTCCGGCAACGATATCCCCTACCACGCCGAAGCGATGATTCCCTCGTTTGTGTGGGACGGCACGGCGTTTGTCCCCTCGCGGGAAATGCCGTTTCCCTCGATGGTCGGTTGTAACCGCAAGGTACAAAAGCGCATCGCCTTTTTGGGCGATTCCATCACGCAGGGAATCGGTGTCACGTTTGGCAGCTACGAGTTTTGGGATGCTCTGCTTGCCGAGCGGTTGGGACATCAGCATGCCTACTGGAATCTGGGACTCGGCTTCGGCAGAGCGATGGATGCCGCCACCGACGGCGTATGGCTGAACAAAGCGAAGCAAAACGATGCGGTTATTCTGTGCTTTGGCGTCAATGACATCGGGAGAGGACGCAGTGCCGAGCAGATTATTGCCGATTTGAACACGGCTGTCGAAAAACTCACCGAAGCCGGTTGCCGCGTGCTGCTGCAAACCGTGCCGCCGTTCGATTATACTCCGGAAAACCGCGAAAAGTGGGAAGCAATTAACAACGCAATCCGTCAGGAGCTTGCCCAAAAAGTCGATGCCGTATTCGACGTTGTGCCAACGCTGGGACAAAGTGCCGAAGAACCGCACCGTGCGAAATATGGCGGGCACCCGAACGAGGAAGGCGGCCGTGCATGGGCCGACGCCCTCTTCCCCGTGCTGCAAGAATTTATCAACGGATAACCGATTCCCCTTTGACTTTTAAAACAGTTTAATGTACAATAAATATATCATCTTTAAGGAGGATACCATTATGGAACTGAAAGGCACCAAAACCGAAGCTAACCTGCTCGCAGCTTTCTCCGGCGAATCCCAGGCTCGCAACAAGTACACCTACTACGCCTCCAAGGCACGTAAGGACGGCTACACCCAGATTGCAGAGCTGTTCGAAGAGACCGCCAACAACGAAAAAGAACACGCCAAGCTGTGGTTCAAGCTGCTGCACGGCGGCATCGGCTCTACCGAAGCCAACCTGCTGGACGCTGCTGAAGGCGAAATGTACGAGTGGACCGATATGTACGCCACCTTCGCCAAGGAAGCTCGCGAAGAGGGCTTCGACAAAATCGCCGATTTGTTCGAAGGCGTTGCCGCAATCGAAAAGGCGCACGAAGAGCGTTATCGCCGCCTGCTCGCCAACATCGAGGGCGGTCTGGTGTTCTCTCGCGATGGCGATTGCATCTGGGAGTGCGGTAACTGCGGTCATCTGCACATCGGCAAGGAAGCTCCCGAAGTTTGCCCGGTTTGTGCGCATCCGAAAGCCTACTTCCGTCTGCGCGCTACCAACTATTGATTCTTCGCTTACAAAAGAAGCCCCAAAGCCGTGCTTTGGGGCTTCTTTTCTTGTTTTTTCGTAACTCCCTCTTTTATTTTCGGTTGCGGTGTGTTATACTTTAGAAAGATGGGAACGCCCATCGCAACAGGAGGAATACCTATGCTGGAATTAAAAAACATCTCCTACGCCGTTGAAACCGACGGTGTGCAAAAGGAGATCCTACACAATATCAATCTGAAGGTGGACGAGCGTTTCGTGGCGTTTACCGGCCCGAACGGCGGCGGTAAATCCACGCTGGCTAAAGTGGTTGCCGGTATCCTCACCCCCACCTCCGGCAGCATTCTGCTCAACGGCAAGGATATCACAGGACTGAGCATCACCGAGCGCGCCAAGGAAGGCATCAGCTTTGCGTTCCAGCAGCCGGTGCGCTTTAAGGGTATCACCGTGCACGATTTGCTGTCGCTGGCCGCCGGTGAAGCTATGTCGGTCACCCGCGCCTGCTCCTACCTCTCGGAGGTCGGTCTGTGCGCCAAGGATTACATCAACCGCGAAGTCAACGCCAGTCTGTCCGGCGGCGAGTTGAAGCGTATTGAAATCGCCACTGTTATGATTCGCGGCACGCAACTGTCGATTTTTGACGAACCCGAAGCAGGTATCGACCTATGGAGCTTCCAGAACCTGATTCAGGTGTTCGAAAAAATGCACGCCAAAGAGGGCGGCTCTATTCTTATCATCTCGCATCAGGAACGCATCCTGAACATTGCGGATAAGATTATCGTCATCGCCGGCGGCGAAATTTCCCGCGTCGGTACGCCTGCCGAAGTGATGCCGCACCTGCTGGGTGCCAATGTTGCTTGCCAGGCGCTCACCGACAAGCTGAAGTAAAGGAGGAGCGGTATGGACAAGATTGAACAAACCTTGTTGGAAGCGGTTGCCGAGCTGCACGAAGTTCCCGAAGGCGCGTATAACATCCGCTCCAACGGTCAACTTGCAGGACGCAACACCACCGCCAACATCGATATTATCACCAAGACGGACAAGCCCGGTATCGACATCTGCATCAAGCCCGGCACCAAGAACGAAAGCGTTCACATTCCTGTGGTGCTCAGCCAGAGCGGTATCCAAGAAATGGTGTACAACGATTTCTTCATCGGTGAGGATTGTGACATCACCATCGTTGCCGGTTGCGGCATCCACAACGCCGGAGACGAGGAGTCCCGCCACGATGGTATCCACACCTTCTATGTGGGCCAAAACGCCCGTGTACGCTACGTAGAGCGCCATTACGGCCAGGGTGACGGAAACGGTCAGCGCGTTATGAATCCCAACACGGTGATTCACCTGGAGGCCGGTGCTTCCATGGAGCTGGAAACCACCCAGATTAAAGGCGTGGACTCCACCAACCGCATCACCACCGCCACGGTGGGCGAAGGTGCGACACTGCTCATCCGCGAAAAGCTGATGACCCACGGCGACCAAATTGCCGATACCGATTTTACGGTGTATCTCAACGGTGAGGACAGCTCTGCCAACGTCATCTCCCGTTCGGTTGCGCGTGAGCGCTCCAAACAGACCTTTGTCTCGCACATCTTCGGTAACGCCCGTTGCGCGGGTCATACCGAGTGCGATGCCATTCTGATGGATAACGCCAGCGTTTGCGCCGTGCCTGAAATCACCGCAAACCATCTGGACGCCAGCCTGATTCACGAGGCGGCGATTGGCAAGATTGCCGGCGAACAGCTTATCAAACTGATGACGCTGGGTCTTACCGAGCAGGAAGCCGAAGAGCAAATCGTCAACGGATTCCTGAAATAAGTAAAAAACAGCCGACAAGCGGTACACGCTCGTCGGCTGTTATTCTTTTATTCCGCGACCTGTTCTTCGGCTTCTACCGACAGAATCGTCCAACTGTCATCCCGATTTCTCTTCACCACAAACTTCTGTGCATACTTGCCCATATCGGCGGTAGGCTCCAGCGCCTGTCCGCGATAATCGTAGCGGATATCCTGCTGCAGAACATACGCCACACGCACCGTATACTCATCCCCATCGCGATCGATGGTATCCAGCACAGGCACATATCCTGCCGTTGTATGCTGAATCGGAATGTGGTAGCAAGCGGTTTCTTCGTTGTATTCGGCATCGCCCACCGTATGGTGAGACTGAATCTTCTCGCTGCCAAACAACGCCGAGAACGCCCGTTCCACCTGTTTTTGCGGCACGATCAGACGACCCATCTCATCGCGCTCATAGGTGAATTTGCAATCGTCTCCCTCGTGGAGCCAGCGCACATATTCCGGCTGTGCAATGCTGTAAATCGCCGAGCTGATTAAGGTGTCCTGTCCTTCGGCTCTGCCTGCATCGTCAAACGGCGTCGGGCACATCTGCGTGACAGGATCCAGGAACTGGGTCAACTCAGCGCGCAATTCACTGTCATCGGTCCACTTTTGAATCAACTGCACCGCACCGATACACAGTGAAATCACACCAACCAGCGCCAGCAACAGCACCATAAAGCCAAGCGGCGCAGCATAACGCACCTTGCGGCGCTTACGACGCTTTTTCTTGCGCGGCGGTGCAACTACGGGTGCCGCTTCCACAGGCGTCTCTTCCACAGGCTCGCTCGTCGGCTCTTCCTCCGCGACAACGGCTGCCTCGGCAATCGGTTCTTCCGCTACCGTTTCCTCCGCAATCGGCGCTTCGACCGACAGCGTATCGGCATCCATTACCACGTCTTCCAGAATCGATGCTTCCAAACCGCGCACTTCCTGCAGCGCATCTTTAAGCACCTGAGCAACCGGAACAGCCGCCTTGCGGGAACGCGAAGCAGGCTTTTTCTCTTCGGCAGGTTTCTTTGCCGAAGTCGTCTTTTTAGCCGCAGGTTTCTTCTCTGCAGACTTTTTCTCTGCGGTCTCTTTTTTTGTTTTACGGATCGGAGATTCGTCCACGATGGATTCCTCCTTTTTCGTACGGATATTACCCCAGCAACCGCAGGACTTGTAATTCGCCCTCGGCAGGAGTTCCTAATCCTAAAAATGTATGGTCGGGAGCATACACACGCGTTGTACCGCTGACAGTCTGATTTCCCAAACGGTCGAGAGACAGCGCACCGCCGTTACCAAACCGCGCCGCCTGTGCTTCGGAAACATACACGGCAGGATACACGGTAAAGGCGGTTTCTACGGGATGAATATGTTGCTCCAGCGTACCTTCTTCGGCAAAGTGCTTCCACTCATCGATGGTGTAACACGCCGCCTCGTTGTACCCCGCAGCCGACACGCGGCGCAACGCAGTCATCACCGCACCGCAGCCCAAAGCCGCGCCGATATCATCACCCAGTGTGCGGATATACGTACCTGCCGAGCATTCGCACAGCACGGTAAGCTCACCGCTCGCCGCATCGTATTGCTCCACATCCAATCGGTATATCGTGACCGGGCGCGCTTCGCGCTCAATCTCGATTCCCTGACGGGCCAGTTCGTACAAACGAACGCCGTCTTTTTTTAATGCCGACATCATCGGCGGAACTTGCATAATCTCCCCGCGGAACGTCGGCAACACGGCATGTATTTCCGACTCGGCAGGCAATGGCTTGTTCGTGGGCAACACCTTGCCCCAAACATCCAGCGTATCGCTGACAAAGCCGAAACGAAACGTTGCGCGGTAGCACTTGTCGTGCGTCGGGAGCAACGGGATTGCCCGCGTTGACCGTCCCAAAAGCAACGGCAGCACACCGGTCGCCATGGGGTCCAACGTCCCCGCGTGACCAATCTTCTTCTCCCCCGTCAGGCGGCGAAGAATCGCACAACAGGTAAAGGACGTCATCTCCTGCGGCTTGTCCACACAAAGAATTCCGTTCATTGCTTCAACTCCGCCAAGCGAGGCACAGCGGCATATACCGCCTCGCGCAGCTGCGCAACAGCCTCTTCTGCCGTTCCCTGAACGGTACAACCGGCAGCACGGGCATGTCCACCGCCACCGAGCACCCCACAAATCGCCGCAGCATCGGCATGAGCGCCGGTACGAACGCTGACCTTGTAAGAACCATCGACTTTCTGACGCAGCGTCAGACCCACCCACACGCCTTCAATCTGGCGCGGCAGGGGCGACAGACCCTCCATATCAAACTCAGCGGCACCGCTTTGCTTCATCATCTCTTCGGTGATTTTCATAACCGCGACACGACCGCCATCATAAAACTCCATCGACTGAAGCGCCTGCTGTTCCAATGCTACACGTGCGCGGGATTTGATGTCAAACATCGCTCGGTTAATCGGCTCGGCATGAGCGCCCGCTTCCATCAACTGAGCCGCCATACGGTGAGTCAGCGGCGTGGTGTTGCTGTACTTAAAACAACCGGTATCGGTGGCAATGCCGGTGTACAGGCAGTCTGCCATTGCGGCATCCACCGATACGCCCATCGCTTCGATTACCTGAAGAATCAGCATCGCCGTCGCGCCCATCGTCGCGTCCAAAAGCAGCGTTTCTTCGAACTCGCGGTGCGAACCATGGTGGTCGATGCACAGCTTTGTCTGATCGGCATAGCCCTGCAGGCCCTCGCCGAGCAGGCGGCTGTCCGCCACATCCACTGCGCACACAAACGCAGGTTCAAACGCCTGTTCTTCCATTCCCTCCATCATATAATCATACTTTTCAGGAATGGGATCGTTACAGATAACACGCGCCTGTTTGCCGAGCGCACGAAGCGCACGGCACAGTGCGTAACCGGAGCCAAGCGTATCGCCGTCCGGGAACTGGTGTGTAAGAATGAGGATTCTGTCTGCTTCGGACAGCATCGCTGCCGCCTGAGCCACGGTAATGCGCTCACTCATCCGAATCCCCGTCCTTTACGCCAAGCTGCTCCAGCGTGCGGGCAATCTGCGAACTGTAAGCGATAGAATCGTCCGCCACAAACCGCAGTTCCGGCACGTGACGCAGCTTCAAAGCCGCTCCCAATTCGCGACGCATATAGCCCGCCGCCGAAGTAAGTCCTTTGACTGCCATTTTGGCAGATTCCATACCGTCCATCGCGCTGACAAACACCGTCGCATAGGACAAATCCCGCGTAACATCCACGCGCACAATGCTGATAAGGCCTGTGACGCGCGGGTCTTTGACGGTGCGGAGGATGGCGGTCAGCTCGCGCATAATATCCTCACCGGTACGGTCCATTCGATAACTGGGCATGACTGCCTCCTTTCGGAATACTTAATCGCGGTATTCCTCGATGATATAGGTTTCATAAATGTCGCCCTCTTTGATATCGGTGAACTTTTCAAGACCGATACCGCACTCATAGCCCTGAGCGACTTCGCGCTGGTCATCCTTGAAGCGCTTGAGCGAAATCATCTTATCGTCGCCGATGATGATACCGTCACGCACAATACGCAGCAGGTCGTTGCGGTAAACCTTGCCATCCAGAACGTAGCAACCGGCAACCAGACCGACGTTGGTGATGCGGTAGACCTGACGCACTTCGGCACGGCCGTGCAGCACTTCGCGCGTCTTGGGAGCGAGCATACCCTTCATTGCCGACTCGATTTCATCCAAGCAGTCGTAGATGATGCGGTACATACGCATATCCACTTCCGCCTGCTCTGCCGCGGCCTGCGCCAGCGGATCGGGACGGACGTTGAAGCCAACGATAATGGCACCGGCGGCCTGAGCGAGCATAACGTCGCTTTCGCTGACAGCGCCCACCGCGCCGTGAATCACACGAACACGCACTTCCTCGTTGGTCAGCTTCTCCAAAGACTGACGCAGCGCTTCAACCGAGCCCTGTACGTCGGCTTTGACAATAATCGGCAGTTCCTTGCGGTCGTTTTCCTGCATCTGCGAGAACAGGTTATCCAACGTAACCTTCTGATACTGCTTGAACACTTCTTCCTTGGCGGACTGCTTACGCTGCTCCACCAGCTCACGGGCAAGACGCTCGTCGCTGACGGCGTTGAACTCGTCACCTGCCGTCGGCACTTCGGCCAGACCCATAATCTCAACCGGGACAGACGGACCGGCAACGTTTACCTTGCGGCCGCAATCGTCGGTCATCGCACGGACACGACCCACAGCCGTACCGGCAACCACGATATCGCCGGCATGCAGCGTACCGTTCTGAACCAGCAGCGTGGCAATCGGGCCGCGGCCCTTATCCAGACGCGCTTCAATAACCGAACCCTTCGCAGCACGTGCCGGGTTGGCTTTCAGTTCACGCATTTCCGCAACCAGCAACACAGATTCGAGCAGCTGATCCATACCCTGACCGGTCAACGCCGACACAGGCACGCAAATCACGTCGCCGCCCCACTCTTCGGGCACCAGTTCGTGCTCGGTGAGTTGCTGCATAATACGGTCGGGGTTCGCCGTGGGTTTATCCATCTTGTTGATGGCCACGATAATCGAAACATCCGCCGCCTTGGCGTGGTTAATCGCTTCAATCGTCTGCGGCATAATACCGTCGTCCGCCGCCACAACCAGAATCGCAATATCCGTCACCTGGGCGCCGCGAGCACGCATAGCGGTAAACGCCGCGTGACCGGGGGTATCCAGGAACGTGATGGACTGGCCGTTAACCTTGGTACGATACGCACCGATGTGCTGGGTAATGCCGCCCGCTTCGCCGGAAGTCACCTTCGTCTTGCGGATAGCATCCAGAATGGAGGTCTTACCGTGGTCAACGTGACCCATAACCACCACAACGGGATCGCGGGGCTGCAGCTCGCTATCGTCGTCCTCGTGGTCATCGATAATACGCTCTTCGATGGTCACAACGACTTCGCGCTCAACCTTAGCGTGGAATTCTTCCGCTACCAGGAACGCGGTGTCGAAATCGATCTCTTCGTTCGCGGTCACCATCATACCGAGAATCATCAGCTTCTTGATAACTTCGGCAACCGTCGCCTTCAGGCGCAGAGCCAATTCGGAAACCGTAATCGTCTCGCCGACGGTAATGGTCATCTGCTTCTTCTGACGCTCCATCTGGATGCGCTTCAGACGCTCGGCCTCCGTCTCACGACGACGCTGCGGCTTCTTATACTGCTGCGACTTCTGGTTAATCTTCTGCTTCTTGATAGCGCCGCCATCACCGCGCACGCGGTTGGAGGTCTGCGCCATCACATCAAAACGCTCGTCGTACTTGTTGCCGACGTTGGTCTGCACCGTACGGGTATCCACCGTACGACGCTCAATCTGGGCGCGGGGCTGCGGCGGATTCTTCGGCTTCTTTTCCGCCTTGGGCTCTGCGGCAGGAGCAGCACCGCTGACGGCAGGAGCCGTCGTCTCGGCTGCCACAACCGGCACGGGAGCGGGAGCCGGCTTCGCGCTGGCTTTCTTCTCCTCGCGGAGACGGTCAGCCTCGGCGAAATACTCGTCCAGGTTGTCCTTGTTGTATTTCTGAGTCAGGTACTCAAAGACGATATCCAGTTCGTCTTCCTGCAGTGCGGTAGCGCTCTTTTTGGGAGTTTCGGAGAAGCGAGACAGCAAAGCGATAACCTCTTTGCTCTGCACGCCGAAATCCTTGGCGACCTCACTGACGCGATATTTAATCATCATAGTGGGATTCCTCCTCTTGTGGTGAAGTTAAGAGAGAGCCGATTGCCCGGATAAACCCGGGATCGGTGGTAGCTAATACCGCTACCGGCTTGAAAGAACCGACAGCATGCGCCGCCATCGAAGTTGTCAGCGGCAAGCGATAAACCGGGGTATCTCCCGCTCGGAATCGCAACTGTCTTTCTGTACGGGGAGAAGCGTCTGCCGTCAACATCAGCAGCACCTGCTTTTCGCCACACAGTGCGGCAACCGCATCAAATCCGACGGTCAACCGACCGGAACGACGGCACATACCCAGTAAACCGCTCAGTTTATCTGTCGTCATGAGTATGCAGTTCCTCCAATGCCTCGTAAAGTGTATCGGGAACGCGGCAAGCAAACGCCTTCTCCAGTCGCCGCGCTTTGCGGGCAGCCTGCAGGCAAACCGGATCGGTACAAACATACGCACCTCTTCCCGGCTTCTTGCCGGTAAGATCCAGCGACAACTCGCCCTCGGGACTCTTTACCACCCGAACCAATTCTGTTTTCGGTTTCATTTCACCGCAACCGGTACATTTCCGAAGCGGAACACGTTTGACAGGCGGCATACAGTACCCTCCCTTTTACCTAAAGACTTATTCCTGATCCTCGCCGTAGAAGCCGCTTTCCGGACGGATATCGATCTTCCAGCCGGTCAGACGAGCGGCAAGACGAGCGTTCTGGCCCTTGTTACCGATAGCCAGCGACAGCTGAGCATCCGGCACCGTCACGCGGCAAGCCTTCGCACCGTCGGGATCAATCTCAACACCAACCACCTTGGCAGGAGCCAGAGCAGCCGCGATGAACTTCTCGGGATCTTCGCTATACTCGATAATATCAATCTTTTCGCCGCCGAGTTCTTCCACGATCTCAGCAACACGAGCGCCCTTGGCACCGATGCAAGCGCCGACAGCATCGACGTTTTCGTCGTGAGCCAGCACAGCCATCTTGGTGCGGGAACCGGCCTCACGGGAAACCGCTTTGATTTCCACCGTGCCGTCATAAATTTCGGGAACCTGCATTTCAAACAGGCGCTTAACCAGACCCGGGTGCGTACGGGAGATGAGAACGCGAGGACCTCTTTCGGTGTCCTTCACATCCACAACGTACACCTTCACGCGCATACCCTCACGCAGCTCTTCGTCGCCGACCTGCTCGGTCTTAGGCAGAACCGCTTCGGATTTGCCGATTTCCACCGTAGCGGCACCGGTACGGGGATCCACACGGGAAACCAGAGCCGTAACCAGCTCCTGGTTGTGGCGCTGGAACTCGAGGAACTTCTGTCCACGCTCCGCTTCACGGATACCCTGACGAATCACGTGCTTCGCCGTCTGCGCAGCAATACGGCCGAACTGGCGGGTCTCCAGTTTGATTTCCACGGTATCGCCGACCTTCGCGGTCTTCTGATATCTTACCGCTTCCTCGGGCAGCATTTCCTCATCGGAATCTTCCACTTCGTCCACCACGCGCTTGAACAGCGAAACCGCAAATTCACCGCTGGTCGGGTCCATCTTGACCAAAATGTTTTCTTTGCCGCCAAAGTCCTTTTTCACTGCCAGCACGATTGCTGCCTGGATTTTCTCCATCAGATACGCGCCGTCGATGCCCTTTTCCTTTTCCAGCAACCGCAGTGCTTCAAAAAATTCCGCATTTCCACTCATGTCGTGTCATTCCTCCGTTATACTATCTTCGTCCCAGAGATCCACAGCGCGGACCGCTGCGATATCTTTCCGGGAAAATTGCCGTTGTTCGCCGCTTTCCAGTTCCAGGGAAAGCGTTCCTTCGTCCAGCCCCAAAAGCAAGCCGACAAACTCGCGCGCACCATCCTCCGCCGGACGGAACAGACGCACCGTAACCGGTTCGCCGATATACGCTTCGAAATGCTCGGGACGGGTAAGTTCCCGCTCGATACCGGGAGACATAATCTCCAGGCAATACGCCTGCGGGATGGGGTCTGCTTTGTCCAGTACCGGGTTCATCAGATGAGTCAGCGCCACACAATCGTCGATGGTGACACCGCCCGGCTTGTCAATGGTATAGCGCAAAAACCAGTCGGCGCCTTCCTTGACAAAACGGACATCCCACAGTGACAGACCCAGACTTTCCACGTGCGGTTCCGCCAGTTGACGACACACCGCCGCGATACCGGCCGAGCCGGCATGTTTCTTTTCTGCCATGATGACACTCCTTACAAACGCAAAGGAGCGGGTCTCCCCACTCCTTTACTAAAATCTATCATCGTGGTTAGTATAGCACGCTTTTTCAAAAAAAGCAAGTCTTTTTTCAAAAAAGCACCGGGCGGGGCATCTGCCCCGGCCGGTTTTGTCAGGTTTTTACTTTCTGCGACGCTTCCGGGTAGCAAACAGCGTTGCCATACTGAGCGTTGCCAGCGCCAGCGCTGCCGGCAGAGCACCCGCACCTTCACCGGTTTCGGGAGTCTCATCCGTCTCGCCGCCGTCCGCAATCACTTTGGCATCGGCAAGCAGCTTATCGAAGCTCTTCTGGCCGTACTCGCCAAGCAAGGTGTTGATTTCCTCGCGGCGCGCATCGGTCAGCTTGTTCCACAGCTCTTCACCTGCGAGAATGTTCATATAGTTCTCTTCGGTGACATCGGCAATGGGATCGCCCCAATCGTCGGTGCAGTAGTTGTACCAGAAGTCCTCTGCCGCCATATCAACGACTTCGCCCTGCTCGTTGTCATCCTCCATCGGATCGTCGGGAGAAGTGGTGGAGCCGTCCCCCTGCCAGATGTGAATATAATCCACTTCCATCGGGTTGTTCACGCCGCCGCTGATGTACAGCACGTTGTACTGCTCGTTGATGAGTTCAAAGACATCCGTCTCGTCGGCAAACACCGACATCATATCGCCGACGCCGGGTTCGGGACCTTCCTCGCCGCCCCAGCGCTGCTCGAAGATCTTTTCACCGTCGAGGTAAGCGCAGAGCTTGTTGTACTCCCAGCGCCAACCCATCGTATGCCACTTCTCATCACCCAGACCGTTCTGATAACGACCGGACGTGCCGCCGTTATTGTACCAGGTCTTCATATCGCCGTTTTCATAGGTCTGATCGTGCAGGGTGATGGTGTAATAACCGTCGGGACGTGTGGGCCACTGCTTGGTATCCAGACCCCAGTATTCCATCCAGTCCATTTCCACGTAGTGCTGCTTCTCGATTTCCAGATGCTTCACATCGGGGAACGACCAGATGGCGGGGATGTTGCCGCCGTAATTCTGTCTGCCGTCGGCATCCACCACGCGGAGTCGCACTTCCAGATAACCGGTGTTCCAGCTGAAGCCGTTGCCGGTGTTGATGTCCATCGTGCTCAGCGTGATGTTGTTCGCGGTGGTAGCCTGATGCAGGGTCAGGATGCCATCCTTGACCGAGTAATCACTCGGCTGTGCAGTACCGTTACCCCACTGACGGGTGACATACCACTTGAAGCCGGCATCGCCGGTCGCATACTTATCAATCGTCGCATCGGAGCTGAAGTCGTCACTGAAAATCAGTTCGGTCATACCCGCTTCCTGTGCGTACTTCGGAACCTCCAGGCGTTCCTCGGCAACGCGCAGGTTCACCTGATAGGTGTTGTTGGTGTCGTTGAGCTCCAGCACCGACAGAGTCGGGTTAACGTGCGCCGAGATGACGTGGTCGCCAATGCCGTCTACCGTCCACGCCTCCGTGCTGATGACGATGGTGGCTTCGCCGGCACCCAGTTCTGCGCCGCCGTAGGTCATCGTCTGGATAACCTTGCCATCCAGGCAGATGTTCACGTCGAAGCTCTGGTTGTTCTTGACCTTATCTTCGCCCTTGTTGGTAATCGTAGCAGCAAAGGTCAGCTTGTCGCCGGGCTTAACCTGTCCGTCGCCGCCGTCCCAGATGATGTTGGAAACGACCAGATCAATCAGCGAAGCTTTCTGCGCCAGAATCACATTATCGATATACACCGGGCCTTCGCCGCTGCTCAGCGCGATGGTGAGCGTCAGGTCGGTCGGTACCTCTTCGCCGGTGGTGAACTCAAAGGTCTTCTTGGACCAGTAGGTGGAGGTGCCGGTAAAGTCATCCACCAGCTTGGTGGTGCCATCCGACAGCACAACGTTCGCCGTGCTCTTGTTGGGCGTGCGATAACGCACAATCAGCTGATACGGCGTGTTGGGCTTCAGCTGACCGGTCACCTTCTGCGACAAGGAAGCTCCCGTCTTCAGCTCGGCGGAAACCGAATCGGAAACGCCGGTACCGGCAGCAAGCGTTGCGCCGTTCATCGTCCAGGAATCGTCATTCGCCTTGTCAAACGTACCGTTGAAAATAAAGGTTTCGTTACCGCTGACCGTCACCGTGCAAGAAGCGCTCTTGCCGTTGCGGGTCGTACCGGTAATCGTCGCCGTACCCTTACCAACGCCGGTGATAACACCGTACTCGACCGTTGCCACGTTCTCGTCACTGGAGGTCCAGGTCATACGGTTGGTATCGCCATCCAGCGGATACGCAAACACCGACACCGCACCGGTGCGGCCGGGAATCAGCGTCATCGAGGTCTTGCTCAGCGTGATGGATTCGGCATCCACACCGCTGTTGTACAGCTGCAGCGTGATGTTATCGATAACCGCTTCTTCGCTGCCCTTGCCGTCAACCACGATACCCAAATCCCAGTTGGTGTTCAGTGCCATATCGGCAGGCGTGGTGAAGACTTTGGTTGCCTTCTGCCAAGTGCCGATAACGCTCTTGGAATCGTTCGTGTAAATGTTGTCAAAGCCCATCGTGCCGCTCCACAAACGAATGGGAGCGCCTGTCGTTGCGAAGTAATCGAAGGTCAGGACATACGTCGTACCGGGATTCAGCGGAATCGCCTTGCGATAGTAAATCGTAGCCTTGTTGCTGTCGCTGGTGTTATGCAGACGCAGACCGTAGCTGCCATCCTTACCGATACCCGGCAGAATCAGCTCGCTTACGTTCAGGTTGCTGGCATAGTACAGCGTGTTGCCCAGTTCAAAGTCACCGTTGGTGAGCAGGTTGGCATACTCGTTGATAACCACCGTCACCGAAGCGGTCTTGCCCTTTTCGTTGGCCACCGTGATAACCGCCGAACCGGAGGTCGCCACTGCCGCGATGTTACCGTTCTGGTCAACAGACACGATATTTTCGTTGCTGCTGCTCCAGGTGATGGTACCCATATTGGACAGCTCGGGAACCGCCGAAACTTTCAGCGTACCGGTGCCGTTGGGCATCAGTTCGATTTCTTCGGGAGTAACCGTCAGGCTTTCGGCATCCGGAAGCTCCGACCAGGTGATATCATCAATCGTCAGCAACGAACCGCTGCGGTTACTGATACCGATAGCATAGTTCTTGTTGGGAGATGCCTTGGTGGTAAAGCTGAAACGGACAGTCGTCCATTCATCCGCTTTCAGCGTGGTGTTCTTTTCGCCCAAATCACCGGCCGCGATGTGCGTGCCGATGACGTGCGTGCGAATCGAAACGCCCTTGGCTTTCAGCGTGACCACATAGGTCTTGCCGCCCTCAATGGGAGCGGGTGCAAAGTACAGCGTCGACGACATTTCGGCAGGAATCTGCAACACCTTGTTGCCGTTTTCATCGACAACCGTACCTTTGCCATCCTTAATGATGTTGGTCGTCAGCGTGGTGTTCTTCCAGTCGTCATTTTCGAAATCACCGCCGCTCAGCTTCTCGCCGTAGGTGTCCACCTTGATGGTGACGGTTTTGGTGATGTTCTTGAAATTGGTCACGGAAATCGTCGTCTCACCGGCGGCGACAGCCGTAATCTTACCGATGGTATCCACCGTAGCAACCGCCTCGTTGTCCGACTTCCAAACAAGGTCGCCGGCGCTCAGGCCGCCCTCGGTGATGACGGTCATCGTCTTATACGTACCAGGAGCGAAATAGAGAGCATTCTCTTTCAGTTCGAACGTCTCGGCAATCAGCGGGACGTTGATGACGCAGCTGGCGGTCAGCGTGCCATTGGTCACCGTGATGGTGGCAGTACCGGACGCCACAGCCGTCACCTTACCGTTCGCATCCACCGTCGCCACCGCTTCGTTGGAGGAGGTCCAGGTCAGCGTGCCAACGTTGGACTGCTCGGGAACAGCAGACACAACCAGCTCCAGCGTCTCGCCGTGGCTCATCACCGACTCCGCCGGAGTCAGCTTGATTTCGGTAGCCGCAGGCAGTTCAACCAGCGACACATCGTCAATATACACAGGCGTTTCACCGGTGTTGCCGAATGCCAGAGCATAGTTCTTGTTGGGAGAGGCTTTGGTGGTGAACACACGGGTAATCGTGGTCCACTCGTTCGCTTTCAGCGTGGTGTTCTCCCAACCGCCGCCGACAGCAATGTGAGACGTGGACAGCGACACGCGGATGGTGCCACCCTTTGCTTTCAGAGTCAGCATATAGGTGGTGTCGCCCTTGACCGGTGTACCCTGCATATACAGAGCGTTGTCCTTGAGCTTCAAGCTGGCAACGTGGTTGTTCGCATCGTCGGGATCCACGACAACCGAACCCGCACCGTCTTTGATGAGGTTGGTGGTCCAGTAGGTGTTATCCCAATCGTTGTTCTCGAAATCGCCACCGGTCATACGCTCACCGTACTGGCTTACCTTTACGGTAGCCGAGGCACTGAGCGTGCCGTTGGTCACCGTGATGGTGGCAGTGCCGTCGGTAACCGCCGTCACCTTGCCGTTCGCAACCGTGGCAACCGCCTCGTCGGAGGAGGTCCAGGTCAGCACACCGGCTTCGCTGCCTTCGGGAATCACAACCAGATTCAGCGTCTTCGCCGCGCCGGGAGCCAG
The DNA here is from genome assembly GCA_045596745.1 of Acutalibacteraceae bacterium. Taxonomy (GTDB): domain Bacteria; phylum Bacillota; class Clostridia; order Oscillospirales; family Acutalibacteraceae; genus RGIG3009. The sequence continues at coordinate 19,629 of JAZODA010000015.1, forward strand.
ATGAATCTCGGCAGGCTGAAGCGCCAGACCCGTTGCGAGCTCCGGAACCGTGACCACACAAGTCGCCGTCAGTTCACCGGCGGTCGCCGTAATCGTCGCCGCACCGATGGCTTTGGCAGTAACGATACCTTCCGCAACCGAAACGACATCCTCGTTGCTGGAGGTCCAGACAACTTCCTCGTACGTGCCGCCCTCGGGGGTCGCCACGATTTCCAGCGTCTGGCTTTCGCCAATACCCATCGTCAGGGTCGCCGGCTGAATGGCAATCGCCGTTGCCGGATTGGCGGGTTTCTTCATAATGACGAGATCGTCAATATACGTACCGTCGGTGCTGATGGCGTTCTGCAGACCGATACCGAAAGCATAGGTATCGTCCGTCACGCTCGCACCGGTAGAGAACGTCTTGGTAAAGGTCGTCCACTGGTTGTTGCTTTCGGGAACGAAATCAAACCAGGCGCCGCCCTCCACAACAAAGCCCTTGGCGGTGTTGATGTAGAACGACACCGGGCCACCATACACGCGCGCAGAGAAAATGTACTCCGTGTTCGGCTCCCAAGCAAACGTCTTGCTGCCGTAATACTTAGCAGCCTGCTTCGGGAACGTGGACGGAATGTACAGCGCCTTGTTGCCATCTTCGCCCGGAGCATCCTTCACGGAAGCACCATTGCTGATGGGCAGACTCCAGTAGCCGTTGTACTCATACGACATATCCGTATCGAAGTTGCCGCCGACAAGCAGGTTATCACTCGCCGCAGCACCCAAATCGATGAGTTTGATATCATCGATATAGGTGTTGGTCTCCGCGTTCATTTTGAACGAATAGCCGTCGTTAGAGGGGGTGCTTTTTGTTTTGAAATAATAGGTAATCGTCTTCCACTCGGACGTCGTTGCCGTCGTGTTGGAAGCAGGACCCATAATACCCTTGCTGGAGACGTTAAAGTTGACCACCACAGGGCCACCCAAAACGCGCATCTGCAGAGCGTACAGCTTATCGCCCTGTACACCCAGTTTACCCAGCGACCAGGCATTGGTCATCTTGGTCGTGACACGAAGCACCTTGTTATTCGGATCTTTCGGATCCTCCGTAACCGTGCCGTTCTGTGTCCATCCTTTGATGGCAGTGCTGGTCGTGGCACCTTCGAAATCCTCGATCAGCGTCGTCGTTTCAGCCATAGCCGGCAGCACCAGACCACTGATGCAGCAGGTGACCAAAAGCGCCATCGCCAGTACCCACGAAAGAATGCGTTTGGCATTGCTTTTCATGTGCTCACTCCTCCTTATCACCGGATGAAAAAACGGCACAGCAGCTTCACTGTGCCGCCACTTACCTTCTCCGGCGACTTTATTCTCCTAAAGTATATAATGAATTGATAAAAATGTAAAGCACTTTCCCTCAAAAACAGGGAATTATAGCAAGTTTGTACAAAAGCTGTCCCTCTGCAGAAAAAAAGGAGCGCCCGACGGGCGCTCCTTTTGGTAATTGCGTATTAAATCAGACCGGTTTGACGTCAAACGAACGGGCAATCGCCTCGCGGCCCTCGGCCAACGAAGCAAACTCACCGGCCGCCAGCATCTGCACCAACAGATTGCCCAGTGCCGTTGCTTCGATAGGACCGGCGTACACCGCTTTACCGGTGGCCTCGGCGGTCAGCTCGTTGAGATAACCGTCCTGGCAACCACCGCCGACAATGTGCAGGCGGCTGTAGGTGCGACCCGTAACCTCTTCCATCTGGCGCACGGCACGACCGTAGCACTGCGACAGGCTGAGGTAAATGACCTTGCACACCTCGCCCACCGTTTCCGGAACCTGCTGACCCGATTCGGCACACAGCGCTTTCACGGTTTCAATCATACTCTTCGGTGCGAGGAAACGCATATCGTCCACATCAACCAACGACTCGATTTTCGCCTCGCGTGCCATATCCGACAACTCACCGAAGCCGTACTTATCTTCCAGCTCGCGCTTGACCGACTGCAGCATCCACAGGCCCATAATATTCTTGAGGTAACGGAAACGATATTCCACGCCACCCTCGTTGGTGAAGTTCAGTTTGCGGCTGGCTTCGCTGCAATCGGGAATCATACGCTCCACACCGAGCAGCGACCACGTGCCGGAACTGATATACAGGAAATCATCATCGTTTGCGGGAACAGCCGCCACCGCAGAACCGGTGTCATGCGTGGCAGGAAGCACTACGTCACAGCTGTAACCGATTTTCGCTGCCATCTCGGCAGTCAGTTTACCAACCGTCTCGCCAGGCTGACCGATGCGACCGAACAAACGGCGCGGGAAGCCCAGCTTATCCAGCACATCGCCGTCCCACTCCTTAGTTTCGGCGTTGACCAGATTGGTCGTCGTCGCCAGCGTGTACTCGTTGACACCGACACCGGTAAGCAGATAATGGAAATACGCAGGAATCATCAGCATCTGAGCCGCTTTTTCCAGCAGTTCGGGCTGCTCTTTCTTCAGGCTCATCATCTGATACACCGTGTTATACATCGCCTTCTGAATGCCGGTGTGACCGTACAGCTCCTCTTCCGGAATGCACTCATACACCGCCGCATCCATACCCTCGGTACGGCTGTCACGATACGCAACGGTATCGCCCAGAACAGCGCCCTGCTCGTCCAGCAGCACAAAGTCAACACCCCAGGTGTCAATACCCATCGACTGCGGAATTTTGCCCAGCTCGCCGCACTTCTTCATACCCTCAACGATACCGGCAAACAGCATTTCGGTATCCCAGCACAGGTGACCGTTGCGCTCAACCAGACCGTTTTTGAAACGATGAACCTCTTCCAGAACGATTTTGCCGTCTTCACAGTGTGCCAGAATGTGGCGACCGCTGGAAGCACCGATATCCACTGCCAAATAATAGGTGTTGCTCATATAAAGCCCTCCTTAAGGTTTGCTTATCTGTCTGTTTCAGTATACCAAACGCCATCTGAAATGGCAAGTGTTCCGCGCAGAAAACCTCGATATTCTTATAAAATCAGCCTTGCAGCAGCCGGAGTCCTTTGGGATAGCGGTTTTTCAGTCTGCCTCCCGACACTTTACCGAAGCCGGTCATCACGCCATCTACCGCAACGCCTGTCCAACCGTCGGGAGACTCCACCGCAATTTCCTCACCGCGGAGAAACGCCACAGCCTTGGGGTCGCTCGGCGACAACGATACCAGTCGCTTGCAATCCGTCGGGTCAGCCGATTGGAACAAGGCGTGCGACGGCTCCAGACGCATAACGCGCCCTTGCATCACCTGTGCCGCCGCGACACCGGCGCCAAGCAGGTGAACCCCCGCCGCCTCCGGCATTTCGGGCGGCAACAAACGCACCGTATCCCCTACCCGTACAAATGTGCCGCACGGCGGTTGTTCAAAGCATTCACCATACAGCGTTTTCGCCGCTTCAACCGCACCGGTACGATCAGCCCCCGACACCGTCTTAAACGAGCGGCGGACAGCCTCTCCGTCACGGCGAAGCAGTGCCAGAAAATGCCCTTCGCCACCGTGCCACGGGAAGATGCGCCGACACTTATTCAGTGCCACACCCCGCGCAAACGGCAACAGTGCTTCGTCGCCAAAAGACGCAACCGTCTCTGCATCGAACGCAGGCTCGCCAAACGGCACCGCCGCTTCTTCCAACGAAAAATCGGGATGGCGATGTAAAAACCGTATAATCGCCCACTCGTTTTCCTCCGGCGCGAACGTGCAGGTGGATACCACCAACCGCCCACCGGGACGCACGCAGCGCGCCGCATTATCCAGAATTTCGGCACTGCGCTCCGCGCAGAGTCGAATGTTATCCTCGCTCCAAAGACGCAGTGCGTCAGGCTCTTTGCGGAACATACCTTCGCCCGAACACGGAACATCGGTCAGCACAGCATCAAACAGCTCCGGCAACGCTTCCGCCAGACGAACAGTATCGCCCGAGGACACCGCGGCATTCCGCACGCCACAGCGTTCCAAGTTCTGTGCCAGAATCTTTGCTCGCCCCGGCACATACTCATTCGCCCACAACAACCCCTTACCTTGCAGTGCCGCTGCAATCTGGGTGGATTTTCCGCCCGGTGCCGCGCACATATCCAGCACCCACTCACCCGGTTGCGGACCCAGCAGCGTCACCGCCGACATTGCCGACGGTTCCTGCATATAATACGCACCGGCGTGGTGCAGTGGGTCGCTTCCTGCACGGAACTCCGCCTCGGTGATAAAGCCATCCCGCGCAAACGGAGTCGGCGACAACGAAAACGGCAATGCCGCCTGCAGCCTCTCTGCGGTACATTTCAGCGTATTTACTCGCATACCCCGCACCGTCAGCGGTTGGGACAAATGCTCTTTGAACAATGCATACCGCTCGCCGAGCAAGCGTTGCATCCGCTCTTCAAATAAGGTCGGCAGCATATCTCTTCCTCCGAAAAAAGCCGCCCACGGGCGGCTTTTTGTTGCATTTCAGGCGGCTTACCGCTTTTTCTTTTGCTCTTCTTTCGCACGACGCAAGCGAACCGAACGCTTCTCGCGCACGGGGCGCTCCTCCTCATCGGGAAGCTTGGACAAACGGAAATCCGTCAGTCCACCCAGAATGCTGGGAATCTCTTCGCCCTCTTCCGCGTGCTGGCGTTCGAACTCCAGCTCACGGATATCCAGAAACACCGGAATCATCAGTATCGGGAATAGCAGCGGCGACATATGTCGATACACCACATCCCAGAAACTGAGTCCGATTTCACCGCCGGTCGTAATAAATGTACCGCCGAAGTAGTCGTACAGTTTCAGCGCAATCGGCACAAACAGCACCGACAGTGCCGCCGTCGTAATCAGCGTTACCAGCGCAATGACGTATCCCGCACGCTTTTTCTTGTAGAGTATCGGCAGAACCAAAAATGCCGTTATCGTCATAAAGAAGAAAAAGGTAAGAACCAACATCAGGGTAACAACCGGGCGAATTTCCTGCGAATTGGCAGCCGTACCGGTAAACGTGCCGTAAATGGCACCGAATTGGAAAAACAGAACAACGGGATACAGTATCCACATAGCGGTCCGACACAACGTAGAACGAAGTTGCATAACGGCACCTCCCTTTCATAACAATAAGTATTGTAGCATATTGTCGAAGCGGTTGCAAGGGGATTTGTCAACGCATTTCGAAACAAAGCCGCCTGCGAAAACGCAGACGGCTTGCGGCTTATTCCAGTTCGAATGCACCGGTGTACAACCGATAATACGTACCGCGCTCGGCAATCAGTTTTTCGTGGTTGCCGCGCTCGATGATACGGCCCTTATCCAGCACCATAATCACATCGGCGTTACGCACGGTAGACAGACGGTGAGCAATAACAAACACCGTGCGTCCCTCCATCAGCTTATCCATACCGCGCGATACAATCGCCTCGGTACGGGTGTCGATGGACGATGTCGCTTCGTCCAGAATCATAACCGGCGGATCAGCAACCGCCGCACGGGCGATAGCAATCAGCTGGCGCTGACCCTGCGACAGGTTTGCGCCGTTGTTGGACAACTCGGTAGCATAGCCGTGCGGCAGGCGGGTGATAAAATCATCCGCGCCCACAAGCCGTGCCGCCTCACGGCATTCCTCGTCGGTAGCATCCAGCCGACCGTAGCGGATGTTTTCCATCACACTGCCGGTGAACAGGTTGGTATCCTGCAAAACGATACCCAGCGAACGGCGCAAATCCGACTTGCGGATTTTGTTGATGTTGATACCGTCATACCGAATCTTGCCGTCTGCAATATCGTAAAAGCGGTAAATCAGATTGGTGATGGTGGTTTTACCCGCACCCGTCGCACCGACGAAGGCCACCTTCTGGCCCGGCTCGGCATAGACCGACACGCCATAAAGCACCTGCTTGTCTTCCTTGTAGCCGAAATCGACTTCGTTGAGCGTCACATTACCGCGCAGCAAGGTGTAGGTTAGTGTGCCATCGGTATGCGGATGCTTCCACGCCCATATGCCGGTACGGTGGTCGGCTTCGCGTACCGTGCCGTCCTCCGCCACTTCGGCGTTGACCAGCGTGACATAGCCTGCATCCTCTTCCGCCACTTCGTCCATCAGCGCAAACATACGGCCGGCACCGGCAAGCGCCATTGCCACCGAGTTAATCTGCTGCGAGAACTGGTTGACATTGCCGGTAAACTGCTTGGTCATATTCAAAAACGGCACGACCAGTGCCACCGAGAACGGCAACATAGAGAAACTGATGTTTTCGGCTTTGGTGGCAATCAGAATACCGCCGACAAGCGCAATCAGCACGTACAGGATATTACCGATATTCATCACAATCGGACCCAGCGTATTGGCATAGGCATGGGCGCGATAGCCATCCTGATACAGCTCTTCGTTGATGGTGTCAAAATCCTTACAGACCGCCTCTTCGCGTGAAAAGACCTTGATAACCTTCTGACCGTTCATCATTTCCTGAACGTAGCCCTCGGTCTTACCAACGGCCTTTTGCTGGCGGATGAAATACTTGGCAGAACCGCCACCGATTTTGCCGGAAACAAGGAACATAGCAACCACGCCGCACAGCACCACCAGCGTCATCCAAACGCTGTAATACAGCATAATACCCAGCACCGTCACCACGATTACCGAGCACTGCAGCAGGGTGGGCAGCGACTGCGACACCAGCTGACGCAGCGTGTCGATGTCGTTGGTGTAGCGGCTCATAATGTCGCCGTGTTTGTTGGTGTCAAAGTACTTGATGGGCAGATTCTGCATACCGTCGAACATACGACAACGCAGTTTGCTGAGATAGCCTTGCGTAATGTATGCCATCAGCTGTCCTTGCAGCGTAATCAGCAGCACCGACAGCACGTACAGCACAATCAGCACCGTAATCAGCGGAACAATGCGCTCTGCCGCCGCACCCCAATCGGTGTTACCGGTGCGGATGTGTTCTTCCACAACCGCCATCACACGCTGGGTAAACAGCGACGGAATTGCAGAAACCAGCGACGAGAACAGCGTACAGAACATCGCAATCGGCACCAAAACCGGGTAGGAGCGGAACAACAGCTTCACTACGCGACCCAGCGCGCGAAAATCGATACGGCGGGCGCCGGGAGGCGGCATACCTTTCATCGGTTTACTCATCCTCGCCACCCCCATTCGTCTGCTGCTCGTGCACTTCTCGATAAATATAGCTCGATGCAAGCAATTCCTCGTGCGTGCCGGCGGCAACAATCGTGCCGTTGTCCATCACGAGAATCAGGTCGGCTTCCATAACCGAAGCCACGCGCTGTGCAATGATGATCTTGGTGGTTTCGGGAATATACTGCTTAAAGCCCTCACGAATCAGCGCATCGGTACGGGTATCCACCGCGCTGGTGGAGTCGTCGAGAATCAGAATCTTGGGTCGCTTGAGCAACGCGCGAGCAATACACAGACGCTGCTTCTGACCGCCCGACACGTTGCTGCCACCCTGTTCGATAAACGTGTCGTAACCATCGGGGAACGTGCGGATAAACTCATCCGCCTGCGCCAGACGGCAAGCCTCGACAAGCTCTTCATCGGTCGCATTGGGATTACCCCAACGCAGATTTTCCTTAATCGTGCCCGAGAACAACAGGTTCTTCTGCAGCACCATCGCCACCGAGCCGCGCAAGGTATCCAAATCGTAGCGGCGCACGTCCACGCCACCGACCGACACTGTGCCCTCGCTCGTGTCGTACAGACGCGGAATCAGCTGCACAAACGAGCTTTTACTGGAACCCGTACCGCCCAGCACACCCACCATCATACCGGAGCGAATGTGCAAGTTGATACCTTCCAGCGCAAACCGCTCGGCCTCCGCCGAATACTTAAAGCTGACATTGTCGAAATCAATCGAACCATCCGCCACCTGCATCACCGGTTCTTCGGGATTGACAATGGTGGACTCTTCGCCCAACACTTCAGTGATACGCTTGACGGATTCCGCCGACATAGTCAGCATCACATAAATCATCGACAGCATCATCAGCTGGATGAGAATCTGCATACCATACGTCAGCATTGCGGTCATCTGACCGAGGTTGATGTCCAAGCCGCCGCTGCTGATGGCCAGATACGAACCCACCAGCATCACGAAAATCATATTGAAATACACGCACAGCTGCATAACCGGGGCGTTGAATGCCACAATGCGCTCCGCGCGGGTGAAGTCGCCACGGATATCATCTGAAGCAACACCGAACTTCTGCTTTTCGTACTCCTCACGGGAGAAACCCTTGACCACGCGCATACCGCGCACGTTTTCTTCAATCGACTCGTTCAAGCGGTCGTACTTCTTGAACACACGACGGAACGCAGGCATCGCCTTGCGTGCAACCAGCAACAGCGCCGTCACCAGCACAGGGATAATTACCACAAACGACGTTGCCAGCTTACCGCCCATAATGTACGCCATTATGATGGAGAAAATCAGCATCATCGGCGCACGCACCGCGATACGGATGACCATCATATAAGACATCTGCACATGGGTGATATCGGTGGTCAGACGCGTCACCAGCGACGACGTGGAGAACTTATCGATATTAGCAAACGAAAAACCCTGCACACGATGGAACACATCATGTCGCACGTTCTTGGCAAAGCCTGCCGAAGCCTTCGCACTGGTAAAACCGGCAAGGCCGCCGCAAGCCAGCGACAGCACCGCCATCAGCACAAGCAGCAAACCGGTACGGATAATATCCGATACACCTGCACCCGCCTGAATGCGGTTGACCAGATCCGAAGTAATAAACGGTATCAGGCATTCGATAACTGCCTCCAGCACGATAAACACCAGTGTTAAAATCGTGGGCAGACGATATTCGCGAATGCACTTGGAAAGACGTTTTATCATTTCCGCAGCTTCCTTTCTGTTAAACAGGAAAAGTATACCACTTCTTCCCCGGTAAATCAAGACGGCGCAAAACGGAAACTATGAATTTTTTGTAAATGTCATCACTTGTGTTTCCATTCGAAATATGTTACACTGCAAAGGAAGGTAGGTGCTGTATGTGAAACTTCTGATTATCCGTCACGGTGATCCCAACTACGCCATCGACGGTCTGACCGAAAAAGGCGAACGCGAGGTACAGCTGCTCGCTGACCGTCTGTGCCGCGAAGAGATTACCGCCGTGTACTGCTCGACCCTCGGTCGCGCCAAGCTGACCGCCGCACCGACGCTGGAGCGGCTCGGCATCACCGCCGAATACTGTGAATGGTTGCGCGAATTCAATTATGTGGGAGTCAATGTGCCCTACCCTCGTAATTCGCAGTTGCCCTGGGACATTCTGCCCGAATATATGAACGAGCATCCGCTTCTTTACTCCCCCACCGAATGGAAAAACGACAGCACCATCAGCCCCGAATTACTTGTCGCCTACGACGAGGTGTGCGCGGAGTTTGACGCGGTGCTGGCAAAGCACGGCTATCGCCGTCGGGAAACACAGTACACCGTCGAACACGCCAATCACGATACACTCGTTTTTGTGTGCCACTTCGGCTTGTCCTGTGTGTTGCTGTCGCACCTGTTGAACTGCTCGCCCTACACACTGTGGCAGCACACCTGCCTGCCGCCGACCTCCGTTACCACCTTTAACACCGAGGAACGCGTCGAGGGAATCGCTTCTTTCCGCGGTTCGGGGCTGGGCGATATTTCTCACCTCTACGTCGCCGATGAGCCGGCCGCCTTCAGCGCCCGCTTTTGCGAATGCTTTACCGACGAAACCAGACATTAAAAACGAAAAAGCACTTGAGAAATTCTCAAGTGCTTTTTGATTGGAGCGGCTTACGAGGCTCGAACTCGCTACCTCCACCTTGGCAAGGTGGCGCTCTACCAGATGAGCTAAAGCCGCAAGTGCAAGACGAAGTATACCACAGCTATTTCCGTTTGTCAAGCAAAAAATTAATAAAAATGACCCGGGAGTTTTCCCGGGTCATTTTTTGCTGTTTACTCTTCAAAACCAAGCAGCTTTGCCACTTCAGCGGCCTTGAACGCCTTCTCGTTGAGAACGGCATCCGCCTTGAGCGACTTAACCTTCTTGTCCACATCCGCGGAGAACTCGTCGTACTTCATCAGCTGCAGAGTCTGATCGCGGCTGTCTTCGTAGTAATCGATTTCTTTGCCGTCGTCATCCTTACCGCGCTGCTCTTCGGGATCCAGGCGGAAGATAACTGCCAGCGTGTTGGTGGTGCCACCCTTTTTGTACTCAACCAGCTCGATGGCGCCTTCCTTGATGGCCTGCACCTTCTTGACCAGCTCTTCGTCCATATTCTTGACAACGGAATCGGTACGGTCGAGCTTCTTCTCTTCCTCTTCCTTATCAGTGGAAGTGGTCGTATCGTTGCTCGTGTTACCGGCCGTCGTGGTGGTCGTGCCGGTACCCGTCGTGGTGGTCGTCGTGGTGGTAGTGGTAGTGGTGGTCGTGGTCGTCGTAGTGGTAGTCGTCGTGGTCGTGGTGGTCGCCGTCGTGGAAGTGGAATCCGTCTTATCGCTGGTAGAGCCCTTGTCGGTCTCTTCCTTCTGCTTGTCGGCTTCTTCCTTCAGCTTCTTATCCAGCTCTTCCTTGTCCTTCAGATACTGACGATACAGCTCCTGGAACTTATCGATGGTACGGTCTTTTTCTTCCAGCTTCTCGAACTCGGAAACGACCTTACCCAGAATCTCCTTCAGGCCATCGGTCTCGGCGGTGCTCAGCGCGTTGCCGTTGCTGTCAGCCAGCGATTCCTCGATGATGAAGTAGCTCAGGTAGTTCTCGTCGAAGTACTTGCGGATATCCTCTTCGGGAACTTCTTTGGTACCGCCCTTGTTGTAACGGCCGTTGAACAGCGACATCTCGTTGAGGGAAACCGCCTTGTACATGTTCAGATAACGATCGTTGTTGAAGCCGTACTGGATAAAGGCGTCCTTCTGCAGACCGGCCTTCTTGATATCCTCTTCAACCTTTTTGACCTCATCCTTATCCCACTCGATACCCTCTTCCTTGAGCATCAGCTCCAGAGCGCGCTGATAGAAGATGGTATCCTGCGTGACATAGTGGACATAGTCCGTCAGGGTGACCGCCTCGGTGGAATCACCGTAGGTCAGACCCAGCTCAGTCGAGGTCAGCACATCGGCGCCCATCGACTGGCCGTAATAGTACGCATACATCATTACGTTGTAATCCGAAGTACTGGTGTAATAGAGGTATGCAAGATAATCGCCCATTTCATAATCCTTACCGCCGACCGTCATCGCAACTTTCGGGGTAGAGCATGCAGCGCTGAGCAGGCAAGCCACCACCAGCAGCAGTGCCACGGCTACACGCCAAACACGTTTCAAAGTCATAAAGACATCCTCCTTGAAAACTACAATACCCCTATTGTACACGAGATTTTGTCTCTTGTCCACAGAAAAATCAAAAAACACAGAAAATTCACAAAAACCACTGCTATCTTTGCACCCGAACGGCCGGAGAAACGTCGCCTCGCTCAAATCGACGCCGCAATTTATCCAATGCTTTCTTCTCGATGCGCGACACGTAGCTGCGCGAAATATCCAGCCGACGCGAGACCTCGCGTTGCGTCATCGCTTTGCAGGTCAGCCCATAGCGCAGATAGATAATCTCCTTTTCGCGGTCGCTGAGCGTCTCTTCCATATAGCGATACAGCTTGGTGGCGTTCACCTTCAGTTCCAAATCCTCCGCAATGGTATCCTCCGCCGCTATCACATCCATCAGCGTCAGCGTATGACCGTCGCGGTCGGTTTCAATCGGCTCGGTGATGGAAACATCCTGCGCCGTTTTTCGTCCGGCGCGGAAATACATCAGAATTTCGTTTTCCACGCACCGCGAAGCGTAGGTTGCCAGCCGCACGCCCTTGGTGTGGTCAAAGGTGTTCACCGCTTTCATCAGGCCAATCGTGCCAATGGAAATCAAGTCGTCCTGGTCGCGCACCGCGCTGTAGTACTTTTTGATGATGTGCGCCACCAGACGCAGATTGTGCTCCACCAGTTTGTTGCGCGCCTCCATATCGCCGCGCTCGTGGTACGCCACCAAATACGCCTGTTCCTCCTCGGCGGAAAGCGGATGCGGAAATGACCCGGAATTGACCACCTGAAGCGCCATAAAAAAGATGCGGGACACCGTGTCCCACAAAGCCATCAAGAACATACCCTCGCCCCTTTCCCCACACTCTATGCAAAACGCCGTCGAAGTTTGCCTGTCCGCGTCCGCAGCGGGAATTGACCTTGACACGCCCGCAGGAAATGTTTATAATGAAATAACTTCACACAAAGAATCCGGGTGTGGCGCAGCTGGGAGCGCGGGTGGTTTGGGACCATCAGGCCGCAGGTTCGATCCCTGTCACTCGGACCATATTAGCACGATAGTTATGATACCAAAGGTATTGCAACTATCGTGCTTTTTCTATGGCAGAAAAACCTTGTGATATAAGGGTTTGTGCGGCTATGTTATAAAAGTTTTGCGGTTACATTTGGGTGTAACTTTGCTGCCGCCTGCAACCCGACTAAAAACGCAAAAAGACACACGGCTTTTCAGCCGTGTGTCTTTTTTACAGTGTCAACTGTCTGCCAAAGGCTTATTTGTTTGCCTTCAGTTCCAGGGCGGCATTGTAAGCCGACTCGGTCGTCGTGGTGAAGAACAGGAGCTTCTTGTCGTCGAACTTCACTTCGAACTTCTTGCCGCTCTTCTCTTCAATCTCAGCAATGCTCTTGAAGGGATACAGCGCGGACTCCTGATAACGCTCGACCTTCTCGCCAACGCGTCTCTCAAGCTTGAAGATGATAACAAGACAATCATCATACTTGTACACGTCGCAATCCACGACCGGTGTGAGGCCACGTTGGCCTTCGCCATGCTCCATCTGGCCGCTTGCCAGGAAATTGTTGCGCTGCTTGTCCATATAAATGACAGCCGTCAGGTTCTTGACGTCGTTCTTCTCGCGAACCTTCTCCGGGAACACAACGTTATCGTCCAGCACCAGCTTATACTTCACAGTCGCCTTGTTTCTTCTGATTTTGCCAAGGCCTTCAAAGGAAGCTTCCAGCACGTTTTCTTTCTTGATGATAACATCATCCATACCGACAGCCGAAATCAGGGCGTGGTCTTCGTATACCAGGAAGTCGCCGATGCCGTCAATGATTCCGTAGCAGTTCGAACCATTGACTCGACCGGTTTTCACAATGAAGTTCTTGACTCCCTTGAAAAACTTAATCGCGCCGTTTTTCACTTTGTCTATGAAATTGCCTTTTTCCATTTTTAACCATCCCTCACTCAATAATTAGGATTTACATCCTATACATCATTATAGTACGAAAAACCCGAATGTCAATGTTGAATCAAAAAAAGTCGCCTTTTTACAAGGCTTTTTCTTCGATTTTATACAGTTTTCGATTTCTTGTATTTTCACACGAAATAAAACACGCCGCTTTGAGGCCCAAAGCGGCGTGCTGTTTTTCACTGTTTAGACGATGGTCTCGCGCAACCATTCCAGCGTGCATTCGACCATATGCTTGCCGATTTCCGCCGAGGCTTCCTTGGCGCTTTCGGCGAACCATTCGGTGTTCTGCTCACAGCGGGACAGGTCGACATTCTCCGGCCAGGTGCCCATCATCAGCGAGGTTTCCCACTTGCCGGCATGGTCAAAGCCGCCGCACTTCTTCTGTGCTTCGGCGCCGATGAGCGGAATCACCTTGATGTACGAGAACGGATCGTCGCCCGTGCCGCAGTTTTCATAGTAGGTGGCATAGGAATCGCTGCCCCACCAGCCCTTACCGAGCGTCTCTTCCATATATTCCATCGTGACCTTCTTCGCCGCTTTGTGGCAAGCGATGGTCATTGGCATCAAACCGGCATTTTCGGTCTGATGATGCGGCACCAGATAGATATTCTTGATACCGGCATAAATCATAGACTTCAGCACATCGTACAGATACGCGGCATAGGTGTCCTCGTTAACGTGGAAATGGCTGGGCTTCGGCTCGCACACGGCATAGGAAGCCACGCCGTACCAAATCGGCGGGCAGATGACGATTTCCTTTTCCTTTTCCAGCTCACGCAGGCAACCCGTCACCACCATCGTATCGGTGCCGCAGGACGCGTGATGCGCATGGTATTCCAGCGTGCCAATCGGAATAACAAACGGCACCTTGCGCTGAACGGCATCCTCTACCTGGTCATAAAACATATCGATAAGTTGCATAAGAAACCTCTCCTTTACAAGCAAATAGTTCTCCTTAAGTTTACTCCATTATTTTGGAAAAATCAATGCTTTTGGCGAAGATTCCGCCGCCACTTACGCAGCACAATAAAAAAGCACCTGTCCTCGCGGACAGGTGCTTTTTATCGCTTACAGCGGTTTGGCAGGATTGTTGAAGGGCGAATCGCCTTCCAACTTCACCGTGGTGGACAGCGGATACACGGAAACGTACTTCTTGAAGCCTTCTCCGTATTCATCCTCACGCAGATAGGTGAGAATTTCTTCACGCTTACCGGTAATCTTTTCGTTGATCAGGTACGCGTACTGAATCTCGCTCCACTTGGCCATACCTTCGTAAATCTGGAGTTCCAGATCCTTGCCGTACAGCTTGCGGATCGCCTTGGCATCCCAGTTAAGGTACTGCCAGATGTGCGTCAACTCGTGCGCCATCGTCATGGTCGCGCTGATACGCGGCGAACCATTCTCCAGCAAAATGCTGTAGCCGGACTTATCCTTGATAGCTACGCCAAGCACGCGACCGTCGGACTTGCCGGTCGGCACAAACTGCTTACCGAGGCGGCTGTGCAGTTTCTTGGCATTTACCATCTTGACTTGTATCGGCTCGTTGATGACCACACCGTAGAACACCTTCAGGTTACGGATGACATCATCATACAGCTTGCGGAATTCTTCCTCGGTCTTGACCGCCGTGCGTCCACAGTTCATGCAGCGCTCACGGCCGTCGCTGAGCACTTCGTACTCGGTACCCAGCAGTTCCACGCCACAGAAGTCACAGTAGTGACCCGCGCCGCGGGAAGGATCGAAGGATTTTTCGAGGCGCTCCGCCTCGTCCTTGCCGTTACGCGCCTGCTCCAGGAAGCTGTTATCGTAGCGCAGCTGAACCAGCAGTTCCAGCGTCGCATCGGTATCCAGACATTCCGGTACAGACTCGAAACCATACAGCAGGTAGAACCGCTCGTGGTACGGTTTACGGCTATATTCCACCGATTCACCGCCGGCCTTCTCGCCTTCATCCGGCTCGAATTCCAAATCAGCTTCCGGTGCTTCGGCGCCCTCTTCCGCGTTGAAGAACATACGGCTTTCGCTGATTTGCTCTTCTTCCTCGGCTTCTTCGGCGACCTCTTCAGACTCCGCAGATACCTCGTCTTCAGCAACTTCGGCAACCGCCTCTGCCGCTTCTTCGCCCTCGGTTTCTGCCTCTTCCACAGTCTCTTCGTCCTCGACGGCTGCCTCTTCGGCGGTTTCCTCGGCACCCTCTTCGGTTTCGGCGCCGTTTTCGGCACCTTCCGTTTCGGCAACCTCGGTCACGCCGTCTTCGGCCTCAGCAAAATCCTCTTCCGACAAGGTGGCGGAACCTGCCGCGTCCTTATCCTTCTTAGGCTTGCGCTTAAAGGCACCCTTGAGCTTGGAGAAAATACCCTTCTTCTTGGGCTTCTCCTCGCCCTCGGCGGCTACGCCCTCGGTTTCGCCGTTGGTCTCACCGGACGGCTGCTCTGCATCGGGGTCGCCCTTCTTCTTTCTCTTAAAGAGGTTCTTGAAGAACGAACCGATTTTCTTGAAGAACGAACCAACCTTGGAAATAATCTTGCGAATGCCCTTCTTCTCCTTCGGAGCATCTTCCGGCTGGGTATAGTCGGGCTTCTCCGGTTCGGGTTCGGGCGGAGCAATGCTCTCGGCGTAGGTCTCGCCGTGCCACTTGAGGTAATCGCACATAATGGCGAAAATGCGGTCGATGTTACGCTCCACGCTCACGAGCAAACCAACGTCCAGCTGGCTGTCTTCGATGATGTACACCGTCGACTCGGAAGGCGTGAAATCGCCTTCGCCCTTAAGCGAATAGGTAAGCGGCGCATCAATATCGCCCGCGCACACCGCCACAATCATACCCTGGTTATCGGCATACAGCGTGCGGAAAATCTCGTTGATGAGCAAGGTGATGGTGCGAATCACAGCCGGCGACGCCTTGTCACCGAAATCGATGCTCAGCACCTGCTTGTTACGATATTCACGCTGCGGCACGCCGTTGATGGTCACCAGACGACCATCGGCAAAATCGTTGTAGCGGCGCATTGTCCAATAGGCAGGGGTGTCTACCAACAAATCGGCAAACTGCTTGGAAACCTTCACGCCACCGATTTCGCGGCTGTCACCCATCATACCGGTATCCGTCAGCGAACGGATGGTATAGTCGCGCACCTGACGATACTGCGGACGACCGTTGATGTGGTCAGCCGCACGACGGACGACAACCTTGCCATCCGAGCTCAGACGCAACATTTCGTAATACTTACCGCCAAAGGTGAAGAACTGGCCGGGCAGATACTTCTGGAACACGTGGCCGCGAAGCTCACTTCCCAGATACTGCTTTTCGCCCTTTTCATCTTCCGCGATGTACTCGGCGCTGCACAGATCACCCAGGAAAATATCCACAAACTGCTTGTCGCTGATGGTGTAGAAGTTTTCCATATCCCCGCTCTTGAAGGAATACTTACGGGTCATCTCGATGACGGAAGGACCGAAGACATACTCCTTGCCGTTTTTGGTAATGTGCAGTTCGCTTTCGCCGTTAACGGTGGCGATACCGGTGCTCTGCGAGCACTTGCAGATGCTCTTCCACAGCGTGGATGCGATATCGCTGATGTCCATGCCGATGAGCGACAGTTCACGAGCAATCTCATCCTCGGTGACTTTATAGGAGCTCAGGCGCAGGCAGATGCGATAAATGATGTTGCGCTCCGTGCCGGCGTAATCGGCGACAATGTACGGAATCGCCTTGGAGTCGGCATGGAAAATCGTATCGTTCGCCGCCATATAATCCTTGAGCAGATAGTCGGACGAAATCACGTTGATGAAGCCCTGCTTCTTCGCACGGGTGGAAAACTCGCGCTGGACTTCAAACATATTGTAGTTTTCGTCCTCGACCGTAAGGTACTTGTAATCCTCAACGCTGGCATCCCACATATTCGGGGTCGCCTTGAAGACCTCGTCCACCATCGTCTGCTGAGCCGGCAGAGCGGCGTAATTCAGCAAATCGAAGTGGTACTGCTTGACAATCCAGTGCATATCCAGCACCGGGAACGCCTCGCCACCGTACCAATACGTCTTGGAAATCTGGTTTTTGAGCGCCGAGAACGACAGCTCCGTACCCATACCGAGATAACGGGACAGGTTGGGCAGCATACGATGCTGCAGATGCTCATCGTCCACTTCCCAGCACATATACGAGGAGGTGCCGCCGTGACGATTCGTCGCGGATACTTCCTCCAGGCTGGTCATCAGAATGTGCGACAGCGCATCGACGATGCCGTCGCAGTTCTTATCGGCAGAGCAGAACACCAGACGTTTGCCGTCGCGACGGCAGTGACGCACCAGCGAGTTCAAACCAATCTGTGCGGTCGCAATCAGCTTGGACGGCTCGACCAGCATCACAAATTCGACCTCGGAGAAGAAGGCATCGTTGACCTCGTGCATTTCCAGGTCGTGCACCTGCGAACGGGTAACGATACCGACATCGGGGTTGGACTCTTCTTTGCCCAGCACACCAACGCTCCACAAATCCGGCATATGGTTAACCGCAGCCAAACCCTTGCGGCACCACTCTTCAATCTCACCTTCGATTGCGTGGCGTCCCAGAACGATCAACACCTTCTTGCGGCGCAGGATGGTGCGGTTCATGGGATAAAACACATACGGGATAAGGTCATAATAGAAGGGGTTGTTGAACAGGATGCTCTTACCCTGCAACAAATCCAGACCCGACATCAGGTAGTTCTGATCCAGATCCAGACCGCCCTCCGTCTTCATGCGCATAAACTTGCCGTACGCCTCGATTGACGCCTTTTCGTCGTCCTCAAGCAAACCAAGCAACTCATCGTTGGTACGGTAGTACAGCAAGCCGTTGTTCACGGTCGTGTTTTCGCCGAGCAGTTTGTCACCAAACGTACGGCGCAGCACGTTGCGCATCAGCGTGTAGTCATACACACCGGAAGCGCGATCCGCCTCACCCTCGAGCGAGGTTTCCTCTCGTTCGGCGAATTCGCCGTCGAAGAAGAAGTACAACTCACCCAGCATAATCACGCTGAACACCGGGTAATAGAAGGAGGCGATGATGCCGTTTTTGAGCAAGAATGCCGTAACGCACACGCCAATCGGAGCCAGAATAAGTGCCGTGATGTACAGCACCTTCAGCAACGTGACGCCCTGCGTGAAGGTTTCCTTGACAAACCAACGACCACGGCGCTCGTCCTTGTAGTACACCAGACCGGCAAAGCGCTCATAACGCGGTTTTCCGTCCTTGCAGAACAGTTTCATAAACCGTGCCGTTGCCGTTTTGAGCGGTACATACGCACCGATGATGATCGAGTTTACCAAAATGCCGACCCAGAAGGTCAGATCCAGCGTTTCCAGGAAATCGGCGAACTTCTCCATCAAAGCGCGCAGCCAGGTGGAAATACCACTTAAAGCGCCACCGAACAACGAACCGAGCCAGTCGGCAAAGTTCGTAATCCACACCGGTATCTCGTTGATAATGTGCACAACACCCGAAGCAATCGGGGTCAGGAACACACCGGTAGTGATGCAGAACACGATAGCGACAATCGGCATATAGCACTGGCGGCTGCGTTCTTGTTTCTTCAGGTTGGCTTTGTTGCTGAGCAACGCCAACAGAATAAACGGCGAAAACAGGGCAAGCACCTTAAGGAGAAACAGAATTTCAGTCATAAAGCTCTTCTCTCCTTACCGTAAGTTTTTTGATGAAGTCCACCGGGACTTCAATCTGGACGCCCGGCTGCAGAAAATCAATCGTCGTAACACGTCCGTCGGTATACGGGAAGGGATAATCGTATTCCATATACCGATCAAAGTTGTAATCGTAAGCCGAAACGTCGTCTGCCGACACCGTGTTCTTTCCGGTCATATAATGACCGAAAACATCCCGTGTCGCCGCCTTGGCCTCTTCCATATCCAGAATGTGCTTCTGGTACAAAATCACCTTGGAGCGGTTGGGATCTTCCTTCTTCTGCGCCGCATTCAGCACAGAGAATCCGCGACGAACGTTGCAAACGTGGCTGAGATACGTGGAGCAACGAGCCATCGCCAGCATAATGCTGCTGTTGATGCCACCCATCGTCCGGTTGTAACGCTTAAACAACCGTACCAGCTGCCAGCGCAGCAGGAACAGCGTTGCAAAGCTCACCACTGCAATGAACGCCACCGCCAACAACATAATCAGCGCCGAAGCGGCAAGGTTGAAGGCGTTGGATTTGAAGTTGAGAATAAACAGCGTAAAGAAGCCCAAAGCATACACACCAATCGCCAAGCCGCCGATAATCATCGTGGAGGGACGATACATACGCTTATTGATCTTGTTTTTGACCGATTTGCTCTCGACCTCAAGCTTCTTGTAATACGCTTCCTCGTTAGAGAGGTCCGGCGGAACGTTTTCAATCATCGCCAACTCCTCGTTAGCAATGCGCTCCTCGGTATCCTCGATTTGGAACTCATTCAGATATTCCACGCCGCGCAGCGAGAGGTTATCCTCTTCACGCACCGTCGACGTCGCTCGTTTGAGCGCACGACGAGACTGCTTCAAGAAGCGATGGAACACCTTTTTGGAACGAGCATACTCGGATTCCCAAAGGGCTTCCTCTTCGATCGGGCAACCATTTGCCAGACCGACGCGCCGACCGGAAACATACAATCCTTCGTCGTCGAAGTCATCCTCCATCAGCACGGGGACCGTTGCTTTGGCACCAAAGATCGTCTCCGCCTCGCGATCGGACAAGCGGCGGGGTTTTTCCGCCTGCAGTTCCTTAATGCGCAGCTTGAGCAAATCCTCGGTCATATTGATTTTTGCCTCTTGCAGGTGCAGCAGTTTGCACAGCGCCGCCTCATCGTTTTCGCAATTCAAACGATACACACGGTTGGCGCTGAGACAGCCGGACGGCATCTCGTTCGCAGCCAGCAGCATCGTCGCATACAGGAAACGAATGTAGTCGAACGCGTAGTTCTTCTGCTCCTTGGGCAAAATATCAAATACCAAATACCGCATCCGGTCAAAATACATATTCCGGTCGTAGAAACGCGAATACTCTTCCTCGTCGTGCGATTCCCATACCGTACCGAAATCCACGCTGAGATCGGGGCAGGTGCGTTTGGCAACACAAAGGATATCCGTCGGTAACGAGACAAGCATATTCTCGCCGCCGCGGATGGCCTCACGCAGTTCCTGTTTTTTCGCCGATTCGGCAATGTAACGGCCGTAGGCGGGGTCTTCGCTCAAAGCCGAGGTCGGCTTTGTGACGGTGGGAGACTCACAGAAAAACGTAACCAGTCGGGTCAGCGAGTTGTGAGACGCTTCTTCAAACGCGCGCAGCTTCTTCTCGTGTTCATTGAGCAGATACTGCTCGTAAATCGTAGCCGTGCCGTCGTCGGTCTCGCTATGGCGAGGACCTTCGAAACGCGTCGGAAGCTCGGTCACCACATCGAACGGATTGCGCTTTTCCAGGCCGTTTTCATCGCAAATGATGATAGCGCGCCATTCCTTGCGCCGTCCGACAGTCTCAGGCAACGACGGCAGCATCTCCGCCAGCCGCTCACCCTCGCGGTTCCACTCGCAAAAAGCAACCTCTTTCTGGTTCAGGAAGGGTTCCAGGAACGATCGGTACTCGTTGATTTTTTCAATGTACTCCTTATCCGCTATGATCGCGGTAAACAATGGTAATCACCTCCGTCCGTCCCGCCCGCCGTTTCCGGCGGGCGGATCCTGTTCGATCTTCCTTATTTGATCTTCTGCTTCATCTTCTCGATCATGCTGACATAATCGGACGGTTCGGGGGTGGATTCGATTACCGCGGTAATCTTGCGGATGATGGTCTCGATGACCGGGTTATCCTGCTTGGACAAGCCGTTGCTCAGCTTCGGATACTTCTCGTAGTTCTCCAGCAGGAGGTCATACTGCTGCTGCAGGATGTCACACAGGATGAACTTGACGTCGTCCTTGTCTTCCCACTCGATGAGCTGATCCTCAAAGGTCTTGATGACAGCATCCACGATGCCGGCAATCTCACCGTTGAAGCGCTTGTTGTTGGGCAGCGAAGCGTAGTAGTAGACCGGGATTTCGAACAAGCTGGTCTTCTCGCCCGCCGGGACAACCGAGCCCTCGCGGCTTTCGCCGATGCGGAAGCTATCCAGCGCCTTCTTAAACTCGGTGTTGTAGTAGTTGGCGTGGTGCATCTTGTCCTTGTAGCTCTTCTGAGCCTTGATAACTTCGATGTCGCTGACAACGAAGGAGCTGATGTACATCGAGTCGACAATCTCATAGAACTCGTCGCACGGCGTGTGGTTGGACACCGTCAGCGTGACGTGCTGTTCGTCGGAGTTGCGATACTTATACACCATCTTATCCGCAGCGGACATAGAGTAACGAACATGCTCGATGGCGTTGTAAATCAAGCCGTAAATCATCGCCTGATGCACGCGCAGCATCTCGCTGTTCTGATAGTCGAAGTCCATTTCGGGCATAACCGCAATGGAGTCCCAACGTTTGTCAATGTGCGTGGAGATCTTCGCACCCTTGGTGGAGTCGGGGCCGATATCCTTCGCATACTCAACGTATGCATTGTGATACAGACCGCTTCTGCGCTTGGTGGTCTCCATATCATGCGGCGCGGCAAACTTGTTCAGCTTATCCGGCGTCAGGTTGTACAGCGCGTTGAAGAAACGCATCTCGTACTTGGAAATGCTGTCAACCGCGTTGCCCTTCGGCAGCAGATCCTGCACACGATAGGTGCGCATATCCAGCAGAGAGCGGTTGTAGGCGCACAGAGCGATTTCACGGGACTCAACGTTGCGCATACGCTGCACGCTGGGTGCCGCCAGGCGCTGACCCTTGGAAATCGACTCGAGGATGTAACGCTCGCAATCTTCCTTGGTAACCTTATCAAATACGCGCTCGCCCTCTTCGCCCTCTTCACGGGTCTTGATACGAGCCGACAGGCGCTTCTCGAGAGCCAGAGCATCGATGATGTTGACATCCAGCGTTTCGCTGCACTTGCGGCGGACGTCCTTCTTGAAGTAGCCAACCAGAACATCGTCGAAGATGTCCACACGGCGGTCTTCTTCCACAACTTCCATCGCTTCAATTTCGCGTTCAAACTCCACGTTCTTCTTGATAGCGTCGAAGATATCACCGTTGGCTTCGGAATCCAGCAGGGCGCCTTCGGAGGCCTGCTTCTTGGTGGACTTGCTCAGCTCATCCAGCAATTCGCGGGTGCTGCAGACGTTGTACACCGAGTCGCCCTTACGGAAGGACAGCTCATCAATGAGGTCATCCTTCTTGCGATCCAGCGCTTCCACCTTGTCCTTGAAGGTGTTGTAGAACTTCTCAAACGCCTCGTACAGTTTCTTAACGTACTCACAACCAATACTATACGTTGCATACAGTGCCTCTGCCTGGGCATAGCCTTCAATCGCTGCATAGTAGGCCATAAAAACCTCGTTGAGCTTGTCATAAATTTCCTCATAACCGCTCAAACGTTCTTTCAACTTCGGCTCTTCAACTTCCGCAGCAACCAATTCGTCGATACTGGTTTCCAGCTTTTTCTTGGTGAACTTCAGATCGAACATATCTGCCTGACCGGCACCGTCGGCAAACATAGCCAATGTTTCGCCAGCTTTGGTACGCTTCCTGCTGTACTCCGCAACCTGATTTTTGAAGATGTTGTACACCGAGTACAGCAGATAACGCATTGCGTTAGGATGCGACACTTCGTTGTACATATTCTTCATCAGGAACTCCAGCGTGTGCGCTTCCTTGGCATTAATGGTCTTCTTGTCGTTGTGGAAAACTGCCTCAGCGATGCCTTCGGCCGTGCGCTTTGCATGCTTCCTAACCGCCCCATCAAAAGCACGCAGATAGGTCAGCGAAGCGCTGGCCTTGCCTCTCTGATCGGGATCGTTCTTATAATCGATCTCGCTCTTCAGTTCATTGGCAGCTCCACGCTTTTGAGTAATATCTTTGTGGCCGTACACGCCATCCATAATGTGCTTTTCCAGCGCCTGGATGTAGTTCTTGATTGACTTGTTAGCATCGCTCAGATAACGGCTGCGGATATCCTTGGAGAAGTTATCCGTCGAGCTGTCCATCTTCTCGATGTACACATCGGCGCGTTGGGGCATTTCGGTCTCGGACAGACCCCTGCTACGGCCTTCCTGTCTCTTGATTTCGAATTCTTTGTCGTAACGGCCCCACTTGGCAGCTTCGCCTTCGCCACCGATGCTGTCGATTGCCCAGTTGTAAGCAACATAGTCGGCAATGCGCTCGTAGGGATAGCACAGCGTGCTGGCGCCGATAGCACCGAAACGGTTACGGCCCAGGTTGCCGGGGTTGGACATTTCCTTGATGATGTTGTCTTCCACCGAGAAGGCGTTTTTCTGCATCGGGCCGATGTTCTGCTCGTACAGCGCCTGCGCCGCCTGCTTCTTGTACTGGTTCAAGCTGACAAGGGTGGTATCCTCCGCATCCTGACCATCCATCAGGAAGCAGAAATCGAACGGCAGAATGCCGAGCGACTTGATCTCATCGGTACCCGGAATCGGGAAGTCGATGTGCAGATCTCCATAGCGCTTCATATCGCTTTCCACATCCAGGAAGCCGGAGCCCTTCATCATGAAGGCGTTGATTTCCTTGATGGTGGCATAGGCGTTTCTTCTCTGGCTGTCGCGCTCCACAGCGGAATCGATAACGCTGTCCAGCGTTTCGGGCAGCAGGATGAGCGAACGAACAATCAAGCTGGTGTTGGGGTACTTCGCGTTGACATGGTCACGGATGAACATAGCCAGCGGCAGCACGATACCGGAACCGGTACCACCGGAAGAGGTGGACACCATAACGATACGCAGAGCCTGCTTCAGCTCACGACCGTCCTTACGGAACAGGTCGTCAATCGCATCATACAGCGGGCGGATACGACCGGTTTTAATGGTCGCATTCAGCGCCAGACGGGAGATAGCACGCACCTGACCGGCACCTTCCGACACCGTCTTGTCATAGATAACGGCGTTCTTCGGGAACCAATCCTTACGAGCACCCTCGTCGTAGGACAGGTAGTCACCGACCGTCTGGGTGTTCGAAGTCTGCACGTGATAGATCTTCGCCTTACTCTTCAGAATGCTGGACAAGTCATTGACGTTAGTATCCAGACACACAAAGCTGATGTTGTCCGTCTCACCGGGACGGCACAGCTCAGCCACGCGCTTGACGATGTCGCAACCGGTACCACCGACGCCGATAAACAGAGTAGGGGCTTCCACCTGGTTGATTTTCAGATTTTCCTTTGCCATAACACACACTCCATTCCGCCGCGTAACGCAGCATTTTCACAAATTATTTTTTGGGCAGCTTCAGCTTGGTCGCAAAATCGACTGTTAGGCCGTCCTCCGTGCCCTTATAAAAACTAACAACAGAGTTGTTGCCGATTTCAAACGGCTTAAACGGTTTATCCGGTTGAGATCCCGAACGCACAAACTTATTGGTGTCAGAATCAAGATTAAAGTTTATCGATTTAACCGTATAGTATTGCATTCCGTTCTTGTTCAGTTCGGAAATCGCGACCACCCTCATCCTTCGCTGGTGCGAGGGTTTGTAGCGACAGGTCACCGCCTCCAGTGTCAACATCAATCCGGCGCGCGCCTGCGGCTCATGACACTTCGGTGTCATGATGGTCAACGTACCTCGCTTTTTACCTGCACCGACAAACTTCAAATCGGGCTTTCCGGTGATAGGATTCCCGTCCACTGTAAATGTCGTGGACTTGTCGGTAGCAACTCTCTTCGGAAGTACCTTCTGGTGGGTAATCCACCAAATAAGCAGGAAGAGAATCAACAGGATGAGAAGAGGAATAAGGATTCTCAACCACAACGGGAGGGTGCGAACCTCGATTTCCGTTTCATCCTCGGCAGCGACGTCACGTCCGATTTCGTTCTTGCAGGAAGCTTTGAACTTAATCTCGTACGAATCGTCTTCCGGCGAGCTTTCGGGATCGATACGCACGTTAATCGCGGACTCACCCTTGACGGGCGTGACAATCAGCTTAAGACCT
>JAZODA010000016.1:0-152784 GCA_045596745.1 Acutalibacteraceae bacterium
GCCGCTTTCCGCCGTGACCGTCACCTTGACATTGGTCGTGGCATCGGCAGCCAGCGAGGTGTTGGAAACCTGAACCTTCGCCTTGGAATCCGCCGCCACAGCCTTGACGTCCAGCTTGGAAATCGAGAAGGGCACATTGGCGGTGTAGGTTGTCACATCGGGGTTAAATGCAGGCGACAGCGCCACGCCGTTCGCCGACAGCGACGACAGGCTCGCGTTGGTGGATGCCGCAGGCGACACCGTCTTGCTGTACACCGCCGTGGCCATCGTAATGTCGGAACTACCGTCCGAAGCCGTTCCGTTTACATAGGAGATTTTGATATTCGTGCCGGCGGAAGCAACCACGCGGAACGTAGCGGTGAACAGCTTCACGCTGGTGTTGATGGGCGAGCTCAGGTTGTTGTCATACGCTACGAACTGGTTGGCGTTGAACTCCAACAACCACGGCGAAGCGACAACCTGTTTGGTGCCGGTCAGCTGCACGTGGTTACTGTCGTACTTCAGCGTGCCGGACACGCCCGAAATGTTGCTGCCCTTCAGCACAAAGTTAATCGTGATGGTATCGCCCTTGCGCACCGTGGCAGGGCCAATCAGCGAAGCGGAAGCCGACGCCGCCGACACCGTAATCGGTGCCAGCATCATCAAGCACAGTATAACAACCGTTACAAGCGAAATGATCTTTTTCATGGTGTAACCCTCCTCTTATTTCAACACGTTCTTACCGAGAATGTGAGCCTTGATTTGGATGAAGTCGGTGATGGTAATCGTGCCGCTCTTGTTGGTATCGGCTGCCTTCGCCGCCTTGCCCGTCAGTTTCGACTTGCCGAGCAGGTGTGCCTTGAGCGACAGCATATCCGTCACCGTCACCTTGCCGTCGCCGTTGAGGTCGCCCGCTTTGGGCTCGTCGTCCGGCTCCGGTTCGGGTGCGGGCTCGTTATCCTTGATGGCGTGCGCCTGTTCCAACAGAACTTCAAAGTTCGGCTGTCCGCTCGATGTCAGATACGCGTTGATTTCGGAACGATGCTGTGCGTTAATCTTGTTCCAGATTTCTTCGCCGTTAAGAACGTTCTTCTTATTTTCGGCGGTAACCTTGTGGATGGGTTCTGCCCAATCATCGGTGCAGTAGTTGTACCAGAACTTGCCGGCATCAACCTGGATGACGACTCCGCTCGTGTTGATAACGCCGTCGCCACCCTGCCAAATCTGCACGTAGTCCACTTCCATCGGGTTGTCGATAGCGCCGCCCAGGAAGAGCACTGCGTACTGGTAGTTCATCTGCGAGAACGCGCCTTCGACCGGCGCACCGCTCTGCACCGTCATCATCGGGTCGGGGAACTCCTCAATATCGTAGGTCTGACGGATGTATTCCACACCGTCGAGGTAACCGACAATCAGGTCGTTCGCCCACAGCCAGCCCATGGTATGCCACTTGCCATCGCCCAAGCCGTTCTTGTAAGCGTTGCGTCCGTTGCTGTACCAGTGGTCGTTGCTGCCTTCGCCGGAAATCTGGTCATGGAAGGTCGTGGTGAAGTAGCCGTCGGGATACTTCGGATACTTGGTGCCGTTGCCCCAGTATTCCATCCAGTCCATTTCTACCCAACGGGTATTGTCGCCCGCCTTTTCCAGCCACTTGTTATCCGGGAAGCCCCACACCGCGGGAATACCACCGGTTGCGCCCTCCTTGTCGGGGTCAGCGCTCGGGTTGGTAACGCGCAGGCGGATTTCCATATATCCCATACGGTACGTGAAGCCGACACCGGTGGTGGGATCCATCGTGCTGAGCGTGATGTTGTACTTGGGATCGGCCGCATGCAGCTTAATCACGCCGTCTTTGATAGTGTAATCGTTCGGCGTAATCGTGCTACCGCTCCACTGGCGGTTGACGTACCACTTGAAGCCGTCCTTGCCGGTGGCATAACGGTCGATGCTGCTGTAGTTGTTAAAGTCGTCACTGAACACCAGGTTGTTCATACCGGCCTGCGAGGCAATCTCCGGCACTTCGTAGATGTTGTTGCTGACACGCAAACACGCCTGAGCGGTGTTGTTCATCGTGTTCATTTCCAGAATGCGCTGATCGGGGTTGACGCGCGCCGAAATGACATATTCGCCCTCTTCGGCAACCCACTTATCTTCGCTGACGATGATAACCGTTGCGTCTTCCATCAGCTCTTCGCGGTCGGTGCAGACAAACTCCATCGTGCGAATCACTTCGCCGTTTTTGCAAATCTCCACCATAAAGCTTTCGCCAACCGCCACGCGGTCGGAGCCGCGATTGGTAACCGTAACTGCCAGCGTCAGCTCCGTGCCGGGCGTTACCTGCTCGTTACCGCCGCCCCATACCACCGAGCTGGCTTCCAGGTCGATCAGAGAGGCTTTTTCCGCGAGAATGATATTGTCAAAGTAAATCGGGCCCTGTGCGGTCGTGGAAAGTTCCAGGGTCGACGTCGTGTTGACGCGGCTGCCGGTCTTGAATTCATAGCTGAGCGTCGTCCAAGCAAGGTTGTTGCCTGTGGTCTTTTCCACAAGCGCCGTCGAGCCGTTGGTCAGCTTCACCTTTGCCGTGCCGCTAAGCGAATAGTAGCGGAGAATCAGCGTGTAGGTGGTGTTCCTCTTCAGTCCGGAGAAAGACTGCGAAATCGCAGAACCCTTGGTAACCATAGCGGCCTTGCTGTCCGCGACGCCCTTGCCGGCAGCAATCTCTGCGCCGGTGCCGACCGTCCACGACGTATCGCCCGCGATGTCAAACGTACCGTTCTTAATAAGGGCCGGATCACCCGCCACCGTGACGGTACACGTCGCTTTTTTGCCGTTCTTGGTGGTGCAGGTCACCGTTGCAGTGCCCTTGCCAACACCCGTAATCACACCATACTCCACGGTAACAATGTTCTCGTCACTGGAAGTCCAGACGCAATCGTTCATATCGGCATTGTTCGGTGTACCGTGCGCCGTCAGTGCTTCGGTATGACCCGGAATCAGCGTGACCGCCTCCTGGCTCATCGTCACACTCTGCGGTGCCACGCCGCTGGTATACTTTTTGAGCACCAGGTTGTCAATGACCGCCGGTGCCACACCGGTGTAATCGCACACGATACCGAAGTCCCAACCCGTATTCAGCGTCATATCCGCCGGGGTGGTAAAGGTGATGGACGCCGTGCGCCACACCTTGCCGTTACCCTCTTCGTAGGTCGGGTTGCGCAGGCCGAAGTCATACGACCAAAAACGGAACGCACATTCCGCAGTGGCCAGATAATCCACCGAGAACAGGTAGGTCGTAGCAGGCTTCAGCTGCAGCGCGGATTTGTAATAAATGGTGGTGCGCTCGCCCGTTACCTTATCGTGAATCAGCTGCATACCGGCGCTGCCGTCCTTGCCGATGCCCTCTTTGATAACTTCGGAACTGCTCCAATAGAGACCACCCTGCTCAAATCCGTTGTTCTGGAACAGGTTGGCATATTCATCAATCTTAACCGTAATCGAGCAGCTCTTGCCCTTGTCGTTGGCAACGGTAATGGTCGCCGCACCGCTGGAAGCAATCGCCGTAACCACACCCTGCTGGTTAACCGAGACAATAGTGGGGGCGCTGCTGCTCCAGGTGAGCACGCCGGTGCTCGCATCTGCCGGCTCGGTTTTCAGCGTCAACGTAGAGGTTGCCTGCGGTACCAGCTCCAGCGTGCCGGAGGGCTGAAGAATCAGCTGATCCGCATCCGGGAGCTCCACGAGCGACACATTGTCCATATAAATTGTGCCACCCTTGACGTTGTCGAAGCCGAACACGTAGTTGCGATTGAGCGCCGCAGAGGTGCCGTCGTCCAGGGAGTTGGTGGAGAAACGAATCGTCACCGTCGTCCAATCCGCAGACACCGTATAGTATTTCCAGCCGGAAAGCGAGGTGGACGAAGCCTGGAAGTACATTGCCAGCTGCTTCGCATCGCTGTCGCCCTTGATGTCAAAGGACAGAGCATACGTCTTGCCGGGGTTGATAACCATGCGCGACAGCCACAGTGCCGACTGCGCTTCGTCGTTCTTGAGAAGCGCCAGCACCTTGTTGTTCGCATTTGCCGGGTCAACAACGACCGAGGCGTTGCCGTCTTTAATCAGCCATCCCGTCCAGGTGTCGGAGTTCCAGTCCGGCGTGTCAAACGTGCCGCCGGGCATACGCTCGCCCGCCGCCGACACCTCAACCGTGCAGGAAGCTTCCAGCGTGCCGTTGGACACGGTGATGGTCGCCGTACCGACAGCCACACCCGAAACCTTACCGTTTTGATCCACCGTCGCGATGGTATCATCGCTGCTCTTCCAAGTCAGCGTACCGGCATAGCTGTTCGCAGGCTCGGTGCCAACGGCCAGCGTGTGGAACATCTGATAATTTTTGCCTGCAGGCGGCGCCAGCGTGAGCTTCTGCTCGCTGAGCGTCAGCTTGGTCGCCTCGGTCATCACCGTCACGACACAAGTCGCTGTCAAGGTAGCCTTGCTCGTTGTCGCCGTTGCGGTAATAACCGCCGTGCCTGCCGTATTCGCCGCCGTCACGACGCCGTTTTGATCCACCGTCGCAATGGCAGTGTTGCTGCTCTTCCAGGTGAGCGTGGTGTAGCGCGATGCCGCCGGCTCAACCAGAATCGACAGCGTATCCGACTTGCCCTTCACCAAGAACAGTTCTTTCTTGTCCAGCGTAATCGCCGTGGCTTCGCCGGGGTCCTTAACCGTAATCGTGCAAGTGGCCGTCAGTTCGCCGCAGGTAGCGGTAATGGTCGCCGTACCGTCGGAAACAGCCGTCACTTTACCGTTTTGATCCACCGTGGCAACTGCATCGTTGCTGCTACTCCACTGTACCGACACACCGGGAGGCGTGGTGACCGCGCTCAGCGCCAGCGTCTGGGCAGGCAACAGCGTCGCCGCGGTCTGCTCCAGCTTCAGCGAGGTCGCAGCCGATACTTCATGGAGCGACATATCGTCGAGATACACGTCGCCCGTGGTTTTAAAGTCAAAGAGGAAGTTGGCGTTGATGGAGGAAGCGGTTTTCAGATATACCGTGATGGTCTTCCACTCATCGGACGCCACACCGGGTTCGCCCTCGACCGACAAAATGGTCGAATAACCCGCCGTCACGTTAGGCGAGGTCGTACCCGTACCACGCTGACGATAGGTCAGCTTATACATCATATTCTTGTTGTAACGCAAATTCACTTTCGCGTTGGTGCTGTCCTGAATGACGCGGAAGTTCGGCAGGAAATACGCCTGCGCCGGCTCGGTCAGATGAAGCACCTTGTTGGAGGCGTTGGTGGGATCCACCTCAATCTTACCGCCATCCTTGAACAGACCTTCGTAGTTGTAGTCGTTCAGTTCCGCGCTGACCGCATCCATCGTGCCATTGTACAGGAGGTTCAGCTCATCCTCGGAATGCACACGAATCTTGGTCACCGAAACATCGTCCAAATCCAGTGTCAGGCCGGTCGTCGAGTTAGCGGCAATCAGCAGGAAGTTAACCTTGAACGAGGGCGTGTCCTCACCGGCGCGCACATACGCCGTATAGGTCACCCATTCGCCGTCGTTATTGGTACGGCCTTCCGCAGCGGAAATCGTCCAGTCGGGCTGAGCGTAGCCGTCAAAGATGCCACCCGTAAGACGCATGCCGAAGCGCATCTTACCTGCCGCGTTCTTGCGCACGCGGAAGCTGATGCGGAACCAATCGTTCTTATGCACATCATAGGTGATGGTCGGTGCGGTAATCAAACCGCCGCCGGAGGGAATCACAATGTACTTGTTGCCGTCCTGGCTATCGGTCGACACCGGTACCGCCGCGCCGCCACTGGCATATACCCAGCCGGAAGTCGCCGCGTTGAAGTCGCCGTTCGGCAGCTCCATCGGAATCTCCGCAGGCTGTTCCACAACCGTAACCACACAGCTGACCGCAGGCAGGCTTTCCGCCTTGGCGGTGATGGTGGTCGAACCGGGCGCAACGCCCGTCACGCGGCCATCCTTCACAGTGGCGACCGCCTCATTGCCGCTCGTCCAGGTGATTTCCGGCAACTCCGAATACTCCGGCTGCGACGTAGCAGTCAGAGTGAAAGAGCTGCCCTCCATAATCGTGGCAGTCGTTTTGTCCAGTTCAATGGACGTTGCCGGCTTCGGCGCAGGCTTCTCGATGATGTTGAAGTTGTCGTACCAGACCGTACCCGTACCGTAGTTGGCAGCATTGGCGTGGTGCACTATGCGCGCCTGCCACTCCCAACCCTTGTTGGGGTTCATATTCTCCGCCGCACCGGTGGTGAACTCAATGGTTTTGGTCGTCCAACCCACATTGGGCGTCAGATCGGTATCCGTCCAGCCACCGGTCCAGTCAGTACCGCTATAGACAACGTCAAAATGCGGCTGACCTTTACCCTCATGCTTATAATCAAAGCTGAAAAGGTAGGTGGTGTTCGGTTTGAGCAACGCGTTGAAGTCTTCCTTGTAATAAATACCCGGAACCTTCGACGAGTCACCCTCCAACACGGTCGATTCGATTTTTACACCCATCGAACCGTCCTTGCCGACACCTGCCATAACATAGGCATTGCTGCGCCAGCTCACCGAAGCGCCCTGCTCAAAATCGCCATTGACGATAATGCCGGTGCTCTCGGCGGAGACGGGCAACGCCAGACCGGAAATCGCGCAGGTCGTTACAAACGTAACCAACGCAACCCAGGACAACAGACGACGTCCGCGTTTTTTCATAGTGAGTCCTCCTTTTGCCATACGGCAGAAACTCTGCAAACTACTCGAAAAGCTTGTTACACATTTGTAATTATATCACAAACCAAGGCGGTGAAAATAGTCGCATTTTGCACAAAATGCTAATAATTTTCTTGGTGATAATCGCCAAGAAAGAAAAAAGCAGAGAGGCGTTAGCCTCTCTGCTTGCTATACGGGGTCGAGCGCTTATTTCGTCAGCTCGATAATCGCCATCTCGGCAGCGTCGCCGCGGCGAGCACCGGTCTTGATGATGCGGGTGTAGCCACCGTTGACACCTTCGAACTTCGGTGCGATTTCATCGAACAACTTCTTGCAAACGCTTTCCTTCGTCACGAAGGAGAACACCAGACGCTTGTTAGCCAGCGTGGGGTTCTTGGCGATCGTGATCATCTTTTCCGTCATGGCACGAACTTCCTTGGCGCGGGTAACGGTCGTCTCGATGCGGCCTTTTTCCAGCAGGAAGGTCACCATTGCTCTCAGCATAGCCATACGCGAAGCGGTAGGTCTGCCGAGCTTACGGGTTCCGGGCATATGGATTCACTCCTCTTCAGAATTCTGTCGAATGTCGTTATTCCTCGTCGGCGCGCAGAGCAAAGCCCAGCGATGCCAGTTTGTTGATAACCTCTTCCAGCGATTTACGGCCGAGGTTACGCACCTTCATCATATCGTCTTCGGTCTTGTTGATCAGGTCCTCGACGGTGTTGATGCTGGCACGCTTCAGGCAGTTGAACGAACGCACCGAGAGATCCAGCTCTTCGATGGTCATTTCGAGCGCCTTTTCCTTGCCCTTATCGTCCTTCTCCACCATGATGGAGTCGCCGGCGAAGGTCTCACCGGAGAGATCCACGAACAGCTGCAGGTGATCGGTGATGATCTTGGCAGCCAGCGAGACTGCTTCCTGCGCCGAGATGGTGCCGTTCGTCCAGACTTCCAGGCTCAGCTTATCGTAGTCAGTGATCTGACCCACGCGGGTATTGCTGACCGCGTAGTTGACCTTGACCACAGGCGTGTAAATCGAGTCAACCGGAATCACGCCGATAACCGGCTGCATAATCTGCTTGTTGCGCTCTGCCGGCACATAGCCGCGGCCCTTATCCAGCGTAATCTCCATGAACAGACGGCCACCCTCGGACAACGTCGCGATGTGGGTGTCAGGCTGCAGAATCTCGACCTCGCTATCACACTTGATGGAGCTGGCCGTCACTTCGCCGGGGCCTTCGGCCTCGATGTAAACGGTCTTGGGACCATCGCCGTTGATCTTGAGAACCAGATCCTTGATGTTCAGGACGATCTCAGTGACATCTTCCTGCACACCTTCGATGGTGGAGAACTCGTGCAGCACGCCTTCGATTTTGATCGAGGTCACTGCAACGCCGGGCAAGGAGGAAAGCAGCACACGACGCAGGCTGTTACCCAGGGTCGTGCCGTAGCCTCTCTCCAGCGGTTCCACGACAAACTTGCCGTATGTACCGTCGGCAGCGAGATCCAGTGCTTCAATGCGGGGCTTTTCAATCTCAATCATTCAAAACCCTCCTTATATTCAATGGGAGGTTGGCCGCCCGAAGGCGGCTATACCATCCGGGATGTTTCGTCGATACCGTTTTATGCGGCGGACGAATTACTTCGAGTACAACTCGACGATCAGAGTCTCTTCGATCGGCAGATCGATGTCCTCGCGGGCCGGAACAGCGGCAATCTTGGTTTCCCAAGCTTCGCGGTTCACTTCCAGCCACTTCGCAACCGGACGAGCGCTGTTCGCTTCGATGATGGCCTTCAGCTTCTCCAGAGAGCGGCTGCTCTCCTTCACAGCGACGACCTGGCCCACCTTCGTCAGGAAGGAGGGGATGTTCACCTTGCGGCCATTGACCGTAAAGTGACCCTGGGTGACCAGCTGACGAGCTTCTGCACGAGAGCTGGCAAAGCCCATACGATACACAACGTTATCCAGACGGGACTCCAGCAAACGGAGCAGGTTTTCACCCGTCACGCCCTGCATCTTGGTAGCCATCTCAAAATAGTGACGGAACTGACCTTCCAGGACGCCATAATAACGTCTTGCATACTGCTTGGTGCGCAGCTGCTTGCCGTACTCGGAAACCTTGCGGTTACGAGCCTGGCCATGCTGGCCGGGGGCATAGGCACGGCGCTCAACAGCGCACTTGCCGGTGTAGCAACGTTCACCCTTCAAAAACAGTTTCTGTCCTTCGCGGCGGCAAAGTCTGCACACCGCACCGGTATATCTTGCCATAGTGGTTGCACCTCCTGCTTTCTCGTATTATACGCGTCTTCTTTTGGGAGGACGGCATCCGTTGTGCGGAACCGGCGTCACGTCTTTGATCATGGTGACGTCCAGACCGGCGGTCTGGAGAGCGCGGATCGCAGCTTCGCGACCGGCGCCGGGGCCCTTCACATACACTTCAACGGTCTTCAGACCGTGTTCCATAGCCGCTTTCGCAGCAGTCTCCGCAGCAGTCTGAGCTGCGAAGGGGGTGGACTTACGCGAGCCGCGGAAGCCCAGTTCGCCGGCACTTGCCCAGGACAGAGCGTTGCCCTGCGTATCCGTGATGGTCACAATCGTGTTGTTGAATGTGGACTGGATATGTGCGGCGCCACGCTCAATATTCTTGCGTTCCTTGCGACGGACAGTACCTTTTTTCGCCGTTGTTTTTGCAGCAGCCATTCTCAATATCCCTCCTGCTTACTTCTTCTTGTTAGCAATGGTCTTCTTCGGGCCTTTGCGCGTACGAGCATTGGTCTTGGAGCGCTGACCGCGCACCGGCAGACCCTTGCGGTGACGCAGACCGCGATAGCTACCGATTTCAATCAAGCGCTTGATGTCAAACGCGATGTCACGGCGCAGATCGCCTTCCACGACACAGTTGTGGTCAATGTACTCACGCAGCTTCGAAACCTCGTCCTCCGTCAGATCCCGTACACGGGTATCCGGATTGACGCCGGAAGCGGCCAAAATGTCGTTCGCAGTCTTGCGGCCGATACCGTAGATGTAGGTCAGACCGATTTCCACGCGCTTGTCGCGGGGCAGGTCGACACCAGCAATACGTGCCATAATATATCCTTCCTTTCGGTTGTGCCGCCAATGGCGGCTTCAGTCTGCGTCAACCCTGACGCTGCTTGTGCTTGGGGTTTTCGCAAATGACCATGATGCGGCCCTTGCGCTTGATGATCTTGCATTTTTCGCAGATTTTCTTGACAGAAGGTCTGACTTTCATGAAAACTACCTCCTTATTATGCTTACATCGTTTTGGTCTTCGGACCCGCGTTATCGGCGACTCCCGACCTTACTTCGTTCTCCAGGTGATTCGACCTTTGGTCAAATCGTACGGAGACATTTCCACTGTTACCTTATCACCCGGCAGGATGCGGATGAAGTTCATCCGAAGTTTACCGGAGATATGTGCGAGGATTTGATGGCCGTTGGGAAGCTCCACCTGAAATTGAGCGTTCGGCAGTGCCTCGACCACGACACCCTCCAGTTCGATAACGTCCGCCTTGGACATGCTGGTTCCTCCCTCTCGTTACGGCATGGTCAATATTACCGGGCCGTCTTTCGTGATGGCAACCGTATGCTCGAAGTGAGCAGACAATTTGCCGTCGGTTGTGACAGTCGTCCATCCGTCCTTCAGGATCCGGACTTCCGGACCACCCATATTGATCATAGGTTCAATGGCTAAGGTCATCCCCGGGAGCAGCCTCGGGCCGCGACCGGGAGTACCGAAGTTGGGGACGCTGGGGTCTTCGTGCAGATTCGTGCCTACTCCGTGGCCGACAAATTGCCGTACGACCGAGTAACCACGCATCTCGACATACCGTTGCACGGCGGAACCGATATCGCCGACACGGTTGCCGGCGACCGCCTGCGCAATGCCTTCATAGAGGCTCTCGCGCGTGGCGTCGAGCAACGCCTGTGCTTCCGGGGAGATTGCTCCCGCTGCGAAGGTGGCGGCGTTGTCGCCGTGGAATCCGTTAAAATACGCGCCCACATCAATGCTGACGATGTCGCCCGCTTTGATTACGCGTTTGTCCGGTATGCCGTGGATAACCGTCTCGTTAACAGAGATGCAGGCGCTGGCGGGATATCCCCCATACCCCAAAAAGGAGGGTGTTGCACCCTGACTTTCGATGTAACGGCGAATGATGCGGTCGATTTCCTCGGTGGTGACACCGGGCTCGACGGCCTCGCCGGCCAGCTTCAACGCTCGGGCCGAGATAACACACGCTTCCCGCATCATGGAAAGCTCTCGGCTGTTCTTAATTGCTATCATACGCTCACGCCTCAACCGCCGCTAGGGTCAGTTTGGTAGTCTCTGCTACCTCTTCCTGTCCCTCAACGATGGTCAGTTTGCCACAGCGGGAGTAATACTCCTTCAGCGGCTCGGTTTGCTTGTGATAGACCTGCAAGCGTTCCCGGACTGTATCCGGATGGTCATCCTTGCGCTGAACAAGGGTGGTGCCGCACTTGTCGCAAACATCCTCGGTCATCGGCTTTTTATAGTCGATGTGGTAGGACGCTCCGCAAGCGGGGCAGACACGGCGGCCCGATACACGCCGGGCAATGGTCTCGTCCGCGACTTCGATGTCGATGACGCGGTCAATATCCACACCCATGCGGTCAAGCGCCTCGGCCTGAGGAATGGTGCGCGGGAAACCGTCGAGGATGAATCCGTTCTTGCAGTCCTCCGCTTCCAGGCGATCACGGATGATACCGATAACCACCTCGTCGGGAACCAACCGACCGGTATCCATGTACTCTTTGGCTTTCTGGCCCAACTCAGTACCGCTTTTCAGCGCTTCACGGATAATGTTACCCGTGGAGATTGTGGGGATGTTCAGGTGCTCGCTGATAACCTCAGCTTGTGTGCCTTTGCCGGCACCCGGAGCACCCAACATAATCAGCTTCATTAGGAAAACAACCTTTCTTAATCAACTGACGTGGCAAACGATCCCTGCCACCCGGACTTACCGCCGGGCGGCAAGAGATCGGTATTACCTTGTGTTAGCGGATTAGCTGTTACTCAAGGAAGCCTTTGTAGTGGCGCATCATCATCTGGCTTTCAATCTGCTGCGTGGTCTCCAGCGCGACGCTGACCACGATCATCACGGACGTACCACCGAGGGTCAGACCGTAGAAGCCGCTGGCCATACCGAACAGGCTGGGGAACAGCGCGATGAAACCAAGGAACAATGCACCGATCAAGGTTACCTTATTCAGCACGCGCTTGATATAATCCGAAGTGGGCTTGCCCGGACGATAGCCCGGAATCGCACCCGAGTTTTTGCGGAGATTATTGGCCATCTCCAACGGGTTATACTGGATCGTGACGTAGAAATAGGCAAAACCAATGATCAGGAAGAAGTACACAAAGATGTACACCCAGTTGTCCGGGCTGAACGCCTTCAGGAACCAGTTGTTCTGATCCCAGCTGAAGAAGGTCGCTAGAATGGAGGGCAGAGACACGATCGACGAAGCCAGAATGATCGGCATAACACCGGACATATTGACCTTGATCGGAATGAACGTGTTCTGACCGCCGTACATCTTGCGTCCGACAACACGCTTCGCGTACTGTACGGGGATGCGGCGCTCTGCGTCGGTCACGAAAACGATCAACGCGATGATCGCCAGGAAAATGAGCAGCACCACCGGCACCAAGATCATGTTCTTGATAGCATCGGGGCTCTTGCCCAGCATTGCGATACCGCCGTCATAGAACCAGGCCCACAGCGTACGAGCCGCCGAGGGGATGCTGGACAGAATACCGGCGAACAGCAGGATGGAAATACCGTTGCCAATGCCCTTTTCGTTGATCTGCTCGCCCAGCCACATAATGAGGGCCGAACCGGCGACAAAGCAAAGGATAATGACGATAGCGGCAAACCACTCGCCAAATCCGCTCTGAGCGGATTTTACCAGCACGTTGTAGTTGCTGTAGTTGGCGTTATTGCGCAGCATAAAGTAGTACGCAACACCGAGCAGCAGACCCAGACCAACCGTCACCCAACGGGTGATGCGGCCCAGCACCTTGCGGCCGGCTTCGCCTTCCTTCGACAGCTGTTCCAGCTTCGGAATAGCCACCGTCAGCAGCTGAATGATAATGCTGGCGTTAATGTAGGGGGTGATGGACAGAGCGAAGACGCTCGCGTCCGCAAAGCCACCGCCCGAAATCATGGTCAAATAGTCCATGAAGTTCGATCCCTGGTTGCTGATGTTGCCCACCGCGGTGGACAGCGCCTGCACATCCACGAACGGAACGGTGATAGCCGAACCGATGCGGAAAATCAGCACGATGAGCAGCGTGTACAGGATCTTTTTGCGCAAATCGATGATCTTCCAAGCGTTCCGTAAAGTCTGAAACACGTTAGATCACCTCAGCCTTCCCGCCGGCAGCTTCGATCTTTGCCTTGGCTGCTTCAGAATAGGCTGCTGCTTTTACGGTGAGTTTCTTAGTCAACGTGCCGTTGGCCAGCACCTTAACACCGTCATAGGTCTTCTTCACGAGACCTGCGTTCTTCATTGCTTCCACGTCCACGACGGCGCCATCCTCAAATGCGTTGAGAGCAGCGACGTTGATCGCAGCGTAGGTCGTTGCAAAATTGTTGACGAAACCTCTCTTCGGAATTCGTCTCTGCAGAGGCATCTGGCCGCCTTCAAAGCCGACCTGCATGCCGCGGCCGGCACGGGCCTTCTGACCCTTGTGACCTTTACCTGCGGTTTTGCCCTGGCCGGAGCCATGGCCTCTGCCGATTCTCTTAGCGTCCCGCACAGAACCGGGCGCCGGAGAAAGCTCTTGCAGCTTCATAATGTTCGCACCTCCTTGCTCGATTTGGTTAAGCTTCCGTTACCTCGACGAGGTGGGTGATCTTTGCCACCTTACCCTGGGTTGCAGCGTTAGCCGGTTGGCACACAGTGTCGCCGATCTTACGCAGACCCAAAGAATTGGCAGTGGCGATCTGATCTTTCTTCGCACCGATCAGGCTGCGAACCAGCTTGACGGTCAAAGTCGCCTCTTTAGCCTTCTTTGCCATTTGTATGCCCTCCCGTTAACCTAAAATTTCCTTGGCAGTCTTGCCGCGGATAGCAGCCGCTTCATCAGCGGTGCGCAGTTGCATCAGACCATTCATCGTGGCGCTGACAACGTTGCAGGGGTTGTTGGAGCGGAGAGCCTTGGTACGGATGTCTTTGATGCCGGCTGCTTCCATAACAGCACGCACCGCACCGCCGGCGATAACACCGGTACCGGGAGCGGCGGGCTTCATCAGCACGCGACCGGCGCCAAACGCACCGATAACCTCGTGAGGAATGGTGTTCCCTTTCAGAGAAACCTTAACGAGGTGCTTCTTGGCATCCTCAATGCCCTTGCGGATAGCATCCGGAACTTCGCCGGCTTTACCGGTACCGAAGCCCACGGTGCCTTTGCCATCGCCCACAACGACCAACGCGGCGAATTTCATCACGCGGCCGCCCTTAACAGTCTTGCTGACTCGGTTGATGGCAACGACGGTTTCTTTGAACTCGTCGTGCATTTCTTCTCTTCTGGCCAAAGTACTTCCTCCTCTTCCTTAGAACTTGAGGCCGCCCTCGCGGGCGCCTTCGGCCAATTCCTGAACACGGCCGTGATAAATGTAACCGCCACGGTCAAACACGACGCACTCGATACCCTTTTCCAGAGCACGCTTTGCGACGAGCTCGCCAACCTTACGGGCAGCGGCTTTGTTACCGCCGGTAGCGCCGAAATCTTTTTCGGTGCTGGAAGCGGAAACGATGGTGACTCCCTTGACATCATCAATCAGCTGGGCGGAGATGTTGTTGAGGGAGCGGAACACGTTCAGACGGGGACGTTCGGCAGTGCCGGAAATCTTGCCGCGCACACGGGTGTGGCGGTGCAACCGAGCGCGGTTGCTGTCTTTCTTACTGACCATGCTTATTCACTCCTCCTTACTTCTTGCCCTTCGCACCGGTCTTACCTTCCTTGCGGCGGATATGCTCGGTGACGTACTTGATGCCCTTGCCCTTATACGGCTCCGGCGGGCGCTTCTCGCGGACTTCCGCAGCAAACTGGCCAACCAGCTGCTTGTCGGGACCGCTGATGATGATCTTGTTGGGGCCGGGTACTTCGATGGTGATGCCGGGGATCTCGCTCATGAACACCTGATGGCTGTAGCCCAGGTTCATGACCAGCTCTTTGCCCTGCTTCGCCACACGATAACCGACACCGTTGACCTCCAGTTCCTTGGTGAAACCGTTGGCCACGCCTTCCACCATGTTGGCGATCAGCGTGCGGGTCAGGCCGTGCAGAGCACGGTTTTCCTTCTCATCGTTGGGACGGGTAACCAGAATCTCGTTACCCTCGATGGTCACGGTGATGTTCTGATGGAACTTCTGGGTGAGCTCACCCTTCGGGCCCTTCGCAGTCACAACACCGTCCTTCAGCGTTACCTGAACGCCGGCAGGAATGGTAATGGGTTTACGTCCAATTCTCGACATTTTTCATTCTCCCCCTTACCACACAAATGCGAGGACTTCGCCGCCCACATTTTCTTTGCGAGCTTTCTTATCGGTCATAACGCCCTTGGACGTAGACACGATGGCGGTGCCGATGCCCTTCATGACCTTCGGCATATCCTCACTGCTGGAATAGATGCGCAAGCCGGGCTTGGAAACGCGGCGCAGACCCATCAGAACCGGGGACTTGGACGGTCCCTGATATTTCAGGGTGATGCGGATGATGCCCTGCTTGTCATCTTCGATGACTTGATAGTTCTTGACATATCCCTCGTCAACAAGAATCTGGGCAATAGCCTTCTTCATGTTGGAAGCGGGGATATCCACCGAGTCATGCTTCGCCGAACTCGCGTTACGAATTCTCGTCAGCATATCGGCAATCGTATCGGTGATTTGCATTCCGTCAACCTCCTTCTAGCTATTACCAACTTGCTTTTTTGACACCGGGGATTTCGCCCTTGTAGGCCAGTTCCCGGAAGCAAATACGGCACACGCCGTACTTCCGCAAATAAGCGTGGGGACGACCGCAGATCTTGCAGCGGTTGTACGCCTGAGTGGAAAACTTGGGCGTGCGCTGCTGCTTGATTTTCATAGAAGTCTTAGCCATTCGTTTTCCCTCCCTTATTTCGCGAACGGAGCGCCCATCAGAGTGAGCAGCTCGCGAGCTTCTTCATCGGTCTGGGCAGTCGTAACGAAGCAGATGTCCATACCACGAACCGTGTCGATCTTGTCGTACTCGATTTCGGGGAAGATGAGCTGCTCTTTGATGCCCATGTTGTAGTTGCCGCGTCCATCGAAGGAGTTGGCATTGATGCCGCGGAAGTCGCGGACACGGGGCAGAGCCACGTTGAACAGACGATCCAGGAACTCGTACATACGCTCGCCGCGCAGAGTAACCTTAACGCCGATGTTCATGCCTTCGCGCAGCTTGAAGTTCGCAACGGACTTCTTCGCCTTGCAGACGACGGGACGCTGACCGGTGATCGCGGACAGATCCATCATGATGGAGTCGATGACCTTCGCGTTGTCACGAGCTTCGCCGCAGCCAACGTTGATGACGATCTTATCCAGCTTCGGGATCTGCATAACGCTCTTGTAGCCGAACTTCTTCAGCAGAGCGGGAGCGACATCGTTCTTGTAAAACTCTTTCATTCTAGTCATTACGTATGTCCCTCCTTACAGCACTTCGCCGCATTTTTCGTTCTTGCACACGCGGACGGAACGGACCTTGCCGTTGTCGTCAGCCATGCGCTTGTAGCCGATGCGAGTCGGCTTTTTGCAAGAGGGGCAGATGACCTGCACTTTGGAAGCGTAGAACGCGCCTTCCGCTTCCACAATGCCGCCCTGATCGCCCATCTTGCGGGGCTTGACATGCTTCTTGAGCATGTTCAGGCCCTCGAGGATGACCTTGGCCTCTTTGGGGCTGACCGCCAGAACCTTGCCCTGCTTGCCACGGTCGTCGCCGCTGAGAACCAGGACGGTATCTCCGGTTTTCACATGAAGTTTGTTATTCATTTACGGCACCTCCCATTAAAGCACTTCGGGAGCGAGGCTCAGGATCTTCAGGTAATCCTTTTCTCTCAACTCACGCGCCACAGGCCCGAAAATACGGGTACCTTTGGGGTTTTTGTCATCACGGATGATGACAGCGGCATTCTCGTCGAAGCGGATGTACGTGCCATCCTCACGACGCAAGCCTTTCACTGAACGTACGATGACGGCTTTCACCACATCGCCCTTTTTCACAACGCCGCCGGGTGCTGCTTTCTTAACAGAAGCAACCACGACGTCGCCGATATTCGCATACCTCCGGCCGGAACCACCAAGCACGCGGATGCACATAAGCTCCTTCGCATCGGTGTTGTCGGCAACTTTGAGGTAGGTCTGCTGTTGTACCACAGGGTGTTCCTCCTTTCAGAATTACCGACTTATTTCGCCTTCTCGATGATCTGCACCAGGCGCCAATGCTTGTCTTTGGACAGCGGGCGGGTCTCCATGACCTCCACGCGGTCGCCGACGCGGCACTCGTTGTTCTCATCGTGGGCCTTCAGCTTCATGGTACGCTTAACG
Organism: Acutalibacteraceae bacterium; assembly: GCA_045596745.1. Taxonomy (GTDB): domain Bacteria; phylum Bacillota; class Clostridia; order Oscillospirales; family Acutalibacteraceae; genus RGIG3009. Next base: position 17,324 of record JAZODA010000016.1, read on the forward strand.
ATCTTCTTGTACAACGGATGACGGACATTGTCTTCAATCGCAACAACGATGGTTTTCTCCATCTTGTCGCTGACGACGATACCGGTCCGAGTTTTTCTAAGATTCCGTTCGCTCACAATGTTTCCTCCTTCCGTTACGCTTCTGCGCCGTTCTTGAGCTCGTTCTCGCGAAGGATCGTTTTGATGATCGCGATCTCTTTCTTAACGGCCTTCAGACGCATCGGATTCTCCAGCTGGTTGATCGCATGCTGGAATCTGAGGTTGAACAGCTCTTCTTTGAGGTCCTGGAGCTTCTTCTCCAGCTCAGCTGCGCTCAGTTCACGGATTTTCTGGATCTCACTGGACTTCATTACTGTTCACCATCCGTTTCTTCCTTGCAAACGAATTTGCACTTGATGGGCAGCTTGTTCGCTGCCAGACGCATAGCTTCACGAGCGGTCTCTTCCGGCACGCCGGCGATCTCGAACATGACGCGGCCGGGTTTCACAACGGCCACCCAGTACTCGGGAGAACCTTTACCGGAACCCATTCGGGTCTCGGCCGGCTTCTCGGTAACCGGCTTGTCGGGGAAGATCTTAATCCAGACCTGACCGCCACGCTTGATGTAACGGGTCATAGCAATACGGGCTGCTTCAATCTGGTTGGACTTGATCCACGCGGGCTCAAGCGCGACCAAACCGAATTCGCCGTGGCTGACCTTGTTGCCGCGAAGGGCCTTACCGGTAAGGCGGCCTCTCTGAACGCGGCGATGCTTAACTCTCTTAGGCAGCAGCATTATTTGCGGCCTCCTTCCCGACGGGGCTTCTGAACCGCACCGGCGAGAACCTCGCCGCGGTAAATCCACACTTTAACGCCGATACGGCCGTAGGTGGTGTTTGCCTCCGCAAAACCATAATCGATATCCGCACGCAGGGTCTGCAGCGGAATAGTGCCTTCGTGGTACTGCTCCACACGAGCAATTTCCGCACCGCCCAGACGGCCGGAAACCTGAGTCTTGATACCGCGAGCGCCCAACTTCATTGCGCGGCCGATGCACTGCTTCATCGCACGACGGAAGGAGACACGCTTCTCCAACTGCTGAGCGATGTTTTCGGCAACCAGCTGTGCGTTGACATCGGGGTTCTTGATCTCGACGATGTTGACCAGGGTGGTCTTGCCGAGCATCTTCTCGCAGGTCTGGCGGAGCTTTTCGATCTCAGCGCCGCCCTTACCGATCACCAGACCGGGCTTGGCACAATGGATGTTCACACGGACACGAGTCGCGTCGCGCTCGATCTCGATCTTCGAAATACCGGCGGCAAACAGCGTCTTCTTCAGATACTTGCGCAGGTTGTAGTCAGATACGATGGTATCGCCGATCTGATTCTTTTTCACGAACCAGCGGGAATCCCAATCCTTGATCACGCCGACACGCAGGCCGTGGGGATTGACTTTCTGTCCCATAATTCTCCTCCTTCGCTTATTCCTTTTCCTTGAGCACAAGGGTGATGTGTGAAGTTCTCTTTTCGATGCGGAACGCACGACCCTGAGCTCTCGGACGAATACGCTTGAGAATCGGACCGGGGCAGACAAAGCATTCGGAAACAACCAGATTGTTCTTATCCATGTTAAAGTTGTTTTCCGCATTGGCTACCGCGGATTTGATCAGCTTCTCAACAGGCTCACCCGCAGCCTTGGGGATGTTGTGTGCAATCGCGAGCGCGACATCAACCGGTTTGTTGCGGATGAGGTCGAGAACGATCTTAACTTTGCGAGGGGACATACGGACGTAGGTTACTTGCGCCCTTGCTTCCATAACGTTTCTCTCCTTTCAGCCGCTTACTTCGTGGTTTTGGAACCGACATGACCGCGGAAGGTACGGGTCGGGGCGAACTCGCCCAGCTTGTGACCGACCATATCCTCGGTAACATATACCGGCACATGCTTGCGTCCGTCATGCACCGCGATGGTGTGACCGACGAAATCCGGGAAGATGGTGGAGGCGCGGCTCCACGTCTTGAGGATGCGCTTCTCCCCGGCCTTGTTCATTTCCTGAATCCTTTTCAACAGAACAGGCTGTACGAAAGGACCCTTCTTTACGCTTCTACCCATAAAAATGAATCTCCTTTCGCTTACTTACCGTTGCGGCGCTTCACGATGAACTTATCGGAGGCCTTGTGGTTCTTGCGGGTCTTGTAACCCAGCGCCGGCTTACCCCACGGGGTGACCGGGCCCGGACGACCGATGGGGGACTTACCTTCACCACCACCGTGCGGGTGATCGCAGGGGTTCATGACGGAACCGCGCACCGTCGGACGCCAGCCCATGTGACGCTTACGACCGGCCTTACCGATCTTGACGTTCTCATGGTCGAGGTTGCCGACCTGGCCAACAGTTGCCATGCAGTTCAGCGGGATGTTGCGCATCTCGCCGGAGGGCAGACGGATCATAGCAAGGTTGTTTTCCTTACCGACCAGCTGCGCCATAACACCGGCGGCACGAGCAAGCTGAGCACCCTTACCGGGGTACATCTCTACGTTGTGGATGAACGTACCGGTGGGGATGTTCATCAGCGGCAGAGCGTTGCCGGGCTTGATATCCGCATCGGCGCCCGCGGAGATGGTATCACCAACGGACAGACCCTGCGGAGCAACGATGTAGCGCTTCTCGCCATCTTCGTACTGCACCAGAGCGATGTTCGCGCTGCGGTTGGGATCGTACTCCAGGGTCAGGACCGTGGCGTTACCCAGCTTGTTGCGCTTGAAGTCGATGATGCGGTACTTACGGCGGTTACCGCCGCCACGATGGCGGACGGTGATTCGGCCGTAGCTGTTACGACCGGACTTTTTCTCCAGAGGAGCCAACAGGCTCTTCTCCGGCTCCACCTTGGACAGACCGCTGTAATCCAGAACGGACATACCGCGGCGACCCGGTGTCGTCGGTTTATAAAGTTTCGTAGCCATTCGATTCACTCTCCTATTTCTTGGCTTAGCGGGGCACGGCCGCTCCTCCTCTTTGGGAGGTGTGCCCCATACATTGCCCGACCTTCGTTTCTTCCGGTCGTCTGATTAGAACATACCGTCGAAGAACTCGATGGTCTTGGAGTCGGCCTTCAGCGTGATGATGGCTTTCTTCCAATCGGAAGTGTAGCCCACGTTGCGACCCATGCGGCGCTGATGACCCTTCATGCTGATGGTGTTGACCTTGTCGACCTTAACGCCGAAGATCTCTTCCACAGCCTTCGCGATCTCAATTTTGTTGGCGCGATTGTCCACGCGGAAGGTGTACTTCTTCTCCGGCAGCATCGACACCGCTTTTTCGGTAATGACAGGCGCGAGAATGATATCACGTGCGTTCATTATGCGTACACCTCCTCGATCTTAGCAACGGCATCTTTCACCACGATGAAGGTATCGCAGTTGAGGATGTCGTACACATTCAGGGTGTTGACCAGAGCGGTCTTCACACCGGGAATGTTGCGGGCGGACAGGACAGCCTTCTCGTCCTTCTCAGGAAGAACGATGAGCACCTTTTTCTTGGCTTCGAGAGCGCACAGCATCTCAGCCACAGTCTTGGTGCGGATGGACTCGAGCGTCAGCTCATCCAGAACCAGCATCTCACCATTCTGCACCTTGGAGGAGAACGCCGACTTCAGAGCGAGGCGGCGAACCTTCTTCGGCAGCACGTAGGTGTAGCTACGCGGCTTCGGGCCGAGGGCGATACCACCGTGCGTCCACTGAGGAGAACGGGTGGAACCCTGACGAGCGTGGCCGGTACCCTTCTGTCTCCAGGGCTTGCGGCCACCGCCGCTCACCTCGGAACGGGTAAGGGTGGACTGAGTACCCTGGCGCTGATTAGCCAGATAGTTGACAACGGCGCTGTGCAGCACGGTGGCGTTGGGAGCGATACCGAAGATAGCATCGGACAGCTCCATGGTGCCGGTCTGCTTGCCGGTCATGTCAAAAGTAGAAACAGTAGCCATGATAATTTCCTCCTTCCCTTACGCCTTCACGGAATCGGAGATCAGGACCAGGCCGCCACGGGGGCCGGGAACCGCGCCTTTAACAGCGATCAGATTGTTCTCCGCATCAACTTTCACGACCGTGAGGTTCTGAACGGTCACGCGCTCAGCGCCCAGGTGACCGGCGCCCTTCATGCCTTTGAAGACACGAGCGGGGTCGATAACACCCTGCGAACCGGAGTGGCGAGCCACAGGACCGGTACCGTGGGTTTCCTTCAGGCGGCTGTGGTTCCAGCGCTTGATAACGCCGGCGTAACCCTTACCCTTGCTCACGCCGACAACGTCAACCGCGTCGCCGTTAGCAAAAGCGTCTGCCTTGACGATGTCGCCCACATTGTAAGCGTCGCAATCGTCGAAGCGGAACTCGCGAAGGATTTTCTTGGGAGCAACGTCCGCTTTGTCAAAGTGGCCCTTCATGGGCTTGTTGACATTCTGGAGCTTTGCCTCACCGAAACCGAGCTGCACCGCAGTGTAGCCATCGTTCTCGGCGGTTTTCTTCTGAACAACGACGCAGGGGCCGGCCTCAATGACCGTAACCGGAACGACATTGCCCTTTTCGTCGAAGATCTGCGTCATGCCGACCTTCTTACCGATGATGCCTTTTTGCATTGTCTATACCTCCTTGGTTATTGGTTCCCATTTGGGAACATGACCTCGCTGGAATGGAACCGAAGGTTTCCCTTCGTCAAACCGGCATTACAGTTTGATTTCGATTTCCACGCCGGCGGGGAGTTCAAGGCCCATAAGAGCCTCGACCGTTTTGTTCGAGGGCCGCAGGATGTCGATCAAGCGCTTGTGCGTACGGGATTCGAACTGTTCGCGGGAATCCTTGTACTTGTGCACAGCACGCAGGATGGTGACAACTTCCTTTTCCGTCGGGAGCGGCACCGGGCCAGACACGCGAGCGCCGGTACGGCGAGCGGTCTCCACGATCTTCTCGGCGGACTGGTCCACCAGCTGATGATCGTAACCCTTAATACGAATACGGATCTTTTCTTTGACTGCCACTGAAAAACGCCTCCTTAAATTTGTTTAGTTGGCGGGCGACGCCAAAACCGCACACTCTGCCGGGTGTTCCCACACCGGCGTTTTAAAAACCGGATACTTGTTTGGGTTCCAAGCTCCGGGTGCGATGTAAGCGTCTTGAACAAGACTGTGCCAGACTTGCGCCGCAAGTACGCAAAGACAGTGTGCAACTCACCGTCCGTGGGAGTCTGACTCTTACAGCTATTCCTGTCGCCCGGTTTGAAATCGGACATGCTCGGCGGAAAAACCGACCTGTTGCTAGGTCGCAACCTCCCGCGTCATCGCTTGTTGTGCAGTCCGCACGACCGCAAAAAGGGCGCAAAATGCCCCACTTTCCATAATCGTGCCTTGCTATTGTACTGCAACCATCAGGAAAAATCAAGTGTTTTTTGAAATTTTTTTGAAAAATTTTTCTATTTATACCTTATTATATATAAGGGCAGTTCCGCTACCGCTCCGAACGGTATTCCCGACGGTATTCGGCAGGAGTCAACGCATACTGCTTTCGGAACAATCGGGCGAAATGTCCCGTCTCCTGCAAACCCACCTGTTCCATAATTTCCGCCACCGAAAGGTCAGTTTCCTCCAACAGCCGCTTAGCCGCCTCCATACGGCGCTCCACCACATACCGCGCCGGCGTCTGTCCGGTACGCCCACGGAAATAACGGATGAAGTGGGTCGGATGCAGATGACACCGCGCCGCCAGCTCCTCGTTGCTCAGACGCTCCGACAGATGCTCGTGGATATACGCGAGCAGGTTCTGCAGCCGCTCTTCATCCTCGCCGCCCACCAACACCTCTTCCCCATGCGCCACATGAATATACCGCGCCAGCAGCGACAAGAGGTGCGCTTTCGCGTTGAGGCGATCCTCCAGACGGTCGCTGCTGTTAGCGGCAGTCAAGCGGCGGAACAACTCGTTCGACACGTCATCCTTTTCCACGTGTACCATAAACGGCAGATGCAGCAGCTGCGCCACATCGGCGTTGGGATACAAATCGAAATGAATCCAATACTTCTGCATCGTCTCTCCGGGGATGTGGCTGTACTTGTGCCGCGTGCCGGCAGGAATGAAAAACCAAGACCCTGCCTCACCGACATACTCCGTCCCATCCACCGTAATACGGCAACGGCCACCGGTGATGTAGTAAAACTTATTTTGCACAAACGTATGCTCTTTGTACTTCCATTCTTCATCGGCACCGAGCGAGAATGCGCCACCGAGGTGACACACCACGTTCATATTGGCAAAATATACGTCCTGTAAGTATGCCATTATTATCACCCTTTTTAAAACGCGCTAATTTTATACCCTTAATATGTAACCTCGGGTCTTTCCTTTTGATTGTAACAGAGGTATACTGAACTTGTCAATATGACAAACAAGAAAGGTTGGTATCGTTATGAGCAGCATTGAATACGCCTACACCTACCCCCGCGAACTGGAAAAAGCCAAGGCCGAGCAGTGGCCGATTCTCATCCCTGTGGGAACGATGGAATACCACTCTGCGCACTGCCCCTTCGGCTGTGACACTATGACCGCGATGGGTATCGTAAATGAAATCGCCAAGAAAATCGATTGTGTGATTATGCCTCCCGTATGGTACGGCGCCGCCAGCTACGCGGTTGCAGGCCCCGAAAAGAACAGCATTCACGTCGACTGTGACACGCTGGAGCAGTATATGTACTGCATCCTGAAGTCACTGTTCAAGGCAGGCTTCACGCGCAATATCCACATCTTCATCTGCCACCAGACCGAAGACTACAATCCGCAGTCGCTGGCGTGTATGAAAGCTGCTCGCAAGCTGATTTTTGAATATCTCGAAGAAACCGGCGGCAACGGCTGGTGGGGCAACAACGAAAACGCCGAATTCTATTCGCAGCTCTTCGAAAAGGACAACCCCTGGAACTGGATTCGCACCCACGGCCCGCTGAAAAACAGACGCGAGTACCTCAATGAGTTTAAAGGCGACCATGCCGGCAAGTGGGAATGCTCGAATTTGGAAGCTGCGTTCCCCGGCTCTATCAAGCTGGAGCGCCTGGCGGAAACCGACGACTGGTTTGCCCAGAGCGCCTCCGAAATGGACGTCGAAATCGGCAAGCGCTGGCTTGCCGCCCGCGTCAGACATTTCCTTGAAGAGATCGGACGGGGTGACTTATGCTGAAAAAAGAACGTCGTTACGATTTTTTCAAGCGCCTACTCCCTCTTCACAAGCCCAACCTGCGTGACCGCTCGCTGACACCTGCCGACGACGAATGGGCACTGCCTGATGGTGCGGTTATCCGTCTGCCCGAAAACTCCGACAAGGTGATCCGCACAGCGGCGCTGGATTTCATCGATTATCTGTTGACCTCGATGAACATCTCCGCCCGCCTGACGTTCGAGCAAAACTCGCACGCAGACATCATCGTCGAGCTCGGCGAAGCCCCTGCCGACGAGTATGGTTTCCACGGATATCGCCTTGCCGTAGAACAAGGTCTCGTTCTGACGGGCTTTAGCCCTGTCGGTGCGGCACAAGGCTTCTACGCGCTGGAGGATTTGATGAACCTCCGCCGCGCACCGTTCCTCAAAAAGCGTAGCATCGTGCGCCGTTCGCTGTTTTCCGGCCGCTCGGTACATTCGCCGTTCGGTATGTTTGAATACAACGACGAGTGCTTCGCATGGATGGCACACCTCGGCTACACCTCCATTTCGTTGTGGCTGAAGGACAGTGGCACCTCTCTGCGCGGCGACACCGTCAACGTGCAGTTGCTTTGCGAGCGTGCCGAAAAGTACGGCATCTCAGTCAGTGCGTGCCTGTTCCAGCCGCACGATCGTCACCCCGACGACCCCGGCTCACAGGAATATTACGACAAGCTTTACGGCGACTTCTTCGCCGACTGCCCCAAGCTTGCGGGCATTGGGCTGGTTGGCGAGGCTAACCAGTTTCAAAGCCGCGACCCGCACGTCGGCAAATCGCCCAACACGGAAAACTACCATGAAAACATTCCGACGGGCAAAATCACGCCCGGTTGGTGGCCGTGCAAAGACTATCCCGCCTGGGTCGCAATGATTCAGCGCTCCATCCGCAAAGCCAACCCCAACGCCGGCGTGTCGTTCAGCACCTACAACTGGGGTTACGCGCCCGAAGAGGATCGCGTCGCGCTGATCGAAGCCCTGCCCGACGGCGTGGGTATCGGCCCGACGTGGGATATGTTTGAGCAGTTCGAGCGCGACGGCGTGACCGAGGACATCGTCGATTATTCGCTGTCCTTCACCGGCCCCAGCCGCTATTTCGTCAGCGAGGCGGAAGCCGCCGCAAAACGCGGCCTTCCGCTGTCCATCAACGCGCAATCGGCAGGGCGCACGTGGGACTTCGGTGTCGTTCCGTACGAGCCGATGCCGTATGCGTGGATTGACCGCTACGAAGCCATCGTCGCCGCCGCCAAGCGGTGGAAGATTCGCGGCATCACCGAAAGTATTCACTACGGCTTCTGGCCGTCCATCATCTCGGCGCTGGAAAAGGAAGCATTCTTCACAAACGGCAAGCCGCTGCGCGAGCTGCTTCCTGAACTGCTCGCCGCCGAGTACGAAGCCATCCATGTGGAGACGGTTGACAAAGCACTTAAACTGTGGTCGGATGCCATCCGCCACCTCATTCCCACCAACGAAGACCAGTACGGTGTCTTCCGCACAGGCCCTTCCTACCCCCTGTGGATGACTGACATCAACACACTGCCCAACTTCGGACGTGTGCCGATGAACAACAATCCGATGCACCCCGGCATCTACTACACCTACTACAAGGAAAATGTCTCAGGCCGCAACTCGTTGCCGAGTGTCCGCCGTCCCGTCGAGATTGCCGCCATCGAAAAGATGACCGTGCTGCTCCGCGAAGGCGTCGCCCTGCTGGAGACCATCACCGACCCCAACGAAGAGCTGCAACGACTGCTGTTGCTCGGCAAATTCCTGGTTTACTCGTCCGTAACCGCGATTCACGCCAAACGCTTCTACACGCTCAAAGCGCGCCTCGCCGCGTGCGAAAGCCGCGAGGAGTCGGCGGCATTGTTGGATGAAATCGAGCAGGTAATGCGTGCCGAGCGCGCCAATGTCGAGGAAGCCATCCCTGTTGTCGAACTGGATTCCCGCCTCGGTTGGGAGCCGAGTATGGAGTACACCGCCGACGAGCGTTGCCTGCGTTGGAAACTGCGTCAGCTCGACTACGAGCTTAACACCACCCTGCGCGTGTATCGCAAAGCGAACTCGCTCGGCACGCCCGAGTACGAGCGCTACGCCGACGCACCCACCATCATCTTCCACTAATAAAGAAAACCCGATGCCGTCGCATCGGGTTTTCTTTTTTGCTTATTTCAGTAAAACGTCAATCGCTTCACAGTATCCGTCGAAGCCTTTGCCGCAAATGGTTTTCACGCACACCGCGCTGATAAAGGAGTGACGGCGGAACTCGTCACGGCTGTTGATATCCGAAATATGCACCTCCACCGTGGGAATCGCCACCGCTTTCAGCGCGTCCAGAATGGCAATGCTTGTGTGCGTATATGCCGCCGGGTTGATGACAATGCCGTCCACCCGATCGAAATACGCCTGCTGGATGGCATCCACAATCGCGCCCTCGTGGTTAGACTGGAAGAACGACACCTCAACACCCTTTTCACGGGCATACGCCTCCACCAGTTTTACCAGTGCCTCGTATGTCCGATCGCCGTAAATTTCGGGCTCACGGATTCCGAGCATATTCAGATTCGGACCGTTGATTACAAGCAGTTTCATTTCAGCACCTCCAAAATGCGGTTGCAGGTAACCTCTTTATCATCGTCCACCGCAACGCAGTAATCCGCTATCTCGCGGTAGAGCGGCAACCGTTTCTCATACATCGCACGCAACGCCGCTTCGTCCGTCGACAGCGGTCTGCCCGCCGTCGCCAATTTCTCCAAAGGACGCTCCAGAAAAACAATCACGCCGCTCTGACGGAGCGCTTCGCGGTTGCGCTCGCGCAAAACCGCACCGCCGCCGGTGGCAATCACATGGCTCAGCCGTTTGCCGGCCTCTTCCACCGCCTGTTGCTCGCAGTCACGAAACGCCACTTCGCCGTCCGCCTTGATGATTTTCGGAATCGGGCGACTTGCCGTCTGTTCCACCAACTCGTCGGTATCCACAAACGCCTTGTCAAGCCGCTCGGCGAGCAACCGTCCTACAGTGCTTTTGCCGCAGCCGGGCATTCCCACCAGCACCACGTTGCAAAACCGTTCCTCCATAGAACGCACCGTGCTGTCCACCAGCGCATCGTCAAACGGGCGGTCAAAGAACAGCTCTGCGGCGCGTTTGCCCTGCGCCACCAGCATCTCCAATCCGTTGACCGCGATTTTGCCCAGCCGCTCGGCATCAAGCAACAATTTGGTGCGCAGCGGATTGTAAATGATATCCACCACAGCCTCACACGCGGGGAACTGCTCCAAATCGACAGGAGCTTCCAGGTTGCGCGGGTACATCCCCACGGGCGTAGTGTTGACGATTACCCCTGCATCGGTGTGACGCTCCAGGTTGGTATAGTTGTTTTCGCCGCTACGGGAAATCACCACGACCTCACGCGCCTGCATATCTTCCAGCACGCAGCACGCCGTCACCGCCGAACCGCCGCTGCCGAGAACCAACACCTTTTGTCCTGCAACAGGAACGTTGTTTTTCTCCAGCAAATACCGAAATCCGGCGTAGTCGGTGTTGTATCCGCGCACCGCATCCTTGTCAAAACGGATGGTGTTGACACTGCCGATACGGCTCGCCACCTCATCCAGTTCGTCGCAAAAGGCCATGGCATCCTTTTTGTAGGGAATGGTCACGTTAATCGCGCGAAATTCGGGGTTGCCGAAAAACGCAGGCAACTCCTCGCGCTCTTTTTCAATGAGCGTATACGGATAGTCTCCGAAATAACTGTGGATTTGCGGCGACAGACTATGACCGAGCCGCTCGCCCAGTAAGCCAAATCGTTCCATCACACAACCTCGGTATAGCTGCCCAGATACTGGAACTTATCCGCCTCGGCCTGCAACTGCGACAGCAGATTTTCAAACGCGTCGGAATAGACCGACACCTCGATGTCAAAATAGAACATAAACTCGAAATCACGCCCCGGAAGCGGACGGCTTTCCAGTTTGAGGAGGTTCACGCCCAACGAATAGAACTTCGACAAAATGCTGTGCAAAGCACCCGGCTTGTGCGGCAGCACCATCATCAAACTGGTACGGCTGGCACCGGGGTAAATCTCCAGCGGCTTCGCGATGCAGATAAAACGAGTGTAGTTGTTGTCCACGTTGGACAGCGCCGTCTGCAGAATGTCCAGATTGTACAGCGTCGCACAGCTTTCGGACGAAATCGCCGCCACATCGCTGCGGCCGCTCTCCGCCACCGCTTTGGCGGCCATCGCGGTGTTTTCGCAAACGTGAACGCGCACATCTTTAAGTCCCTGCAGAAACTCGCTGCACTGCTGAATCGCCTGCTCGTGCGAATAGATGTCTTTGACATCCTGCAAGCGCGTGCCCTTGGGGGCGAGCAACGCGTGCGAAATGTGCAGACGCGTGCTTCTGACGATGTGGAAGTTGTACTTCAGCATCAGGTCGTAAATCTGGTTCACAGAACCTGCCGAGCTGTTTTCCAGCGGCAGAATGCCATAGCGGCACAAGCCCTTGTCCACCGCGCTGAACACGCCCTCGAAGCTGTTCATATACATAATGTTTGCCGCCGAGAACAACTTGTCGCACGCAAGCTGGGAGTAAGCACCCTCCACGCCCTGGCACGCCACAAACGCACGCTCGGGGAACACCTTTTCCGTGTTCTGAACACCATCGCGAATCTTATCCAGCAAAGCACTGTCGTAGCCGAGGCGGTGGTTCTGATGCGAACGGCTGAGGCTGAGAATCAGGTTGTACAGCACACGCGTCTGGGACTCCAGTTCTTCCCCGGCAAGCTCCGACACGCGCTCCAGCAAACGACGCTCACGCGCGGGATCGAACACCGCGCGACCGCTCTCTTTTTTTGTGTCCGCCACCTGTGCGGACACACCCATACGTTTTACAAACAACGCGACCAACTGCTCGTCAATCGCATCAATTTCCTGACGAAGTTCTTCGATGCCCATAATACTATCCCCTTTTAGAGCAAGAAGTCACACAACACAATCGCACACGCCGCTTCCACACACGGCACAGCACGCGGTACGATACACGGATCATGGCGGCCCCCAACCGTCAACGGTTCTACCTGTCCGGTGCGTCGGTTCAGCGTCTGCTGTTCCTTCGCAATGGACGGTGTCGGTTTAATAGCGGTACGGAACACAAGCGGCATACCCGTGCTGATACCGCCCAACACACCGCCGTGGTTGTTGGTGCGCGTACGCACTTCGCCGTCTTGTTCATAATAGCAATCGTTGTTTTCCGAACCGCGCAGCTGCGCCGCTTCAAAGCCGTTGCCAAACTCAATGCCGCGCACCGCAGGAATACCAAACACCGCCGCCGACAGCCGATTTTCCAAACCATCAAACATCGGGTCGCCGAGGCCGGCAGGCAAGCCGACCGCCGCACACTCAATCACGCCGCCAACCGAATCGCCGTCTTCCCGTGCCGCCGCAATGAGTGCGAGCATCGCCTTTTCAGCTTCGCTGTCAAGCACCGGGAACGTGCCGCCTTTAAAGTCTGCCTTGCTGACGCCCACCGGGTCAAAGCGCGCATCCTGCACGCCGCCGATGGATGCGATGTGCGCGCCAACAGCAATGCCCTTTTGTGCCAGATACTGCAGACACAGACCGCCCGCCACACACAACGCCGCCGTCAGACGGCCCGAAAAATGTCCGCCGCCGCGCACGTCCTGAGCGCCGCCATAGCGAATATCCGCAGGATAATCCGCGTGGGACGGACGGGGTTTATCAAACAACTCGCTGTAATCGCCTGCGCGTGTGTTGGTGTTGCGAATCACCGCACAAATCGGCGCACCACAGGTCACACCGTCCACCAGACCGCTGATAAACTCCGCCTCATCCACCTCGCTTCGCGAAGTGGAAAAGGCATTCTGCCCCGGCGCACGACGCGCCGTGAACGCACGAAGTGCTTCCATATCCACCGCAAACCCGGCAGGGAAGCCGTCGATTACCACACCAATCGCTTCGGCGTGTGATTGTCCGAAAATACTGATTTTCAGTTTTCGCCCGAATATGGAGGACATACGCTCAACCCTCTTTCCGAAAACTCTTTAAAGAAGGCGGGATAGGATTTTCTTACCGCCTCTGCACCGCTTATCACAACGGATTCTTCGCAAATGCCCGACGCCACCGCCGCCGCCATCGCAATGCGATGATCGTTGCACGCGTCTACCGTGCCGCCTGTCAGTTTGCCGCGGCCATCAATAACCAAGGAATCGCCCACCTGCGCCACCGTGCCGCCAAGCGCCACGAGCATCGCGCAAACGCTGTCCAGGCGATCGCTTTCTTTCAGCCGCAACCGTCCTGCGTTTTCAATAACGCTTCGACCGGGGACCGCGGCCGCCAGCACCGCCAGAATCGGCACCAGGTCGGGAATCTGCGCCACATCCACCGTAAACGGCGTTTGAGGCGACCCCTCAACCAGCAAGGTGCCATCCCGCTCCCACACCGAAACACCGCTCTCGCGAAGCAGTCGGACAATGGCGCGGTCGCCCTGAAGCGACTCGCTTTGCAATCCCGCCACCGCAAACTCTGCCGTATCGGAGATTGCCGCCGCCACCAGCCAAAACGCACCGTTGGACCAGTCACCCTCTGCCGCCACACGACCGGGCGAGCGATACGCACTGCCCTTTGGCACAATAAACAGGTTATCCTGCTCGACAACTTCCACACCAAAGCGGCGCATGGCCGCTACCGTCAAATCAATGTACGACCGTGATTCGACCGACCCGGTAACCTCGATTTCGATGTGCCGACCAAGAAGCGGCGCCGCCATCAGCAAACCGCTGACAAACTGCGAACTTACACCACCGTCGATGCAAAATCGCTCGCCTTGCCACTCGCCCGCTACCGTCAGCGGAAACACACCCGACGGCGACAGCATACAACCGTTATCGCATAGCAGCTCGTACAGCGGCGACAACGGACGCTGTGCCAATCGTCCGCGCCCGGTAAAAGAGGCTCCTCCAAGCGCGGCGGCAATCGGGAGTAAGAATCGCAGTGTCGAGCCGCTCTCGCCGCAGTCCAGCAGAGCGCCTTTGCGCGCTTTTGTAATCGGCGTAACCGTAAGCGTTCCCTCTTCGGCGCGAATCTCAGCACCAAGCGCTCGCAAACACGCGACTGTCGCCTCGATGTCCTGCGACGACGTCGCTCTCTCGAGCACAGTCGGACCGTCGCAAAGCGCTGCACAAATCAGCAGCCGATGCAAGACCGATTTGGATGCAGGAGCCGTCGCCGTGCCGGTAAGTATTCCTTTTCGGAGTGTCAACGTCATACCGTCATCCCCATCTCAAGGTATCGCGCCAGCTCGCTGACCGCAATCTTTTGGATACCGCCCTCGCCAATCGTTGGAACAGTAATCAGCGACAGCGTATCGTTTGCCCGCTTTTTATCCGAAAGCGCCGCTTCATACAGCGCCTGTTTATCAAAATCACACGTCGTCGGCAATCCGCTGCGCGAGAGAAGCGCAAGCAACCGTTCACACTCTTCGGCAGGCAAACGGCCCTCCGTCACCGCCGCGCGCGACAAGACAGCCATACCGATTGCCACCGCACTGCCGTGCGACACGGCGAACCCGCTGCACGTTTCCACCGCGTGTCCAATCGTATGCCCGAAATTCAGCAGCTGACGGCAACCAACATCCCGCTCATCCGCTTCCACAATGTCGCGCTTGATTGCCACACAGCGGGCAATGATTTGTGCGTCGGACAGTGCATCACGCTCCAGCGCCTCAAACAGCTCACGGTCACGAATCATACCGTATTTAATAACCTCGGCCATACCGTCGGCGTACGTTTCTGCCGGCAACGTTTTCAGCGTAAGCGGATCGCACAGCACCAGCCACGGCTGATAAAACGCACCCAACAGATTTTTGCCTTCCGCCAGATTCACCGCCGTCTTGCCGCCGACCGAAGAATCCACACACGCCAGCAGCGTGGTGGGAATCTGCACGAACCCGATGCCGCGCAGATAGGTTGCGGCAACAAAGCCGCCCAAGTCACCCACAACACCGCCACCGAGTGCCACAATCGCATCGCTGCGCGTAAACCGATTCTCCGCAAGATAGGAGACCACCCGAAGAAACGTCTCGGTGCTTTTGGAAGTCTCCCCCACCGCCACCACGAGCGGCGACACCTCAAACCCGCTGTCGGACAGCGACAGCTTCACGGTGTCCAGATACAGTGCCGCCACCGTTTCATCGGTGAGAAGCAACACTTTTTTCCCGCGAAGCACCGTCGAACAATAGTCACCGACCTGCGGCAGCAGTCCGTTTTCAATCAAAATGTCATAGTGTCGAGAGGCGTTTACTTCAATTCGTTCCATCTCCGAAGTCGATCCTTTCCTTGCGGTCGCTGCCATCACGCAACAGCGCCCGCAGCGCTTCTTCATCCTGCTGCAAAAGTGCCTCGCGGTACTCCGAAAGCGAAGCAATGAGGGTATCAATCTCACACAGCAAATTATCGCGGTTTTCCAAAAAGAGTTCTGTCCACATGGCGTCGTTCAACTGCGCCACACGGGTCAAGTCTTTATAACTGCCTGCCGAAAAGCCGCGATGCACCTGCGCGCGAGGGCTTTTCACATACGCGTTGGACACCACATGCGCCAACTGCGAGGTAAAGGCAATAATCTCATCGTGCCTCTCGGGCGTGGTCACGGTAATGCTGCCGAATCCCACCGAGCGCAAAAATTCGGTGACCCGCTCCATCAAGGAAATATCCCCCGTGGTTTCGGGCGTCAGAATCATCGATGCACCGTCGTACAACGTGTCCGTCGCGTATTTCAGTCCCGAACGGTGCAAGCCCGCCATCGGATGTCCGCCGATAAACACAAAACCATGTTCTTTAGCAATCGGATAACAGGTCTCGCAAATGTTGCGTTTAACACCACCGCAGTCAATGACGATGGTGTCTTTCGCTATCCGCGGCGCGTTCTCGCGCAGATACTGCACGGTAGCGCCGGGGTACACTGCCAGCAAAACCACATCGCACTGCGGCAGCGTCTCCGCCGTCAGTTCACCGTCGATGCAGCCAATCATCTGCGCGTACCGGCAAACGCCGTCACCCACATCACAGCCGAGCACCGTGTGCTTGGTTTTGGCTTTGAGCGACTTGGCAAGCGAACCGCCAATCAACCCCAGGCCAACAATTCCGACCGTCATTCCTGAATAACCTCCCGAATGCGACACACCCCACGCATCACGTTGGCAAACTGGTCCGGCGTCAGCGACTGCGCGCCGTCACAGAGTGCTTTGGCAGGGTTGTTGTGCACTTCAATCATCAAGCCGTCCGCTCCGGCAGCAGCCGCCGCCAGTGCCATCGGCTTGACCAGACGGCTGATGCCGCTGGCGTGGCTCGGGTCCACCACGACGGGCAGGTGCGACAGTTCTTTAAGCATCGGCACCGCCGCCAAATCCAGCGTGTTGCGGGTATACGTTTCAAACGTGCGCACGCCGCGCTCGCACAGAATAATCTGCTCGTTGCCGCCTGCCATAATGTACTCGGCGCTCATCAGCAACTCTTTCATAGTGTTTGCAAGACCGCGCTTGAGCAGAATCGGTTTTTTGGTGCGACCAAGTTCTTTGAGCAGCTCGAAGTTCTGCATATTCCGCGCGCCAACCTGAATCAGGTCAACGTCCTCGAACAGTTCCAGGTGATTGGCGTTCATAATTTCGGTCACAATCGGCATACCGGTGACCTTTTTCGCCTCACGAAGCAATTCCAAGCCGTCCGCCTGCAGACCCTGGAAGTCGTACGGTGACGTACGGGGTTTAAACGCACCTCCGCGCAGGAGAGTAGCGCCCGCCGCCTTGACCTTTTCGGCAACCTCCAGAATCTGCTCGCGCGATTCCACCGAGCAGGGGCCTGCGATTACCGCGAAATGGCCGTCGCCAATCTTCACGCCGCCGATATCCACCACCGTGTTGTCGGGATGGAATTTACGGTTCGCGTTCTTAAACGGCTCGGAAATGCGCATCACGCTTTCCACGATTTCCAGATTCTGCAGCAATTCCATATCCACATTGGTAGTATCGCCAACCAGACCCAGTACGGTGTTATACTCACCCTTGGAAATATGCACACTGACCCGCTGCGTTTCCAGCCACGCAATCAGGTTTTCAATCTGGTTTTCGGTTACTCCCGGCTTGATAACTGCAATCATGCTATATTCCTCCAAAAAAATCAAAAGGCCCGCAGCTTTTACTGCGGGCCTGCATAAACAGGTTTTCGAAAGGTGTTTACCTTGGAAAATTACCGGCAGCAAAAAGCGCTCTTACTTTTGTTGATAAAGTAAAAGTTAAAAAACGCATATTCAGCTGCAAACGAAAACTTTTCCATAACGTACACCTATCTTTACGGATTGTCACCACTATAGCACATTAAAGCGCTGTTGTCAACACCATTTTACCAAATCGGCGTGACCACCTGATGCGCGGTATCGTCGGTAACAGAGAAATAATGGCGCAGAATCTGGACATAATTCCAGCCCTCTTCGTTGGCATAGCCAACAGCACCCATCTGGCTGAGACCCACGCCATGACCCCACCCCTGCGTGGTGATGGTCACCGTATCGGTCGCAGCATCGTAGCTGACGCGGAACGCATGCGAACGCAAGCCCAGCGCCTGGCGGATGTTGTGACCGGTCAGCGGCTTTTTGTTGCCGCGCGCGTCCACATAGTAGAAGTTGGTGTGGAACACGTAGTTCCATGCGTCACCCGAACCCGAAGTGCCGTCGCCGTCGTACGACAGTACGCGAAGCGGCGACTCGCCCTCGACCGTCTTGAACTGATCCTCGGGCATCGCGTAATTCTTGTACTTATCCAGTACGTTCTTCTGCGTCCACTCGCGAATCTCTTCGTAGAGCTCTTCGCGGGTAAAGGTCTCGGAAACCTCGAACTTACCCATACCGCCGTACTTGGCGTAGCTGGCAGCGTTGTCGTACTTGCTTTCCACACTCTTGGCATACGGCAGCAGGCTGGTCCAGACCTTGTTGCTGGACGCGGTATAGCCACCGGTGGATGCCGAGTACGAGGTGGAGCAGAACTGCTTCTCGATTGCCAACTTGGACAAATCCAGCAGCTTGACACCAAGCACGTCGCCGACCGCATCGTAGATTTTCTTATCGGTCGCGGAGTTCTTGATATCCAGCGCCTTGAGCGAGCAGTTGTACGGCTTCTGGTAGGTCACGTTGTACCACAGAATGTATGTATACGACGCCACCGCTTGCGCTTTTTGCGCCTCGGTGGAAGCCACCATCGTTGCCGCCGAGCCGAGCTCGGATTTCACAACCTGCGCAACCAGACGATGCAGCTCCTCTTTGGTGGAGGGCGCTACCAGACCGTCTTTATCCTTCAGGTCATCGGTGGTGTTCGTGCTGTTTTTCAGCACGAAATACTTCATAACATCGTATTCGGAAATCTTGCTCTGCACCGTTCCGTCGGTCGGCGGCGGAGTCGGTTCTTCTTCCTTATCCACCGTAGACGTCGGACGCGTCACCGTCGGACGCGACGTCGTGCTGACCACCGTAGAAGTGGTAGACTCACCCAGCAGCGAATCTCCTTCCACATTCAGCGTGGTGGTGGTCGTCTTGCGGGTGGTGGTCGTGGTTTTCTTGGTGGTAGTCGTGGTGGTCGACGCCGGCGTAGTCACCGTCGTGGTAGTCGTGTCCGTCGTCGTGTTTTCGGGATCCTGCCACTCTTCGGGGAGCAGCACCGTCTTGTTGACGCGTGCCTTGGAAAGATCGTTTTCCAACTCTTCACCGGTGCGCACACGGCGTGCCACAACCACGATACGTGCATCGTCAAAACGATACTCGATCGGCGCAGTCAGCATCAACAAATCGTCGCCTTCCTGCACATCCACGGGAGTGTCAAACAGCGAGCGCTGACGAACCTGTGCCACATACTCCAAGAACGCTTCTTCGGTGGCGAAATCCTCCACCGTGTAGTCGAACACATCCTCGCCCTCGACTTCTTCATCGCGAACCAGCATTACCGCAAACACCTTGTAGCTGTTTTCACGGTACAGCGTGCTGAACTCCACTGTGGAATGCTCTTTCAGATACGGCAACTCGGTAAAGTTTTCCAGTTCCGAGAACATCTGACCGTTCTGCGGATTGTTGCCGTAGATGACAAGCGAACGGTTTGCCTTGTTCGCCTTGATAACGGTGTCCGCACCCACATGGAGCGTGCCGTACACCGACGTCTTCTCATAGAAGTTTCGTCCGTTATAGTAACCTGCCGAGGGGTTTTTCACCACCGGGTAGCTGATGTCGGTATCCTCAACCGTCAGCCAGCCGCGCACATCGTCGTTGATGCTGTACAAGCCGGTAAACTGCGAGAGCATCCCGTCGGGATACTTCACCGAACCGGGTTCAATTTCGGACAAGCCGTGCCAATCCAGACCCAGATTGTAAATTTCGTTAAGATCTTCCGTTTCCTGGCGGTTCTGATACGGACGGAACAAGAGTGCATACGCACCCACGATAAGCGCCACTACCACAACCAGAAACACCGACAGCCAAATCCAGTGCTTGCCGTGCATCGGCAACGGCGCACGGCGCGGCTCTGCAGGCGGACGGGTCATCTTTTCCAGCGACTGACCACCCGCCATCACGCCGGGATAAGCATCCAGATACCGACGGGTCATATCCAGCGCATACAGCGTAGCCGCATTGCGGATTTGCTCGCGGTCTTTAATCTCGCCACCGGTGAAAATGCGTTTTACCCACACGCGACGCTCATCGGCCAGTGCCACATACACCGTACCAACCTCTTTGCCTTCGCTGGGTTCGGGTCCTGCCACGCCGGTAATACCGATACCGATGTCGGCACCGCCCACACGGCGCGCACCTGCCGCCATTGCCGCAGCGACCTCGGGGCAAACCGTACCCTTCGCCTCCAAAATAGCTTCGGGAACACCCAGAACCTGTCGCTTAATTTCCGGCGAGTACGCCGCAATACCACATTCGAACACCTGCGACACACCCGGCACATCGGTTAACTTGCCCGACAACAAACCGGCGGTGCAGGATTCCGCTGTGGCAATTTTCTTGTTGCGCTCTTTGAGCTGTTCCACCACGGTTTTTGCCAAACCGCCGGTGTTGACACCGTACACCGCCGTGCCGAGCCGCTCTTCAATCTCGTCGATAATCGGGCGGCAAAGCTCGTCCGCTTCCTTTTCGCTAGCGGCTTTGGCGGTGACGCGAAGCTGCACCTCGCCATCCTTGGCATAGGGCGCTACCGTCGGGTTTTCACATTCCATCAAATCGTGTAGACGCTCGTCGACAGCCGCCTCGGGAATACCGAACACACCGATGGTGTGCGAACGAATGGTTTCGCCCGAAAACCGCTGCAAATACGGCGCTACCGCGTCGGTAAACATCGGAACAAGCTCCTTCGGCGGGCCGGGGAGCAAAATTACGGTTTTGCCGTCTTTCTCCACCGCACAACCGGGGGCCGTGCCGTGGTCGTTTTGGAACACCGTGCAACCCTCGGGAAGCATCGCCTGCTTGCGGTTGTTTTCGGTATATTCCTTGCCCGTGCTGCGGAAATACTCCTGAATGCGGGCGTCGCTTTCTTCGTGCAGTACCAGCGGAATATCCAACCCCTTGGCGACCGTCTCGCGCGTCAGGTCATCCTCGGTAGGCCCAAGGCCACCGGTTAGAATCACCATATCGCAACGGGACAACGCCAACTCCAGCGCGCTCTCCAACCGCTCGCGGTTGTCGCCCACCGTCGACTGATACAAAATATCGATCCCATATACCGCCATCTCACGGGACAAAAACTGGCTGTTGGAGTTGGTAATATCCCCCAGCAACAATTCCGTACCAACGGTAAGTATTTCTGCGTTCATGGATCCTTCGCCACCTTTTTTGTGGAATAATGTCGAGCTTACATCCGCTCGGTGCGTACACCGGCAATGGCTTCTTCAATTAGCTCATCAACCGGAAGTTTCTGTTCCGCCTGCTCCAGTTCCTCGACGCGGGGACGCGTACGGGGATGCCGCGGCGTGAACACGGTACAACAGTCCTCATACGGCTGAATCGACGTTTCAAACGTACCGATACGCCGTGCGATTGCGATAATCTCTTCTTTATCCATACCGATAACGGGACGGAACACCGGCAGTGTCGCCACCGCGTCGGTACACTGAATCGCACCGATTGTCTGGCTGGCCACCTGACCGACGCTCTCCCCCGTAATCAGAGCGCCGCAGCCCTTATCCTCCGCAATGCGAGAGGCAATCTTCATCATAAACCGCCGCATAATCAGCGTAAACAGCTCTTCGGGGCAATGCTTGCCGATTTCTTCCTGAATACGAGTAAACGGCACGATATACAAGGTAGTATGCCCCGCATACTCGCCAACCTGCTGCAGCAAGGTTTTTACTTTCAGTTCCGCGCGTTCGCTGGTGTACGGCGGCGAAGCAAAGTGAACCGCCGCCAGCTCGATACCGCGTTTCGCCATCATATACGCCGCTACCGGCGAATCGATACCACCGGAGAGCAGAATCGCCGCCTTGCCGCCGGTGCCGACAGGCATACCGCCTGCACCGGGCAACTGCGGGCCGTGCACATACGCCGCAAAATCACGGATTTCGACCCACACCGTCACTTCCGGCGTGTGTACGTCCACCGTCAGGTGCGGATACCGCTCCAGCAGATATTCGCCCACCTGCGCGCACAACTGCGGCGAGGTCAAGGGGAAGCGCTTGTCGGCGCGTTTCGCCTCTACCTTAAAGGTTTTCGCATCCTCCAGCGCTTCCGATAAATACGTTGCCGCTGCCTCGCAGATGGCGGTCAAATCCTTGTCCACCACACGGGCGCGGGAAAACGCCGACAGACCGAACACCTTTGCCACACGTTCGCTGACTTCGTCCCAGTCCACCGACTCGTCCTGCGGCTCAATATAAATGGTCGACTGCGCCTTGCGGAACGTAAACGCGCCGAGCGGCTTC
Source organism: Acutalibacteraceae bacterium (assembly GCA_045596745.1). Taxonomy (GTDB): domain Bacteria; phylum Bacillota; class Clostridia; order Oscillospirales; family Acutalibacteraceae; genus RGIG3009. The sequence goes on from JAZODA010000016.1 coordinate 39,492, forward strand.
AGTCTCCAGCGCAGATTCTTAATCAGCACCTCTTCAAACGTGCTGCGGTTAAGTCCCTTAAGCGCCAGCTCGCCGTTTTTAATCAGGATAACTTCCTTTGCCATATTGTTGCTCCTTTGCCGTTAACGATACTCCTTCGGCAGTTCTTTTTCGTTGTTGACATACCACGCTTTCGGCATCAGTACGTCTTCATTGATAACGGTTTTCGAGGTGTCCACCGTAGCGTCCTCGCCCTCACGCAGACGGCGCGCCACCACAACGGTGCGTCCGTTTTTCAGCGTAGTATCTTTTTTATTGCTGCAGGTGGACAGCATCAGCAGCTGATCCTCCGCAGTCACATCCACATCGGCAAAATCGTACAGCGAACGCTTGCGGACGTTTTTGATAAAGCTTAAAAACTGCGTGTCGCCGGAAAACTCGGTACGGTTATACCCGAACGCCGCCGCACCGGTGGCATCCTCATCAATCACCATCACGGCGAACACCTTGTAGGTTACTTTTCCCTCGTACAGCGTATCCAGCGTCAGCGTTTCCAGTGTGCGGGCGCGAGACACGTTCGGATCGACCAGCAGATTGAACTTGGAAAACATCAGTCCGCTTTTGAGGTTGTGTCCGTAAATCAGCACATTGCGCTCGGCAGCCAGATTTTTCAAATCGTTTTTATAATCGAAAAACAGCGTACCTGCTTTATCTTTATCTCCCATAAAATCGATGGTAAGATACTTTTCGTTGTCGGTAGACTGCACAACCGGGTTGTCCACCGTGCCCTCAAACAAATCCTCTTCGCCGGTCGTCTTGAATGTCAGCCAACCGCCAATCTCCGGATTGACACGGTACAGTCCTTTAAAATTCTCCTGCAAGCCCTCCGGATACACCACCGGGGTATCTGTCTCCGGCGTCGGCAGCTCGTCCGATTCACCGGTAATATACAAATCGCGAACCGACTCGGTAACCTCCTGCGTGTGAAGCGGCTGCAGGTACATCTCGTCCATCAGGTAGTAACCGGAGCAGAGAAATACCGTCAGCGCCGTCAGAAACGCGATCTTACGCATCAGCTCGTTTCGGCTGTCGCCGCGCAGCGGAATCACCGCGCGCAGAACGCGCAGTGCCCCCTTGCCTATCGTGCGACCCAGTTTGGAAATCTTGCTCATACTCGTCTCCTTTGCAGCGTCCCCGCCGCTTCCCGCAACGCCTCTGCCAATGCTTGCACCTCATCCACCGTGTTGCTCATACAAAAGCTGATGCGCAGCGACGAATCAATCTCTGCCGCAGGCAGTCCCATCGCCTCAAGCACCGGGCTGTGCTTCCCCTTGGAGCACGCCGAACCCGAGGATACGTAAATCTCGCGCGCCGCCAAAAAATGCAGCAACGTTTCACTGCGGAAACCCGGCAGCGAAAAATGCACGATATACGGCACACCGTCCGTCGGCAGATGCAGCCGCACGCCGTCCAGCGTCTGCAGCTCGTTTATCAGTGTTTCTCGCAGCAAAGCGTAGTGCTGTTGCTGTACGTCCACCGCAGGCAGTGCCGCCACCGCCGCACCGAAACCCGCAATCGCAGGCACGGCTTCCGTACCGCTGCGAAGTCCTTTTTCCTGTCCGCCGCCAATCGCTCTCGGCTGCACGCGGACGCCTTTGCGAATGTAGAGCGCGCCGCATCCTTTCGGGCCATGCAGCTTATGTCCGCTCATCGTCAGCAAATCCACGCCCCAGCGCTCAGCCTTAATCATCAGCTTTCCTGCCGCCTGCACACAGTCGGTATGGAACACCGCTTGGGGTGCGACAGCCTTAACCGCCTTGACCGCCGCGGCGACATCCAGTCGCGCACCGGTTTCGTTGTTGACCGCCATGGCACTGACAAGCGTCGTCTCCGCGCTGCAAGCCGCCGCCAACTGCTGCGGCGTTACCGTGCCGTCCGCACCGGGCTTTACCCGCGTGACCGTCCAGCCACGGCTTTCCAGTTCGTCAAAGCACGCCGCTACCGATGGATGCTCAATCGCCGTTGTCACCGCCACGGGCGGACGGCGGCGCAGTGCCTCGGCAGCACCCAAAATCGCCAGGTTGTTCGCTTCGGTGCCGCCGGCAGTGAAAACAATCTGCTCAGAACCGACACCGATAAGAGCCGCTACCGCCTCACGGGCGCGCAGCACCTCCTGTTCGGCGCGCACACCCATCGTGTGCAACGAAGACGGGTTGCCGTATGTTTCGGTCATCACCGCTGTCATTCGCTCAACCGCTTCACGGCACACAGCTGTTGTCGCACTGTTGTCGAAATATATCATACGCCCGCCCTCCTTTCGGCAAACAACACTTCCCTTTTTAACTAATGTATTATACCATATTACGCCCTGAGTTACAACTACAACATTTTTACAATGTTGTTACTGGAAAAGTGTCGAAAATACGTTGACACGCCTGCTTTTCCGCAGTATGCTGTAGTCAGAGGGTATTCCCTCGGAATTTGTAAAAAGGTGGGGTTTGTTGTGAAAAAGTGGTTTACTATCGCGGCTCTGGTTCTGGTTATGTCTGCACTGTTGGCCGGTTGCGGCGGCAAGTTCACCTGCGGTGCTTGCGGACAGGAAAAAGAAGGTGGCAAGAAGGAAATCGAGATTGGTGACAAGGAAGTCATCTACTGCGACGAGTGCTACGAGAAGGCCGAACAGGCTGCCGAGCTGCTGGGCGTCGACCTCGACGACTACTTTGATTCGCTGGACGAACTGGCGGATACCTTCGGCTAATCCCCTGACAAAAGCCCCTCCGAGCAATCGGAGGGGTTCTTTTTATGCCACAGATACAAAAAAGCCTCCGGAACATTCCGGAGGCTTCTTGTTTTGCACGATGTAAAATCAGCGCTTGGAGAACTGCGGTGCGCGACGAGCGGCCTTCAAGCCGTACTTCTTACGCTCCTTCATTCTCGGGTCGCGGGTCAGGAACCCGGCCTTCTTCAGCTGCGGACGCAGCTCTTCGCTGTTGTACTGCAGCAGGGCGCGAGCGATACCGTGACGGATAGCACCGGCCTGACCGGTAACACCGCCGCCGGCAACGCGGCACTCGATGTCGAACTTCTCCGTCAGCGCGGTGAGCACCAGGGGCTGACGAACGATAACTTTCAGGGTCTCCAGACCAAAGTAGTCGTTGATATCACGGCCGTTGATCGTCACGTTGCCGGTACCATTGTACAGGCGCACGCGGGCAACAGACTTCTTGCGGCGGCCGGTGCCGTAGAAATACGGTCTCTTATTGTAATCCATGTGAACAGCCTCCTTCATTAAAACTCAAACGCTTCGGGCTTCTGAGCAGCATGCTCATGCTGCGCACCGGCGTACACGCGCAGACGCGTGCTTGCCTGACGACCCAAAGTGTTGTTGGGGATCATGCCGTTCACAGCCAGCTCCATCGCCTTTTCGGGGCGCTGAGCCATGAGCGTGGAATACTTGGTAGCCTTCATGTTGCCGATCCAACCGGTGTGACGGTACCAAACTTTCTGTTCGGCCTTCTTACCGGTCAGCACAGCCTCGGCGCAATTGATGATGATAACGTGATCACCGCAATCGACGTGAGGAGTGAAGGTGGGCTTATGCTTACCGCGGAGCAGCACGGCGGCCTGAGCGGCCACACGACCCAGCGGCTTTCCGGCGGCGTCGATCACATACCATTTGCGCTCGACCTGACCGGCTTTTGCCATATAGGTGGACATGGTGAAAACCTCCTGTTATTAATGTCTTTTTTCACAGCTTGCCTATCATAGCACACCCGTTTTCGGCTGTCAAGAGTAATTTAGCGGATTTTTTAATTTATATCCCTCTATCTCTCGTTTTCTCTCGTTTTCTCTCCTGTTTTCTCTGTTTCTCATTTTCCATTTCATTTTTTATTTTCTGCCGAAATTTGTCAAATCCCCCCTTTTCTTCTGCGTTCGGCTTTGTTATAATGGTAGGGCGAAAGGGGGTAACGGTATGAAAGACAGCGTTCATGAAGGACATCGGGAACGGCTGAAGGCGCGCTTTATCAAACACGGCTTGTCGTCGTTTGAGCCGCACCAGGTGCTGGAGCTGCTGCTGTTTTACGCCATCCCCCGCAAGGACACCAACCCCATCGCGCACGAACTGCTGGACACGTTCGGCAGTCTGACAGCGGTGCTGGAAGCCCCTGTCCGCGACTTGTGTAAGGTGAATGGCATCTCGGAGCACAGCGCCACGCTGATTCGTCTTGGCGGCGAGCTGCTCAAGCGCTACGAAGAGGAACTGCAGGCGAACGTCAAATCCTTTTCGAATATCGAAGAGATTGCCGCCTATTTGAAACCACACTTCCGCGGCGAGACAAAAGAAAAAGCGCTTATGCTTTGCCTGAACAACCGCAACGAGCTGCTGAACTGCTGTGTGCTCAGCATCGGCGGCATTGTCAATACGGACGCCAGCCTGCGCGAAATTGTGGAGCAATGTGTCAAGTACCAGACAACACGCATTGTGCTGGCACATAACCATCCGGCAGGCAACACCGCTCCCTCGCCCGATGATATCACGACCACACGCAAAGTCATCGAATCGCTGCGCATTCTGGAGGTCAGCGTCATTGACCACCTCATCTTCGCGAGAGACGGCTACTTATCTATGCGGCAAACACCGCATTTCGCCCCGCTGTTTTCCGGTATGCTTGACCGCTTGGACAGATTAAACCAATAAGAAGAAAAGCCGGCAGGAGAAACTCTCCTGCCGGCTTGTTTGTTTTATCAGGCTTCCGCCGATTCTTCCTGCTGCTTCTCGTAAGACAGCATCGCTTCGACCGACTTGTTCTTGAGGTTGCGGTCGACGTAGTTGTTGGTAATCTTCATGACCAGCGGGAACAGTACCACCACACCGATCAAGTTGGGAATCATCATCAGACCGTTGAAGGTATCCGACACATCCCAAGCCAGCGACGAGGTCATCACAGCACCGAACATAATGGTCGCAATGTGGATGAGCTTGAACACAAACGTGCTCTTCGCGCCGAAGAGATACTCCCACGCTTTGGAGCCGTAGTGCGACCAGCCGAGCACCGTCGTAAACGCGAACAGGAACATCGCCACAGCGATGAACTTTTCACCGAAGTTGAAGCCGAAGTTGAACACGGTGTTGAACGCACCGCCAACCAGCGTTGCATCGGTGTAGCCGCTGAGCAGCGCACCAGTCTCCAGGTTGTACGCACCGGAGGTCAGCACGACCAGAGCGGTCATGGTGCACACCACCATCGTATCGGCGAACACCTCGAAGATGCCCCACATACCCTGCTTAACAGGCTCTTTGACGTTGGAGTTGGAGTGAACCATAACCGACGAACCGAGACCGGCTTCGTTGGAGAACACGCCACGCTTGAAGCCCTGTACGATTGCCGTACCGATCAAGCCGCCGAGACCGGCTTCCAGGTTGAACGCGCCGGAGAAGATAGCGCCGAACGCAGGGATAATCTGAGCATAGTTGATACCGATAATCACAATGCTGCCTGCAACAAACAGGATAACCATAAAGGGAACAATCTTTTCCGCAGCCGAAGCGATGCGCTTCAGACCGCCCAGCACGATGAGCGCCGTCAGCGCCATAATCACAGCGCCGATAATGACATTGTACAGCGAAATGCCGCTCATCACTTCCACAGAGGACAGTGCCTGAACATCAAACGCCTTGACAACGTTGGCAACAATCTTGTTGACCTGACCCATGCTACCGATACCAAAGGAGGCGAGCAGCGTGAAGATACAGAACAGCACCGCCAGCACCGAGCCGACAACCTTCATACCCTTCTTCTTGCCCAGACCGTCTTTCAGGTAGTACATCGCACCGCCGGACCATTCGCCCTTTTCATTACGGCGACGATAGTAGATACCCAGCACGTTTTCGGAATAGTTGGTCATCATACCGAAGAATGCGGCGACCCACATCCAGAACACAGCACCGGGACCACCGATAACGATAGCCGCGGCGACACCGGCGATGTTACCGGTGCCGATGGTAGCGGCCAGCGCGGTGCACAGTGCCTGGAAGGGAGAAATCGCACCCTTTTCCTTAGTGTGACCGATAACTTCCTTCTTGAACAGGCTGCCCAGCGTATGCTTGAACCAGTGGCGGATGTGGGTGATCTGGAACACCTTGGTGCACACCGTCATCAGCACGCCAACCGCAATCAGCAGCCACACGCCCGTCTTCGTCCAGACGAACGTATTCAGGACGTCGTTGACTTCCTGAATCCACTTGAGAAATGCGTCCATGTTTCTTTCCTCCTAAAAAAATAGCGAACCGCCCTTGTTACAGCGCGGTTCGCAAAAAACACAAAAGTACACCGATTGCTCGATGTTGTTGCCTTTGTCCTTTTGCCTGAGAGATTCACGCTGTCACGTTTTGCCCCTTCGGCCCTCGGTTTTCCGAGTGTCTCCAAAGTCCTATCTGCTTACAGTCCTCATCCGTTGCCGGACACCTGAGAGTGTTGCTCCTTCGGTCGCGGGAATCCCGCATTTCCTGCAAGCATCGCATAGGCGTATTCGATTGCCATCGCTCATTATATACCTAACTTTTATAAAACGCAAGCCTTTTGTTGCAATTTTGCGAATTTTGTTGTAAACTTAACCTGAGGTGTTGCTTCTATGAAAGATACAACCAAACCGTCGAACAAGTCTCTTATCCGCCGCTTTCTTCCCTATTATCGGGAATTTGTCGGCATTGTCATACTCGATTTGTTCTGCGCATCGCTTACCACGGTGTGCGAACTGGTGCTGCCGCTGATTGTGCGATACATCACCGATAAAGCGATGACCGATATCTCGGCGCTGACCGTAAAATCCATTCTGATTGTCGGTGTTTTGTATCTGGTACTGCGCATCATCGACACCGCCGCCAACTATTATATGACCTCCATCGGCCATATTATGGGCACGCGTATTGAGACGCGGATGCGCAGCGATTTGTTCCGCCATCTGCAGAAGCTGCCGTTCTCGTATTATGACGAAACCAAGGTCGGCACGCTGATGTCGCGCATTACCAACGACCTGTTTGAGGTCACCGAGTTTTCACACCACTGTCCCGAAGAGTTCTTCATCGCCGGTATTAAAATCACGGCGGCGTTCATCATTCTTTGCACCGTCAACGTGTGGCTGACGCTGATTGTCTTTGCGATTGTGCCGCTGATGCTGGTGGTGTGCATTCCGTTCCGCCATCGTATGAAAGAGGGCTTCCGCGATTCGCGCGTGGTCATCGGCGAGATTAACTCGCAGGTGGAAGACAGCCTGCTCGGCGTTCGTGTGGTAAAATCCTTTGCCAACGAACCGCTGGAAATCGAAAAGTTCGAGCAGGGAAACAACAAATTCCTGAGCGTGAAAAAGAAGATTTACTACGCGATGGCCGGCTTCAACAGCGTCACCCGCCTGTTTGACGGACTGATGTACATTGTGGTGGTGGTCGCGGGCGCACTCTTTATGATCGACGGACAAATCACCCCCGCCGACCTCATCGCATATCTCCTGTATGTGTCCACCCTGCTGACCTCCATCCGCCGTATCATCGAGTTCTCCGAACAGTTCTATCGCGGTATGACCGGCATTGAGCGATTCACCGAAATTATGGACACCCCTGTGACCATCGCCGACAACCCGAATGCCAAGACCCTTGAGCGTGTCCGCGGCGACATTTCGTTTAAAGACGTCACCTTCCGCTACAACGAAACCGGCGAGGACGTTCTGCACCATCTGACGCTGGACATCGAGGCAGGAAAAACCATCGCATTGGTCGGCCCCTCCGGTGGCGGCAAAACCACCCTGTGCGGACTCATTCCACGCTTCTACGACATCGCCGACGGCTCGGTACTGCTCGACGGCGTAGATGTACGCGAGCTGACGCTTGCGTCTCTGCGCAACGCCATCGGCGTGGTTCAGCAGGATGTGTACCTGTTCTCCGGCACCATCTACGAAAACATCGCCTACGGCAAACCGAACGCCACCCGCGAAGAGGTGGAGGAAGCCGCACGTCTTGCCGGTGCGGAAGAGTTTATCGCAATGCTCCCCGATGGCTACAACACCTATGTCGGCGAGCGCGGCGTCAAGCTGTCGGGTGGCCAGAAGCAGCGAATCTCCATCGCCCGCGTGTTCTTGAAAGACCCGCCGGTTCTGATTCTGGACGAAGCGACCAGCGCGCTCGACAACGAGTCGGAGCTGCTGGTGCAGCAGTCGCTGGAACGCCTTGCCAAGGGACGCACCACCTTTATCGTTGCTCACCGCCTGACCACGGTGCGCGATGCCGATGTTATCGCGGTTGTCACCCGCGATGGTATCACGGAAATGGGCTCGCACAAAGAGCTGATGGAAAAAGACGGCATCTACGCTTCGCTCTATCGCTTGTATATGTAACTCCAAAAAGAAAACGCCGCGTGAAAATCACGCGGCGTTCTTTTTTATTTTGCTCCGCCAAACGAACCTGCTGTGTCTACAACGACCTCGCGCACATTGGTCTTGGCTTTGGAGGTTGCCACCCGTTTCATCAGTTCCTGATAAAACAGTTCGTCATCAAACGGCAGCTCCACCGTTTTGCCGAGGAAGGAGGACAGCTGCATCGCATTGGTTATCATCGTGCTGTTGATACCCTCACGGCCGTCGGCGATCATCTCGCCCGTGCCGAGAATCGACTCTGCCCACGCGTCCAGAACCAGGAAGTGGAAGTGGTCGGGGGTAATACCGCGGAACTCCTCGGTGGTGGAGGACAGCGTATCAAACGGCGTTTTGCTGTTCTTCGAGAAAATCGGTTCGGGCATTTCGTAGGTTTCAATGGTCAGCACGTCGTTCTCCACAACAAAACGACCCTTATCCATCTGAATCTCCAGACGGTTCGTGCCGCGCGCATCGCCCGTGGAGGTAACGAACACGCCCGTCGCACCACCCTCAAACTCCATATACACCGTCGCGTCATCCTCGGTCTCGATATCGTGCCATTTGCCGAAGTGCAGGTGAGAGTGAACCTTGGTCGGAACGCCGCAAATCCACTGCAACAAATCCAACTGGTGGGGGCACTGGTTCATCAGCACCGCGCCGCCTTCGCCTGCCCACGTCGCACGCCACGCGCCGGAGTCGTAATATGCCTGCGGACGGTACCACGTCGTGATAATCCAGTTGACGCGACGCATCTTGCCAAACTCGCCCGACGCCATCAGGTCGTGCAGCTTCTGATACACCTCGATGGTACGCAGGCAGAACATCACGCCGAACTTGATTTCGGGGTGCGCGTCCGCCATCGCGTTCATTTCTCTGACCTGCTTCGTATGCACACCGGCAGGCTTGTCCACCAGCACGTGGATGCCGCGCTTCATACACTCGATGGCATAGCGAGGATGGTCGTAGTGCGGCGTCACCACAATGCACGCCTCAATCAGACCGCTGTCCAGCATCTCAATCGCATCCGAAAACCGCGCCGCGTGCGGCACCGTTTCCTTCGCCCATTCCAGACGCGCGGGGTTGATATCCGCCACCGCCGCCAGCTCCAGATACTTGCTCTGGGTCATATACTGGGCATAATGTCCTCCCTGATTACCGATACCGATAATACCTACTTTAATTGCCATCTTGTCTACCTCCCGCTTGGTTTGGATTGCACCAGGAATATATCCGTTCTATTGGTTTAAACGGTAATTGATAAAACTTATCACTCAACGATTCGCCAAACGCGCAATGCCGTATCAGGTTTACCAGCATCTGCACATCTTCAATCGCGTGCTCGTGATACCCACGGCGGAAATACCAATACACGTTCTGCGGCACGCCGAGAAAATCGTATACCTCCTGCGCCGCCATCGTTGTCATCCACGACCCGACAGGGTTCGCAGGAATATCGCTTGCGGCCTCTGACACAAACAAGACCCGAGGAGCAACCAACGCTTTCAAATAATGAGAGTCGAAGGGAAGTTCCTGCTCACGACCGACATACTCGCCGAGCGTGGGGCCGAACCAATAGCCGGCATCGTAGTAATACAGCTTTTTGAGATCTTCGCTTTCTTCTTCGACCCCATCCTCTGTAATACCTTTCATTTTCAGGCGATAGCAACCGCACCCACCGCCACACGTTTCGTTGGGGTTGACAATGGCGGCTCGCTCATCCAACGCGCCTGCCAGCATCGCTGTTTTTCCACCGCGCGAATGACCGGTAAACGCAATGCAGTTCATATCCGCTATGCCCAACTGTTCCAGCGCGTCGACGCAACGGGAATATCCCCACGCCCACGCGCCGATTGCGCCGAAAGTATACTGCGGATACGTTTGGTACAAAGGTCCTTGCCCACGCCCTTGTCCGCGAATATCATCCGCCAGCTCGGTGCGTGCAAACATCACGAGCATCACTCCGGCATCCGTAAATGTGCGAATAAACTCCTTATCGTACACATACCGAAAGCACAAATCGCCATCAATCACGGCGGGATACGGGCCGTCACACGGCGGCGTGAAAGTATACATCAAAAAGGATAGCGGTTTTTCACGCGTGCCTGTGGTGATGCGATAGGAGCTGATAAAATACTCCACGCCCAACCGCTCACAAATCGGATGTACGGAAACAAACTCCGGCGACGGCGGCTGTGTGCCGTATTGCAGCTCCACTGCGGTCTCATACAGCTCCCGACGACGCCGCTCCCACTGCTCCGGATGGCAAACAAGCTCGCCCTCGTTGGTCAGAAACGGATTCGGCAATTCGCCGAGCACCGTCACGTCGGTTACCTGAATCAGGTTTTCATCCACCCTTGACACACCGCCACCTCCGTTCGCTTCCATATGGTTCGTCTACCAGTATAACAGAAGAAAATGCAACTTTGTATTGCGTTTTTCGGCATATCTATTGCAATTTCTTTCGCTTGCGGCCAAACGGCAAAAAAGAACCGCCCCACCGATTGGTGGGGCGGTTTTGTGCATGTTACGCGAGTAAATCTTACTCGTTGTACAGCGCCTGCAGCTTCTCCAGGTGCTCGTAACGCTTCATCGCCGCGGCTTCCGCCTCGGTGAACAGCGCTTCGGCACGATCCGGGAAGGAGCGGGTCAGCGACGCATAGCGAGCTTCGTTCATGATGAAGTCGCGATAGCTCGTGGTGGGAGCCTTGCTGTCGATGACGAACTTCTTGTCGGCAGCCGGGTTGAAGCGGAACATATTCCAGTAGCCGCAATCCACAGCCTTCTTCATTTCGGCCTGGCAGTTGACCATGCCGCCCTTGATGCTGTGCATCTCGCAGGGAGCGTAGCCGATGATCAGGGACGGGCCCGGATAAGCTTCAGCTTCCGCAATCGCCTTGATGGTCTGGTTCATGTCAGCGCCCATAGCGATCTGAGCGACGTAGACATAGCCATAGGACATCGCGATCTCGGCGAGGCTCTTCTTGGCAATCGCCTTACCGGCAGCGGCAAACTGTGCCACCTGACCGATCTGGGAAGCCTTGGAAGCCTGACCACCGGTGTTGGAGTACACTTCGGTATCGAAGACCATGATGTTGACGTCTTCGCCGGAAGCCAGGACGTGGTCCACGCCGCCGAAGCCGATGTCGTAAGCCCAACCGTCACCACCGAAGATCCAGACGGACTTCTTGGAGAGGTATTCCTTGTCAGCCAGGATGGCGGGAGCCACCGGGCAACCGGCCGCAGCAGCCTTCTCCAGTTCGACAACCAGAGCCTCGGTAGCAGCGGTGTTCTTCGCGCCGTCTTCCAGCGTGTTCAGGTACTCTTCAGCGGCAGCCTTGAACTCAGCCGAAGCCTTGTCGGAAGCAGCCATTTCCTTGACCTGCTCAACCAAGCGGGCGCGGACAGCCTTCTGGCCCAGGTACATACCGAAGCCGTGCTCAGCGTTGTCCTCGAACAGGGAGTTAGCCCAAGCGGGACCCTGGCCCTTCTTGTTGACGGTGTAGGGAGAAGTAGCAGCCGGGCCACCCCAGATGGAGGAGCAACCGGTCGCGTTGGAGATGTACATACGATCGCCGAACAGCTGAGTGATCAGGCGAGCATAAGCCGTCTCAGCGCAGCCTGCGCAGGAGCCGGAGAACTCGAGCAGGGGCTGCTTGTACTGGCTGCCGATAACGGTGTTGCTCTGAACCTCGGGCTTATCGGAAACCTCAGCCACACAGTAGTCGAACACCTTCTGCTGATCTTCCTGAGACTCGCGGGAAACCAACTTCAGAGAGTTGGTCGGGCAGACGCCAACGCAGACGCCGCAACCCATACAATCCAGCGGGGAGATAGCCAGCGTGTAGGTGTAGTTGGTCTTGATGACCGGCTTCGGAGCTTTCTTCATGTTCTCCGGAGCAGCAGCAACCTCAGCCTCGTTCATAGCGAACGGACGGATGGTAGCGTGCGGGCAGACGAAGGAGCACTTGTTGCACTTCGCGCAAGTGGTCTCGTCCCAAGCGGGAACCATAACGGCAACGCCGCGCTTCTCATAAGCGGAAGCACCGTGCTCGAAGGTACCGTCAGCGTGATCCATGAAAGCGGAGACAGGCAGCGAATCGCCTTCCATCTTGCCAACCGGCTTCATGATGTTATCCACCATTTTGACCAGCTTGGCGGGGCCGTTCTCAGCAACTTCGGGAGCGGCATCCACAGCGTCAGCCCAAGCGGCCGGCACGTCGATCTTCACGAACGCGGTAGCGCCGGCGTCGATCGCCTTGTGGTTCATTTCCACGATATCCATACCCTTCTTGGAGTAGGACTTGGTGGCAGCATCCTTCATGTACTGGATGGCATCCTCCTGCGGCATAACCTTAGCCAGCGTGAAGAACGCGGACTGCAGGATGGTGTTGGTACGCTTGCCCATACCGATCTGCATCGCCAGGTCAATGGCGTTGATGGTGTAGAGCTGCACGTTGTTCTTGGCGATGTAACGCTTCGCCTCGGCCGGCAGGTGCTTATCCAGCTCTTCCGGCGTCCACTGGCAGTTGATCATGAAGACACCGCCGGGCTTAACGTCGTTAACCATCTTGTAGCCCTTGATAACATAGGACGGGTTGTGGCAAGCCACGAAGTCGGCCTTGTTGATGTAGTAGGGGCTCTTGATCGGCTTGTCGCCAAAACGCAGGTGCGAAATGGTGATACCGCCGGTCTTCTTGGAGTCGTACTGGAAGTACGCCTGCACATACTTGTCGGTGTGGTCACCGATGATCTTGATGGAGTTCTTGTTCGCGCCAACGGTACCGTCGCCGCCCAGACCCCAGAACTTGCACTCGATGGTGCCGGCAGCAGCCGTGTTGGGTGCTTCCTCTTCCTCGAGAGACAGGTTGGTAACGTCGTCGGTGATACCGATGGTGAACTGCGGCTTGGGATCGGCCTTAGCCAGCTCCTTGTACACAGCGAAGACGCTGGAAGGAGGCGTGTCCTTGGAACCCAGACCATAACGACCGCCGATGACGCGGATACCGGTGCGGCCCATGGAAGCCAGGGCGGTAACAACATCCAGATACAGCGGCTCACCCAGCGCGCCGGGTTCCTTCGTGCGGTCCAGAACAGCGATGGACTTGACCGTCTCGGGAATGGCAGCCAGCAGGTGCTTCGCGGAGAAGGGACGATACAGGCGAACCTTGATCAGACCGACCTTCTCGCCGGCAGCGGTCAGGTAGTCGATAACTTCTTCCGCGACGTCGCAGAAAGAACCCATCGCCACGATGACGCGCTCGGCATCCGGAGCGCCGTAGTAGTTGAACAGCTTATAGTCGGTGCCCAGCTTGGCGTTGACCTTGTCCATGTACTCCTCGACAATGCCGGGAACGGCGTCGTAGTACGCGTTGCAGGCCTCACGATGCTGGAAGAAGATGTCGCCGTTCTCGTGAGAACCGCGCATCACGGGATGCTCGGGGTTCAGAGCGCGCTTGCGGAACGCCGCGACAGCGTCCATATCGCACATCTCTTTCAGATCCTCGAAATCCCAAACCTGGATCTTCTGCAGCTCGTGAGAGGTGCGGAAGCCATCGAAGAAGTTGATGAAAGGCACGCGGCTCTTAATGGTAGCCAGGTGTGCAACAGCACCCAGGTCCATAACTTCCTGCGTGTTGGTTTCCGCCAGCATAGCAAAACCGGTCTGGCGGCAAGCGTACACGTCGGAGTGGTCGCCGAAGATGTTCAGCGCGTGAGACGCCACGCAACGGGCGGACACGTGGAACACGGAGGGCAACAGCTCACCGGCGATTTTGTACATGTTGGGGATCATCAGCAGCAGGCCCTGAGAAGCGGTGTAAGTGGTGGTCATTGCACCAGCCGCCAGAGAACCGTGCACTGTACCGGCAGCGCCGGCTTCGGACTGCATTTCCGACACCTTAACGGTCGTGCCGAAAATGTTTTTCAGACCCGTAGCAGCCCACTGATCAACATAGTCTGCCATCGGGCTGGACGGCGTGATCGGGTAGATGCCCGCCACTTCGGTGAACGCATAGGATACATGCGCAGCCGCGTTGTTACCGTCCATGGTTTTGAACTTTCTTGCCATAGAAATATGTCCTCCTTTTAGGATAATATAAACATAGCTCGGTGCGTAACACACCAATGGTAATCATAGCACAAAAACCTTGCTATGTAAAGAAAAATCGTGTTTTTTTCAAAATTTTTAAAATCTGCCGATTTTTGTCCGTTTCCACTGCCTTTTCGTGCCAAAAAACGCTCAAGCGCGCGGCGGCGCGCCGTTTTCGCCTGTTTTCCCCTCGTATCGACGGCGTGTGCGTTTGACAGAATGGAAAAAATCCGTTATGATAATGTCACCAACTATGAAAGGGGACATTTGAAATTATGGCTGACCCTGCTCCTGACGGGAACACAACGTCTACCCCGTCGTTCTGGAAATCGCTGTCCAGACGCTTGTCCGACCGCCGCAAAAACGTAACGGAGGAGGACATCCGCGAACTGATGGACGCCGGCGAGGAAACAGGCGCTATCGAAGGTTCTCAAAAGGACATGATCAACAACATCTTTGAACTGTCCGAAATGACCGCCGAGGCTGTTATGACCCCCCGCACCGAGGTGGAAGCCCTCGATGTGGAAGATACCGTGCAAGATGCGTTGCGCATCGCCGTGGAGGAAGGCTTCTCCCGTATGCCGGTGTATGAAGAAGACATTGACCACGTTGTCGGTGTTCTGTACATCAAAGATTTGCTGCCCTACGTCGGGCGGAAATTGCCGTCCGATTTGTCGTTGCGCAAGCTGATGCGCGACGCGCATTTCGTTCCCGGCACCAAGAATTGCCAGGATTTGCTGGCGGAAATGACCGAAAAGCACATTCAGCTCGCCATGGTGGTGGACGAGTACGGCGGCCTTGCCGGTATCGTCTCCATGGAAGACCTGCTGGAATCCATCGTGGGTAGTATTCAGGACGAGTACGACCACGAGGAAGAAGAGGTCAAGCAGCGCAGTGACAACTCGTTTGAGGTGGATGGTGCTATGGCCATCGACGAAGTAGGCGAGTTGCTTGGTGTAGCATTCCCCGAAGGCGAATACGAAACGCTGGCAGGTTTCTTCATCGACCGTCTGGGTCACATTCCCGCTGCTGACGAAGCTGCCGAAATCAGCTATGGTGAGTTGGAACTGACCGCACTGAAGATGGACGGCCGCCGCGTGGAGTTGATTCACATCCGCCGCAAAGAAACGGAAACGGCAACCGAAGAGTAAATAAGAAGAACGCTCGGAGCGACTGCTCCGAGCGTTCTTTTTTATTGAATGTCGGTCACGGTGTAATCCTGAGCCGTCACGGCGTTTACCAACACCGCATCGTCAACCGCCTTCGCCAGCGTCACCACAGCGGTGCCGCTTTCGTGGCTGACCTCTGCGCTCTGCACACCCTCCAGCGCCTCCAGCACCTTCTTAACACGCGCCGAGCAATGGCCGCACATCATACCTTCGATTTTCAGTGTCTTCTTCATCGGTTGTTTCTCCTTTTCTTTCGCCGCGCGGGGGCGCAGACGAATAAAATTCAAGCGTAGCGCGTTGGACACCACGCAAAAACTGGACAAGCTCATTGCCAGTGCGCCGAACATCGGCTCCAGCTCCCAACCAAACAGCGGAATAAACACACCCGCCGCCAGCGGAATGCCGAGAGTGTTGTAGGCAAACGCCCAGAACAGGTTCTGGCGGATGTTCCGCAACGTCGCACGGCTGAGCCGCATCGCCAACGGCACATCGGACAGGCGGCTCTTCACAAGCACCACATCCGCCGCATCAAGCGCCACATCCGCGCCGGCACCAATGGCAACACCGACGTCGGCACGAGTCAGCGCAGGCGCATCGTTGATGCCGTCGCCGACCATCATCACACGACCCTGTGTCTGCAACGACCGAACCGCCTCATCCTTGCCGTCGGGCAGCACGTCGGCAATCACCTCACCAATGCCTGCCTCCGCGGCAATCGCTCGTGCGGTACGTTCATTATCACCGGTCAGCATCACCACGCGCGCACCCAGTCGGCGCAGCTCAAGCACCGCTTGTCGGCTGTCGGGCTTTATCGTGTCCGCTACCGCCACAATGCCGCGCACCACGCCATCTTCGGCAAACACCAGCGGCGTGTTTCCCTTCGCTGCCAGCTGTTCTGCAGCCTGTTGCAGCGTCTCCGACAGCACCGCGTGCGTTTTGACAAACGCCACACTGCCGCCAAGCAATTGTTTCTCGCCGCGCATCGCCTGCAACCCGTGTCCCGGCAACGCCTCAAACTCCGTCACCGCATCCCCCGCAAGTCCGCGCGCTTCGGTCTCGCGAAGCACCGCTCGTGCCAGCGGATGTTCGCTTTGCTGTTCCAGCGCCCCGGCAAGCCGCAAGAGGTCTTCTTCGCTCACGCCATCGGCAGGAACGACCGCCGTCACCTGCGGTTCGCCCGCCGTTACCGTTCCGGTCTTGTCCAACACCACAATCGTGCTTTTGCCGGCCTGCTCAAGCGATACCGCCGTTTTAAACAACACACCGTGCCGTGCGCCCACACCGCTGCCCACCATAATGGCCACCGGCGTTGCCAGACCCAGCGCACACGGGCAACTGATTACCAACACAGAAATGGCACGCGCCAGCGCATACCCAACCGCCGCGTCGCTAAGCAACCAACCGGCGGCGGTCACCACAGCAATACCCATCACCACCGGAACAAACACACCGGAAACCGTGTCCGCCGCCTTGGCAATCGGCGCTTTGGTTGCCGCCGCATCGCTCACCATACGAATAATCTGCGACAGCGTCGTATCCTCACCGACGCGCGTGGCTTCACACCGCAAAAAACCGGATTGGTTCAGCGTGGCAGCACAAACCGCGTCGCCCACTGCTTTTTCCACAGGAATGCTTTCCCCTGTAAGCGCCGACTCATTGACCGCGCTGTGTCCGTCCAGCACCATGCCGTCCACCGGAATCACTTCGCCCGGGCGAACCACAAACACATCTCCCGGCCGCACATCCTCCACAGGCACCACCGTTTCCTGTCCCTCACGCAGCACCGTGGCTGTCGGAGGTGTCAGCTTCATCAACTCACGGATAGCGTCGGTGGTTTTTCCTTTGGCGCGCTCTTCCAACAGCTTGCCCACCGTAATGAGCGCCAAAATCATCGCCGCAGACTCAAAATACAATTCATGAAGCAGGTGTGCCGCCGCTGCCGACTCGCCGCGAGCAAGCAACACTATCATATATACCAGCACCGCCGTGCTGTATCCAAACGCCGCACCCGAACCAAGCGATACCAGCGTATCCATGTTCGGCGCACGGTGCATCACGGCGCGGAAACCGCTGACAAAGAAGCGGCGGTTTACCACCAGAACCACAGCGGACAGCGCCATCTGCACAAGCCCCACCACCAAGGGGTTTCCATCGAAAAACGCAGGCAGCGGCCAACCCCACATCGTGTGTCCCATCGACACATACATCAGCACGACAAGCACTGCGAGCGACGTCACCAACCGGCGCACAAGCGGCGCGTGTGTCTTCGGAGCGGTCGGTTCTTTTTTCGTCTCGGAGAGAATCGTCTCCTCCCGACGCGGTGACGCACCGTATCCGGCGGCTTCCACAGCGGCAGCGACCGCTTCGTCTGTAGCCGTGCCGTCCACAGCCATAGAATGGGTCAGCAAATTCACCGAACATGCCGTCACACCCGGCACAGCGGAAACGGCTTTTTCCACACGCGCGCTGCACGCGGCACAGCTCATACCGGTTACCGTGTACTGTTTCACAAAAGAACCTCCCTTCCCCAATTATGCAGCCAAGTTATTATGCCCGATTACGGCGGGCAATGATAAACGTACCGAAAAAGACCGCCGCCGCAACCAACACAATCGTCGGGCCCGTTGCCACAGCGTTGAGCCACGAAAGCACCAGGCCGAGCAACCCCGAAAACAAAGCAAAAATCAGCGTCAGCGACAAGTAGCTTCGCATACCGCCCGCCACGTTGCGTGCCGCGGCAGCAGGAAGCACTAACATCGCGTTAATCAGCAATAAACCAACCCAACGGATAGCAAGCATCACCGACAGTGCCAGCACAATCACAAACAGGTTGTCCAGCCACACGACGCGCAACCTCTTGCTGCGTGCCAGCGACGGGCTAAGCGATACGGCGTAAAACCCATTATAGCACAACAGCCACACAATCGCAACCGCCACCAGTGTGCCACCGAGTACCCACAGCTGGGTGTCGGTGATGGAAAGTATATCACCGATGAGCAGACTTTGATAATCCGCGCCGCCGCGGGACAACAGCATCAGCCCCAGTGCCACACCGCACGAAGAAAACACACCGATTACCGTATCGGTGGAAGAGAGGCGCGAATGGCGGATGGCGTTCATCAGCACCGCAAAAATCGCTGCAAAAATCAACATCGCAGGGGTGGGATCGGTCAACCCGAAAATCACACCGACCGCCACGCCCGTCAACGCCGAATGTCCCAGCGCATCCGAGAAAAACGACATTTTACTATTAACGACCAACGTGCCCAGCAGCGAAAACAGCGGCATCATCAGCACCACACCGATTAACGCGCGCCGCAAAAAATCATACGACCAAAGTTCAGCAATCAGCTGCATACCGTGCCGCCTCCTCTCTGCCAAACGCCTCGGCAAACGCCGCGTGTGCGAACACATCCTTCGGCGTTCCCACCGCCTGAATGGTGCGATCCAACAGCACCGCGCGGTCGGCGTGATGCCGCACAAACTCCAAGTCGTGCGACACAATCAGAATCACCAAGTCTTCCGTCTGCTTGAGTTCTTCCACCACGCGGTAAAACTCCGCCAAGCCGGCCTTGTCCACACCCGAAACAGGCTCATCTAAAATCAGCAAATCGGGGCAAGGCATCGTAGCAGCCGCCAGCAATACACGCTGCAGCTCGCCGCCCGACAAACGCCCTACCGGGCAATCCAACAAATGCGCCGCGCAAAACCGCTCCAGATGTGCCGTCAACCGCTCGACGGTGCGACGGCGGCGCGGCAGAAAAATCGGATATCTGCCGGTCAGCGACTGCAGCATATCGTACACCGTCGCAGGCGAGTGGCGATCCAGTGCCAATGTCTGCGGCACATACCCGATGCGCGGACGCTGTCCTTTCACAGGTGTGCCGTTGTGTCCCGAAAACTCCACGCCGCCGCTGTGCGGAATTTCGCCGAGAATTGCTTTTAGCAGCGTGCTTTTTCCGGCACCGTTGCGACCGATGATTGCCGTCATCTCGCCGCAGTGCGCGTGCAGATTAACACCCTCCAGCAGCACCTTGCCGCCAACGCGAACGCCAATGTCGCGAATCTTCAAGCAATGTAACCGACAATCACTCATACCGTCACCTTCTCCAGTTCCCGAATGTTCTTTTCCATCGCTTGCAACCACGCGTCTTTATCTTTTACGCCGTCGACAGGCAACACCGCGCTGTAAAACACACCGCTCACACCGTTCTCTGCATACGAAGTCAACCCTTCTTGCAACACAGCGTACTGACTGTCATACAAAAACAGCACCGCTTCTCCTTTTACCGCCTCCGCCACCTCGCGAATATCCGCGGCGGAAAAGCCCTGCTCTTCGCCGATGGGCAACCGCCCGACGACCTCCAACCCCAACGCTTCGGCGAGACAGCCCATCGAATCGTGGAACAGCACCGCTTTGTCGGCGCTGAGCGCACTTGCCGCAGCCGACAGCCGCGTTGCCACAGCATCAATTTGCTCACAATACCGCACCGTGTTTTCACGATACATCGCCGCACGCTCGGGGTCAGCCTCGCACAGCGCATCACAAATCGCCTGTACCTGCTGCCGATAGTGCGCAGGGTTTACCCACGCGTGCTGGTCGTCGCTGTGCGTGTGATCGCCGTGATCGTGTTCTTCGTGCGACTCGCCCGCCGTTTCAACCGTTACCGCAGAGAGCTGCGGTAACAGCGGCTCCAAAAACGCCTCGGCACCGGCGCCGTTCAAAATCAACACATCCGCCTGTTCCAGTGTCAATCGCTCGGCAGGAGACAACTGATAATCGTGGAGGCATCCTGCGGTCGGCTGTGCCAGACAACTGACCGTCACGCCATCGCTCTCCCCCACCACCTGCAGTGTCGCGGTATACATCGGATAAAAGCTGGCAACGACCGACAATTTACCCGATTCTTTTTCTGTCCGGCGCACGCCCAAAAAAGCCGTCAACCCCAACGACAGCACCAAAACAATCACCAGCAACAGCACTACTTGTCCATACCGTGTCTTCATCGACGACCCTCCTCACTGCGCACGCTTTGTTATTGCAACCCATTCGCAATAATCGTACGTCTTTCCGCAGAGTTTGTCAAGAAAATTCTTGCCACTGCGCGCGAAATGCGGTATACTTATCATTGGAGTATTTTAGATAGGAGGTAGTGCTATGAACTGGACGCTGTCCAACGGTGTGGTTTTTGCGGGAAACGAAGCCGCAAAGGCTACTCTTGCCGCGCGTCTGGATGCCGGCGCACTGCCTCACGCCTTGTTGTTTGAAGGCCCGATTGGCAGCGGACGGCGCACTCTCGCCCGTCTCGTCGCCGCAGCTGCGGTTTGTCGTTCCGAGGGAAACCGCCCTTGCGGCCACTGTCCGGCGTGCCACAAAGCACTGAACTCCATCCACCCCGATATCACCGAGCTTGGCGGCAGCGATGAAGCGCGTTCGTTTCATATCGATGCTGTGCGTGCATTGCGCGAAGAAGCGCACATCCTCCCTAACGAAGCTCCTGTGCGGGTGTTTATCCTTTGCGATGTCCAGAATATGACGGATCAGGCGCAAAACGCCTTGCTCAAGCTCCTGGAAGAGCCCCCGTCGCACGTGCGCCTACTGCTCACCTGCGAAAACCGTTCCCAGCTACTGGAAACGGTGCGTTCCCGCCTGTTCTCGGTAACGCTCGGCGGCGTTTCTCCGAACGAAGCGGTAACGGTGCTGCGTCACCACCTCCCCGACCAGTCGGAGGAAGAGCTTCTCCGCGCCGCGACATTGTGGGGTGGCGTCATCGGGCAGGCGCTCCGCAGTTTGCAGGACGGCTCCTACCGCGACATTCTGGAACTGTTGCCGCCGCTGGCACAAGGCATTGCCGCTCAAACCGAGCTGCAACTTCTGAAAGCCACCGCACCGCTGGAAAAAGCCAAGGAGGCTGTTCCCGCCGTGCTGAGCGGTCTGCAACTGATTTTGCGAGACGCGCTCTTCTGTCGTTACGATTGTGGGCCGCTGCTCAGCACTTCGCCCGAATCGGCCAAGCTGTTGGCACAGTCGCTGACCCGTCAGCAGTTGCTTGCCGCACTGGACGTCATCGGCGAACTTCAGGCCGCACGGCTTCGCAACATCAATCACACGTTGTTCCTTACCCTCCTGTGCGCCCGTCTGCGGCAGGCTGCAGGTAAATAGAAAGGTCGGATTTTATGACGAATATCATCGGTGTTCGCTTTAAGAACATGGGAAAAATTTATTACTTCGACGCCGCCGGATACACCCTTGAAAAAGGGCAGTACGTGGTGGTGGAAACCTCGCGCGGACTGGAGTGCGGCGAAGTGGCAATGGCCAACCGCGATATGGCGGACGAGGAGCTTGTCCAGCCGCTGCGCCCGGTTGTCCGTCCCGCCACGGAGGACGACGTCAAGCGCGCCAAAGAAAATGCCGAGCGTGAAGAAAAGGCGATGGAGACCTGCGCACAGCGCATTGCCGCTCACGGTCTGGATATGAAGCTCATCAGCGCCGAGTGTGCGTTTGACGGCTCCAAGATTCTCTTCTACTTCACTGCCGAGGGTCGCGTAGACTTCCGCAGCCTGGTCAAAGACCTGGCGGGCATCTTCCGCACCCGCATCGAGCTGCGCCAGATTGGCGTGCGCGACGAAGCCAAGATGCTGGGCGGTCTCGGCATCTGCGGTCGCCCGCTGTGCTGTTCGCAGTTCCTCTCCGATTTCCATCCGGTTTCCATCAAGATGGCAAAGGAGCAAGGTCTGTCGCTCAATCCTACCAAAATCTCCGGCACGTGCGGTCGTCTGATGTGCTGCCTGAAGTATGAGCAGGAAGCCTATTCCTCGCTTCTCAAAATCACGCCCCGTCAGGGCGCGCTGGTTAACACCGACGAAGGCCGCGGCACGGTGGTAGATGTCAATCTGCTCACCGGCGCGTTGAAAGTGCGTTTGGAAAAATCTCCCGATTCGCCGCCGGTTGCCATGCACCGCGATGCGGTCAAGGTCATCCGCGACGGCAAGGGCGGTAAGGCAGGCAAACCACAGGAAGCGGAAGCTGAAATCCAGGAGTGATTGTATGGAACTGTATATCGTTATCGGCTTGCTGGCGGTCGTCATCATTCTGCTGACGATTCTGCTGACCCGCAAGCAGGATACGACCCTGTCCAAGGATGTGGCAGACACCGAAAGTCGTCTGCGCGAGGAGATTCGCAGCACCCGCCGCGAACTCAGCGATTCGCTTAAGGAGATGTCCCGCGTTATTGCCGAGGGTCAGAAAGAAATGCTGAAGCTTTCCGGCGAAAACCAGGAAAAGCTCAACGCCGCGCTGACCACTGCCGTGCGCAATCTGCAGGAAAGCAACGAAAAGAAGCTGGATCAGATGCGCGAGACGGTGGACGAAAAGCTGCAAAGCACCCTTACCAAGCGGCTGGATTCCAGCTTCAAGACGGTGGGCGAGCAACTGCAGAATGTCTACAAGTCGCTGGGCGAAATGAAAGAGCTCGCCGGCGGCGTCAGCGATTTGCAGCGTGTGCTGTCCAATGTCAAAGCGCGCGGCACGTGGGCCGAGGTTCAGCTGGGCAACATTCTGGAGCAGACGCTCACCCACGAACAGTACGACCGCAACGTTTCCACTCGCGACAACAACGAGCGCGTGGAGTTTGCCATCCGCATCCCGTCGCGTGATGACAGCACCTCGTTTGTGTGGCTGCCCATCGACTCGAAGTTCCCGCAGGAAGACTACGTTCGCCTGTGCGATGCCGCCGAAAAAGCGGACAAGGATGGTGTGGACGCCGCTTCCAAGGCGCTGGAGCGCGTGCTGAAAAGCGAAGCGAAAACCATCGCCGAGCTGTACATCGAAGTTCCCAAGACCACGGATTTCGCCATTATGTTCCTCCCCACCGAGGGTTTGTACGCCGAAGTGCTGCGCCGCCCCGGCCTGATGGAAGAACTGCAGAACAAATACCGCATTATGGTATGCGGCCCGACCACCATCACCGCGTTCCTCAACACCCTGCGTATGGGCTTCCGCACGCTGGCCATCGACAAGCGTGCCGCCGAAGTGTGGAAAGTGCTTGGCGCTGCCAAAACGCAGTATGACAAGTTTGAGGGCATCCTCGCCAAGGCGAAGAAAAAGATTGACGAAGCAGGCAGCGCGCTGGACGATGCGCAGCACCGCAACGATATGATTCGCCGCAAGCTGGGCAAGGTCGAAGAGGTGGACAGCGCCGAAGTGCCGATGCTGCTCTCGATACAAGAGACGGACGAATCCGAAGACTGATTTGAGCAAAACAAAAAACGCACCGCCTGCGGCGGTGCGTTTTTCTTATGTCCTTTATTCCGCTTTGAGGAGCAGCGTGAAGCCGTGCGGCAACTTGCTGATTTCCGGGCGGAGATATACGCGGCACATCTCCGGATCGCCGCAGATAGTCGAGGTGTAGTCGTCGATGAGCATATACTCGGGATGATCCACCTGACCATAGCATTCGGTGATGCCGGCAGGAATCAGGCGACCGACGCCAGGCAGCGTGGCATCCACATAGCAGAAGCCCGATGCACCGTGACCGTTAACCTCCAGGTTGATGGCGGTCGGCACCTTGTCGGCAGGAATCACGAAGCAGCGATCGTAGTACACGTCACGCTCAAACATGGATTTGAACGTACCGTATGCCACTTCGTACGTGCTGCCATCGGCATACTGCAGGGTGATGCGCGTTTTGCAAGCGGAGGTATACTCCGGCAGGCTGAAGTGCACATCCAGACGACCAATCTGACCGGGAGCGGCGGTTTCCACCAGCTGCTCCAGCCATTCCACCGACTTGCCGAAGTTGCCGAGGAAGACTTCCAGCTTGGGCGAGGAGATGCCGGGACGGCATTCATCCCACACCACGCGGTTAAGCGCAATCAGTTCTTCATAACGGCGGCGCGCTTCAACGATGCGCTCGCGGCACTCGTCCAAATTGGCCAAACGCTCGCCGGTGCGATGCTCCAGCAGGTCATACGCGATACCGCGCAGCAGATACACCAAACGGTTCTGCTTGACACTGCACACGAAGCAACGAACGGTGTTGCACTCCGTCTCGAACGCGCCCTCCAGGTTATGCTCCAGAACAGCGGCCGTGCTGTCCTGACGCAGTGCCCAGTACTTGTTCAGTTCAATGTCGCGCTCGCCCGGCAGCGGCAGGCAGTAGCGGTTAACGAAGCTGTAGGTAGCCGCCGTGGCGACCGCCTCCGCATATTTCACGTTATCCGTGAACTTCAGCGCAGCCTTGACCAGCGTCTCGTAGCACGGACGCTCGCCTTCGTTCCACAGCATACCGGCATACACAACCGACAGGTCAGCAATGGCGTTCGCCTGGGTGCTGAGCTCCCAGTTGGTCATCATCATACCCAGCGGCTCGTACTTGCGCGCATAGTCGGTCAGCGTGTCAATCGACTTAATCTGAATGTTGGTGCAGGCAAAATACTCAAAGCCCCAGCGGTTAAACTTCTTGAAGATGTCGTAACGACGGCTGGTGGTAAAACGCGCTTCGGGGAAACGCGGATAGAAGCGGTAGAACCACGCGCACATCACGATATCCTTCGGGATGTCGTCCACCACGCTGTCGCACTGCTCCAGCATATCGTCCCAAATCATCACGGTCTTGCCGAGACCCTTCATCAGATGATAGTAGTGGAGCAACGTGTCGCGGAACAGAATCGGCAAGCCCTGCTCTTTGAGCACCTTTTTGCACTCGTCGCAGAAGCCCATGTTGAAAATTTCGTCAAAGCCGATGTGGAAGAACTTGGACGGGAACAGTGCCGCCACTTCCGCAAGATACGCATCCATAAACTGCTGGGTCTGCGGCTTTTTGGGGCAGGCTTCACAGTAGCCGCGCTTTTCACCGGCCTTGTTAAAGCGGCCCTCAATGTCGCCATACATTTCCGCCATCGGGCGAAGTGCCTCGTGTTCAAGGAAGCGCTCGGTGTGACCGATGGGCGATACAACAGGCACCAGTTCCAGACCCAGCTTATCCGCATACGCGACCATATCGCGAATCTGATCCGGCGTATACGATTCCTCCGCCGACGGATAGGGATAGGTTTCGGTGCGGATGCGATCCTCCAGATACAGAATCACCATATTCATACCGGCCTTGGCAGCCGTGTCGAAATAGGCTTTGACGGTATCCACCGTTTCAATCTGGCGGGCCAAATCGATTTGTACGGAACGATATTGTGCTTTTTTCATCGTACTGTCCTCCGTAAGATTACAGTTCGGCAATACGAATTTCCTCACGCTTGCCGCTCTTCATGGCGCGGTACACCGCGTTAAGGAACATCACAGGCTGAATCAACTCTTCATAGGTATACTCCATACGACCGGTGCGCAGCATGCGAGCAATCTCACGCGCTTCTTCGATAAGACCCATATCCAGAGAGATCATCTGAGACAGGTTCTTGTTGTCCGGCTTGGTCTTATCCAGCTCTTCGGGAGTGAAGACCTGAACCTCGTACTCCCAGCGAGAGCCGGTGTACAGACCGGACACATCGAAATCGTCGTAGTGGATGATCAGCGACACACCGTGCTGGGTTTCGGAAGCCGCAACCCACTGCGGATAGTAACCGAACACCGGCAGGCAAATCTCCGCCAGATGGCTGGCGTAGAAGAAGAAACCGCCGTACTGGTTTACCAGATTGACCGGCGCCATCACAGTGCCGCCGATGATCGGAATCTCCTTTTTGCGGAGGTCTTCCACAAAACGGATGGCCGCTTTGGTGTCGGGGCACAGTTTCAGGCTGGAACCGCCCACCAGCGGCACGCCCTTATCACGCGCCAGACGAGCCAGCTCAATGGCCTCATCCTCATCCTGCGTAAACGGCTTGTCGATAAACACCGGAATGCCGGCTTCGATAAACGGACGAGCCAACGCCGCATGCGTACGGCCGTCACGTGCCGTCACCACAGCAGCATCGATTTTGCCGAGCATCTCCTCGGGAGACTTGGCGATCAGCTCGATGCCAAATTTGGCGGCGAGCTTCTCGTCCACACCTTCGTAGGTGCTGTAGGTAGCAACAACACGAATGTCATCGAACTCGCCGACATAATCCTTGTTGTATCCGTTGAAAATGGAAGCAAATGCATCAGCATGCGAGTTTTCGCTGCCTAAAAGACCGATACGGAACATGGTAACTCCTCCTTACATCGGGAACTCGTTAGGATTCTGACGATAGACTTCTTCGATAATCGCAATTTCCTGACGAATCTTCTCGGGGCGGACAGCCAGCGGCACGCCCTTGGTCAGGTGCTCATACATATTGGTGTAGTATGCCTTCACAGCCGCGCCGAACGCATCGCCTTCCATCGTCAGATGGCCTTCGTTCCATTCCAGCTTCTCGCTGCAATACGCCGGTGCGCCTTCGGGGCCCTGCAGAGATTCCATAATGAGCTTACGAGTGGGAGCCTGCAGCGGATCGTAATATTTATAGTGGATTTCCTGATGCGTAGCCATCAAGCTGCCGTGGCTTGCCTGGATGTGGAAAATGCGATCGGCATACGCGTTGCAGGACGTAACCTCGACTTCCACGATCGGCTTGCCGGGCTGGGACATGATAACCTTGGCAAAGTCTTCGGCGTCACCAAAGGAGTTCGCGCGGTCAATGTAAGAGACAACGTTGGGCATACCCTCGTCATCAAAGAAGTTGATAGCCTGCTCCAGCGGGTGCGGGCCGGTGTTGCGCAGGTTACCGCCGACATAGGCGTTGCTGCACTGCCAGTCCCAACGACGGCCAAAGCCACCGAAGGTGAGTCTCACCTGAATCAAGCGACCCAGTACGCCGCTCTTGATGATTTTGCAGATTTCCTGATAGTAGGGAGAGAAGTGCGACTGCTGGAACACACCCAACGTAACACCGTTCTCTTTCGCCGCGGCAATCAGCTGATCGCACTGCTCCGCCGTTTTGGCAAACGGTTTCTCGGTGATGATGTTAAAGCCGTGCTGGAGCAAATCCAACGCCACGGGGAAGTGGCAATGAGAATAGGTCGCGTTGACAACCAAATCGATGTCCTTGCGATCCAGGATCTCGTGATAGTCAGCGTACACATCACAGTTGAACTTTTCCTTAGCACGCTTGCGGCGGATTTCCAGTTCGTCCACCACAGCCACGACCTCATACAACTCGTTTCTCTCGCTGGCAAAGAATGCACCGTGAATGTCGCCGCCGCTGCGGCCAAAACCAATAATAGCTACTCGTTTTTTCTCCATGATAATTCCCTCTTTTCTTGTGCCGAAAGTGTCGGTCACAGTATATAATTCCGACTCCGTCGGCAATTACCGTTGCTCATCCGCAAACCGCTGCAGCTTGAGCGCTATGCGCGAAGCAGCAATGCAGCTTGCCGTGTTTTCGCCGGGAACGCCCGCCGCCACTTCGTCCAGGAAGCTCTGCAGCACACCGCGTTTTCTCGACGGCACTTCCACCATGCGCGGTTCGGCGTCATCCTTGGTCGCCACCGTGATCGTCCCGGAACCGATGCGAAGCTCGATGTAACCATCCGCGCCCCAGACCGTAAAACGCCAGTAGCTGGGAAGCTTAAATGCCGAGGGGGGCGCCGAATACGAAACGTCGCCCGTTACCGCCGCGCCGTTCGCCAGGAGGCCGTTGAACTGCGCGCAGTCTTTAAACTCCGGCACTTCGGTCGCGTAGGCGTTCCACTGGCGGGTAAACAGCGTGGTCTCGTACGGGCTGCCCGTCAACCACGTCAGCGCATCCATTGCGTGGATGGCGATGTCGTTGAAGGTGCCGCCGTGCTTGCCCTCTTCGAAATACCAGTTGGGGCGAACGCCGTAGTTCAGCGGATGCTGTGCCGTGAACTGCACCGCACGGATTTCGCCGAGCTCACCGTTCTTGATGATGGATTCCGCCAGTCGCAGCGTCGGGTCATCGCGCAGCTCCAACTGAATGCCAACGGGAATGCTCTTTTCACGGCTGATACGCTCAATCTCCGCGAGTTCCTCAAGCGAGGTGCACAGCGGCTTGTCGGTAATGACCGCCTTGCCCGCTTTCAGCGCCTGAATCACACGCTTGCCGCGAATGCCGTAGTAGTCACCGATTGCCACAACGTCAACCTGCGGATCGGCAAGCAGCGCTTCATAGCTGTCGTAAAACGGCTCGGTCATCATCGCCTTTGCCGCCTCAGCGGCATCAGCCGTTTCTTCCCACGCACCAACGACCGCAAGGTCGGGATGCGCTTTGATTTCGTTGTACAGCGTATAAATATGATTGTGCCGCAAACCGGCAAATGCAATTTTCATCATGCTCAACCCTCATACACCGTGCGACCCGCCACAATGGTACGGGACACGCGGAAGTCGTCGTCAAAGAACACGATGTCAGCGCGTTTGCCAATCTCCAACGTGCCACGGTCGGTCAGACCGACAATGCGCGCAGGGGTTTCGGTTGCCATTTTCACCGAGTCAACGAGCGTGGCGTTGGCAAGACGAACCATATTCTTCACCAGACGATCCATCGTGGCAACGCTGCCTGCGAACGCCGAACGATCCGGCAGCTTTGCAACGCCGTCTTCGATAATCACTCTGTGACCGGATTCCAGACTACCCATAATGCACTCGCCCTCCGGCATACCGGCACCGCGCATCGAGTCGGTAACCAGCGCCGTACGATCCGGGCCGATAAAGCGATACACCTGCTGCAACAGCGGAGGCGGCAGATGTGCGCCGTCTGCAATGATTTCCACCGTCAGTTCATCCAGCAGATAGGCGGCTTCCACGATGCCCGCGTAGCGATAGGCGTTGCGGCGATGCACCGTGCTGCAGCACGAATACAGGTGCGTAATGTGAGTAAAACCATCGTCCAGCGCCTGCACAACCTCATCGTAGTCCGCGTTGCTGTGGCCGATGGAGGGCAGCACCTTGTGCTCGCGAAGCGCAGCTGCAAACTCCTTGGAGCCTGCCAGCTCGGGCGCGGCGCTCCAACGGAAAATGCGATCGGACAGCGACAAGATTTTCTCGTACTCTGCCGGATCCGGCGGACGCACCATTTTGGGGTCTTGCGCACCGCACTGCACGGGCGAGAAGTACGGGCCTTCGAAGTGCAGACCGGGCATATCGGCACCCACCGTGTTGACCTCGGCCGCTTCACGGCTGACATCAAGAATGCCGACAGTCTCTTCCGGCGTGCTGGAGGTAGCGGTGGGAAGCAGCGTGGTCGTACCGTGCTCAGCATGCAGCTTGGCAGCAGTGAGGAACGCTTCCACCGTATTATCCAGGAAGTCGGCGCCGCCGCCACCATGGGTGTGAATGTCCACAAAACCCGGGGCAACGTAGCGACCCTTTGCATCAATAATCTCGGCACCGCTTACGTCAGCGGGGACGTCCACGATAACGCCGTTTTCAAACGCAACGTCACCGTTTTCAATCACGCCGCCGCGAATCACGCGACCGTTACGAATAATCGTCATAGCAATCACTCCTTACAACTTGGCGCCGCTGTCGGCATCGCAGAACATCACCGCGTCGCCGTGAGAGCGCATAACCGTGGCGGGAACCATATCGGTAACCTCGCCCTGCACCGTCAGCGTTACCGCTTCGCACTTGGTGGGAGCAGGCACGGTGCACACCAGATGACCCGCGCGCATCAGCGTCGGGATGGTCAGCGTCAGTGCGTGAGTCGGCACTTCGTCGATGGAAGCGAAGCAACCGTCGTTGACCTGCTGCTGACGGCAAACCTCGTCCAGCTTAACCACCTTGACAACCTCGGGGTCGTCGAACTTTGCTTCGCCGGGGTCGTTAAACGCCAGATGGCCGTTTTCACCGATACCCAGGCACACCAGGTCGGTGGGATACTCTTTCAGAAGCGCAGCATAGCGAGCACACTCCGCCTGCGGATCGGCAGCGCTGGGATCCAGACGATACACCTTGCCGAACGGCACGCGGGAGAACAGGTGCTCGGTCAGAAAGTTGCCGAAGCCCTGCGGCGCATCGGCAGACAGACCCACATACTCGTCCATATGGAATGCGTTGATACGGCTCCAGTCAATACCCTCGGATGCAACCAGGGCGTCCAGCGTTTCGTTCTGGGAGGGAGCGGCGGCGAAAATGATGTTCACCTGCTCCTTTTCCTCCAGCAGCTGGCGGATACGCACCGCTGCAGCCTTGCCGGCAGCCGCGCCCATTTCGGCACGGTTGGCGTATACGTTGACGCGCAAACGATCTGCGCTGAGCTGTTTGATCGGTTTCATAAATTATAACGCCTCCTTTTTCTCTAATCATACCACGTTTTCAGTGAGTTTCAACCACAATTATGCGTTTTTTATAAGAATCTTGCTATATTTCTGTCGAAAAATTATTTCGCTACCCCCTCTTGCAAAACACGGGGCTTTTTGCAATAATAGATTTATACTAAAAGGCAAAAGAGGTAGGTCTTATGTTGTTTCGCAAACCCGCTCCGACCGGCCCGGTGGAGTATCTCATTGTGGGTCTGGGTAACCCCGGTAAAAAATACGAAGGCACCCGCCACAACGCCGGTTTTATGGTGCTGGAATCGCTGGCAGAAGCAGCCGGCGTTCGCGTCAACCGCGCCAAATTCAAGTCGCTGTGCGGTGAAGCGGTGCTCGGCGGCAAAAAGGTGCTGCTGATGATGCCGCAAACCTTTATGAACAACAGCGGCGAAGCGGTGCGCGAGGCGATGGCGTTTTACAAGCTGCCTGCCGAACGATGCCTGATTGTGTGCGACGATATCACGTTGCCTGTCGGCACCATCCGCATCCGCCGCAAAGGCAGCGATGGTGGGCAGCGCGGCATGCGCAGCATCATCACCCTGTGCGGCAGCGAGCAGTTCCCCCGCATCAAAATCGGCGTGGGACAAAAACCGCATCCGGATTATGATTTGGCCGCTTGGGTGCTGTCGCGTTTCCCCGAATCCGAGCACGCGGCACTTCGCGATGCCGTCAAGCACGCTACCGACGCCGCAGAGCTGATGGCACAGGGGGACATTGACACGGCAATGAATCGCTTTTCGAAATAAGGAGTCGTATGTCTGTATTTGAAACCGGCTTGTCGGCACTACCCTCACTGACAGCCGCCGAAACCGACCTTTCTGCCGGGCGCTCACCGGTTTTGTTTACCGGCCCCGGCCACATCCATAAGGTGCTGTTGGCACACACCCTTTGCGCTCGCAAGAAATGCCACGGACTGTTTCTGACCGCCGACGAGGCCGAAGCCACCCGCGTGTGCGAAGATCTCGTCGCGCTGGGCAACAACGCGTTACTGCTTCCGGCTCGGGAACTGTCCTTGCATCGCGCGGAATCCGCGTCAAGGGAATATGAGCAGATGCGTCTTGGGGTGCTGTCCCGTATGGCGCGCGGCGACTACGACATTGTGGTCGCCGGAATCGATGCGGTACTGGGCTACACCCTTCCGCCGCAAACACTGCTCGCACGCACACTGCACCTCACCGCCGGCAAACCGTTGCCGGTGTCCGATTTGCCCGGCGCACTTGTTGCGGCGGGCTATGAGCGTTGCGCCCAGGTCGAAGGCTCGGGTCAGTTTGCCGTGCGTGGCGGTATTATCGATATCTATCCCGCCCAAAACGCCTCCCCTCTCCGCGTGGAGCTGTGGGGCGATTGCGTGGATACCCTCTCGGCGTTCGACCCGATTTCTCAGCGCCGCACCGATCCGCTGGACAGTGCCGCCATTCCGCCGGCCGCCGAAGTCTTTTACGACTCCGCCGATGAGTTGGCGGATGCCATCGAAACGCTGGGAAAATCGCTTTCGGGTCGCCATGCCGCCGAAGTGCGTGAAAACCTGATGCACGATGTCGATCGTCTGCGCGGCGGCGCACGCCCTGCCGCAACCGACAAGTATTTGCCGCTGATTTACCCCGAAGCCGCCACCGTGCTGGACTATGCCGAGGACGCGTTGGTGTTTGTTTCGGAAACGCAAAAAGTCCGCGACCGTATCCGCAGCGCCGATTGGCAGCTGCAGGAAGACATCAAGTCGCTTTTGGAAGACCGCCTGATTTGTCGGGAGCTGTGCCGTTATCAAGCGGATTTTGAAGATTTGACAGCGGCGCTGACCTCCCGCCCCACCGTACTGTTTGAAACCTTTGCTCACAGCGTCCCCGAACTACCGCTCGGCGCGCTGTATTCTCTGTCTTGCCGTCAGCTTCCCATCTGGTCGGGCAGCCTCGACCTGCTGTGCGAGGATTTGACCGATTTGCTGGCAAGAAAAACGGCGTGTCTGGTGCTGGCAGGCTCCGAAGAGCGCGCCGCACAAGTGCTGGCAGACGATTTGTCCCGCCGTGGCATTCCTGCGCTGTATGCCCCTGCTCCGCAAAAGCCGATTCGCGGTCAGGTGCTGGTGCTGCGCGGCGGCATTTCCGCCGGTGCCGAATTCCCTGAAGCGGGGCTGGCGGTGCTGACGCACGGTCGCGTCTCCTCTCCCCGCAAACGGCGGCGTCTGAACCGTCAAAAAGGCTCGGAGATTCACAGCCTGTCCGAACTGACCCCCGGTGACTACATCGTTCACGCCGCTCACGGTATCGGTCTGTACGAAGGCATCCGCCAGATGGAGGTTCAGGGTGTCGTCAAGGATTACCTCAAACTACAATACGACAAGGGTGACACGTTGTATGTCCCCGTTACCCAATTGGACCTTGTCTCCAAGTACATCGGCACGAAGGATGAGGTCAAGGTCAAGCTTCACCGCCTGGGCGGTCAGGAATGGCAAAAAACAAAAACCCGCGTGCGAACGGCGGTAAAAGATATCGCCAAGGAGCTCATCCGCCTGTATTCCCAGCGGATGGCAACCCCCGGCTACGCCTTTGAACCCGACACCGAATGGCAGTATGATTTCGAGCGGCACTTCGAATACGAAGAAACCGACGATCAGCTGCGGTGTATCGAAGAAATCAAAGCCGATATGGAACGCCCCGTGCCGATGGATCGTCTGCTTTGCGGTGATGTTGGTTTCGGCAAAACCGAGGTGGCGCTGCGCGCGGCGTTCAAGTGCGTCTCGCAAAGCAAGCAGTGTGTCCTGCTTGTACCCACCACCATTCTGGCGTTCCAGCACTACAATACGCTCGTCTCCCGTTTTGACGGCTTCCCGGTGCGTATCGAAATGCTCTCGCGTTTCCGCACACCCCGACAGCAATCACAAATTCTGCGGGATATGGCGGCAGGTCGTATCGATATTCTGGTCGGTACGCATCGTATGCTGTCCAAGGATGTCAAGTTCCGCGACCTCGGTCTGTTCATCGTGGACGAGGAACAACGCTTCGGCGTGGCACAGAAAGAACGCATCAAAGAGCTTGCACCGCAGGTGGATGTGCTGACTCTGTCCGCCACCCCCATTCCGCGTACGTTGAATATGGCGATGAGCGGCATCCGCGATATGTCCATCATCGAAGAAGCACCGCAGGATCGCCGCCCTGTACAAACCTATGTGTTGGAGCACGACAACAATCTGCTTGCCGATGCCATTCGCCGTGAATTACGCCGTGGCGGACAGGTATACTATATACACAACCGCGTGGAAACCATCGAGCGTTGTGCCGCCGGCTGGCAAATGCGTCTGCCCGAGGCGCGCGTGGCGTTTGCCCACGGCAAGATGTCGGAAGAAGAGATGTCGGACATCTGGCGTCAGGTGATGGATCACGAAATCGACCTGCTCGTTTGCACCACCATCATCGAAACCGGTGTAGACGTGCCCAACGTCAACACGCTGATTATCGAAAACGCCGACCGCTTCGGCCTGTCGCAGCTGCACCAGCTGCGCGGTCGCGTTGGTCGTTCTTCTCGTCGTGCGTTTGCCTATCTGACCTTTGTGCGCAGTAAGATTCTCAGCGACGTTGCCACCAAGCGGCTGGAAGCCATCCGCGAATTCACCGAATTCGGCGCAGGCTTCAAGATTGCTCTGCGCGATATGGAAATCCGCGGCGCGGGAAACCTGCTCGGCGCTCAACAGCACGGTCATATGGAAGCAGTGGGTTACGATTTGTATCTGCGTCTGTTGGCAGAGGCTGTTGAAGAAGAAAAGGGCGTGGACAACAGCCGCCGCGAGCCCGAATGTCTGGTGGATTTGCCCATTTCGGCACACATCCCCGAATCGTATATCGCCACCAACGCGCAGCGATTGGATATTTACCGTCGCATCGCCGATATTCGCACCGAAGAAGATTCCTACGACGTATACGACGAGCTGATTGACCGTTTCGGCGAGCCGCCGGAAGCGGTGCAGGGACTCATCGATGTGGCACTGCTGCGCAACCTCGCCGCCAATATCGGCATTTACGAGATTCGCCAGTCACCGGATGCCAGCCTTCTTCTGTACCAGCGCAAGCTGGATTTGGAGGTCGGTGCGCAAATGTCCGCCGCGCTGCCGGGTCGCGTAATGATTAACGCCGGACCGAAACCGTATCTCGCCGTCAAAGGCAAGCCGGGCTTGTCCTCGTTGGACACGCTTCGTGAAGCGTTGCAGGCGGTACGCACCGAAAAGTAAGCTTCTGAAAGGAGTGGCGCTATGCTGCGTCGTCTGGATACTCCCGCGTTTCGCGCCACAGCAATCACCGTTCTGGGCGTGTTACTGCTGGTAGCCGTTATCTGTTCGGCTTTATACGAAACAAGCGGCGGTCGCTCCATTGACGACCCATCCAACTACCCCACCCGACCGCTTGTCAATCTCAACACCGCCACCATGGAGGATTTGATGCAACTCGATGGTATGACCGAAACCACCGCCGAGCGCATTCTAAATCACCGCAAGCTGATTGGCCGCTTTGCATCGGCTGAGGAGCTTGCCGATGTGGTCGGCGTCAGCGATGAAAGCTTTGCTCGCTGGAAAATGCAATTAACCGTATAAACAGGCAACAAAAAAGCGAGGTGACCGTGTTGGTCACCTCGCTGATTTTTTGTGTCTTAGGACTTCTTGCGGAAGAGGTCCATGATGTCGATGTCGTTGTCCTCGTAACCGGCAGCACCGTTCTCGTCGGGAGCGGTGTAAGAACCATCAGCCGAGAAACCGGTAGCAACCAGCGTGATGCACAGCTCGTCATCCAGCTTCTCGTCGAAGGTCAGACCCCAGATGGTGTTGCAATCCGGGTGAGCAGCCTCGGAGATCAGCGTACAAGCCATAGTGACATCCTCGAGCAGAACGTCGGGAGAAGCGGTCACGTTGATGATCAGACCGTGAGCGCCGTTGATGGTGGTCTCCAGCAGCGGGCTGGCGATCGCAGCGCGAGCAGCGATTTCCGCCTTGTCCTTGCCTTCGGCACGGCCGATACCCATATGAGCATAACCGGCATCCTTCATGATCGCGGTAACGTCGGCGAAGTCCAGGTTCAGGACAGCCTCGGCGGTGATCAGTTCGGAGATGGACTGGACGCCCTGACGCAGAACGCTGTCAGCCTCGGTGAAGGCGTTAGCCAGCGTGATGCGCTGATCGCTGACCAGGCGCAGACGCTCGTTGGGGATAACCACCAGACTATCCACATGCTCGCGCAGAACAGCGATACCGTTCTCGGCCTGCTCCATACGGCGGCGACCTTCAAACGCAAACGGCTTGGTCACGATACCGACGGTCAGGATGCCCATATCGCGGGCAATCTCCGCCACGACAGGAGCGGCACCGGTACCGGTACCACCGCCCATACCGGCGGTAATGAACACCATATCCGTGCCCTTCAGAGCGGCAGTGATCTCGTCACGGCTCTCTTCAGCAGCGCGCTGGCCCTTTTC
The DNA here is from genome assembly GCA_045596745.1 of Acutalibacteraceae bacterium. GTDB lineage: Bacteria > Bacillota > Clostridia > Oscillospirales > Acutalibacteraceae > RGIG3009. The sequence goes on from JAZODA010000016.1 coordinate 75,835, forward strand.
GGGGTTGGCGCCGGCACCCATGCCGCGGGTCAGCTTTTCGCCGATCTGCAGCTTAACGTCCGCCTGCGAACGCAGCAACGCCTGATGATCCGTGTTGATCGCCAGGAACTCAACGCCCTTAATACCGGCAGACACCATGCGGTTGACAGCGTTTCCGCCGCCGCCACCGACACCGATAACCTTTATCTGGACACCCTCCTTGAAGGTTTCCTCTTCAAATTCGAAGCTCATGAAACTTCCTCCTACTCCATATTTTCTCAGCCCGGCTGTGGTAATTATTCGGACAGTGTTTTATAACACTGCAAGTAACCTCTATAATTTTACCACACCCTGCAAGGGATTTCAACAGTATTTTTTCAAAAAAAGACCTCTTTTTTAAATTTTTGAAAAAATTTTTATCACGGCGTTTCAGCGTCGGTGTCCGCATCAGTTTGGTCGCCGTTTTCGCCGTTTTCGCCGCCCTCTTCCGGCACCTCGGGCTCCTCTTTATCCAGCAATTCGGTGGGGGTAAACACCACCACGGGCGACTCGATTTTCTCGTCGGAATACTGGCTTAAATTCAGCAAACCCGTCGCCGTTTCGCCGTGTCGGCTGAGTACGCGCGGGATGGCGCTGACCGCCGCGGCAATCTCATAATTCAGGTTCGAATCGTTGCCGAGCGCAATGTCAATCTGGTTTTTCCAGTTCAGGCGAATGTTGCTCCGATCGGACAAATCAATCACACCAACGCCTGTCAAACCGTTGGCACGCATGGATTTTACCAGTGTGGTGACAATCTCCAAATCCTTGCCGCCAAGCACCGTCTTGCCCACTTCGGTGGACAGCGTTTCCACGCCTTTGAGATACACGCGTCGAAGCGGACGGTCGCTTTCTACCGGCATTTTCATCAGTCCAACGCCTTCGGTGCTGACCACCATCCAGCTGTCGCCTGCGTACAAAGCGCCCAGCTCCTCGTACTCGGTAATGGCAATCGTAACCTCACCGCTCATCGTCACATCAACGGTGACGTCCTTCACATACGAAAACGTATCCCGAATGTATTGTTCCGCCGTGCGCTCGCTGACGGAAAACACACTTTGACCCTCGCGGATGCCGCTGATGCCGAGCACCGCCGATTCCTCGTAGCGGGTGTTGCCGGTGACGGTGATGCTTTTGACGCCAAACCACGCGTTTGATTCGCTGCCGTCATCCACCGTTCGCAGCGCACCCGGCAGCATCAGCAATATGCCAATGACCAGCAGAACATCCACCGCCGCAAGCACGACAAACAGCCGGAGACGGTTGATACGCCGTCTCTGGCTGCGTGTAGGTTGCTGTTTTTCTCTGCGTTTCATGTTCGCCAGTCCTGTCTTGTTTCTATTCTTCCAGTATAAGAGATGCGCCCGTCTGTGTCAACCCCTCTGCCAACGCTTCGTACCCGCGTTCGAGATGGTAAAGCTCGGAAATTTCGGTGTGCCCCTCTGCTGCAAGCCCGGCAAGCACCAGCGCTGCGCCTCCACGCAGGTCGGTACACTGCACCGGCGCACCCGACAAGCGAGGCACACCCTCCACCACCGCCACACGCCCCTCAACCTTGATGCGTGCGCCGAGGCGCATCAGTTCTCCCGCGTGTTTGTAGCGGCTTTGGAAAATGGTTTCGATAAACACGCTCGTCCCCTCCGCCACACACGCCATCGCCATCAGCAGCGCTTGCGCGTCGGTGGGGAATCCGGGGTACGGCAGCGTGCGCACCGAACGAACGCGGCGAAGCCGCGCCGGGGCGCTGACAAGCAGTTCGTCCTCCCACGAGGAAAAACTGCACCCCATTTCTTCAAAAAGCGGCATTGCCGCTTGCAGGTGCGTCGAACAAACACCTTTGAGAAGCAGCGACCCTCCCGTCACTGCCGCCGCACCCATATATGTTATAGTTTCAATGCGATCGGGAATAACACGGTGGCGACAACCGCTGAGCCGCTCCACGCCCTCAACCACAATAGTACCCTCGCCTGCGCCGCGGATACGCGCGCCACACGCGCTTAAAAACCGACACAAATCCACAATTTCCGGCTCGCGCGCCGCGTTGTAAATTGTGGTTTCCCCGACCGCCGTCACCGCCGCCAACAGGATGTTTTCGGTAGCGCCGACACTGGGGAACGAGAGCGCAATGGGGCACCCTGTCAGGCGTCCCTCCACACGGCAACACAGCTTGCCGCCTGTTTCATCAATGCGAAGTCCCATTTGCCGCAACGCCGACAAATGCAGATCAATAGGGCGCGGTCCCAGCTCACACCCGCCGGGGAACGACAATTCCGCCTGTCCGGTGCGCGCCGCAACTGCGCCCAAAAACACAATGGATGACCGCATCTCGCGCATCAGCGAATCGGGAATATCGCTGCAACACGGTGCGGTGGCATCCACCGTCACGCAGGAGCCTTGCCGTGTGACGTGGCATCCGAGATGCCGCAAAATATCACTCGCCGCCCGTACATCGGACAGCATCGGACAGTTTTCCAGTTCGCACACGCCGTGTGCCAACAGGGTTGCCGCCAAAAGAGGCAGCGCACTGTTTTTGGCTCCATGAATATGTACCGCTCCGTTCAGGCGATGTCCGCCCTCAACAATCAACCGCGACATCGTATGACCCCTCTCCTCTGCAATCACAGAATGGTTATATACCATCCTATGACGCATCGAAAAAAGGGTGACGACATTACACGCCGAGCGTTTCTTTTACAACCGCCATAATGCGGGCATCCGCATCGGTCACCGCCGCTGCGCCTGCTGCCTCGCTCATTTTCTGCAGTGTTTCCTGCGACAACACCGTCTGTCGGATTTCCTCCCACAAGCGATCGGCGGTCAAATCCTTCTCCTCCAGGCACACCGCCGCGCCGCGTTCAGCAAGCGCCATCGCATTGTAGAACTGGTGGTTTTCCGCCACATACGGCGACGGAATGAGTATTGACGGCTTAGCAAGCGCCGGCAGCTCGCTGAGGGTCATCGCGCCGCAACGGCAAATCACCAAATCGGCGGCCGCCATACACCGCGGCATATCGTCGATATAATCGCGCACACGCACGTGAACACCGTCGGGAGTGGTTCCCTGCTTCGCAAGCAACTCCTGCACGTGCTCGTGGTTGACACCACGTCCCGTGCCGATGATAAACTGCACCTGCGACGCTTCGGTCTTGCCTAAAACGCCAACAATCGCCTCGTTGATGGGGCGTGCGCCCAAGCTACCGCCAAAGCACAGCACCAGCGGTCGCTCGTCCACACCCAACTCGCGGCGGGCCGTCTCGCGGTCCATCGCCGTCAAATCGTGGCGCAACGGATTTCCCGTCACAATCACCCGCGCCTCGGCAGGCAGATGCCGCCGTGCCGCTTCATCCGACACCAGAATCGCCTTGGCGTGTGCCGCCAACATTTTCACCGTCACGCCGGGCAACGCGTTGGATTCGTGCACCAGCACCGGCACACCCATTTTTGCGGCGCGCCGCAGCACCGGGCCGCTGACATAGCCGCCTGTACCAATAGCAATATCGGGGCGGAACTCACGGATGATTCGTCCGGCTTCTGCGCCGGCGGTCACCGCGTGATACGCCGCCCGAATGTTTTTCTGAATATTTTTCAGCGACAAACGGCGCTGGAAACCCTCCACCGTAATGGTGCGGATGTCATATCCCGCTTTCGGGACGAGCACCGTCTCCATGCGTCCTTTGGCACCGACAAACAAAATCTCCGCCTGCGGATATTCCCGCCGTATTGCATCGGCGATGGACAGCGCCGGGTTAATATGCCCCGCCGTACCGCCTCCGGTCATCAACACACGCATACGTCTGCCTCCTATCCGCGGTCGGACCGCAATTTCGCCTGTCGCGACACCGACAGCACAACACCCATCTGTGCCAGCAACATAACCAACGACGAGCCGCCGTAACTGAAGAACGGCAGACTGATGCCGGTGTTGGGCATCGCGTTTGTCACCACCGCCAGATTGAACATTACCTGCAGACCAATCTGTGATGTCAGGCCGATTGCCAACATCGCGCCGAATTTATCCGATGCGCGCATACCGATAATAAACCCTCGCCACACCAGCAGCGCAAACAGAACAATGACAACTACCGCACCGACAAAGCCGAGCTCCTCGCACACGATGGCAAAGATAAAGTCGTTCTGCGGTTCGGGCAGGAACAAGTGCTTCTGGCGCGAGTTGCCGAGGCCCTCGCCCATCAGGCCGCCGGAGCCGATGGCATACAGCGACTGCACCGTCTGCCACGCCACGTCGCGACCGGTCTGTCCGCCCTCATACAAAAGGTCGGACGTGTACACCGCGAGCGGGTCTTGCCACACAGCGATACGGTCTTGCTCGTAACCGACCACAAACACCATCAAAAACACCGCCAACGCGCCGACGCCAACCGTCAGGAACAGCCAGCGCGCCCGCGTGCCGCCCACAAACATCATCACCAGACCGATCATCATAATCAGAATGGTGCCCGACAGGTGCGGCTCCAAAAACACCAGACCGCAGGTGCCGATAAGCACCAGCATAAAGGGCACATAGCCCTTGGTAAACCGTTTCATTTCCTCTTTAAATAGGGAAATCAAATGCGCGAACAACAAAATAATAGCGAACTTTGCCACCTCGGACGGCTGCATATTAAAGCCGGGCAGCGGAATCCATCGGTGCACGTTAGCCACCGACGGCATAAAGAAGACGATAATCAGCAGCAACCACGCCACGCCCATAACCGGTAAAGCGAACCGATGCAAAACGTGGTAGTCAACCAGCGAAATCACCATCATCAGCAAGACGCCAATCACGGCAAAAATCATCTGACGCTTGATGTAGTAATAACTGTCGCCGCCGTTTTGGTAATAGGAATACGCATAGCTGGCAGAAAACAGTGACACCAGACCGATAACCAGGATGAGCACCGTTAACACGAAAAAGGTCATATCAAAACCCGCCGCGCGCGTAAACAAACCCAGCACACGCTTCGGGCGCAGGGCATTTGACGGTGCCGTGTGCGCCGCCGATTTTGCTTTAGCCATAGGGGCTCCTCCTTTCCGAAATTACCGTGTGGCGATTACCACAACAGAACAAGACCAATCACACCGGCAATCGCCGTCACAGAACAGAACGCCGCCACAATGGTGTTCTCGCTCCAGCCGCACATCTCAAAATGATGGTGCAGCGGGCTCATTTTGAACAAACGCTTGCCGTGCGTCAGCTTGAAATACGACACCTGCAACACGACCGACAGCGTTTCTGCCACATACACAATGCCAAGAAGCGCGAGCAGCAGCGGCTGCTCCAGACCAAACCCCACCGCGCACAGCACGCCGCCGATAAAGAGCGAACCGGTATCGCCCATAAACACACGCGCCGGATGGAAGTTCCAGACGAGGAAGCCGGCAAGTGCGCCTGCCATCGCCGACACCACAATACCGTAACCCATCGTTGCCGCGCTGCAAAGCGCCAGCAGGAACAACAGCGCCACCACCGACACCGAAGCGCACAGGCCGTCGATGCCGTCGGTCAGGTTCGTGGCGTTGGTCATCGCGACGATAATAAACATCGCAATCGGAATAAACCAAATACCCGCTTCCCAATAGCCGTAGAACGGGATGTACATACGGGTTGCCTCCACGGCATACATCGTCACCGCATACGCCGCCGAAACAAGAAGCTGCGCCGCCATTTTCTGACGGCTGGTAAGACCCAGGTTGCGCTTGCGCACCACCTTGATATAGTCATCCAAAAAGCCGATAGCACCAAAGCCGACAGCCAGCACCAGACCGGCAAACAGCTTGGTTATCGCGCCGCTCGTATGCACCACCGTAATCACCGGAATCGGCAAAAACAGCTGTGCCACAGTCATGGCCAGCGCGGTGGCAATCAGCATCGCCGCAATAAAAATCACGCCACCCATCGTCGGAGTTCCCTGCTTGCTTTTGTGCCACGCAGGACCTTCCTCACGGATAGTCTGTCCAAATTTCAGGCGATGAAGCACCGGAATCAGCCGTTTGCCCAGCCATGCCGCTACCGCAAACGCCACCAGTGCCGTAATTACCCACGTTGCCGCTATTGTTATATCCATTTTTACCGCTCCTCATCCGACGCAGTCAAAAGCGCCTGCGCCACGATTTCTCTTTCGTCCAGATGGATTGTTCCGTCTTTCAGCACCTGATAGGTCTCGTGTCCCTTGCCGGCCAGCAGGATGGTATCCCCCGGCTGCGCATTTTTCACCGCCCAGGTAATTGCCTCCACGCGGTTCGGAATCACGGTGTAGGGCGTTTTGGTATCCGTGATACCTGCCAGAATATCGTCGATAATCGCTTCCGGCTCTTCCGAACGCGGATTATCCGAAGTGATAACCATAAAATCCGACAACTCCGCTGCCGCTACGCCCATCTTGGGGCGCTTGGTGCGGTCGCGGTCACCGCCGCAACCAAACAGCGTAACCAGCCGTCCCACCTTGCAGGCGGCAAGCGTGTTACAGATGTTGATAAGGCCGTCCGGCGTGTGAGCGTAGTCGATGACAACCGTGAAATCGCGTCCGGTCGGCACAACCTCGGCACGGCCCTTGACAATACCGGCAGCACCCAGCGCCTGCGTTACGGTTTCAAACGGAATGCCCAGTGCGCGTGCACAAGCCGCCGCGCCCAACGCGTTATACACCGAAAAGCGTCCGGGGGTCGCAAGCCGCACACGCCCGATTTCGCCGAGCGACACCAGCTCAAAATCAATGCCATCGGGACGCTGGCGAATGTTGCGCGCCACATAATCGGCGGCATCATCCCGCTCGGAAAACGTAATCTTCGGACAATCGCAGCCGGCAACCATTGTCTCGTGCCACGTGTCATCTTTGTTCAGCACCGCCAGGCGACACAGCGAAAACAAGCGACGCTTGGCAGCGGCATAGTTTTCCATCGTGCCGTGGTAGTCCAGATGGTCCTGCGTCAGGTTGGTAAAGATACCTGCATCAAACGTGCAACCCTCCACACGCCCCTGATCCAGCGCGTGAGAGGAAATTTCCATCACCGCATAGTCGCATCCGGCATCCGCCATTTGCGCAAACATCTGCTGCAAATCGTACGAATCGGGGGTGGTGTGTCCCGCCGCAATCTCGCGATCGCCGATGAGGTTGCGGATGGTGCCAATCAGACCGACCATATGACCTGCCTGCTCCAGAACCGCTTTGAGCAAATACGTCGTGCTGGTTTTTCCGTTCGTACCCGTCACACCGATCAGGTGCAACCGCTCGGACGGATAACCGAACCACGCGGCGCTCATCTGCGCCCAGACGGTGCGGCTGTTCTCCACAATCAACTGCTTCGGCAGCCCCAAATCGCGTTCCACCACCACCAGCGCAGCGCCCTGTTCCAATGCCTGTTCGGCAAACTTGTGGCTGTCCACGCCGGTGCCTTTGATACACACGAAGGCGCAACCGGGCGTTACCTGCCGCGAATCGCGACACAGCGCCGTAATTTCCACATCCTCCATCGGACAGGAAATCCCGGTTCTCTCAAGCAGTTTTCCCAGTTTCATCGTGCATCCTCCGTTATTCCGTTACGTCTTGATAGACGATATCGATTTCAACCACTGCCCCTTCGGGAACGGTGGCTTTTGCTTCCACACTCTGTCTGCCCACCACCGCCTGTCGGGCGGCAAGCGAGCCGTCTGTTTCATCAAGATATCCGCAAATCCGCACATTACATCCGGCATCGGTCAGCAACCGATTGGCTTCCGACAACGATTTTCCGACCACCAACGGTACGGTTATCTCTGTTGGCGTCGCTCCGTCGGTATACAGCACCACCGTGCCGCCTTTGGCAATGGGGTCGCCTGCCGACGGCATTTGCGCTGTAACACGCTCGCCATCTCCCACAATCCGTGCCGTCAATTCCTGTTGTTTAAGCGTGGTAACCGCTCGCGTTACCGAGAGCTCCGTCACCTGCGGCACAGCCGTTTGCAACGCCTTCAGTTCGGCTTCGGTATACTGTGGCTGAACATCCAGATACGGCAACACATCGGCAAAAATCCGTTGTGCCACAGGCGCTGCCAGTGTACCGCCGTAGCGGATATAGGTCTGCGGTTCATCAATCATTACAATAACCGCCACTTGCGGATTGTTCGCCGGAGCGAATCCGCAAAACGAAGCAACTACATTTTTGCGCCCGTCGACGCCGAGTCCTTTGTCGGTTTTTTCGGATGTGCCGGTCTTTCCGGCAACGCGGTAACCCGCAACGTACGCGTTTTTGGCACCGCCGCCGTCGACAACGCCCTCCAGCAGCGCACACATCCGTGCCGATACATCCTCGGACAACACCTGTCGGCGCACCGTGCGATTGGTTTCGCTCACCGTCTCGCCCTGCGCGGATACCACGCGGCTGACAACGTACGGCTGCAGCAGCTCGCCGCCGCCTGCCACCGCCGACACACCGGTAATCATCTGGATCGGCGTAACCTTAAATGTCTGACCGATGGAAGAGGTCGCCACATCCACAGCGGTAATCGCCTTCGCGCTGTGGTACAGCGAAGCCGTCACCCGCGCCTCTCCCAGCATATCAATCCCCGTGGTTTCGGTAAACCCGAACCGCGCGTGATACTGCGGAAACAGCGTTGTGCCAATCAGCGACCCGATGCTCATAAACGCCGGGTTACAGGAGTGCGAAATGGCTTCTGCCAATGTCTGGCTGCCGTGACTGCGCGGATACACATGGCATTTCATCGTGCGTACGCCTGCCATCGTATATGTGCCGTTACAGTAAAAGCCCGATCGCTCGGAAATTAACCCCTCTTGCAGCGCGGTGGAGGCTGTAAATATTTTGAACACCGATCCGGGTTCGTAAAACTCGGAAATCGCTTTATTTTTCCACTGCTGCTGCAACGCGGTAAGATACGCTTCCGACCGCTCATCGCCCGACAGCAACGCGAGCTGCGCCGCTGTGTCGGGGTTTTGCACCACGCGTGGATTGTTGGGGTTGTAATCCCCCTTGGTCACCATCGCCAGAACCTCGCCCGTCTGCACATCCATCACAATAGCCGACACACGGTTTGCCGCCCCGGTTTCCGAAAGCGCCACCTCAAGATGGTTTTCCACCATCCGCTGAATATTGACATCCACCGTCAGAACCAGCGAGTTGCCCTCGCCGGCGGCGATGGTGGTTTCATACTGAATGTCGTTGGGCAGTGCGTCGCCCCAGCCGTTGGCGGATGTCACGACCCGCCCGGCAGTGCCCGCGAGCACGTCGTTGTACTTCGCCTCCAAGCCCTCCAGTCCGGTGTTATCCACACCGGTAAACCCCAAAACGGAGGACAACGTATTGCCCAGCGGATATTCCCGCTTATAATCCTGTATCACACGGAACACACCGGATAAATCGCGGTCCTTAACCCATTGGATAAAGGTGTCCCGCAGTGGTGTGTCGATTTTCGCCTTGACCACTTCATACCGCGACCCGGTGCGCGCCACCTGCTTTTGCAGCTTTTCGGCATCGATGTCTAAAAGGTCGGGTAATTCCTCGCAAATCATCTGTCGCGCGGCATCGTCGACAATCTCGCCGGGTGCCATAATCACGGTGGCGACCTCCACACTGCGCGCAAGCACCACGCCGTTGCGGTCTACAATATCGCCCCGCTTATCGGAAATCATGCTGTCGGTCAGCTGCTGATCCGTCGCCAGCGCCTGCCACACGTCGTGCTCCGCCAATTGGATTACCGCCAGACGGGCACAGATGGTTGCAAACCCCACCGACAACGCCGCGAGCGCCCAAAGCGAGCGCTGCCACATCTGTCGGGATGGTGCTTTCATTGAAACGTCCTGTTGATGCATTCGCTTCATAACAGGCGTCCTCTCGTCGAATCATCCGATTCGTTTAGAAAATGTTGTCTCCGTAGGTGAATTCCACCGTGATGACAGAGCCCTTCGGCACGCTTTCGCCCGCCGCAACAGACTGCTTGGCAGCCTTTGCCACGCCACCCGATGTGTTGATGCCGGACACCACAACGTTCAGACCGGCATACTTCGCCGCCTGGTTGACCTGTGACAAACTCTTTCCGGCAAAGTCGGGAACGGTCGTCATCTTGACATCGCTGTCATCGGTGTACAACCACACCACGCCATCCTTCGGGATGGTCGCGCCGGCATCGGGAATCTGACGCACGACCTTTTCGCCGTCGCCAACCGTGTTGTAGGTCAGCGAAGCAGACTGCAGTGCCGTCGCCGCCACCGAGACGCGCTTGCCCGTCACCTGCGGCACGCTGTGGTCGAGGTTGGCAAGCTCTTCTTCGGTATAGTTCGGCTCAACACCCAGATACGGCAGGATGTCGCGCAGAATATTTCGTGCAATCGGCGCGGCAACACCGGCACCGGATTTGAGCGTCTGCGGTTCGTCTACCATAACAAACACCACGACCTCCGGATTATCCGCCGGGGCAAAGCCGCCGAACGAGGCGATGACTTCAACATTCTTGTCGTCTTCTTCCTCGGATTTGGTTTCGGTTTTTTCGGAAGTTCCGGTTTTACCGCCGACGCGATAACCCGAAATGTACGCGTTACCGATAGCGCCGCCGCTCACCGCTTGCTCCAGCATATCGCACACGCGCTTGGACGTCTGCGCCGAAATAACCTGGCGCTTGACAACAGGCTCCGTATTGGAAATCACGTTACCCTCGCTGTCCAGCACCTTCTGCACAACGTACGGCTGCATCAGCTTGCCACCGTTGGCAATGGCGCAAAGCGCGGTTGCCATCTGCAACGGCGTGACCTTAAAGGTCTGACCGATGGAGGAGGCAGCCACGTTAACCGGAGTCATGGTATCGGCAGTATAATACAGCGCCGAGGACGGCGTCTGCTCGCCGAGCATATCCACGCCCGTGCGCGCCGTAAAACCAAAACCGATATAATACTTACAAAACAGCGACGAACGAATCAGTCCTCCCAGCGTCATAAACGCAGGGTTACAGGAGTTGGCAATTGCCTCACGGAACGTCTGAACACCGTGTCCCGCATACCAACAGTTCATCGTACGGTCGGCAATATGATATGCACCGTTACAGAAAAATTCACTGTTTTCGCTGACCAAGCCCTCTTCCAAACCGATGGAGGCAGTAATGGTCTTGAAAACCGAGCCCGGCTCGTAGAAATCCAACGCCTTGTTACGGTACTGTCTCAACCGCTCGGTACGGATGGCTTTCGCCTGCTCGTCGCCCGACAATTCCGCAATCTGCGCCGCAATCGTGGGATCACTGATTTGCAGATAGTTGTTGGGGTCGTAGTCGCCCTTGGTCGCCATCGCCAAAATGGCACCGGTATCCACATCCATCACAATGGCGCAACCGCGGTTGGTTGCCTGGAACTCGGAAATCGCTTCGCCCAGATACTTTTCCGTGACCTGCTGAATGTACTGGTCGACCGTCAGCACCAAGCTGTTGCCGTCCACCGCATTGACGGTGTACTCATAATCCAGCGACGTCGGCAGCTTATCACCCGACGTGTTCTGCGCAATAACCATACGACCGGGGATGCCGGCAAGCGTCTCGTTGTATTTGGCTTCCAGTCCTTCCAGGCCGTTGTTTTCACTTCCCGTAAAGCCAATCACCGTGGACAGCATCGACCCCAGCGGATATTCCCGCTTATAGTCGGTGACAACGCGGAATACGCCAACGAGGCCGTTCTCGTTGACCCACTCGATAAACGTGTCGCCCAGCGACTTATCGACTTTGGATTTGACAACTTCGTACTGCGAGGTGCTGTCCAGTGTCTTTTCGTACAGATCGTCACGATCCACGTCCAGCATCACCGACAGCTCATCCGCGATTTTCACGCGCGTCTTTTCCTGCAGAATGTTTTTCGGCGACATAACAATGGTGCACACCTCTCGGGTCTGCGCCAACACCGTCATATTCGCATCGTAAACCTGGCCGCGGTTTGCGGAAATTTCCACGTCACTGAGCTGCTGTGCCACCGCTTTTTGCTGCCAGAAATCCTGGTTCATTACCTGAACGTAGAACAGGTTGCCCGCAAGCAGCGCAAACACGCAGAAGATGCCGATAACCAAAATCAGCGCGCGTTGACGCAACGCCACACGCTCTTGCTGTGCGGTGGGTTCTTTCTTTTCTTTTTTACGGAACATCCTCTGCACCTCGCTTTCGTTGGAAAGAAAAGAGAGTTAAGACGCTATCATCCCAACTCTCATCGTCCGAGGTCCTGTTTCAGTGTATGTCAATGACATACCGTGATAGAACCTGCCGTGTGTGTTTGTACGAATCAGCCGATCCAGCCGGTCAGCGTTTCCCATAAAGAGCCCCAGAATCCGGTCTCCTCAGGCTGCTCTTCCTCGATTACCGCGGGGGTTACCGTGAAATAGTCAATCTGTCCGGACTGAATCTGCTCAAAGCCCTTTTGTTCGGCGTATTCCGCCACGCTTTCTGCAGACGTCTTTGCCGCCAGCGCGCCTTCCAGTCGCTTGATCTCACCCGCCAGCTCACCGGACTTTTCGTTCGTCTGGGTGATAATGTTGTTGGTTTCGGTCAACTGCACCTGGCTGGTAATCATCGCCGCCAGCACAAAGACCACGCAGCAAGCAACAACCACCGTGGCGGCGCCGTTGATAATCTTTTGCAACTTTGCGCGGCGTTTGTCCGCTTTGGTTACTTTCTTGTTCGGCAGAGGGGTGATCTTCGCACTCTTCGGCTCAAACAAGGACAAGTCATAGGCTTCGGAACCGTATTTTGCCACGATCACCACTCTCCTTTCTTAGTCCTTTGCAGGAACGTAATCTCTCAGCTTCTCAATGCACCGCAGCTTGGCACTGCGGCTACGGGGGTTTTCCGCAAGCTCTTGTTCGGAGGCCTCCGCAGGCTTGCGAAGCACCAGCCGACCCGCCGGCTCACGACCGCACACGCACACCGGAAACGACGGTGGGCAGGTGCACCCTTTGCAGAATTCGGCAAACCGCTGTTTTACCATCCGATCTTCCAGCGAGTGGAAGGTAATAACAGCCAACCGACCGCCGACAGCCAGTTGTTCAAACGCCACATCCAACGCATCGGACAAGCAGTCCAGCTCTGCGTTGACGGCAATGCGAAGTGCCTGGAACACGCGTCGTGCCGGGTGTCCGTCGCGTCTGGCAGCAGCAGGAACGGATTCCTTTACGAGCTCTGCCAGCTCTGCGGTGGTTGTGAGCGGCTGCGTCTCACGACGACGCACAATCGCGCGCGCAATGGCACGGGAAAATTTTTCTTCACCGAAGCGGAAGAAGATGTCCGCAAGCTCCCGTTCGGTCAGTTCGCGGAGCAAATCAGCGGCCGTCGTGCCTTCCTGACTCATCCGCATATCCAGCGGCGCATCCGCGTGATAGGAAAATCCGCGGCTGGGCTCATCCAGCTGGTGAGACGACACGCCGATATCCAGCAAAATGCCGTCGACTTTATCAATATTCAACTCGCGAAGCACGCGATCCATATATCGGAAATTGGAACGGACAACGGTGGCAGGAAGCCCCTCCAGCCGAGCCGAAGCCTGCGCAATAGCGTCCGGGTCTTGGTCAAGTGCAATCAAGCGACCGCCATCCAGACACGAGGCAATGGCGTGCGAATGTCCGCCGCCTCCGGCAGTACCGTCCACATAAACGCCCTGCGGGCGAACGGCCAGCGCCGCCAGAGTTTCCTCGAACAGCACCGGACGGTGATACGCATACGCTTCCGTCTTATCCATATCAGAAGCCCAGCTCCATAAACTCGGCTTCCACTTCCTCGGAAGTCATACCACCCATATCCTCTTCGTAAGAGGCAGGGTTCCAGATTTCTGCGCGGTTGCCGGCGCCGATAACCAGCGCTTCCTTCTCCAGCGAGGCATACTCAAGAAGATGCTTCGGAAGCAGGATACGGCCCTGCGAATCAATCTGCACATCCACGGCGTTGGCAGACAGGTAACGCTGCAGCTTGCGCGCCTTGGTAAGCGGCATCTGCGCCAGACCTTCCTGTAACTTGTTCCATTCCTCTTCGGAATAGAGACTTACGCAGTGATCCATAACCGCCGCGGCGATAAAGGACATGCCGAGCTTATCGCGCAGCTTTGCCGGGACGAACAGGCGCCCCTTGGCATCGATATTATGTTGGAAACGACCGTACAGCACCTGTTCTTCACCTCCGTTTCGGATACTGCCCCACCGGGGTGTGGAAAACTCTGTGGAAAATGTGGAAAACCTCCACTTTGCTCCACTTTGCTCCACTTGGTACTATTATACCGCCACTTTTTTGAAAAATCAAGAGACAAAATTCAAAATTCCCTATCTATTTTTTGCCAACACAAAAAGAAAAACACCCTCGACAACCCGTCGAGGGTGTTTCGCTGTTTTCTTTTAGGCAATCATCTGGACAAGTGTCACGAAAACCGGCATGGTAATCATGGAAAACGCGGTGGACAGTGCCACCAGGTTCACCGATGTTTCGGTATCCTGACCATAGCGGTCGGCAAACATCGACACCGCCGCGGCTACGGGTGCGCTGGCGGAAATCGCCATCGAGCACAAGAGCGTTCCGCGGATACCAATCAGGTACAAAAGCCCCACCGTGACCGTCGGTATGACGAGCAACCGAATGGCGCACGCGAAATAATACGAACGGTTGCGCAGTGCCGGCACAAGGTTCACTTTCGAGAAGTTATAGCCGATGAATAACATCGGAATCGGCGTGTTCAGTGCCGCCAAATGCGCCACAGGGGTGCGCACCAATTCGGGCAAATCGAACGGCAAGAACAAAATGATAAGACCCGCCACCAAACCGATTACGCCGGGATTGACAAACATTTTTCGCGGAGACAAGCGGCGCGAGGAGGGGTCGGCGGTCAACACGCCATAACTCCACAGCATCAGGTTAAATACGGTGACGTACGCCGCGCCGTAAAACACACCGGAATCGCCCAACACCGCCTGCTGCAACGGCAGACCCATAAACCCGGCGTTGGAAAGCACCGCAGCCAAACGCAACACGCGGTCGCGCGGTGCGCTGCCGCGGTACAACAGTTGCGCAATACCGATTGCCACCGCGTGGATACCCAAACTGACCAGCAGCGCGATTCCCAGCTCGCGCAAAACCGCCACATCGAACTCGCGCTCAAACGACAGCGCGATGACGCACGGCGACGCGAGAAGCAGTGCCACGTCCGACAAGGTTTTCGCGCCCTTGTCGCCGATGATATTCTTTTTTCCGAGCAAAAATCCCGCAAAAATCAGGATAAACAGGATCAGCACCTGCTGCCCTACCGTCAGAAAATATTGCATAGTGTCGCCTTCCTTGGTTTTGTCTGCACTTATTGTATCCCAAAGCCGCACAAAACACAAGCAAAAAATAAAAGCGCCCGCAGGCGCTTTTAAGAATCCAACGATTATGCACAGTGATGCACAGGACGCTTGAGCTCGTACAGCATGCTGTCCACCGCCACACGGCGCTGAACCTCACGGCGACGGCGACGGTTGCGAGCGCGCGCCGCATCCTTCTTGAGCGCCAGCGTGCAGCACACAAACACCGTGATGCGGCTGGCCATCAACACCACTTCCAGCACGAACGGAACCGCTGTGAAGACAATACCGCACACCGCCAGCTCCATCATTGCCATTACGCCGGGAATCCACGCCATACGGTGGGACACCGTGCGCTGCTCCTTCGCCGCCATATACAAAGTCATCGCCCCAAAGACGACGGCCACAATCACATTCAACGTCATACGATTTGCCTCCTTTTTGTTCGAAAACTACCGAACAAATGTTTTGTGTGATTCGATTATACCAAATTTTTCGGGGTTGTCAATAGGAAAATCGAAAATTTGTTCGGTTTTTCGAAAATGTTTTTCTCCTCCATTTCTGCCGATAAAAAACAAGAACGGTTGCACCGTGTGCAACCGTTCCGATTGGATTATTTCATCAGCGCCCGTGCGGCAGTCAAGGTGTTCTTGAGCAGCATAGCGATGGTCATCGGGCCAACACCGCCCGGCACGGGAGTGAGGTAGCCTGCCACCTCGTCCACAGCGGGATCGACGTCACCGCACAGCTTGCCGTCCGCACCGCGGTTGATACCAACGTCCACCACAACGGCGCCCGGCTTGACCATATCCGGTGTCACGAAGCCGGCACGACCGACAGCGGCAACCAGCACATCCGCCTGACGGCAGATATCTTTGAGGTTCTGCGTACGAGAATGGCAAATCGTAACGGTGGCGTTCTCGTGCAGAAGCAGCATCGCCATCGGCTTGCCGACGATGTTGCTGCGGCCGATTACCACGCAGTGCTTGCCTTCCACCGAAATATCGGTGCGATGCAGCAGTTCCATCACGCCCGCGGGGGTGCAGGGCAGGAACGTGTAATCGCCGATGAGAATCTGACCGACATTGGCGGCGTGGAACGCGTCCACGTCCTTTTCGGGGGAGATGGCCGCAATGACCGCCTTATCATCCAGGTGCTTCGGCAGCGGCAGCTGGCACAGAATGCCGTGGATGTCCTCGCGGGCGTTCAGCTCATCCACCAGCGCCATCAGTTCCTCCTGTGTCGTTTCGGCAGGAAGCGCAAACTCTTCCGAACGCATACCTGCTTCGGCACACGCCTTTTTCTTGTTGTTTACATACACGCGGGATGCGGGATCGTCGCCCACCACGATTACCGCGAGACCGGGCGTTTTGCCCGCGCGGGTCATTTCTTCCACTTCGGCGCGCACTTCCGCACGAACCGCCGCCGCAATGGCTTTACCGTCAATTTTGATCGCCATGAGAATCCTCCTCTTCCGCGGCGGTGCTGTCGGCGGCTGCCTCTGTCGGCGCCTCTTCCACAACCTCGCCCTCGTTGTTTTCCTCGGCTTTTGCCGTCTCTTCTTCGTCTTCCGTCTCACCCTCGGCAGGCACAAGTTCATTGGCGAACAAGTCCTTCGGCGAATGCGTTTCTCGGTTTTTCAGCAGGAAATACAGCACCAAACCGCCAAAAACCGACAACGCCGCCACGAGGCAGGACACCGGCATCGTGCCGATGTACAGGCTGTCGGTACGCAGCATTTCAATAAAGAAACGACCGGTGCCGTACCACATAACGTACATCGTGAACAGCTGTCCGCGGAAGCGATATGCTCTCTTGGACACCATATGTATCAGAATCAAGCCAAGCACGCACCACAGCGACTCATACAGGAACGTCGGGTGAACCGGCAGTTTCGGGTCGTATCCGGTTGCGTTAGCATACGGGCTGCCGATGATGCTGCCGCTCATACCCCACGGCAGGGTGGTGTTACCGCCAAAGGCTTCCTGGTTGAAGAAGTTGCCCCAGCGGCCCAGCGCCTGACCAATCAGGAAACCGGGCGCGGCAAGGTCAAACATCGCCAGCGTGTTCACCTTTTTCAAGCGGCACATCCACAACGCCGTCAGGAACGCGCAAATCACACCGCCGTAAATGGCGAGACCGCCCTCCCAGATGCGCAAAATGCTCAGCGGATCACTGAAATACACACTGGGGTCTTCCGAAAAGATGATGTAGTACAAACGCGCGCCCGCAAAAGCGAACAGCGTGCAGACCAGCACCACATCGGTCATAGAATCCTTGTTGATACCGAACTCCGTCGCACGACGATAGGCGTACACCACCGCCAGCAAAAAGCCGAGCGCAATCAGCAGGCCGTACCAACGAATGGTAAATTCCATATCGCCAATGCTGAATGTGAAAATTTCGGGGCTGAGATTAAACTCCCATCCCAGATTGGGGAAAGTGATTTGTTCCATCCTTTACCATCCTTTCTGTATCACAACGGAGACACAATCGACAGCGCCGATGCGCTCTTTTCAAAGTCTGTTGCCAGACGCTGCTCCACGGTTTCCACCGTCATCGACGCAATTGCCTCAAGCAAATCGAACACACCAAAACCATCCATATGCGTTGCCGCCAACAAATCGCCACAGGACTCGGGATCATCCAGACCTGAAATCATCTGTCCGTACACAGAGTTCCGCGCGGCAATAAAATCGTCGTGATTGATACCTTCGCGGCGCAGCCGCTCCACTTCATCCTGTATTGCCGCCGCCACCGCGTCGGGATCACGCGATTCGCCGCCGACAATCCACACACCGAAGCCCGGGCCGTTGAAGTACTCCACACCGAAAGACGAGTTGATGAGCTCTTTCTTCATCAGCGAAGCATACAGCGCCGACGATTTGCCGCACAAGAGCTCCTCCAGCACCTCTGCTGCCGCCAACATCTCCGGCTTTTCGGCACGCAGTCCGTCGGAGGTGTCCCGCGGCGTCTTGTATCCGAAATAGAACAGCGGCACCGATACCGGCATTTTTTCTTCGATACGGGATTGCACCGCTTCCTTCGGCTCATTAATCGGTGCGCGCCGCACCCGCCGCGCCTCGCACGGTTTCAGCAGACGGTCGGCGACATCCTCCACCTGTTCACAGGTGATGTTGCCCGTCACCGCCAGCACCATATTATGAAGGTTATAGAACGTATCATAGCAATCGTACAGCATCTTGGGAGTAATCTGTGCAATCGACTCCACCGTGCCCGCAATATCGGTGTGTACCGGATGCTCTTTGTACAAGCTTGTCAGCAGATTGCAAAACACCCGACGGTACGGCGAATCCTCGCCCATACGGATTTCCTGTTCGATGATACCGCGCTCTTTTTCTACCGTTTTTTCGGTGAAATACGGTTTTTGCACAAAATCCAGCAGAATTTCCAGCGACTCCACCGCGTTCTGTGTACAAGTGAACAGATACGCCGTCTGGTCAAAGGAAGTAAACGCATTGGCGCTGGCGCCGGTCTTGGCGTAGCGCTCGAACGCATCGCAATCTTCGTTTTCAAACAGTTTATGCTCCAGATAATGTGCCGTTCCCGCAGGCAACTGCACCGCTTCGCCCACACCGTCTTTCAGGCAGGCGGTATCAATTGCACCGTAGTTGGTCGCAAACACCGCGTAGGTCGTCACATAATCCTTTTTCGGCCACACGTACAACGGCAATCCGGAATGGTGCTGCAGAAAATAGCAGCTCTCCCCCGATCGCTCGTTGCGAATTTCTTTCCACTCAGCCATCGGCGTGTTCCTCCTGCGCTAACAAATACACACACTCCAGTTGCAACTGCTGTGCTGCGTGAATAACCTCTTCGCGGCTGACCGCTTCCACCTCGCGACGAATCTCGTCGGGACAATGAGGGGTCGGCAGTGTGGTCTGCGGAATATACCACCCGGCGAGCGCCGACTGGGAATCTCCCACCGACTCAAAGGTCTGAATCACACTGCGGCGAGCGGCTTCCAAATCTTCCTTGCTGAACTCACCGTTCGAAACCGCATCAACCTGACGCAAAATTTCTTCCTCGGCGCGGACGGCGTTGGCTTCGTCCACACCGCTTTGTACAAACAAAATGCCCTTCGTCCGATCGTACATCGACGAGCAGTAGTAGCACAGGCTAAGCTTTTCACGCACGTTGCGGAACAACAGCGATGTCGCCGTGCCGCCCAGCAATGCGTTCATCAGGCGAACCGCCGACACGCCCTTGTCCGGCTCGGCACAATTGGCGCGGAAACCAAGCACGAGCTTGGATTGGTTGATCGGCATACGCTCCACCTGCCGACGCAGGTTGGGGTTGCGCGTTGTCGTATCGGTAAAACACGGAATCGGATCTCTGTCCGCCACCGCGGAGAAACCCCGGCGGAACGCTTCTTCCACCTGCGGCATCTCCTCGCCGCCTTGCAGCACAATGCGCACCGTGGCACGGCGCAACATCCGCCGCCACGCCTCGGTAATTCGCTCCGGTGTCAGCTGTTCGATAACCTCTGCACGACCGGCAGAACCAATACCGAACGGCTCATCCTGACACAGCAGTTGTTCGGCGCGCCGACGCGCATACCACCGCTTGTCGTTAATCATCGCGCGGACGTCCTCCGCAAGACAACGGCGTTCGATTTCCACGTCCTCGGCACGGAACACTCCATTCTCAAACGCCGGGCAAAACAGCATCTCGCACAACAACTGTGCACAGGAAGCGGTCACCGCCTCCTGCCCGAGCGCAAAACGATCGGCCGTCGCTTCGGCAGAAAACAGCAGCAGCTGCGATTCACCCACACGCATAGAACGACCGCTGACCGACGCGCCGTACAGCTCATTCAGACGGCGATTCAGCGTCGTAAAATCCGGGTATGCCGCGCAAGCACGGGTCATCAAACGGGGCAGGATTGCATATTCCTCCACCGTTTCTTTGGCGAGCGGCAAAAACAAACCGACCGAAATCTGCGCCGTTTTGAAGCGCGTATCCGTCAAGGTCAGGCTTTCCACGCCGTCGCACAACCGCTTTGTCAAATCTTGCACAAAGCACCCCTCCGTTCTTTGGAATATCTTTTATTGTATCACACTTTCCCCTCGGAGAAAAGAGGTTTTTTGCTATTATTCACTGCGAAGCGCCTCCACCGGCTGTAACCGCGAGGCTTTGTACGCCGGATATGCCCCGAACACCCCACCGACCAGCAACGAAAACAAAAACAACCCCAAAAACAGCGCCGTCGGTGTCGCCACCGCCACGCCAAATATACGAAGCACCACGATAAGCAATGCCGCAGGAAGCATCCCGATTACCGCACCCGCCGCCGACAGCACCACCGCTTCCGCCAAAAACTCCAGCAGGATGCGCCTCCCCGTCGCGCCGATGGCTTTTTTGATGCCAATCTCCCGCGTGCGCTCCGACACGGCGGACAACATCGATGTGACAATGCCAAAACCGGAAACCAGAAGCGAAATGGCACTGATGGCTGTCAACACCAGCGCCACCACATCCACCAGTTGCTCCAGTCGATCCTTTTGTACCGCCAGATTATCGGTGCGAAACGGCGCGTCGCCGTCGTATCGCCTGTCAAGCACGCGTTCAATCCGCCGCTGCGCCACATCGGCCGTATCCGCCTGCACCCGCACCGCCACCTGGTCGAACGCCGTTTGTCCTGTCAAGTCACCCTGCGTGGTATACGGCATATACAACATACCCGGAATAAAGCTCGTCACATTCTGGAGCAGACTGCTCCCCGCTTCGGTGATTCCCACCACCGTCAACGTTTCGCCGTAATCCCCAAAACTTACCGTCACTTGTTTACCCACCACATTGGTGCGTCCGTAAAGCTCCCGCGCCACCGCTTCATCCAACACGCACACCCGCGCGGCGGTGCGCACGTCGCCGGGGGTGATAAGCCGACCATACAAGCGGCTCAGTGAAATCGCCTGGTCCGCACCGGCATCAATGCCGAACAACATCGAGCTTTGACTGTCGCCCACCGTCGACACTGTTCCCATTTGCACCATCAGCGGCATCGCGGACTCCACGCAAGAGAGGCGGCGAACATCGTCAAGCGTTTCCTCGCCGATGAGTTCACCGCCGCTGTCCGCCATAATCGACAGACCGTTGACACCCATATTGTCCAGTTCGTCATCCACCAGCTGCCTTCCCACCACACCGATGACCGACACCGTTGCTACCATCATCACACCAACCGCAATACCGATGACCGTCAGCGCGGTGCGGTTACGCTTTCGCAGCAAACTGCGGAATGCCCCTTTTATCAATTCACCCATGAATCATTCCACCTGCACCGCGAGGCGCTCTCCCGACAACCGTTCGGGTTCCTGTACAATCCGCGCACCGGACGCCAACCCGGACACCACCAGCACACCCTCCTCGCACTCTTCGCCGAACTCGGGCACCACACGGGAGACGGTGTTGTCCTTTTCATTATATACATATATATATTCGTTCCCCTCATCGTCCTGTGCAATACAGGTGTACGGCACAAGCAACGCTTCCTCAATCACATTAACCAACACACGCGCACGGGCGTTCAACCCCGCGCGCAGCGAATCGTCCAGCTCCTCTTCCCGCAGTGTCACCACCGCATCCACCACCGTTTCGGACGACGTGCCGATATATTCCTGATGCGCGCTGGACGCGATATGCGTCACCGTGCCGTGGTAACGCTCTTTGGCAAATGCCACGCCGCTGATTTCCACCTCTTGCCCCAAAGCGATGCGGGAGACGTACCTTTCACGAACCACCACCGCAATGTGCACCGTGTTGCCGGAGGAAATGACCGCGCAGGGTTCTAAATTCGACGCAACCTGTCCCTCGCTGACCGAAAGCCCCGAGACCACCCCCGACACCGGCGCTGTCACCTGTGTCGGAGCGGAACCCGACACCGCGCCACCGAGTTGCGCCAGCACCTGTTGTGTTGCCTCCTTGTCCACCGTAAACAACACGTCACCCGCTTCCACGTATTGTCCCTCGCTGACAAACACCGTCTGCGCAATGCACGGCACGTCCACAAACACCTCGGCAACATCTGCCGAAGCGACCTTGCCGGTACACTCTACCGTCTGCCGCACCGAGGACGACTCCACCGTCACCAATTCCACCGACTCCGTCTTGGGTGACAATCCTTGACGGAGCAACAGCGCTGCCGCTAACGCTACCGCTGTTCCCACCGCCAGCCACACATATTTTTTCAATCCGTTTCATCCTTTCCGGAAGTTGTTTTCGGTGTTAGTGTTTGACGGATTGCCGAAAATATGAGGTAACAACGCGGTTTTAAAAAACAAAAAAGCAGGCGTCAGCCTGCTTTTTTCGTCACAATTTTTCGTACGCTTCACGCAAGGTCGCGGCACCGACGATTTCAATCGGGTAGGTACCGGACAGTGTTTTCAGCGTATGCGCCGGCACGATTACGCGGGTAAACCCGAGTCGCGCTGCCTCGGCAATGCGTTGCTCCGCGCCTGAAACCGAGCGAAGTTCGCCGGCAAGACCAACCTCGCCAAACGCGACAACGCCCTCGTCCACCGGCTTATCCTTCAGACTCGATACCAGCGAGAGCGCCACCGGCAAATCCGCCGCCGGCTCATCCAGCCGCAGACCGCCGATAACATTTAAATAGGTGTCCAGATTGGAGAAGAAGAAGCCGCACCGCTTTTCCAGCACCGCAAGCAACAACGCCAGACGGTTATTGTCAAATCCGGTTGCCATACGCCGCGGATTGCCGAAACCGGTCGGCGAAACCAAGCCTTGTACCTCCGCGAGCAGCGGGCGCGAGCCCTCCATCGTACAGGCAACACAGGTGCCGCTGACGTTTTTCGGGCGTCCCGACAACAGCATCAGCGAGGGGTTTTCCACTTCGTACAGGCCCTTGTCCCGCATTTCGAACACGCCGATTTCGTTGGTAGAACCGTAACGGTTCTTGGCACAGCGCAGCATGCGATAGTTGCTGTGCGGATCGCCCTCGAAATACAGCACACAGTCCACAATGTGTTCCATCACCTTGGGACCGGCAATCGCACCGTCTTTGTTGACGTGACCGACGATAAACACCGGGATGTCCTCCCGCTTCGCCACACGCATCAACGCGCCGGTACATTCACGCACCTGCGTAACACTGCCGGGAGAGGACGAGATTTCCGCGAGGCTGACGGTCTGAATCGAGTCAACGATTACGATATCGGGCTTTTCCGACACCATCGCGTTGAGAATCACGTTCATATCGGTTTCGCAAAGCAACAGCAGCTCGCCGTTGTCGACGCCCAGTCGCTCGGCGCGCAGTTTAATCTGCCGCGCCGATTCTTCGCCCGAGGCGTACAAGACACGATAGCTTTGGCTGAGATGTCCGCAAATCTGCAAAAGCAGCGTGGATTTACCGATGCCCGGATCGCCGCCAATGAGCATCATACCACCGGGGACAATGCCGCCGCCAAGCACGCGATCGAGCTCGTTCATCCCGGTGGGATACCGCGTCTCCGCTTGCGTGTCGATGGCATCAATGCGGCAGACGTCCGCCTTAGCACCGGTCGACGCGCCGCCGCGAGTCGGCACAATCACCTCTTCGCTCAGCGTGTTCCACTCACCGCACTGCGGACACCGTCCCGACCATTTCGGAAACTGGCCGCCGCATTCGGTACAAATATAAATGTTTTTCTGTTTTCCTGCCATGTTTCTGCTCCCCTTTGAAGGATCAAAAATAGGTCATCACACCCGCGGCGACCGCAAAAGCCATCTGCCGCTGATAGGTCTCGGTCTTCAGTTTGGCAAGCTCTGCTTCGTTGGACAAAAACCCGCATTCCACCAAAATCATCGGTCGTGTGGTCTTATCCAACAGATAAATATCCGACGTCCCCTGCTTCAACTCTCGTGTGTTTTCCGGCTGAAGCAACGTAATTACCTGTTCGCGCACACTCTCCGCCAACACCCGACTTTCGCTGTGATTAGCGGAATAAAACACCTGCGTTCCGTAATATTGCGCCTCTGAAAACTTGTTTTGATGGACGCTCACCGTCAGTTCCGCCGCCTCGACCATCGCCAGACGGTTATGAATGTCGCTAACCTTGCGTTCGCGCAGGGTATCCCCTTCGGTGTTCAGCATCACATCGCTCGTTCGGGTCATTTCCACCGAAAAACCCATCACGGTGAGTACATCCCGAAGCGGCAACGACACACGCAGGTTCAATTCTTTCTCCATCGTGCCGTCTGCGGCAGACGCGCCGCCATCGGCACCGCCGTGGCCGGGGTCAATCAGAATGCGCGGAGATTTGTCATACACCGCTTGCACCGTACGGCGCGCGGTCACACCCCACGCCAGTGTCAGCATCAGCAGTCCACACAAAAGTACAATGGCAACATCGGTTGCCGTAGAACGAAATTGCCGTTTCAAGCACACCCCTCCCCTGCATACATACGCAGAGGAATCGGTGATTATCGCAGATTGCGCTTTTTCGAGGACTTGTTTTTGTACATCAGTTTCTGCGCAAAGGTGAACTGGCGGTATCCGATATAGTACGAGCCCCACGAAACCAGCAGAATCACCAGCGTCGGAATCAGCGACAAGAAAATGCCGACAAGCGAAATGTCCGAAGCCGGCACACTCCACACCGTACCCATCGACCAGGCGATAATCGGGTACAGCGCAAAATTGGCGGCACGATACACCATCACATACTGCGGCCAGAAGCCGATAAACTTTTCGGCGAGCAGCACCACAAAAGCAAGCAACGACGGAATAATCGCAATCAGACCCACTTTCAGTCCCAGATGCGGGTCGCCCTCAGCACCGCCGAACATCACAGGGCCACCGTCCTTGTCACCCTGCTTCCACATTTCGGCATACACAATGGTCAGACACAGAAAGCCCTGAATAATCAACGCCAAAAAATTGGTAAGGAACGACTCGCTCGCCGTTGCCTCGCTGCCGGGGGAAATCGCCAGCATAATGATGCCCACCGAGAAGTACATAAACGTTCCCATTACCGTTGCCAGCACACAGCGACCGTAAAGTTTCGCCGCGCGTTTAATCAAATCGTTTTTCATAATGCGTCACCTCGTATGTCTCTTATGATATCACACGCCAAAAGAGGTTGTCAACGGCGGTGCATCTAAAAAACAAAGCAGGCGCACCGTGCGGTGCGCCTGCCGTTTACTCTGTGAGTGAGATTAGCCCAGCTCAGCGAAGTACTTGATGGTGCGGACCATCTGGCTGGTGTAGGAGTTCTCGTTGTCGTACCAGGACACGACCTGAACCTGATAGGTCTCTTCGTCGATCTTGGTAACCATGGTCTGGGTCGCATCGAACAGCGAACCATAGGTGATGCCGACAACGTCGGAGGACACAATCTGATCCTCGTTGTAACCATAGGAAGCGGAAGCGGCAGCCTTCATCGCAGCGTTGATGCCTTCCTTGGTGACACCCTTGCCCTTAACGACAGCCACCAGGATGGTGGTGGAACCGGTGGTAACCGGCACGCGCTGAGCGGAACCGATCAGCTTGCCGTTGAGCTCGGGGATAACCAGACCGATCGCCTTCGCAGCGCCGGTGGAGTTGGGAACGATGTTGGCAGCGCCGGCGCGGGCACGACGGAGGTCGCCCTTGCGGTGCGGGCCGTCCAGGATCATCTGATCACCGGTGTAAGCATGCACGGTGGTCATGATACCGCTCTGGATAGCAGCATACTCGTTCAGAGCCTTCGCCATAGGAGCGAGGCAGTTGGTGGTGCAGGAAGCAGCGGAGATGATCTTGTCCTCTTTGGTCAGGGTGTTCTCATTCACGCTGTACACGATGGTGGGCAGGTCGTTGCCGGCAGGAGCCGAGATAACAACCTTCTTCGCGCCGGCATCGATGTGAGCCTGGGACTTCGCCTTGGAAGCGAAGAAACCGGTGCACTCCAGCACGACGTCCACGCCGATCTTTGCCCAGGGCAGGTTGGCGGGATCTTTCTCGGCCAGGATCTCGATCTTCTTACCGTCGACGGTGATCGAGGTCTCGTCCGCTTCGACGGTGTGACCGTCGTAACGGCCCTGAGCCGTATCATACTTCAGCAAGTGAGCCAGCATCTCGGGGCTGGTGAGGTCGTTGATCGCGACGATCTCATAACCCTCAGCGCCAAACATCTGACGGAACGCCAGACGGCCGATGCGGCCAAAACCGTTGATTGCTACTTTAACTGCCATAACTAAATTCCTCCAATTATTATAATCTTGTATTATCTTACCACCGTTTGCACGGTTTTTCAAGAACTTTGGTAAATTTTTAGCGGTTATCTTCGCTTTTTTTACGATTTGCGGTTGATGATGTTGATGATAACATCTTCCAGTTCCATCGGCTGACGTTCATCCGCCGAGACCACCGGGAAATCTTCCTCGTCCTCTTCCTCGCCGCTGTCGTTCGAAAAAGCGTCCATATCCAGAATGAACTCCGCCACATCGTCCTCGACAGGCACAGCCTCTTCGGGTTCTTCTTCCTCTTCCTCGTTTTCGGGTTCGGGCAACGGAGCGGCCACAATCTGCTGCACCGCAAACGCGCCTGCCAGCAACGCCAGCGCCGCATCGGGAGCGGTAAGCAGCAACGTGCCGGAGAAGAGCTCGGCATCCTGGAACAGATACGCGCCAAAGCGGGTCATACAGGAAACCAGACCCAGCATCGCCGTCGCAAGTGCGACAGGCACGGCAAAACGCGGTGCTTTTTCCTCCACACCGGAGGTGTAGCGCGCAAAGGTCAGCAAGAACAGCATTTCAAACAGCAACAACGCCGTTTCGGTCACACTGCGATAGCGGTTGACCGCGCTGGCAAGCGATGTGATGTACCACAAAAGGCGTGTCCACATCCAGACCACCGGCAGAAGCGCCAGCACACCGAACGCGGCACGATCGGTGCGGCGGTTGAAGCACCACCGAACCGCTGTAAACAGGAAAAACACGCTGCCGAGCGCAGCCGAAACAATCATAACGACCGTGATGCCCTGATTCAGCGACGTCGCCGTTACCGGCTGCGGGTAGGGATACACGTTGTCGCCCAAATCCACGAGCGAGCTGATTGCATACACCAGCAGCGAAGCGCCTGCCCAGGCGGAAGCTGCCGACATCAGAAATGCCAAACGCCCTTCCGACACGATGGTGCGCCGCGGTTGCATACCGCAAAGGAGGAACATCGCCACCAGCGACAACGCGATAACAAACAGCGTCGCGGTGTACAGCCCGTTTTCCGCCGTACCGGCAGGGGTCCACACCAGACGCATAACCGTCAGCGCCACGCCCATCACTGCCGCCACAATCAGCGCGACACGATACCGAAGCTGCATACACATATTCCTCCTTTCTTTACACATACGTTTTCATTCTACCACAATTTTTCCGAAAATCAACTGCACGACGCCAGTTTTTATAAAAAAGCCTGCCGAAGCGGTCTTTTTTGCACGGTCTATACATAAAAATAAGATTGTCCGCGCTTGTCCCAACCACAACTCGGGAGGATTTACGATGAAAACCTATGCCGCGCTGTGCGCTTTATGCTACGTTTTGTTTTTGCTGTTGCCCTTGCCCACGCTGAAACTGCCAAGCAGGACAAGCGACCCCTCCACCGTGACAACCGTTACCACGACCGCACCGACAACCAAACCGACCGCCCTCCCCGATAACCGGGAAGAGGAATCTGCCGCGGTGTTCCGCGTACTGGACGCCTCCGCCGGCGTGGTATACACCTTTGAAGAGCGGGACTTCCTCATTTACACCGTCGCCGCGGAAATGCCTGCCTCCTATCCGCCCGAAGCGCTCAAAGCCCAGGCGGTTGCCTCATACACCTATTACTCCTACCAGCGAAATCGCAACGCCGCAGGCGTGGACGGCGCAGATTTTTCCGATGTTCCGGGGGATTTCCCCACCGCCTATACAACGCAAGCCTTGCGGGAGTTGTGGGGCGACTCGTACGACCGCTATCTTCAGAAAATCGCCGACGCGGTGGATTCGGTGTTCGGCGAGCGGCTGTTATACGACAACAAACCGATTTTCGCCGCCTACCACAGCTGTAACACCGGTCAGACCGAGGATGCCAAAACCGTGTGGGGCGTAGATTATACGTATCTTCGTTCGGTTGCCAGCAGCGGTGATACCCTGTCGCCGAAATATCGCTCCTCCGTGACAATCAGCGACAAAGACTTCGCCGCCGCCTTTCCCAAACAAAACCTCAGCGGCGATGCCGCCGCTTGGATTAGCGGCACCCCCGCCGTTTCGGCGGCCGGCACGGTAACCGCCATCACCATCGGCGGCACCACCTTTTCGGGGCGCGAGGTGCGCTCCGCGCTGGGACTGCGTTCCGCCTGCTTCACCGTCACGCACGGCAAGGACGGATTCACGTTCACCGTTACCGGCTACGGTCACGGTGTGGGAATGAGCCAGTACGGCGCGAAAGAAATGGCAGACCGTGGATTCACCTACGACGAGATACTTACTCATTATTATACCGGTGTCACCCTGGGGTAATTGTTCCTTTTTTGTTGATTCCACCGCCGTTTCGTGTTACACTGGATGGCAGAGGTGATGGAGAATGAAAGCCTTTGAACTGATGAACGCCTTGTATGCCCTGCGAAAGAGCGAGGCGGAAAACACCGTCGACTGCATCAAAGCAGGCAATGAGAACTGCGAGGTTCACCGCGTAGCTGTGTCGATGTTTGCGACACCCGATGTCATCCACGCCGCTTCCAACTGGGGCGCACAACTGCTCATCGTACACGAGCCTACCTATTATAATCATCGCGACGATCGTGACCCCGAAAACGTCGTGGCAGAGATGAAGCGCCGCTTGCTCGAGCAAAGCGGACTGGCGCTGTATCGTTTCCACGATTATGCCCATCGGATGATTCCCGACCTGATTTACGAGGGCGAGAAGCAATGGCTGGGACTGGACGGTGCGGAAACCGTTTCCGAGTTCGGCAAACGCCGCATCGTGCTGGATACGCCGATTACCCCACGTGAAATGGCTCTGCGGATTCAGGAAAAACTGCATATTGCCCATCCCCGCATCTGCGGCACGCTGGATAAACCCATCACCACCGTTTCCTGTTGCTTCGGCACGCCGGCTATGTTGTTCGAAGAACTGCGCAGTCCGACTTCGGAACTGGTGCTCACGGGAGAAGCGTGCGAATGGGCGCTCGGCGAGTACGCCCGCGATGCCGACCAGCTCGGCATCACCAAATCGCTCATCATTATGGGACATATCGGCTCAGAACGAGACGGGATGCAGCTGCTTGCCACCCGCATCCCCACAATGTTCCCGGTGGAAGCGCAGTATTTCGAATGCGGCGAGGTTTATTCCTACGCCGAAACGCTCCGAAAATAAAAACAACAGGCGTTTGCGCACTTCGCGCAAACGCCTGTTTTGTTTCGCTTCTTATTTGATGAGGGTACCGGCAGCACCGGCGCAAGCGGCGTTGGATTCATCGGTATCGATGTGCATCGCCAGAGCGAACTTCTCGCTGACGCGAACCACAACATCACCGAAGGTGAGGGAACGGCCGTCGGTCTCGATGGAAACCTTAACAACGTCCTTATCCTGCACGCCGAACTCGGCAGCATCTTCGGGAGTCATATGGATGTGGCGCTTCGCAGCAATAACGCCCTCTTTCAGTTCCACTTCGCCGCAGGGACCAACCAGCTTGCAAGCGCCGGAACCGGCAATGTCACCCGACTCACGGATGGGAGCGGCAACACCGATGGAGCGAGCATCGGTCAGCGAGATTTCAACCTGCGAAGCGGGACGGGTGGGACCCAGGATGCTGACGCCGGTGAGCGTCTTCTTGGGGCCGACAACATCCACGCGCTCGGTGCAGGCATACTGACCGGGCTGGGACAGATCCTTCTTGCTGGTCAGCTCGTAGCCTTTGCCGAACAGGACATCGAGGTCCTCACGGCTCAGGTGAACGTGACGGGCAGACGTTTCAACGAGAATTTGCTTTGACATAATACATACACCTCTTTGTAGAATTCTTTACCAGTAGACTTTACCACTTAACACGGGTTTTGTCAAGTTGTGGCACCCCCAACAGGAATCGAACCTGTAACTGCCCCTTAGGAGGGGGCTGTTATATCCATTTAACTATGAGGGCGTATAGGGTGATGTGACTTCGGGGGGCTGTTCATACGAGCGCAGCTCGTATCAAGGTTCTCGGGACCCATTCGAAATCTTCGATTTCGTAAATGGGTGAGGTTCTTATATCCATTTAACTATGAGGGCGTATACCGCCCGTTTATTATAAAGCAGTTCCTCCCAATTGTCAACGGCACACGACAGGGATTGCATTTTTCCAAATCCTCATATATACTGAAAGGGTATTCCGCCGAAAGGGAGTTACCTTATGAAGCGTTTTCTTTCTCTGCTGCTCGTCGGCGTCCTTCTGTGCTGCCTCGTAGGCTGCTCTGAAAAGCCGACTACAGAACCCTCTCCGCCCGAAACGGGAAAAACACCTCTTGTCATTATGTCGTTTAATATTCAGACCCATAAGAACGGCGAGGTTTTTTACGTCCGTGAAGAAATGATGCAAAAATTCATTGCCGAAATGCAGCCGGATTCCATCGGTATGCAGGAAGTCACCGCAACGTGGCGAAAATCGCTGGAAAGCACCTGCTTCGGCGAAAACTACAGTGCCGTGGGCAACGCCAGCTCGTCAACCGGTGAAATGAATTCCATCTTTTATCGGAACGACAAGTTCTCGCTGGTGGACAGCGGCACGTTTTGGCTTTCCCCCACGCCCGAAGTTGTCGGCTCAAAATTCGAAAACAGCAACGAGGCCCGCGTGTGCACCTGGGCCCACCTGAAAGACAAAAAAACCGCCAAGGAGTTTGTCCACCTTAACGTTCATTTGGACAACACCGGTCCAAGCACCGCTGCCGATGCCACCACCGTTCGCCTGGAACAAGGAAAGGTTTTGCTGGATTTCGTCAAAACGCTTGGCGATACTCCGCTGATTTTGACCGGCGACTTCAATCAGGTGCAACAGCGCTCCACCGGTGAAGCCTATCCGCTCTATCTGTATCTCACCGGACAGGACTCGTATACCGACAAGGACGGCAACACGGTTAGCGGACCGTTTGCCGATGCGCGTATGACCGCACCCGACACGGTGCCCCAAACCGAGTGGGCCTCGATGGTAAAGCATCATCGAGACGGCGGCAACCCGGCGTCCCGTCCTATCGACTATATTTTTTATTCCGCAGAGCATTTCGAGGCGACAACCTACCGTAATATCCTTTATATGGAAGAGGACATTTTCACGATTTCCGATCATCTGGCACAGTATGCCGAACTTCTGCTGTAACCCTGCTCCCGCCTTTTGCAAAAAGGCGGGAGTTTTTATATTTGCCGCCACCAAATACTTCCTGTTTCTTTTTTCGACAAAAGGTTGTTTTTTTCTGCGGAAGAGTGTATACTGGTTGCATGGTATTTTTCGAAGAAATGGGGAATCCTTGCATGAAACGTCTGGTATCTGCTTTGCTGGTCGTATCCCTGATGGTGACGGGACTCAGCGCCTGCTCGGAGAGCAAGCCTGCCTCCACCGGCACGACCGCAACCTCTGCTACCAAAACGACAACCACAACCACCACAACGGCACCCGCCGAACCCGACAAAACCCCCGATAGCAGCAAACTCAATCCGCTGACGGGTCTGTACGATATGACCGGCGACAGCAGCCGCCCGGTTGCGGTGATGATTACCAACGAACCCGGCATCATCGGTAAGCAGTATGGTATCGACAAAGCGGATTTTTATATGGAAACCGAAGCGGAAGGCGCGGTTTCGCGTATGATGGCGGTTTTCGCCTCGGCTGACCGCATCCCCGAGAAACTCGGTCCGGTGCGCAGCGGCCGTACGCCGTTCATCGCCACCGCCAACGCGCTGGGCGCGGTATACGTCTACTCCGGCGCCACCACCTACGTCACCAACCTGCTGAAAAGCATGAAAAACTTTGACCGCATTACCAACACCGACAACGTCACCCTGTGGCGTGACTCCTATCTGACTTCCAACGCCAACGTCAGCTGGAACAACCTCATCACCGGCGGCAAACAGTTGGCGGCGAAAATGGAAAAGAGCGGTATGTCCTCCACCGCCACCAAGAAGAGTCCTTTCACCTTCGGTAACGTGAGCGGCGATATCACGGCTAACACGGTGCAGCTGAAAACCACCGCCAGCACCAACGTGACCTTCATCTACGATGAGACAACCGGTCTGTACGGCAAAAACAACGGTACCGTCAAGTCCTGCAAGCCGCAGAAAGCACTGAACGGCGGTCAGATTCAGGTTTCCAACGTGCTGGTACTGTATGCCGAGAAGTACGTCGAACACAAGAACGCGAAGTACACTTGGTACAACTTCAAAACCGGCACCGGCAAGGGCTATCTCTTCTCCGGCGGTACCGCGCGCGAAATCACCTTTAACCGCACGGCGGACAGCCTGTCCTTTATGGAAGCTGACGGCAAGACGCCGCTGGTGTTTGCGGAAGGCAAAACGTATATGTGCCTGACCGACAAAGCGTTGTCCGAGGATCTCCAAATCCAATAAGTCTTCAAAAGACAAAACGCCCCTGCCGCGAGAGCGGCAAGGGCGTTTTTTATTTACGAAAGCGTGTCGTTTCGGCGCTTGAGCGGTTCGATGCTGCCATCGGCATTCTGCAGCGACACGTTGTCCAGCGTTTGCATCATATCGGCACGGATGGCCGCAATGTACGCGGCGCGCAGCGCCTGGCGTTCCGCCTGTTCTTCGGCGGTCAGCTCGCGCTCCCGCGAAATGCGGGTCAGTTCGCTGATGCGCTCAAGTTGTTTCTTATCCATAGCGTTTCTCCTTATCCCAACGGCGCTTTGGCAATCTTTGCCGAGGCGCGCGGATATGCAGGCGGTGTCGGGGCGGTCTTTTCAAACACAAACACGCGCCGCTCCTGCTGCTCCAGACCGTCGTGCGGCTGTTTCGGAAGCAACAGCTTATGCACGCCGACCGTCTTGCCGCAAAGCCGCGACAACGCATTGCCCGACGCACGGTGTTCCTCGTCGCTGTCAGGTCCTTTCAGTGCCAAAAAGCAACCGCCCGGACGCACAAACGGCAGACAATATTCGAGCAACACAGGCAGTGCCGCCACGGCACGAGCAGTGGCAACATCAAAGGAATCGCGCAGTTCGGGTTTTCTGCCACCCTCTTCGGCACGGGCGTGAATGCGCTGAACAGGGATGCCCAGTTCATCGCACACCGCTTCCAAAAACACCAGACGCTTGTTCAAGCTGTCCAGCAGCGTCAATTTAATGTCGGGGCGAACAATTGCCAGCGGAATACCGGGGAAACCGGCACCCGTGCCGACGTCAATCAGCGAAATCCCCTGTTTTTCGGGGAGCAGCGGCAACGCCGCCAAACTGTCCGCAAAGTGCTTGACCGTAATACCGATGGGGTCGGTGATGGCGGTCAGATTCATCTTTTCGTTCCATTCCACCAACAGCTCGGCATACCGATCCAGCTTGGCACAGGCGGTCTCGTCCACCGTTACGCCGTATTCGCTTGCCAGCTCACAAAGCAACGCCTTATCAATCACGCCTGTTCCCCTCCTTTGCTGCTCAGCCATACGATCAGCACCGACACGTCCGCCGGGCTGACGCCGCTGATGCGGGATGCCTGTCCGATGCTGCGCGGACAAATCTTTTGCAATTTTTCCTGCGCTTCGAGGCGCAGACCCGTGATGGCGGAATAGTCAATATCCGCCGGCAGCAGCCGATTTTCCAGCCGCCGCATTTCGTCAATATCCGCCTGTTGGCGGCGGACATAGCCCTCGTATTTAATCTCCACCTCAACCTGCTCGCGCACGAGCGGATCGAGCGACGGCGCGTCCATACCCAAGGCCGCAAGCGTCGCATAGGTAATTTGCGGACGGCGCAGCAACTCTTCCAGGCGGATGCCGGTTACAAGCGGCGTTGTTCCCGCTGCGATCAGCTGTTCGTTGACCGCTTCGCTCGGCGGCAGAATGGTGCCGCGCAAACGGGCACGCTCGGCGGCTTTTTGCTGTTGTCTGTCACAAAAACGCGCCCACCGACCGTCGTCCACCAAACCAACCTCCCGACCGATGGGAGTCAGTCGTTCGTCGGCATTATCCTGTCGCAATACGAGACGATATTCCGAACGCGAGGTCATCATTCGGTACGGATCAGAGCAACCCTTGGTCACCAAATCGTCAATCAATGTACCGATATAACCCGAAGCGCGATCCAACACCAACGGTTCTTTGTCGCTGACATACCGCGCGGCGTTGATACCCGCAACCAGACCCTGTGCGGCGGCTTCTTCGTAGCCGGAACTACCATTAAACTGACCTGCTCCGTACACACCGGGCAACGCTTTGCAGGAAAGCGCGGCGTCCAGCTCGGTGGGGTCGCAGCAATCGTATTCAATCGCATAGGCAGGGCGCATTACGCTGACATTTTCCAAACCCGGAATGGTGCGCAACAGCTTCAGCTGCACGTCCACCGGAAGCGAGGACGACAGGCCCTGCAGATACATTTCATCGGTATTCAGTCCGCACGGCTCGATAAACACCTGATGGCGTTCCTTTTCCGCGAAGCGGACGATTTTATCTTCGATACTGGGGCAATACCGCGGCCCGACGCCGTGAATCTTTCCACCGTACAGCGGAGAACGGTGGAGATTTTCCAGAATCACGCGCTTGGTTTCCTCGGTCGTCCAGGTGATGTGACAATCCACCTGATTTTCCAAAATACCGCCTGTTTCAAAGGAAAACGGCACAACAGGCTCATCGCCCGGCTGTCTTTCGGTTTTGGAAAAATCAATGCTGGAGCGCAACACGCGCGCAGGCGTTCCCGTTTTGAAACGGCGCAGCGTCATACCCAGTTTGACAAGCGACTGCGTCAGCTCAGACGCCGGGAACAGGCCGTCGGGACCGCCGTCATACGACACATCACCGATAAAAATCCGTCCCTGCAGATAGGTGCCGGTCGCCAGAATCACCGCATCGGCAAGATACTGTTCTTCCAGTCGGGTGGTCAGCAACCATTTGCCGTCCTGCGGTTCCATCGACACGATTTCCGCCTGACGCAAATCGAGGTTCGGTTGTGTCTCCAGTCGGTGTTTCATATAAGCGCCGTAGGCGCGGCGATCGATTTGTGCGCGCAGCGAATGCACCGCCGGACCTTTGCCGCGGTTGAGCATACGCGACTGCAAAAATGTCGCGTCCGCCGCTTTGCCCATTTCGCCGCCCAGTGCATCAATCTCACGCACCAGATGGCCCTTGGCCGTACCGCCGATTGACGGGTTGCAAGGCATATTTCCCACCGCGTCCAGGTTGATGGTGAAGATAACACAAGAGCACCCGAGCCGCGCTGCTGCCAAAGCAGCTTCGATGCCCGCGTGTCCTGCGCCGATCACGGCAACCTGATACTCGCCTGCGTGAAATTTCATACGTTTCGTCGTCCTTTTTTCTGCGATATATGCCCATTATACAGCGTTTTTGCAGCCGCCGCAACCGTTTTTTGCAAAAGCAGTTTTCCACATTTTATACTGTTGAAAAGTGAACAACTTGGTGGAAAACTTGGAAAATCCGCACCATATCTCGCTTTTTTAGGGCAAATGATTCACAGTTTCCACGAACTTTTTCACAAAACGTCTAATTTTTGTCACAAAATGTGCACTTGCAGTCAGCACAAAATCGTGGTATAATACCCCTCGGTAACACCCACTTGCAAGAAAGGAGCGGCAAAGTTGAAACTGACGGATATT
This sequence comes from Acutalibacteraceae bacterium, assembly GCA_045596745.1. GTDB lineage: Bacteria > Bacillota > Clostridia > Oscillospirales > Acutalibacteraceae > RGIG3009. The sequence continues at coordinate 111,902 of JAZODA010000016.1, forward strand.
TCGGTCATCCGCGACGTGATGACGCGCCATGGATTTTCGTTTTCCAAGGCACTCGGACAGAACTTTTTGATTAATCCTTCGGTGTGTCCGCGTATGGCAGATGCCTGCCATCCCGACCTACCGGAAAAATCGTTTGTCGCTCTGGAAGTCGGCCCTGGTGTCGGTGTTCTGACGAAGGAATTGTCCCGCGTCGCCGCCAAAGTTATCACGGTAGAGCTGGATCGGCGGTTGTTCCCGGTGCTGGAGGAAACGCTGGCAGACTGTGACAATGTCACCGTCGTGCCGGGTGATATTTTGAAACTGGATTTGGCAGCACTGCTGAAAGAACACGCCGACGGTATGCCGGTGGTGGTGTGCGCCAACCTGCCGTACTACATCACTTCCCCCATCCTGATGGGTCTTCTGGAAAGCCGTTTGCCGTTCCATTGCATTACGGTACTGGTACAAAAGGAAGCGGCGGAACGCCTGTGCGCCAAGCCCGGCACGCGCGAATGCGGTGCGGTGACGCTGGCGGTGCAGTACTATGCCGGTGCGGAAATTCTGTTTTCGGTGTCTCGCGGCAGTTTTATGCCTGCTCCCAAGGTGGACAGCAGCGTCATTCGCCTGCCGTTGCGAAAAGAGCCGCCCTGCGATGTTAAAAACGAAGCCGTGCTGTTTCGCCTGATTCGCGCCGCGTTCGGTCAGCGCCGCAAAACGTTGCCGAATTCGCTGTGCGCCGCAGGCTACGATAAAGCGACCTTGCTTTCGGCATTGGAAACGGCAGGTCTCTCCCCCACCGCCCGTGCGGAAGAGCTGACATTGGAGCAATTTGCCGCCCTTGCCGCCGCGCTGGACTGATAGATAAAAAGAAAGCCGTCGAAGCGTTTGCTTCGACGGCTTTTTGTTTTTACAGATCGATACGACCGTACAGCGTAGCGGTGCTTTCGGTCTCGGAATGGGTGCGCTCCGGGGGAGCGTAATCCTCGGCGATGTTCACCGGGTTGGAACGAGACACGAACTTACGCACTTCGCGCACCGGACGCTCCGGCATCGCATCGGAACGGCGCTCACCACGGTTCGGGCGGTTGCCGTCACGGCGCTCGCCGCGCTGACGCTGCGAACGGTTGGAGCGGGGTTTCACCGGGTTGTCCTCCGACGGAGCGATAACCACGTGACGGTTCGGGTCACTGCCGACACTGTAGGACGTAGCACCCTCCACCTTCTGAACAGCGGTGTGGATGATGCGGCGCTCGTAGGGGTTCATCGGCTCCAGAGAGGTGGTCTTGCCACCCTTGGCAGCCTGAATGGCGGCCTTGCGAGCCAGACCGGACAGGGTCTTTTCACGCTTCTCGCGATAGTTGCCGATGTTGATGGAAATGCGCTGATACGCACCGCCGGCACGGTTGGCAACCAGGCTTGTCAGATACTGCAGGGCATCCAGCGTATCGCCGCGGCGACCGATGATGAAGCCCAAATCCTCGCCTTCCAGCGACAGCGTGCAATGGCCGTCCTCTTCCTTCGCCGTAACCACGACTTCCGGAACGCCCATCTTTGCCAGCACATCCTGCAAAAACGCCACAGCGGCCTTTGCAGCATCCTTTTCACGAACAGTAGCACGGATCTTTGCCGACACACCGCCGAACAGACCCAACGTTTTCTTCTGCGGCTCCTGCAGCACTTCGATATCCAGATCGTCCACTGCAACCTGCAGTTCTTCGGCGGCAAGTTCAACGGCCTTTTCTACCGTTTCCGCCTCTTTGATGATTTCTTTCAGCACGTTTCTTTATCCTTTCTCAACGGATTATTCTTCCGTTTGATCGGCGTCTTCGGCAACTGCCTCTTCCACCGTTTCCACAGGCTCCTCGATATCGGACACCTCTTCTGCCTCCTCAGCAGACTCGGTCTTCGGCGCAGCCGGCTTTTTCTTCTGGCCGCCCTTGGATTCTTCCTTAATCTGTTGTGCGAGCTCACGCTGCTCACGCGCGCGGGCTTCTGCCAGACGCTTTTTGTCTTCCTGCTTCTTGCGGCGGCGTTCCTCGTATTCAATTTCCGCCTGCGCACGAATCTTCGCAGGATTATAAATCTGGTTGAGCACGTACGTCTGCAACAGAGCAATCAAGTTGGAGCAAATCCAGTACAAGCCGACAGCACCCGGCACCGAGAACGCGATGAACAGAGACATCGCCGGCATCAGGCCGAGCATCATCACATTGGAGCAGCCCTGTCCCTGCTGCATCTGACCCTTGGTCATCTGCTTCTGGTAATGCAGCGACAGCATACTGGAGAAAAGCGCGGTAATACCCGAAACCAGCGGAATGAGCCACAGCAGGCTGAAGCCCTTGTCATTCGGCTGTTCCAGCAGGTCAATACCAAACAACGAAATGTCCATATCCGTCATTTCGCTGACATATTCCTTCGCGTTGTCCTTATACTTGCCCTTTTCCATCTTCTCGATGGCGGTTTCGACAGCGGCGGCATATTTGCCGTCGTTTTTGTCAATGTGCTGCAGAATACGCAGTTCCTGATAATAACCGCCTTCTTCGAAGTCGGTCTTATACTTTTCGAGACCTTCCTGCGACTGCATAGTGACTGCCGTCGTCTGAATGACTTCCGGCGGCACCGTGGTCATATTCGTCAGCGGCTTATAGATTGCGGAAATAATGCCGAACAGAACGAGCATCTGCACAACCATCGGCAAGCAGCCGCCGGTCATGCTGATACCGTGCTTTTCGTACAGCGCCATCTGCTTTTCCTGCAGTTTGCGCGGATCCTTGGCATACTTCTTCTGCAAACGCTCCAGACGCGGTGCCAGACGGGCGCGGTCAGCCTGCGTTTTCTGCGTTTTCAGCGACAGCGGAAACAGCAGCAAGCGCACAACCAGCGTAAACAGGAAAATGGCCAGGAAATAATCACCAATCAGGTCATAAACGAAACCCAACGCATAGCCGAGCGGGGTTCCCAAAAAATCCAAAAATCCCATATTGCCTCCTAAGCAGGTTTATTTTTTTGCCCGTTCTTTCTTTTCGGGAACGGGATCATACCCATGCCCACCCCAAGGATTGCAGCGACAAATCCGTTTGATTGCCAGCCAACTACCCTTGCAAGCTCCGAACCGCTCAAGTGCCTGGATCGCATAGGAGGAACAAGTGGGAACGAACCGGCAGGTCGGCGGAAAAATCGGAGAGATGTACTTTTGATATCCACGGATTAACCAGATAAATACCCGTTTCATGACAACAACCCCGCTTTTTTGAGTTGCTGTCTCATAACGGTATACAGCGCCGTACTGGTAGTTCCGGTCGTAGCGGCGCGCGCAACAAATACCAGATCCCACCCACCACTAAGTTCGGGTTGAATCCGGCGATACGCTTCGCGTATGATACGGCGACAGCGGCTCCGTTTTACCGCTTTGCCGACTTTTTTACCGGTAGTGATGCCGATGCGCGGCTCCCCTATCCGGGTTTTGCGAACATACAGGATCAGTAGCGGATGCACAAACACCCGTCCACGGTAGTACGCGGTGCGAAAATCCTTGTTCAGCTTAATTGTGTGCAACTTTACCATAAGCGACACCTCTGACTATAAAAAAAAGCCACACGAGGTGGCTCTTTTTAATAGGTGAGACGTTTTCTACCTTTCGCTCTGCGGCGAGCCAGCACCTTACGGCCATTGGCAGTTGCCATTCTCTTGCGGAAGCCGTGTTCCATTTTACGATGTCTCTTCTTCGGCTGATACGTACGAAGCATGGTTTTACCCCCTTTCGCCTCTTGCGAGACTTTATTATATAACAGACCGTCCACAAAAGTCAACAAGAATTTGTGTATTTTTGAAATCTCCCTGTTTTTCCGTTGTGCGCCGGGTTTTTACAGCGGAAGTAAGTTTTCCCCTGTTTTTAAAAAAGTTGGGGAAAAACATATAAAAAATGATTGTATTTACATTTAATATATGATATAATACATTAAGTATTTTATATCCTCTATTATATATAGGACGTTTGTTGTTCAAAGGAGCTTGAAGCATATGGAAACCATTAAAGATGCGTGGTCCGGAATTTTGGATTTTCTCCACCGGCAGGACGATATCAGCGAGGTGGCTTACAACACCTGGATTAAATGTATCGAGCCGTGTACCATCGAGGATAATTCCGTTGTGGTGTTGGTTCATACCGATTTCCAGCGCGGCATTATTTTGGGCCATTACGCCGATAAAATCAAGAATGCCTTCCAGCAGGTGCTCGGCATTCCGTTCGATTTGAAGGTGCTGTCCGAGGAAACCAAAGAACCTCAACCCACCGAATCGCTCCCGAAGGCGGAAAATATTTTTGGTCAGCATCCGTCGGATTACGAATATTCCTTTGAAAACTTCATTGTCGGCCCGTCAAATAAATTTGCACACGCTGCTTCGCAGGCAGTCGCGCTCAAACCCGCCGGTTCGTATAACCCGCTGTTTATTTACGGCGGCTCCGGTTTGGGTAAAACGCACCTTTTGTTTGCTATCTGCAACGAGATTCGCAAAAAGGCGCCGGATACCCGCATTTTGTACACTAAGGGCGAGTTTATGGCCAACGAACTGATTGAGGCCATCCGCAACGCCGAAATGGTGGAATTCCGTGCGAAATACCGTCAGGCGGATATTCTTCTTATCGACGATATTCAGTTCATTGCCGGTAAGCAGAGCACGCAGGAAGAATTCTTCCACACGTTCGATGCGCTGCATCAGACCAATAAGCAGATTGTGTTGACGTCCGACCGTCCGCCGCGTGAAATTGCCACGCTGGAAGATCGTCTGCGCACCCGTTTTGAAATGGGCCTGCTCGCCGATATTCAGCCGCCGGATCTGGAAACGCGTATCGCCATTATCAAGCGTAAGGCACAGCTGCTGAATCTGGATTTGAACGACGATGTGGCGGAATACATTGCCACCCAGCTTAAGAGCAACGTACGGCAGCTGGAAGGCACTGTACGCCGTATGCAGGCTCAATGCATGCTGGAGGGTACACATCCCTCGATTATGACCGCACAGGCGGCAATTCGCGATATTAAAAACGATAATCAGCCGGTTCCGATTACGGTGGAGCGTATTATTAACGAAGTTGCACGCACCATGTCGGTTACAGCGGAGGATATTCGTTCCAATAAGCGCTCCGCCACCATCTCTTCCGCCCGTCAGGTTGCGGAATACGTTGTCCGCAATATCACCGGACTGCCGATGAAGAATATCGGTGAGGAATTCGGCGGCCGCGATCATACCAGCGTTGTGTATGCTATCCAGAAGGTCGAAGAAACCATGGCTGTCAATCCCACCTTCAAAGGTCTGGTTAACGACATCATCAAGAATATTTCGGACTCCTGAGTGAATAACTCGGTGAATTGGCAGTGAAATCGCTGTGAAATTGAGTGAAAAGAAACGTGCTGTTTTTCACAAGTCTTCCACATTCCACTCACCGCTTTTCACAGCGTGTGAACAGTTAAAATTGTTTCCACATCTGTCCAAATTTTCTCCACTCCGTTTTCACGGTGGTGAAATCGCAGAATTACGCAGTAGTACAATGGTTGTCGGTGTTTTCCACAAATTCACAGCCCCTACTAATACTACTAAAAGAATAAATATATTTTTATAGATAACACGCGTTGCGTGTATCACGAAAGGATGAATAATATGCGTATCTGTTGTGACCGTCAAGCGTTGGCAGAAGCTGTCAACAATGTACAGCGTGCAGTAGCATCCAAATCGGCTCTTCCGGCATTAGAAGGTATTTTGCTTCGCTCTTCCGCGTCTTCGCTGTTTTTGGCAGGCTACGATATGGAACTGGGTATCACCACTACGATTGAAGCACGTGTGGACGAGCCCGGTGAAGTGGTTTTGACCGCGAAACTGTTCTCGGAGATTCTTCGCCGCCTGCCTGCGGATGAAGTGTTTATTGAGAGTAATGATAAAAATAACACGGTTATCCGTTGCGGTAATTCGGAATTTACCATTATGGGCTTCTCTTCGGTGGATTATCCCGAACTGCCCTCCATCAACAACGGTGCGGCTATGACGATGGAGCAGAATATGCTCAAGAGCATGATTCGTCAGACGCTGTTTGCGGTGGCACAGACCGACACTCGTCCGGTACATACCGGTGTTCAGTTTGAAATCAAGGAGCAGACCCTGCGTCTGGTCGCTGTGGACGGTTCGCGTCTTGCTATGCGTTCCGAACCGATTAAGAGCAACGAAGATTTGCAGTTTGTTGTGCCGGGTAAAACGCTCAACGAAGTGCTGAAGCTTCTTGGCGATGGGGAAGAGCCGTTGTACGTTACGGTGGGCGCTCGCCATATCATTATGGAAATCGGCGGTTATTCCGTGTTCTCTCGTCTGCTTGACGGTGAGTTTTTGCCGTATCGCAAGGCGATTCCCGCTCAGGCAACCACGACGATTCGTCTGAATACCCGTTCGATGATTGATGCTGTTGACCGTGCTTCGCTGGTTATTAACGATCGTCTGAAGTCTCCGCTCATCTGCCGTTTCAAGGATGACCGCATTTCGCTGTCTTGTATTACGGCACTTGGTAGTGCTAACGATGCAGTGGAAGCGAAAATCGACGGCCGCCAGGAAGAAATGGGCTTTAACAGCCGTTTTCTATTGGATGCACTGCGCAATACCGAAAGTGATGAGATTGTTATCGAGCTGAACGGTACGCAGGCTCCGATGAAGATTCTCCCTGCCGAGGGCGACAGCTTCTTGTTCCTTGTCCTGCCGGTACGGCTTAAGCGCGTATGAGACAGGTAATACATACCGAATTCATCCGACTGGATACGTTGATGAAGCTTGCGAGTCTGACTCCGACCGGGGGACAGGCAAAAGAAAAAATCCAAGCGGGTCTGGTGTTCGTCAACGGTGAATGCTGCGTTATGCGCGGTAAGAAATTGCGCCCCGGTGATCGCGTGACAGTGGGCGATGAGACCGTTGAAATTGTTGGAGAATAAGGAAGGAACACGCGATGCAAGTAACCCGTTTGACGTTTGCCGGCTACCGTAATCTGGAAGCCGGCAACTGGGAACCGTATCCCGGTGTCAATGTGATTATTGGCGAAAACGCGCAGGGTAAGACCAATTTGTTGGAAGCACTGTGGCTGTTTACCGGCGGAAAGAGTTTTCGCGGGGCGAAAGACAGCGAGCTTGTCGGTTTTGGCAAGGAACACAGTCGGCTGACGATGGATTTTATTGCCGGTGAGCGGGAGCAGCAAGCGGAAATTACCATTAAAACCCGTCGCAGTGCGGTGCTTAACGGTGTTTCGCAGTCTTCCGCCGCCAAATTGGCAGGTATTTTCTGCGGTGTGGTGTTTTCGCCGGCACATTTGTCGCTGATAAAGGGTGGTCCACAGGAGCGTCGTCGTCTGATTGATGCGGCATATTGTCAGCTTCGTCCTTCGTATGTGACGGCACTGAACGATTATGCCCGCGTGCTGACGCAGCGCAACGCACTTTGTAAGGCAAAAACCGGCGGAGATGCGGTGGAAGAACTCCTCGAATTGTGGGACAGGCAGTTGGCACAAAGCGGTTGCCGTCTCATTAACGCCCGCCAGCGCTATATTCAGAAGATGGCACCTGTGGCACAAGAAATTTACCAAGGCCTTTCCGGCGGTAAGGAATCGTTTGATATCCGTTATGTTTCCACCATCGATTGTGCCAAGGAGCAGACTGCTGCGGAAATTGCCGGTATTTTGTTTGAAGTACTGCAAAATCATCATAGTGACGACCTTGCCGCAGGATTTACCACGGTCGGCCCTCATCGCGATGATATGGAAGTGCTGATTGACGGTCGTTCCGCCCGCAATTTCGGTTCTCAAGGTCAGCAGCGTTCCGCGGTGCTGGCACTGAAAATCGCGGAAGCTATTTTACTGGAAGAAGTAACCGGCGAACGTCCCATTGCGTTGCTTGATGACGTGATGAGCGAACTGGATGCTTCCCGTCAGGAGTATATTTTAAATCATATACGGGATTGGCAGGTATTCATTACCTGTTGTGAGCCTACACCGCTGCTGCAGATGCGCGGAGGAAAGCAGTTTACTATGCAAAACGGAAAACTTTCCACCGTGTAACAAATTGTGGTGAAAAAGGAGTCCACGGCTATGTATTTGTATTTAGGTCAGGAAACGGTTGTGCCCATGCGGGAGATTGTCGGTATTTTTGATATTGAAAATACCACTGTTTCCAAAAGCACACGTGCCTTTTTGACCGACGCGGAGCAAAGGGGACAGGTTGTCACGGTAAGTGATGAGCTTCCCAAAAGCTTTGTGGTGTGTGAATCTCCGAAAAACGGCCGAACCGTTTATATATCGCAAATTTCCTGTGCTACGCTGCTCAAAAGAGCCGAAGCGCTGCGTTCAAACTAAGAAATGTGAGGTTATCCGATATGAGTACCGAAATGGAAATGGACTTGGCATTGGAAAATGAAATGACCCGTGCGGAGAACAAGCCCTATGACGAGAGTCAGATCCAGGTGTTGGAGGGCTTGGAAGCCGTCCGTAAGCGCCCGGGTATGTATATTGGCTCGACGGGCCCGCGCGGTCTGCATCATCTGGTGTACGAAATCGTCGACAACTCCATCGACGAAGCCCTTGCCGGATTCTGCACCCATATCGAAGTCGATATTCTGCCGGGGGATATTATCTCGGTGCGTGATAATGGCCGTGGTATTCCGGTCGGTATTCACGAAAAGATGGGTATTCCCACCGTTACGGTGGTTCTGACCGTATTGCACGCCGGTGGTAAGTTCGGCGGCAGCGGTTATAAAGTGTCCGGCGGTCTGCACGGTGTGGGTTCGTCGGTTGTTAACGCGCTTTCCGAGTGGCTGGAAGTGGAAATTTCCCGTGAGGGCAAGGTTTTCTCGCAGCGCTTTGAACGCGGTAACGCGGTTTCCGAGCTGGTGGTTACGGGCAAATCCGATTGTGACGGTACGTTGATTCGTTTCAAAGCGGATGCCGAAATCTTCACCGAAACCACGGAATACGAGTACGAAGTGCTGGAGAAGCGTCTGCGTGAGCAGGCATTCCTCAATGCGGGCTTAAAAATCACGTTGACCGACCGCCGCGATGACGAAAACGTGGTGGAAAAGGAATTCTGCTACGAGGGCGGTATTTCCTCCTTCGTCGAATTTATGAACAAGACCCGCGGTTATCAGCCGTTGCACGAGTCGGTGGTACATATGTCCATCGCCAAGGGCGATTCCATTGCGGAAGTTGCGTTCCAATATAACGACAGCTACAACGAAAACATCATTTCGTTTGCGAACAACATTCACACGGTGGACGGCGGTACGCACGAAAATGCGTTTAAGAACGCCATTACCCGTATTTTGAACGATTATGCCCGTCGCCACGGTATGTTGAAGGATGCCGATGCCAACCTGAAGGGCGACGACGTGCGCGAAGGTTTGGCGGCGGTTATCAGTGTTAAGCTGAAGGATGCCCAGTTTGAAGGTCAGACCAAGGCAAAACTCGGTAACACCGCGATGGGTACGCTGGTCACCCAGCTGCTCAACGAAAAACTTGCCCCGTATCTGGAAGAAAATCCGGCGGTGGCAAAGGGCATTCTGGAAAAATCCATCAATGCTGCCCGTGTGCGTGAAGCGGCGCAGAAAGCCCGCGAACTGGCACGTAAAAAGACCGGCTTGTCCTCCACCCGTATGCCGGATAAACTGGCTGACTGTATCTGGAGCGATGCCGAGCGTACCGAACTGTACATCGTTGAGGGTGACTCGGCAGGCGGTTCCGCGATTCAGGGTCGCGACCGTAACTTCCAGGCCATTCTCCCGCTGTGGGGTAAGATGCTCAACGTGGAAAAGGCACGTCTGGACAAGGTGTACGGCAACGAAAAGCTGATTCCCGTTGTGGTGGCGCTCGGTTGCGGTATCGGTGATGATTTTGACCTGTCCAAACTGCGTTACGGCAAAGTTATCATTATGGCGGATGCTGACGTTGACGGTTCGCATATCCGCACGCTGTTGCTGACGTTCTTCTTCCGCTATATGCGTCCGCTGGTGGAAGAGGGTCACGTCTATATTGCTCAGCCGCCGCTGTTTAAGGTGTCGAAGGGCAAGCAGGTTCGTTATGCGTTCTCGGATGCCGAGCGTGACGAGTATATTGCAGAGTTGGGCGGCAATGCCGATATTCAGCGCTACAAAGGTCTTGGTGAAATGGATCCCGAGCAGTTGTGGGAAACCACGATGGATCCGGCGTTCCGCACCATGCTTCGCGTGGAACTGTCGGATGCGGCTGCCGCTGATGAGACCTTCACCATCCTGATGGGCGATAAGGTTGAGCCGCGCCGCGAATTTATCGAGCGCAACGCGCAGTACGTATCCAATCTCGATATCTGATAACAAGGAGACCCCATGGAACAGCCGATTACTTCAATTGAATTTACGGTGGGACTCAGCAGGGAAGAGTATATCTATTCTCAAGGACTGATTTCCAACGCCCTGCGCGGAAAACACCTGCTGGGAAGCCGTTGGTTCTCGGTGGTAATGATGATTCTGTGTGTGCTTATGGTGCTTTCCGACCGCAATTTGTCGGGTCGTTGGGATATGTCGCTGGTGGCAATCGTTGTTATGATGATTGTGGCCGAAGTCTGGATGTTTCTTGCTCTGCCGTCGCAGCAGCGCAAAGCGCACGGTGCGGCGTATGACAAAACCGTGTTCCACGGCTACTCGTTTGATGGCGTGGTGACGGTTTCCACCGAGGGAATTACCAAGCGGAACGCCAAAAATCAGACGCATATTCCGTTTTCGCAGTGTCTTGCGTTTATTGAAGACGCCGAAATGATGGTGTTTTGCATCGCTCGCGGTAAAAGTATCCTTCTTCCCAAGCGGTTTTTGACGGTGGAGGATGCCGAATTTACCCGCCGCGTGGCGCTGGCTGCTATGTCGCCTGCGCGTTGCTATCTGCTTGGCAGAGTGGCGTGCCAGTTGACGGAGCGGTTGCCGCTTCCGGAAGAGGGGATTCCGGTTCCGGAAGAACCGCTTTTGAGTGTGGCGGTCGTGTATGAGGAAAAAGAACTGAAGGGCCAGGTTACCGAAGCGGCACTGCGTTCGTATGTCCAAAAACTTCCGCAAAAAACGCTGATTGCGGTGTTTGTCACGATTCTTGCGTATTTCGGCTTCCAAATCGAGCCGATTCCGACGTTTTTGCTGTGCTCGGTATTGCTTTTCGTGTTTTCTTTGTTCAGTGCGCGCTCCCGCGTCGGTCGTGCGCTGGCGGTAACGAACGGCGATGCCGGCAGAAGCACGGTTACCTTTACCGAAAGCGGCATTCGCATCCGCGGAAATGGCGGTGAAGCGCTGAATATTCCGTGGCAGAATGTCACACGCGCTGTGGAATCGCCGCGTGATGTCGAATTGTATGTCAACGGCGAGAAATCGCTGATTATCCCGAAACGGTGTATCGAAGATATGGAGTCCCTGCGGCGCATTGTCGATACGCACCTTCCTGCCTGAGTGTACGAAGGAGGATATCGATGATAGACGAATACACCGATTTTTTTGCTGAAGACCCCGATCGCTTGCAGATTTTGCTGGCGGGACGGAAAATAGAAAAAAACGAAGCAAAGCGCTGGTATGCCGAGCTGTATGGTGGGCGTAAACGCCTGCTTTTGGTCGGATTTGCGCTGTGTATGCTGTTCTTTACCACGGCATTATCCTTTACTTCGGTAACGATGCTGACGCTGCTTGAATTTTCGGTCGCGTCGTCACTGGTGCTGAGCGGGATAATTATATTGGCCTGTGTGCTGGCCGCTTTGTTGTACTATCCCAGACATCAGGCAATGAAGCGTTATAAAGAATATGCGGCGGACAGCGAACGTCACCTGTTCGGTTCGATGATTTCGTTTTATGCCGACCGCATTGTATTCCGCTCTCTGCGTGGAGATGCGGTGGTGCGCTTTGATGAAATCGCCGATTGTGTGGAAACAACGGAAGGCTTTGCGCTGTATGACGGGTGCGTTTGGTATATCCTGCGTGGCTCGGATTTGACAGGCTTTGATGCGCGTCTGGTGCGTGACTTTCTGGCGGAGAAGCTTCCGTCGGAGGTTATTCGCCGCAAAGCCCGCGTGCTTGCTATGTTGCAGCAGCCGCTTCCGATTTTCCCGATTACGCCGCGCACGCAGGTGTTGACCCGAGCGGTGGTAAAGGAAAACACCACCGAAGCCTATCGCGCCGATAAACGGTGTCGGTTTTGGCTCGTTATGGCGATGGTGTTGCCGCTGTCGTGGATTCCCGGCATTTCGCTGGCGGCGCTGTTTATTATTACGCCGTATTACCTGGTTGACCTCGCCATTTTCTGCGGTGGCAGTATGTTGGTCGGTGCGCTTGCGGCGGCAGGCGTGTTTGCGCTGTTCCGTCGCAAAAGCGGCTCGCTCATCCTTTCGTTTGAACCGGATGGACTGCGTATCAGCAGTGATGAGACGCAGCGGTTTATTCCCAAGGCGCGGTTGTGGCTGAATACTGCGGACAACGATGTTACGCTGTATATTGTTGATGATAAGAAGCTGTCTATTCCGGCAGAAGCGGTGGAGGATCTTTCGGTTCTTCGGGCGCTGTCGGGTGTCGAATAAAGAATGTTCCTAACGGATAGGTAAAGGAGAATCTGTCATGGAAGAACAGACCACTGTACAGAGCAAATTGATTAACGTCGACCTGGAAAAGGAAATGAAAAAGAGTTTCCTTGAATATTCCATGTCGGTCATTGTCGCGCGTGCTCTTCCGGACGTGCGTGACGGTCTGAAGCCGGTGCATCGCCGTATTCTGTATACGATGCACGAGGATGGTTTCACCCCGGATAAGGCCCATCGTAAGTGCGCCACCACCGTCGGTGACGTGCTGGGTCACTATCATCCGCACGGTGACGCCTCGGTATACGATGCTCTTGTGCGTATGGCGCAGGATTTCTCGCTGCGTTATCCGCTGATTGACGGTCACGGTAACTTCGGTTCGATTGACGGTCACCCTGCGGCTGCGTATCGATACACCGAAGCGCGTATGAGCAAGATGGCGCTGGATATGCTGGCGGATATCGAAAAGGAAACGGTCGATTTCATCCCGAACTTTGACGATACGACCGAAGAGCCTGTGGTGTTGCCTTCCCGATTCCCGAACCTGCTCGTGAACGGTTCTACGGGTATCGCGGTCGGTATGGCAACCAACATTCCGCCGCACAACCTGCGTGAGGTCGTGGATGGCATTTGCCTGCTGATTGACAACCCCGAAGCGGGTCTGCCGGATATTATGGAGCATATCAAAGGCCCCGATTTCCCCACCGGCGGTATCATTATGGGTTATTCCGGCATCCGTGCCGCCTATGCCACCGGTCGCGGTCGCATCATCGTGCGCGCCAAGACGGATATCGAAGAGCATGGCGACCGGTATCGCATTGTGATTACCGAGATTCCCTATCAGGTCAACAAACTGAACCTGGTAAAATCCATCATTGAACTGGCGGATGAGAAGCGCATCGAGGGTATCCGCGACGTCGTCGACCATTCCAGCCGCGAGGGTATGCGTATCGTCATCGATTTGAAGCGCGATGCCAATCCGCAGGTGGTGCTCAACCAGCTGTTTGCGTTTACGCAGATGCAGGTGACCTTCGGCGCGATTATGCTGTCGCTGGTGAACGGAGTGCCGCGCGTGCTGACCCTCAAGGAAATGCTGGAAGAGTACATCAAGTTCCAGTGCGAGGTTATTACCCGTCGTACGACGTTCGATCTTCGCAAAGCCAAGGAACGCGCTCACATTGTGGAAGCGCTGAAGATTGCTGTTGATTTCATCGATAAGGTTATCGAGATTATCCGCAAATCGGCCGATCCCGCTTCGGCGAAGCAGGGCTTGATGGAAGCGTTCGGATTCGATGAAATTCAGGCATCCGCTATCGTGGCGATGCGTCTGGGCCAGCTGTCTGGTCTGGAGCGCCAGAAGATTGAGGATGAACTGGCCGCACTTCGTGCAAAAATTGCGGAACTCGAGGGTATCCTCGCCGATGAGAACAAGGTGCGTGCCATCGTGAAGGAAGAATGCCTGAAGATGCGCGATAAGTACGGCGACGATCGCCGTACCGAGATTTCGATGGTTTCCGGTGAAGTGGATATCGAAGATTTGATTCCCGAAGAGGAGAGCGTGCTGACGCTGTCGCAGCGTGGTTACATCAAGCGCCAGTCGCTGGATGAGTACAAAGCACAGCATCGTGGCGGTAAGGGTATCAAGGGTACCACAAACCGTGAAGAGGATTACACCGAAACGATGTTCCTCTGCTCCAGCCACGATATGGTGATGTTCTTCACCACCGCCGGTCGCGTGTATCGCCTGAAGTGCTACGAAGTACCGGAAGGCACCCGTACCTCGCGCGGCATGAACATTATCAACCTGCTGCCGCTGATGCCTGAAGAAAAGGTCAGCGCGATGATTCGTGTGGCGGACTTCAGCGACGATCAGTATCTGTGTATGATTACTCGCAAGGGTATCATCAAACGTACTCGCCTGGATGCGTATTCCAATGCTCGTAAGAGCGGCCTCATCGCTGTTGACCTCGACGAGGGCGACGAGCTGGCGTGGGTGCAGCTGACCGATGGTTATCAGCAGCTGCTGGTCGGTACGCGTATGGGTATGGCGATTCGTTTCGACGAAAACGATGCCCGCGTGGTGGGCCGTACGGCCCGCGGCGTGAAAGCCATCACGCTGGATGAGGGTGACGAGGTCGTCGGTATGGCGATTTGCGAACCCAACAAGCTGTGGCTGACGGTCAGTGAGACCGGTTACGGCCGTCTGAGTGAACTTTCCGACTACCGCGTGCAGTCGCGTGGCGGTAAGGGCCTTACCAACTACCACACCGATGAGTACGGCAACGTCGCCGCGGTGCGTATGGTAACGATGGACGAAGACATTATTATGATTTCTGCTGGCGGCATCATCATTCGCCTGCCTGTCAGCGAGATTCGTCAGTGCCGCCGCCCGTCCAAGGGTGTTACGGTGATGAAGTTCCGTGTGGATGGCGACCGCATCGTGTCGTTGGTGCAGACGCCGCACGAGGAAGAGGGCGAAGAAACCGCCGAGGCACCAGCCGAGACGGAAGCGCCCGCTACCGAAGAATAATTTGATGCAAAAGGGGGAGACCGGTATGTCGAAAGTGATTGCTGCTATTTCGACGCCGGTCTCTTCTGCCGGTTTAGGGGTTATTCGCCTGTCGGGTGATGGTGCGTTGCAGGTAGCCGAACGAGTGTTCCGACCGTTGGACGAAACGCGTCGGTTGTCGACGCTTTCGGGATACCGCGCGGCATACGGACACGTGCACGATGCCGAGGGCGTGATTGACGAGTGTGTAGCGCTGGTTTTCCGTGCGCCGCACAGCTATACCGGCGAAGATGTGGTGGAATTTTCCTGCCACGGCGGTGTGTATTTGCTGCAGCGGACGTTGCGCGCCCTGTTTGAAGCAGGTGCTGCGCCAGCCGGTGCCGGTGAATTTACCCGCCGCGCCTTTTTGAACGGCAAAGTGGATCTGACTCGTGCCGAAGCGGTGATGGATTTAATCGGTGCGCAGGGACGTTTGGCGGCAAAAACCGCCCTTGCCACGCGCGAGGGTGCCGTGTTCCGCAAACTGTTGCCTGTCAGGGAGCAGTTGGTGGCGCTACAGGCGCAGATTTCTGCGTTTGTGGATTATCCCGACGATGACATTCCCGAACTCGAGCCGCAGGCGCTGGAAGCAGGACTCTCCGAGTCGCTTGCCGTGCTGGAGCGGTTGCTCGCAACATACGATGCGGGGCAGGTGCTGCACAGCGGTGTGGATACCGCTATTGTGGGAAGTCCAAACGTCGGCAAGTCCACGCTGATGAACTGCCTGGTTGGTAGCGACCGCAGTATTGTAACCGATGTGGCAGGTACAACCCGCGATATCGTGGAGGAGACCGTGCGTGTCGGCGAAGTGTGTTTGCGCCTTTCGGATACAGCGGGTATTCGGCAGACCGAGGACACGGTGGAAGCCATTGGTGTGGAACGTTCGCGCAAGCGTCTGGAACGCGCCGCGTTGGTACTGGCGGTGTTTGACAGCTCTCGGGAGTTGTCGGCAGATGACCTGCACTTGTTGGAGGCGTTGCCTGTCGAGGCCACCGTGGTGGTGCTGAACAAGCAAGATTTGCCCCAAAAAATAAACAGAGAGTTTATTAATAACAAGTTTAAACATATAGTATGCATGGAAGCGGCCTCCGGTGTGGGTCGCGAGGCGTTGGAAGCGGCGATTCTGGAAGTGACCGGTGTGAATCGGTTGGACGAAGCCGAGCCGCTGCTCGCGACCGAACGCCAGCGCGATTGTGTCCGCCGCGCCTACGATGCGTTGCAGGAAGCGATTGCGGCGATTGGTGCCGGTCTGTCGCAGGATGCAGTGGGTGTCAGTGTCGACGGTGCGCTTGCCGCAATTCTGGAGCTGACCGGTGAACGCGCGACCGAAGCGGTTGTGGACGGCATCTTCGCTCGGTTTTGTGTCGGAAAATAAGAAAACCACCCGATATGGTTTGTCGGGTGGTTTTTAATACAAAAAGAAACGCCGCAGAGAGGTTTCTCTGCGGCGTTGTGTTTTATTTTGCAATCAGGCTCTGACCATCCATATCGGCAGGCTGTTCCAGACCGAGGATTTCCAGCATGGTGGGAGCAATGTCGCACAGGCGACCGCCCTCACGCAGTGCACAGTCGTGACCGATGACGCAGAACGGTACCGGGTTGGTGGTGTGCGCCGTAAAGGGCGAACCGTCGTCTTCGGCCATACGGTCTGCGTTGCCGTGGTCGGCGGTAATCAGCGCAACGCCGCCCATTTCCATCACCGCGTCCACCGTTTTGCCGACACAGGTGTCCACCGCTTCGACAGCCGCCTTGGCAGCATCGAACACGCCGGTGTGACCGACCATATCGCAGTTGGCGTAGTTCAGGATGATGACGTCGTATTTGCCGGAGCGAATGCGCTCCACAACCGCATCACACACGGGATATGCGCTCATTTCGGGCTGCAGGTCGTAGGTCGCGACCTTCGGGGAGTTAATCAGCACGCGATCCTCGCCCGGGAACTCGCATTCCACGCCGCCGTTGAAGAAGAACGTTACGTGAGCGTACTTCTCGGTTTCGGCGATGCGCAGCTGGGTCATATCCTTTTTGCCGAGGTACTCACCCAGCGTGTTGCCGAGCGACTGCGGCTTGAAGGCGACCTGCACGTTGGGCATCGTCGCATCGTACTGGGTCATACACACGTAGGTCAGCGGGAAGAAGCCGTTTTTGCGCTCAAAACCGCTGAATTCCGGATCCACAAAGGTACGGGTGATTTCACGCGCACGGTCGGGGCGGAAGTTGAAGAACACCACGCTGTCGCCGGCGGCAATTTTGCCGTTTTCGTCGCAGACGGTGGGAACAACGAACTCATCCGTCACACCGGCGTCATAGGAAGCGGCCATCGCGGCCACGGCATCGGTGTTTTTCTCGCCCTCGCCGTAAACCATAGCGGCATACGCCTTTTCGACGCGATCCCAACGGTTGTCACGGTCCATCGCATAGTAACGACCCATCACCGTGGCGATGCTGCCGACGCCAAGCTCGCTGAGCTTATCCTGCAGCGCGGCAACAAAATCCTTACCGGAGGAGGGCGGAACATCGCGGCCGTCCATCAGGCAGTGGACAAACACCTTGGAAACGCCGCTGGCCTTCGCCATATCCAACAAACCGAACAGGTGGTTGAGATGGCTGTGCACGCCGCCGTCGGACAGCAGACCAATCAGGTGCAGTGCATGCTCGCGGGCGTTGTCCATCGCGGCGCAGAGTGCCTCGTTTTTCTGGAAATCACCGTCTTTAATCGACTTGGTGATGCGGGTGAGCTCCTGGTACACCACGCGACCGGCACCGATGTTGGTGTGACCCACTTCGCTGTTGCCCATCTGACCGTCCGGCAGACCGACATCCATACCCGAAGCACCGATAGCGGTGAAGGGGTTTTCCGCAAACAAACGGGACAGGTTGGGGGTGGCGGCGGCGTGAATCGCGTTACCTTCGGTGTTCGGATCCAGACCGAAGCCGTCCATGATGATAAGAACCAACGGTTTTTTCATCGAGATACCTTCCTTTCACACGAAACGGGCGCAAGACCCGAAGGCCCTGCGCTCGTTTTGGGAATTGTTTTCTTATTTCGCAGCCGCAACGATGGTGGCGAAGTCTGCGGGCTTCAGCGAAGCGCCGCCGATCAGACCGCCGTCCACATCGGACTGAGCCAGCAGTTCCGCCGCGTTGGCAGCGTTCATCGAACCGCCGTACTGAATGGTGACAGCCGCAGCAGCCTCTTTGTTGTACAGGCCGGCAACCACGTCACGGATGAGAGCGCAAACCTCGTTGGCCTGCTCGGCGGTGGCGGTACGGCCGGTGCCGATGGCCCACACGGGCTCATACGCAATGATGATGCGAGCGAGTTCCTCTTCGGAAACGCCGCCCAGAGCAATCTTGGTCTGCAGAGCAACGACCTCGCCGGTCACGCCCTGTTCACGCTGCTCCAGATACTCGCCAACGCACAGGATAACGGTCAGGCCGGCATCCAGTGCCGCGCGCACGCGCTTCTGCACGGTCACGTCGGTCTCGCCGAAGTACTGACGGCGCTCGCTGTGACCGATGATGACGTAACCAACGCCCATTGCCTTGAGCATCTCCGCGGAGATTTCGCCGGTGAAAGCGCCGGACTTCTCCCAGTGGCAGTTCTGAGCCGCCACGCCGATTTTGCTGCCCTTTACCGCTTCCAGCGCTGCCGACAGATCCACAAAGGGAACGCCCACAACGACGTCGCAGGTAGCGTCGGCAACCAACGGTTTAATCGCTTCGATCAGCTCGGTCGCCTCGGCGGGGGTCTTGTTCATTTTCCAGTTGCCTGCAATAACATACTTACCCATGTTTTTTCTCTCCTTATTTATCGCTCATTGCCACGATACCCGGAAGCTCTTTGCCCTCCAGGAATTCCAGCGAAGCACCGCCGCCGGTGGAAATGTGGCTCATTTTGTCGCCGTAGCCCAGCGTGTTGACAGCCGCAGCAGAGTCGCCGCCGCCGATGATGGTGGTAGCGTCGGTCTCGGCCAGCGCCTTGGCAACCGCGATGGTACCTTCCGCGAGAGTCGGGTTCTCGAACACGCCCATCGGGCCGTTCCAGACAACCGTCTTAGCGGACTTCACTTCGGAAGCGAACAGCTCAGCGGTCTTCGGACCGATATCCAGACCCATACGGTCAGCCGGGATTTCGTTCGCAGCAACCACTTCGACGTCGATCGGGCCGTCGATGGGGTTCGGGAACTCAGCGGCAATCTTGCAGTCGATGGGGAGCAGCAGCTTCACGCCCTTCGCTTCGGCGCGAGCGAGCATTTCGCGGCAGTAGTCGATCTTCTCGCTATCCAGCAGAGAGGTGCCGACACTGTAGCCCTTAGCAGCCAGGAAGGTGTAAGCCATACCGCCGCCGATAATCAGCGTGTCGGCCTTGGTCAGCAGGTTTTCGATAACGTTCAGCTTGTCAGCAACCTTAGCACCGCCGAGGATGGTGACAAACGGACGAACCGGGTTCTCAACAGCGTTGCCGAGGAACTCGATTTCTTTCGCCATCAGGTAGCCGTTAGCGGATTCTTCCACATAGGAAGCCACACCGACGGTGGAGCAGTGAGCGCGGTGAGCAGCACCGAACGCATCGTTGACAAACAAATCGGCCAGCGAAGCCAGTTCCTTGGACAGCGCTTCACCGTTCTTGGTTTCTTCAGCGCGATAGCGGGTGTTCTGCAACAGAACCACATCGCCATCCTTCATAGCGGCAACAGCTTTCTTCGCGTTTTCGCCGACAACTTCATCATCGGCAGCAAACACGACGGGACGACCCAGCTTCTCCTCCAGGCGCACAGCCACGGGAGCCAGAGACAGTTCCGGCTTGGGCTCGCCCTTCGGCTTGCCGAGGTGAGAGCAGAGAACAACCTTCGCGCCCTGATCCAGCAGATACTGGATGGTGGGCAGAGCGGCGACAATGCGGTTTTCATCCGTGATCACGCCGTTCTTCAGCGGCACGTTGAAGTCGCAACGGACAAGCACGCGCTTGCCTTTGACGTTCAGATCTTCGACAGTTTTTTTGTTCAAGAGATTCATGCGAATTCCCCTTTCATACTTTTGGGCGTCTCGCTCCATCGGAAAGAAACCCCATACATATCTTATTTTACTCTTTTTGCCTTGAATTTTCAAGTGTTCTGCGAAAAAAAGCAAAAGAAAATCCGCAGCCGAAGACTGCGGATTTTGTTAGTTTTTACGATTGCGGCGACGGCGGTTGTATCGGATGACCAAGAAAACGTATCCGCCGACAAGCAGGAGGACGATGAAGAGGATGAGCAGCATCCAGCCGGAGGTAAGGAAACCGAACACGGCATTCCAAAATGCCTTCAGACCGCTGTACGGGGCGGCTTCGGCGGCAACCAACGGAACCGAACCGAGCAGCTTGCCGTCGAGATAAAGGTTCATCGTGCCGAGTGTCTGGCCTTTTTCAATCGGGGCGGTGTAATCGGACGAGGTATACACGATTTCGCGGGTCACTTTTTTAAGATCGGTTCCTGCTTTGACCACCGTGTTGAGTTCATCGGCGGGGACAAGCGAAACGTGGTCACGGTCGGCGCAATCGGTGACCGACACTCGACCGACCGGTTCGTTTTTACGAAGCAACGTGACATACGTGAAATCCAGCAGGCCCCAGCGAATCAGCAATCTGGCGTCAGCGTACGCGGCGTAGGTCAACTCGCCCTTT
Source organism: Acutalibacteraceae bacterium (assembly GCA_045596745.1). GTDB lineage: Bacteria > Bacillota > Clostridia > Oscillospirales > Acutalibacteraceae > RGIG3009. Next base: position 132,684 of record JAZODA010000016.1, read on the forward strand.
TCGTTTTTCTTGGGCGCACCCATCACGACCGCCATATAGTCGTAACCGTCTTTGCTGCCGTATTCCACCAGACTCATTTCGGTGAGCGTACCACCGGTGCGTCCGCCGTCGGCATAGGTGTAAAAGGCGGGCGAGGTGTAGCGCACCATATCGTTACTGCTGGGCCAGCTGCGGCGAGAGCCGTGTTTTACCGGCGTTACCGAATATTCGGTCATTTCCAGCATTGCGGCGACTTCGGGATATTGCATCGCGTAGCGGGTAAAGGTAACAACATCACGGGCGGACATATACTGACCGTCGTCGTTAAGACCCATCACGTTGGTAAAATGTGAGTTAGTACAGCCAAGCTCCTTGGAAAAGGCGTTGAGACCATCCACAAACGCTTCGGGCGAACCCGACAACGCCGTGGCCAGCGTAACCGCGCTGTCGGCGGCGGTCTGGATGGCACAGACCGACAGCAAATCGCGCAGTGTCCATACCTCGCCGTAGTTCATCAGTGCCACATGCAGCCCGGTGCCTGCCACGTAGTGGTTGAACAGATACAAGGTGTACTCGGCGGTTTGCGTGTCGACATCGATGTTCTGCTCGGTAATCAGCTTCATAGCGTAGCCGAGCATCGCAACGCGCATCAACGCGCCGGGCTGATATCGAACATCCGCCTCTTTTTCATACAGCACGACGTCCTGCTCGGGACGGATGCCCATATACAGCATCATCGCCGAGGGAGAAACGATGGTTTCCTCCTCGGTTTCAGGGAATTCATATAGCGGTTTTGCGGCGGCCACCGAAAACGTGACGGTACACAGCAGAACCACCGTAAGTACCGCGCAAGCGATGCGCCGAAGACAGCGTGCGTGCGTCATAAAAGACGACTCCTTACAACAAAATTATTCAAAAACCAACTCGGTGTTGGTGCAAATTTCAAGGATTTTATCCCGAAGCGTGAAGAAATCCGCCAAAGCGGCAGGTTTCTGGTTGGGGTTGCGAAGAATGGCAGCGGGATGGAACATACCCATATACAACACGCCGTCCTTTTCGAAAAACTCGCCGTGTTGCTTGGTAACTTTGAATTCCGGAGAAATCATGCGGAACGCCGCAACGCGTCCGAGGCAAACGACGATTTTCGGGCGAATGTACGCAATCTGATCGGCCAGCCAGTGAGCGCAGGCATCCTGCTCCTCCGGCAACGGGTCGCGATTCTGCGGCGGACGACATTTCACCATATTGGCGATGTAGATGTTGTGCTTGCGGGAGAGGCCCACCGCCGCCAGCATCGTATCCAGCAGCTTGCCGCCGCGGCCGACAAACGGCTCACCCTGCAGATCTTCGTTTTCGCCGGGGCCTTCGCCGATAAACAGCACTTCGGCTTTCGGATTGCCGATGCCGAACACGACATTGTGCCGTGTTTCACACAATCCGCAGGCGCGGCAGGTCTTGCAGGCCTGTTGTAATTCGATAAATGCGGCTTCGTTCATAATGTATCCGCCCTTTATATTATATTACATTATATATAGTACTTATAGCATACCATACTCCGCCGTCGAAGTAAAGGCGCGAGACCGACTTTTTTGTGCGGAAACCATACGAATTTTGTGCAGGAAAATGTTTCATGTGAAACATTTTCGAAAAAAGTGCTTTTGTTTTTCAAATTTCCCCTTTTCATGCCGAAAAAAGTGTGCTATGATTAAGAAACGATAAGAGGTGACAGTATGGGCAAGATTATTGCCGTTGTAAACCAAAAAGGCGGCGTGGGCAAAACCACGACGACAGTAAATCTGACTTCGGCGGTGGGCGCCGCCGGAAAACGGTGTCTGCTGGTCGACCTCGACCCGCAGGGTAACGCCACGAGCGGTGTGGGTATCGACAAACGGCAAACACCCGTGTCGGTGTATGAGCTGCTGATTGGCAAAGGCGCTGTGGAGGCGGCGGTAAGAACCACGCCCTACCGTAACGTCGATGTGTTGCCGTCCAGCATTCAGCTTGCCGGTGCCGAAATCGAGATGGTGGAGCTCAGCCGCCGTGAAAGCCGACTGAAAGCGGTGCTTGCGACGCTGCGCGAACGATATGACTATGTGTTTATCGATTGTCCGCCGTCGCTTGGTCTGCTGACATTGAACGCCTTGTGCGCCGCCGACACGTTGCTTGTGCCGATTCAGTGCGAGTACTACGCGCTGGAGGGTCTCTCGCAGCTGATGGCGACGGTGCGTCAGGTAAAACGCCTGTATAATCCGCAACTGGAGCTGGAGGGCGTGTTGCTGACGATGTTTGACGGTCGTCTGAACCTGACACAGCAGGTGGTTGCCGAAGTAAAGCGGTTTTTCCCGCGCAAGGTGTTTGCTACGCCGATTCCGCGCAGTGTGCGGTTGTCGGAGGCGCCGAGCTTCGGAAAACCCATCAACTACTACGATAAGCATTCCAAAGGCGCGCTGGCGTACGATCGGCTTGCCGAGGAATTGATTACCGGACGATAAGGGGGAGAGAGTATGGCTTCGAAAGTTGGCGGTCTTGGCAGAGGCTTGGATGCTTTGTTTGCCGAGAACGCGGTAGAAGAACAGGGAAAAGCGGTTTCGCTGCGCATTTCCGAAATCGAGCCGAACCGCGATCAGCCCCGAAAGCAGTTTGACGAGGCGGCACTGGCGGATTTGTCGGCGTCCATCGCACAGCACGGTGTGCTGCAACCGCTTCTGGTGCGACCGCTTCCCGGCGGTGGCTATCAGCTGGTAGCCGGTGAACGCCGTTGGCGCGCTTCCCGTATGGCAGGATTGACCGAAGTGCCGGTGGTTATTCGCGAAATGACAGACCGGGAGGCTTCGGAGCTGGCGCTGATTGAAAATCTGCAACGCCAGGACCTGAATCCGATGGAAGAAGCGCTGGGCTATCGCACACTGATGGAACAGTACGGAATGACGCAGGAAGAGGCGGCACGCGCGGTGAACAAATCGCGTCCCGCGGTTGCCAATGCGTTGCGTCTGCTGAATTTGCCGGATGAGCTCGCCGAAATGGTGCGCGATGGACGGTTGTCGGCGGGTCACGCACGCACGCTGCTGTCGTTTGAAACCGCAGAAGCGCAAAAAGAAGCTGCTGCGGCGGTGCTCAAGCAGGATCTTTCGGTGCGAGCGCTGGAAAAACTGGCAAAATCGTCACGAAGTACCAAGCGGGCGGAGAAATCGGTTCGCCGCCGCGATAGTTTGTTTGACGAGGTCGAAATCGTTCTGACCGAACAGCTCGGACGCAAGGTTCGTGTGGTGGATCGGGGCGAAAACGGCGTGTTGCAGTTGGAGTTTTATTCTAAAGACGATCTGACGGCGCTGTGCAATCAGCTGGCGCCGCAGCAATAAGAGAGGGAGAGTATAATGGTAGACATTAAATTGGTACGTAGCGAACCGGAATTCGTAAAAGCGGCTGTCCGCAAGCGCGAGATGAATTTGGACAGCGTTATCGACGAGATTCTGGAGATTGATGCCGAGCGCCGTCGCCTGTCGGGCGAGACCGACGCGCTGAAGGCACAGCAGAACGCGGCTTCCAAGCAGATTCCGCAGATTAAAAAGGCGGGCGGCGATGTTTCGGCCATTATGGCGGAGATGAAAGAGATTTCCGCAAAGGTTAAAGAGGCTGATACGGCAATCGCTGAGCTGGAAGAAAAGCAGAAGTCGCTGCTCCTCTCCATCCCCAACCTGCCGGATCCCGACCTGAAAGAGGGCGGAAAGGAAAACAATGAGCCTGTTCACTACTTTGGCGAGCAGCCGAAGTTCGATTTCCCCATCCGCAACCATGTGGAGCTGTGCGAGGGCCTTGGCCTGATCGACTACGAGCGCGGCGCCAAGATTGCCGGCAACGGTTGCTGGATTTATCGCGGTATGGGTTCTCGTCTGGAGTGGGCGATTCTCAACTTCTTCATCGATGAGCACCTGCGTGACGGTTATGAGTTCATTCTGCCGCCGCATATGCTGGGCTACGAGTGCGGTTATGTTGCCGGTCAGTTCCCGAAGTTCGAGGACGAAGTGTACTGGATTCAGAATCCCACCAGCTCGGATCGCAAGTTTATGCTGCCCACCGCCGAAACGGCGCTGGTTAACCTGCATCGTGACGAGATTATCCCGCGCGAGGAGCTGCCGCGCAAGTACATTGCGTACACCCCCTGCTACCGCCGTGAAGCGGGCAGCTATCGCTCGGAAGAGCGCGGTATGATTCGCGGTCACCAGTTCAACAAGGTGGAAATGGTGCAGTACACCACCGCCGAAGGCTCCGATGCCGCGTTTGAGGAGCTGGTCGGCAAGGCGGAGCGCCTGGTTCAGAAGCTGGGCCTGCACTATCGCCTCTGTAAGCTCGCTGCGGGCGACTGCTCCTTCTCGATGGCTCGCACCTCGGATATCGAAGTGTGGATTCCCAGCATGGGCATTTATAAGGAAGTCAGCTCGGCTTCCAACGGCCGTGACTATCAGGCTCGCCGCGGCAACGTGAAGTATCGCGACGAAAACGGCAAGCTGCAGCTGGCACACACGCTCAACGCGTCCGGTCTGGCTACCAGCCGTGTTATCCCGGCACTGGTTGAGCAGTATCAGAATGAAGACGGCTCGGTGACGGTTCCCGAAGTGCTGCGTCCGTATCTGGGCGGCATCGAGGTTCTCAAACCCTGAGTTTCACGTGAAACAGGTCAGTTCGAAACCATCCTGACCCCGCAGCAGTACTGCGGAAATCAAAACTATGGAGGCGTTCCCTTGTGAAAAACAGAAGATCGGTACGGTTTTTGACGCAGAGCGGCTTGTTTGCCGCTCTGTACGTCGCTTTGACGATGCTGTTGCAGCCCATCTGCTTCGGTCCGGTGCAATGTCGGTTGTCGGAAGCGCTGACAATTCTGCCGGTGTATTTCCCGGCGGCGATTCCGGGGTTGACGGTAGGATGTTTTTTGTCGAATCTGCTCGGTTTGACAATGGGACTGAACCCTGCAGGTGCGATGGATTTGCTGCTGGGTACGGCGGCAACCGGCATCGCCGCGGTGCTTTCTTACCTGCTGCGGCAGGTGCGCGTTTGCAAACTGCCGCTGGCGGCAACGGTTCCGCCGGTTCTGGTCAATGCGGTGGTAGTCGGCGCAGAGCTGTATCTGGTATACGGCGGTATGTCGCTGGCAGCGCATATGGCACTTGTCGGCGTGGGACAGCTGGTCGCCTGTACGGGTGGCGGACTGTTGGTGGCGTTGGCGATTGAAAAGACCGGTATCCGACATCGATTGTAAACAAAAAAGCGGACGCTTCGAGTGAAGCGTCCGCTTTGCCAATCGTATCAGAACAGGCGAGTGGCGATAAAATCAAAAGCGAAGCAAATGCCGTAGATTACCGGCTGGTGGGCGATGTACACCCAAAGGGATACTTTGCCGATGGCGGAGAACAACGGAAAACGGCTACGCGACATCCAAGCAGGATACTTGCGACGCCAGCGACCGAAATAGGTGCCGGCGAGGAAGCAGAACACCCACGGCAGCAGCGGAAAATAGTCACCCGCAAAACCGACATAGCACAGACCGAGAATGTACGAAAGCACGTTGCGCTCCACAGGAGGCGTGGCGATCTCGAAAACACCGGGGATGCCGAAGAACGAGCCATCGTACGGCGAGACGTTCATAAACAGAACGAACAGTACCGCGCACAGTATCAGACCCAACCAAGTGGGGATGAAGTTCAGCGTCGGTCGCAGCAGGGTATAGAGCAGGATGCAGACCGAAAGCAGATGCAGGATGCCGAACCAGATCATCGAGCCGTCATCCAGCATGGTCCATTCCACACCGCACCACAGCAGAGCCGACATCAGTACGGCGACACCGCCGAGCAGCAGGCCGCGCTTTAAATTGCTGTGAGAAAAATTACAGCAGATGCCGCAGATGAAAATAAACAGTCCGGCGAAGAACGGCTCGACCGGTTCAAAGAATTTGAACAGTGTTACGCCAAAAGACACGTCAAATAGATAACCTATAGTATAAAACGCGTGGTAAAATACCATAAGTACAACACATAGGCCGCGAATTTCGTCCAAAAGGTGGACGCGGCGACCGGAATGGGTGTTGCCCATCGGGAATACCTCCGTTCGGTTGGTTTGGAAATATTGTACCACACTTTATAAATAAAGGAAACACAAATTTTGAAAAGAGGGTGTGCGGAGTATGACGGCACTGTGGGGAACTATCGTTAATGTAATCGCGGTCGTTGTCGGCGGCACAGTGGGTCTTTTACTGAAGAAAGGGTTGCCGGAGAAGTTGGCGAACGCGATGATGACGGGCGTTGGGTTTTGCACGCTGTATATCGGTATCCGCGGATGCCTGGACGGCAACCAGACGTTGGTTGTGGTGTTGTCGGTGGTGTTGGGCGCGTTGCTCGGTCAGTTGCTGGACCTGGATGACAAGCTGCACCGCCTCGGCAAACGTGTGGAAGCGCGTTTCAGCCGAAAAAACGGTGACGGACAGGTGGCAAAAGCGTTTGTCAGCGCCAGCTTGCTGTTTTGTGTCGGCACGATGACCATTGTCGGGTCGTTGCAGAGCGGACTTCGCGGCAATCACGAAATGTTATATCTGAAATCGCTTCTCGATTTCATTTCCTCCATCATTTTCGGCGCGACGCTCGGTGCAGGTGTGCTGCTGTCCACTGTGACGGTGTTTGTGTATCAGGGCGGTATTGCGTTGCTGGCACAGGTGGTAGCGCCGTATCTCAGCGATGCGGTGATTGCGGAGATGAATTGCGTCGGTTCGCTGCTGATTATCGGTCTGGCGCTGAATTTGTTGAAGATTGCGGATATCAAGGTGGCAAATTTTGTGCCCGCCATCCTGATGCCGATTGCGCTGTGTCCGCTGTATGCGCTGATATTCTGATAAAAGTACGGCGCAAAAACTCTTTGAATAAAAGGTGTTGACAGAGCGGAAAAAGTATGCTACAATAGCCGTTGCCGCTTGTTCCGGGCGGTGTTTTGTCACGCGATAAAACGCCGTAAGTGAGTTAATCCGCCCGTGCGCAGCGAGTCTTAAGAAAAGGCAGGTACTTGTATGTACGCCATTATTGAAACCGGCGGTAAGCAGTACAAGGTTCAGAACGGCGATGTTCTGTTCATTGAAAAGCTGGATGCCGCTGAAGAAACCAGCGTCGTGTTTGACAAGGTCGTTGCTCTGCACAACGACAAAGAGCTGAAGCTCGGTGCTCCGTATCTGAAGGGCGCTTATGTCGATGCACAGGTGCTGAAAAACGGCAAAGGCAAAAAGATCACCGTGTTCACCTATCGTCCCAAGAAGGGCAGCAAGCGCGCTATGGGCCATCGTCAGCCCTACACCAAGGTGCAGATCGACGGCATCCACGCCAAAGCTCCCCGCGCTCCCAAGGCGGAAGCAGCCGCTGAGGAATGATTCGCGCAACAATCCTGACCCGCAACAACAAGCTGTGCGGCTTTGACATTCAAGGTCACGCCGGCCAAGCGGAGCAGGGACGCGACATCGTGTGCGCCGCAGTTTCCTCTGCCGCCTATCTCACAGCGAACACGCTCACCGAAGTGTGCGGCTGTCAGGCAACGGTAAAGGAAAGCGAGGGTCGGTTATCTGTTCGCATCGTTTCGGAAGAAACGGCGGCGCAGATCCCCCTGCAGGGTTTGCGGTTGCATCTGGAAGGGCTTAGTGCCCAGTATCCGCAGTATATCCAGCTACAACAAACGGAGGTGTAACAACATGCTGAAAATAAACATCCAGCTCTTCGCTCATAAAAAGGGTATGGGTTCTACCAAGAACGGCCGTGATTCCGAGTCCAAGCGTCTCGGCGCTAAGCGTGCAGACGGCCAGTTCGTGCTCGCCGGCAACATTCTGGTTCGCCAGCGCGGTACCCACATTCATCCCGGCCAGAACGTCGGCATCGGTTCCGACGATACGCTGTATGCGAAGGCCAGCGGCACGGTCCGCTTCGAGCGCATGGGCAAGGATCGCAAGCGCGTCAGCGTCTATGTGACCGAGCAGTAATTCAATAACTGCAACAAAGCAAAGCCTTGTCGGTCCCGACAAGGCTTTTTTTGCACCGTTTTTTCGAAAAATGTGAAAAAACACTACCATTTTGTGCTGTCAATCGTGTATAATATGGGCAGTACAACGTAAAGGACAGAAATCTATGTTTATTGATAAGGCGATAATTCGCATAAAGGCGGGAAACGGCGGCAACGGTGCCGTGGCGTTCCACCGCGAAAAGTTTGTCGCTGCCGGCGGTCCCGATGGCGGTGACGGCGGTCGCGGCGGCAACATTGTGTTTGTGGCGCAGGACGGCAGCAACACACTGTCGGATTTCCGTTACAAGCGCAAATTTGTGGCGGCACCGGGCGAACAGGGGCGTACCAATCGCTGTTCGGGTCGTTCGGGCGAGGATTTGATTATTCCTGTGCCGCGCGGCACGCTGATTTACGATAACCAGACGGGCCGTCTGATGGCGGATATGTCGGGCGACGAGCCGTTTATTGCCGCTAAAGGCGGTCGCGGCGGCTGGGGCAACCTGCATTTTGCCACGGCAACCCGCCAAGTACCGCGTTTTGCCAAGCCCGGCACACCGGGTGAGGAGTACGAGGTTCGCCTGGAACTGAAGCTGCTTGCCGATGTGGGCCTTGTCGGTTTCCCGAACGTGGGCAAATCCACGCTGGTATCGGTTGTCAGCGAAGCGAAACCTGAAATTGCCAACTACCACTTCACCACCATTACGCCGGTGCTTGGCGTAGTGCGTGTGGATCAGGGCGCGTCTTTCGTGATGGCGGATATCCCCGGTATTATTGAGGGCGCGAGCGAGGGTATTGGTCTGGGTCACGAGTTCTTGCGCCACGTGGAGCGTTGCCGTCTGCTGGTTCACGTCGTGGACGTTGCCGGTAGTGAAGGTCGCGACCCGCTGGAGGATTTGGACACCATCTCCCGCGAGCTGGAGCGGTTTGACCCCGAACTGGCAAAACGGCCGATGCTGGTTGCCGGAAACAAGTGCGATCTGGCCACGGACGAGCAGTTGGCGGCGTTTGAAGCCGAAATGCAGCGTCGTGGACTGGAATACTTCCCGTTGATGGCGGCGATTGCCCACGGAACCGATGCACTGGTGCAGCGCTGTGCGGCAAAGCTCGCCGAGCTGCCGCCGATTCGTGCGTTTGAAGCCGAGCCGGTGCCGATGATGGACATTGAATCGATGCAAAACCGCGACATTCGCATCGAGCAGCACGACGGCGTCTTCTTTGTGGAGGGCGAATGGTTGCTTAAAGTGCTTCGGAACGTGGATTTGCAGGAAACCGATGGTCTGCAGTACTTCGAACGGATACTGCAATCGACCGGTGTTATCCGCCGCCTGGAAGAAGCAGGCGTGCAGGAGGGCGACACCGTAAGCATTTACGATCTGGAGTTCGACTTCATCAACTGACGGAGGTAGGATATGGAACGGTTATGCCCCATGTCTGTGGATCTGCACACCATCAGTCCGCTGAATCTGGCGTTTGTCGGAGACGGCGTGTACGAATTGATGGTACGGGAACGGCTGGTAAGCCTTGCCGGTCGCCCCAATAAGGATCTGCACCGTCTGGCGGTGCAGCAGGTACGCGCGGAAGCGCAGGCGACGGCGCTGGATAAGATTTATCCGCACCTGACCGAGCGCGAAGAAGCGGTGTACAAGCGCGGCCGCAACGCCCATACCTCGCGTTCGGGCAGCGACTATCACAAAGCGACCGGTTTGGAGGCGCTCTTTGGGTATTTATATCTTTCCGATCAGCTGGATCGCGTGCGCGAATTGTTTGCACTGACTTTGGAAGAAAACGAAATAAAAACCCAAAAAGGCATTGACAAATGAGTCATTTATGAATACTATTTTGGTATAGGGTTTTCACCCTCTCAGATTTTTGGAAGGATGGATAGTATATGGTTCTCGAAAAGGTAAAGATGATTCTCGCCAACCAGTTTGACGTGGAGGAAGATACCATCACTCCCGAGACGAACATTCAGGAAGACCTGGGTGCCGACTCGCTGGACGTTGTGGATATGCTGATGTCCCTCGAAGATGAGTTCGATGTGGAAATCCCCGACGAAAAGATCGAAACGATGCGCACCGTCGCCGACGTGGTGTCGTACATCGAAGAAAACCAGTAATGACTTCAGCGCCTCGTACTCGATGTGCGGGGCGCTGTTTGACTAAGAAAGGACGGGACACTATGGCAATTCAGCAGCTGACCGTTTTTGTGGAGAATAAGCCGGGCGCATTGGTGGGCATCACCGACACGCTGGCAAAGCACGCGATTAACATTCGTGCGCTGTCGATTGCGGAAACCGAAGATTTTGGTATCCTGCGACTGATTGTCAACGATAACGAAGCCGCCTGCAAAACGCTGGAGGCGGAGGGCTACCTCTTCAAGATGACCGATATGGTCGGTGTGAAGATTGGCGATGAGCCCGGCAAGCTGTCCAAGGCACTCGATGTGCTGGGCGGCGTGGGCATCAATCTTGAGTATCTGTATGCGTTTATGACCCGTACCGAAAAGCACGCGTACGTGGTGCTTCGCGTACAGGACAACGCCAAAGCGGAAGCAGCACTGGAAGCGGCCGGTTTCCATCTGATTACCGACGCGGACGTCAAAAAGCTGTAATAGGTAAAAAGCAAAAGCGCCTCTCGAAGTTCGAGGGGCGCTTTTCATTATACTTTCAGCAAATCTTCGTAGGAGACGTGCAGGATGTTCCGTATCAAAATAAGCTCGTCGGGGTATACGTGGCGCATGCCGACTTCGATTTTTGCAATGGAGCTTCGCGTAATGTCGCACCCCTCCAACTGCATTTTGGAAGCCAACATATCCTGCGTCATTTTGGCGCGTTTGCGGAGCCGGCGGATGTTTTCTCCGACCTGCTTTTCGATTTCGGGGTTCATTCTCACATCACCCTTGCGCTCATTTAAGAGCAAATTGTTTGACAACATTATAGGTGAGTGTTATCATATAAATGCACCTATATAGGAGCAATCCAACAAAAAGCAAGGGAAGTATCGTGGTAGCAACCTTTTTCGGGCACTCAACGCTGTTGGTCGATCTTCGAGAGCCGTTAGAAAATCTTATAACGGAGTTGGTGGAAAAACGCGGAGTCTCTTGTTTCTATGTTGGGGACAGTGGTGCGTTTGATGCAGTGGTTCGACAAGCGTTGGAAAGTGTCAAACGCAAAAAGCAGGGCATACGATGCGAAGTCGTTTTGTCCCGGTTGCCGACAGCGGACGCCATAAAAGATACCGACGAACCAATACCCACGTTGTTTCCCGAGTGTATGGGTAGCGTGCCGCCGCGGTTTGCCATTGACAGAAGAAACCGTTGGATGCTGCAACAAGCGGATATCGTTGTAGTATATGTAACAACGCCGTTTGGTGGTGCGGCAAAATTCAAGCAGCTCTCCGAAAAAGCAGGACGAGAGGTGATTAACCTTGCAGACCTAATCGAAAACAAATAAAAGGGCGGTAACGATTGTTACCGCCCTTTGTGTTTGGGGACTTATTTCAGGTTCGCCTTCAGGGTTTCCAGCTCTTCGTTCAGCTTGGCAGGCAGTCTGTCGCCGAACTTGGCATAGAACTCTTCAATACCGGCGATTTCCGCACGCCACAGATCCTTGTCAACCTCGAGGATGGACTTCAGGGTTTCGAGGTCGAAATCCTTCAGGCCTTCGATGTTGATGTCCTCGGCGTTGGGAACATAACCGATAGCAGTCTCGTTCGCGGTAGCGGTGCCTTCGCAGCGGCTGACAATCCAGTCGAGCACGCGCAGGTTGTCACCGAAGCCCGGCCACAGGAAGTTGCCTTCGTCGTCGGTGCGGAACCAGTTGACGTTGAAGATCTTCGGAGCCTTGTCGCCCAGCTTCTTGCCCATCTCAATCCAGTGAGCCCAGTAGTCGCCCATGTGGTAGCCGCAGAAGGGCAGCATAGCCATGGGATCGCGGCGAACAACGCCAACAGCGCCGGTCGCGGCAGCGGTGGTTTCGGACGCCATGATGGAGCCTACGAACACACCGTGATCCCAATCGCGGGACTGGTACACCAGGGGAGCGGTCTTGGCACGACGGCCGCCGAAGATGATGGCGGAAATCGGCACACCGGCGGGAGAATCAAACTCGGAAGAGATGCAGGGGCAGTTCTGCGCCGGAGCGGTGAAGCGGGAGTTCGGATGATTGGCATTTGTGCCGTCGGTGCAATCCCAGATCTCGCCCTTCCAGTTGCGGGCGTTCTTCGGAGGATTCTTATCCAGGCTCTCCCACCACACGGTGTTGTCATCCAGGTTGTTGACAACGTTGGTGAAGATGGTGTTCTTCTGGGTGGAAATCAGAGCGTTGGGGTTGGACTTCATGTTGGTACCGGGAGCAACGCCGAAGAAACCGTTTTCGGGATTGCAGGCCCACAGACGGCCATCCTCGCCGACGCGCATCCAGGCGATGTCATCGCCCACGCACCAGACTTTGTAGCCCTTCTCGCGGTACAGTTCCGGCGGGATGAGCATGGCCAGGTTGGTCTTGCCGCAAGCGGACGGGAACGCAGCCGCCACATAGGTGGTCTTGCCTTCCGGATTTTCCAGACCGAGGATCAGCATATGCTCGGCGAGCCAGCCTTCCTTACGGCCGAGGTTGGAGGCGATACGCAGAGCGAAGCACTTCTTGCCCAGCAGCACGTTTCCGCCGTAACCGGAGTTAACGGAGATGATGGTGTTGTCCTGCGGGAAGTGGCAGATATAACGCTTCTCTTCGTCGATATCGCACTTGCAGTGCAGACCGCGAATCCAGTCATTGGAATCGCCCAGAGCCTCGTACACCTGCTTGCCCATACGGGTCATGATCGCCATGCTGACGACGACGTAGATGGAGTCGGTCAGCTCGATGCCGTACTTGGCAAAGGGAGAGCCGACAGGGCCCATGGAGTAGGGGATGATATACATCGTGCGGCCCTTGTAAGCGCCACGAGCGATGTTGTACAGCAGGTCATAAGCCTCGGCGGGAGCCATCCAGTGGTTGGTCGGGCCGGCATCTTCCTCTTTCTCAGAGCAGATGAAGGTACGGCCTTCCACACGGGCGACGTCGTTCAGAGCCGACAGGTGCAGGTAGCAGCCGGGCAGTTTCTCCTCGTTAAGCTTCTTCAGCTCGCCGGTGCGGCAGCCTTCCGCGCGGAGCTCTTCGAGCTGCTCGTTGGAGCCGTCGATCCACATAATGCGATCGGGCTGAGTCAGTTCGACCTTCTCCTTAATCCAGGCAAGAACCGAAGGATTGGTAGTCAGTGCGTTTGTCATGGTTTGGGACTCCTTTCAATGTGTAAAGTAAAAAGTTCCAACTTTTCCTTAATAACATTATACCTAAAATTTAAGCAAATTCAAGCACCAAATAATAATATTTCATAAATAGATAAAGAAAACGACCGATGTGTACAACGGTCGCTTTCGAAACTTACTCTATCGGCAGGGTGGCGCAGGCATTAAGGTCAGTTCCGGCGCGGTTGCCGGCGACAAATTCGTAGTAGCCTTGCGCGCCGACCATCGCCGCGTTATCGCCACACAGCGGCAGCGGCGGCACATACAACTTGAGTCCGCGTGCGGCGCACTCGCGTTCCATACGGGAGCGAAGTCCCGAGTTGGCGGAGACACCGCCTGCCAGCGCAATCACACGGTCCCCCGTCTGTTCGGCGGCGGCCAGCGTGTGGGAGCAAAGAATGTCGCACACCGTACCCTGGAACGACGCACACAAATCGTGAATCGGCAGGGTCTCGCCCTTTTGCTCCGCCTTGTGCAGCATATTGATGACCGCGGTTTTCAGACCCGAGAAGCTGAAATCAAAGGGAGAGCCGTCCACGTGGGGGCGAGGCAAGGTGAACGCGGAGGCATCGCCGCTTTGCGCGGCGCGGTCAAGGTGAACACCACCGGGGTAAGGCATACCCATCGCACGAGCGGCTTTGTCGAAACATTCGCCGGCGGCGTCGTCACGGGTGCGTCCGAGAACCGTGAAGCGCGTGTAATCCTCCACGCGTACAATGTGAGTGTGACCGCCGGATACCACCAGGCACAAAAACGGCGGCTTCAAATCGGGGTGCGCCAGATAGTTGGCGGCAATGTGTGAACGAAGATGATGTACCGGTACGAGCGGCAAGCCTGCCGACTGTGCCAGACCCTTGGCGAAGTTGACACCAACCAGCAGTGCGCCAATCAGACCGGGCGCGTAGGTAACGGCAACGGCATCGATATCGGCAAGCGTGAGGTTTGCCTCTTCCAATGCCTGTCGTGTGACGCCGCTGATGGCTTCCGCGTGGCGGCGGCTGGCAATTTCCGGCACCACCCCACCGTACAGGCGGTGTTCGTCGGCTTGCGAAGCGATGATGTTGGAAAGCACTTCACGACCGCCGCGCACAACGGCGGCGGCGGTTTCGTCACAAGAGGATTCCAAAGCAAGAATGTTCATACTATCAACTCCGGGTGGGATAATAACTGTATAGAATCGCGTCTTCGGTGGGATGGGCATAGAAACGGGGGCGTACACCGTCCTCCACAAACCCCAGCGAGCGGTACAACGCAATGGCAGGCTGGTTGGAAGCGCGCACCTCGAGCGACAACCGATACATACCGTCGGCCTGCTTTTTGGCAGCCTCTACCAGCGCGCGACCAACGCCCTTGCGCCGAAACGCAGGGAACACCGCCACATTGGTAATGTACGCTTCGTCGGCAACATGGTGACAGCCGAGATAACCGGCCACTTCGCCGTCGCACAGCGCAACCAAAAACCGCGCAGGCGGATTGTGAAGCTCTTCGCGCAGTGCCGCTTCACTCCACGGGTCGGCAAAACAGCAGGCTTCCAAAGCGGCGAGCATCGGAATATGCTCGGCAGACATCGGAATAACATATACTGTACTCATAACAATCCTTTGATATCCTCCACCAGCTGCGGCAGTGCTTCAATCAGCATATCGCGGCATTCGCGGTAGGTGGCAAGGTCTCTGCCGTACGGATCGGGAATACCGGCGCCGGGGACGAGGATGTTTTCGGGGTCGACTGCAAACTGGAAGGCAAGCGCCACGCCGTGCTCTACCGACAGTGCGACAAAAATATCGGTCTCGTCGGCAATCGCGTTGGTCATCTGGCGGGAGCGGTTGTCGGAAATGTCAATGCCAATCTCGTTCATCACGGTGATAGCGTGCGGCGAGGGCGGCACACCGTCGGTGGTGGCCGTTCCGGCACCGACAACCGTGAGAGAAAGCCCCTCTTTGGCCAGTGCGTCCCGCAGTAGGTAAGTCAGCATCGGGCTGCGGCAGATATTTCCGGTACAAACACACAATACATTCATAGAGCAGTCTCCTTTTTCACGATACATCCACATTATACCAAACTTCCTGCCACGATACAACACCCTTTTTACAACGAGGAAAGGGATACCGTCAAATTGCACAAAGAAAGTGCAAATAACTTGTCGGAATATACAAACTTTTCTATGAGAGCGGTTTCGCTGTTGACATTTTTAGGAAAGAGGATTACAATATTGTTACAAAGACAAAGGAGGGCTCTCTATGAAGTCGAAACGATGGGTAAAAATGACAGCGTTGTTCCTGGTGTTGTCGGTGCTTCTTGCCGGTTGCGCATCGGGTGCGGGTACGTCTGCGGATAAAACCGCGACGACTGCCGGGGTGAGCACCTCTGCGTCGACAACAACCACCACTATCGAAGCGGCGACGACTACGACCGAACCGACAACCACCGCGACGACTACAACTGTCACGACGGACGAGTACGGGAACGTGATAACGACAAATGATCCGTTTGCCACAATCACGACTACGACCACCGGGGTGGTTGAACCTACCATACCGGTTGTGCAGGGTGACAGTGGTGCGGCAGGCCGTGTGGTGGAGCTGACGGAAAGCGTGACACCGCGAGTGGTCAGCGGCAAGGATGCTACCGAGAGCCGCTTCAAGACGGCGTATGCCGAGTTTGCCATCGACCTGTTGCAGGGCGCGATGAAAGCGTCGGGCGGAGCGAACACGGTGATTTCGCCTTTGTCGGTGTACAGCTCGCTTTCGATGGTGGCGAACGGCGCGTCCGGAACGACCAAGACCGAAATGGAACAGGCGATGGGCGGCATTTCGGTTGCGGATTTAAACAAATACCTTTACGATTTTGTCGCCGGGATGCCGGTGAATGAGTGGATGACCTTCGAGGTTGCCAATTCCATTTGGATTGATAAGAAGCAAAACGTCTCGGTGCCTAAGAGCTTTTTGCAGACCGCGGCGGATTACTATGAAGCTCAGGTTTTCAAAGACACGTTTGACAAGAATACCGCAGGCAACATCAACAACTGGATTTCCGAGCGGACGGATGGGCTGGTAAACAAGCTGTTGGACAGCGACGACACAGCCGGTGCGGCAATGATTTTGCTCAACACCGTGTTGTTTGAGGCTACCTGGAGCAGCCGGTTCAGCACCTCGGACGTTGCCGACGGCGTGTTCGTTTCCGCATCGGGACAGCAGCGTACCGTTCCGATGATGTCGAAGCGCGAGAAGATGAAGTATATCGTGATGAACAATGCGGTTGGTTTTGCCAAGGAATACGCGGGCAGCAAATTCAGCTTTGTGGCGTTGATGCCGAATGTGGGAACGAGCGTTGAGCAGTTTGCACAGCAGCTGACGGCGGAAAAACTGCAGACGGCGTTTAACAGCGCGGCGACGACGTTGAAGGTCACGATGCCGAAATTCTCCATTGAGCAGACGCTCGATTTGGAAGAACTGCTGACCGGGATGGGTGTCAAGACGGCGTTCACGGCGCACGCGAATTTCTCGGGGTTGGATTCCACCGGCGGAATGTATCTCGACAAGGCGATGACCGGCGCGCGCATCGAAGTCAACGAGAACGGCACAAAGGCGGCCGCAGCGACGCATTACAGTGAAATCAAAAGTGCACAGGTTGTTCCGGTAACGCTTGATCGTCCGTTCATTTATATGATTACGGACAACTCCACCGGTCTGCCGCTGTTCATCGGCTCGGTTACCGACATCGGCAAGTAAGCGGAACGCTGTTGCGCCGACAAATTGATTGAATGACACCCCGGCAGGTGCGGTAATCTGCCGGGGTGTTTTTATGCTTATCCGTACGGGCGTATTAAAATATGTTGCAAAGCACCTGACTTGTTGATATAATGGAGAATGTAAGCAAGGGAATGGTTCACCCGCGTGTTCTGCATTGGCGAGAGGATGATTACGATGAAGGTAAAGTTAAATGCTACAGCTTCGGCGTGCTTTTTGGTTGGCGCGGTTCTGAGCGTGGCGGTTTTGTTGCTGTTGGATATCGTGTGGCGTTTTGGCGGAGCGTTTTGTGACACCAAGCTTTTCAAAGATATTTTGAATTCGTCATCTGTATTCACCATCGTGGGTAATATCCTTTTGGCAGTTTCTTTGATTGCGTACCAAAAACGCATCCGGAGCGGACATCCGCTTTTGTTGATAGCGGTTCTTATATGGGTTGTGCTGAATTTTTCAATCCCTACACTTTTTGTTTTGGTGCTGGCGGTGATCAATCTTTTCCCCAACGACCAGTTCCGTGTTTCCAACCTGCTTCACGACAGGATAAATTCGTGGTGGCCGATTGTTCCGTTGCTGGATTTTCTGGCTTTCTTGCTTTTGCCGGTGCTTGTACTGGTAGAAGGCCACGGTGTGGCGCAGGCGGTTTTGTCGATTGTCTTGTCAATTCCGTCGTTGATGACTTCGGTGGGACTTTTGTTTTTCTGTAAATGGGTGACAACCGACCCATACGGCGTGAGACCGGGAAAATAAAACATACGGGAGAACGGTTCTCCGGTGCTGATGGATGCACAAACGGCGGGTGCGTGAAAACGCACCCGCTTTTTTTATGCGCCATCTTGTTTTGGGGGCAAAAGTGTGGCATACTATTATATATGTATTATATAAAGGAGCATCCGCATGTCTTTTTTTAACTCACGCGACATACGACATCGCACGCCGTTCGGCGCGGTGGCGGAGGGAACGCCTGTGCAGTTCCGTCTTCGTCTTCCGCGGGGATGGCGTTGTTCTGCTGCGTGGCTGATTCGCTGCGAGGATAACGGTATGTCGCAGTGGGATGGTATGTTCTGGGCAGGTGTGGATGAAGATTGTGAGTGGTGGGAGTGCCACTATGCGCCGCCGACGGTGGGATTATATTGGTACGGCTTTGCGGTGGACACTGCCGAGGGTCGGCGATTCCTCACGGCACTGCCGAACGGAGGGGCGGCTCTCTCGCAAAACGAGGGTGCGCGGTGGCAGCTGACCTGTTATGAAAAAGAGTTCACGACTCCCGACTGGCCGGTGGGAGGCGTGATGTATCAGGTGTTCCCCGATCGGTTCGCGTGTTCGGGCAAACCAAAAGAGGGTGTGCCTGCCGACCGTGTGATGCACGAGCGGTGGGGCGAACAGCCGCACTGGCGTCCCGATGCGGGCGGTGTGGTGCGCAACAACGACTTTTTCGGCGGCGACTTGGAGGGCGTCCGCGAAAAGCTGCCGTATCTGAAGAAGCTGGGCGTTACCTGCCTGTATCTGAATCCGATTTTCGAATCACATTCCAACCATCGCTACGACACGGCGGATTACAGCCGCATCGATCCGCTGTTGGGTACGGAGGAGGACTTCTGCCGTCTTACCGAAGAGGCAAAGGCGTTGGGGATTCGGGTGATGCTGGACGGCGTGTTCAGTCACACCGGCGCGGACAGTCTGTATTTCAACCGCAACGGACGGTATCCCACCGTTGGTGCGTACCAGTCGCCGGACTCGCCGTATGCCGGATGGTTTCATTTCAACCGCTGGCCGGACGATTACGAGGGCTGGTGGGGATTCCTGACCTTGCCGGAGGTGGAGGAACTCAATGAAGATTTCCTGGAGTATATCACCGGCGAGCGCGGAGTGCTCGCGAACTGGCTGACCGCAGGCGCGTCCGCATGGAGATTGGATGTGGCGGATGAGCTGCCGGATGGGTTTTTGGAAGCGCTGCGGGCGCGTGTGAAAGCGACCGACCCCGATGCGATGGTGTTGGGCGAAGTGTGGGAAGATGCCAGTAATAAGCACAGCTACGGTCATCGTCGGCGGTACTTGCTGGGACGGCAGCTGGATAGTGTGATGAACTATCCGTTCCGCGAGGCGATTCTGGATGTTGTGCGCGACGGTGATGTCGTGAAGTTTTTCGATCGCGTGATGGCGGTGGTGGAAAACTATCCGCCGCAGGTTACGCGGCTACTGATGAATTCGCTGGGTACGCACGATACCGAACGAGCGCTGACACTCTTGGCAGGGGACGCGGCGAACGGGCGCGGGCGCAGCTGGCAGGCGGGGCAGAGACTAACCGCCGAACAGCGCGAGCGTGGGTTGCGACTGCTTCGTGCTGCGACAGTGCTGCAGTACTGCCTCCCCGGCGTACCGTGTATCTACTATGGAGACGAAGCTGGGCTGGAGGGCTACCGCGACCCGTTCAACCGCGGATGTTATCCGTGGGGAAATGAGGACGCGGAGTTGATTGCGTTCTACGAGCGGTTGGGCAACGTCCGCCGCGGTTGTGATGCGCTGCGCGAGGGTGAGTTCCGCCCGATGGATGCACCGAGCGGCGTTGTTTTATTTGAACGTCGCGGCGAAGACGAGTCGCTGCTGTGCGCGGTCAACTGCCGCGACACGGCGGTAGAGGTGATGTTGCCCGAAAGCGGCTACGTGTCGGTTTTCGGCGAGGGAAACCTGCAGGATTCGGTCGTAAGTTTGCCCCCGCAGAGCGGCAATGTTTTAATTTGCAAAAAAATCTGAAAAAATCTTCAAAAACCACCTAAAAAAGTGTTGACAAACGGGATATGTGGTGGTATGATAGCAAAGCTGTCGCCAAAAGGGGACGGCGAGGGACCTTGAAAATTAAACAATGCAAAGAGCAGAAATTAACTACCCGTTAATTTACACGGAAGAAGAAATCCGGGCGATCGAGAAGATTGCCAAACAGAGAACGCGCAAGCGTAAGAAGAGCTAAGACGCTCTGGGGAATGATGGGACCCGACCGAGAGGTCGGTTCACATACAATTTACTAGAGAGTTTGATCCTGGCTCAGGACGAACGCTGGCGGCGTGCCT
>JAZODA010000017.1:0-8273 GCA_045596745.1 Acutalibacteraceae bacterium
CCACCTCCCTCAATGAGGGAGGCAGGCGGACGACCAATGGCCGCCCCTACGGTGCTGCAAGAAGATTGTACGAGGTGGTAACGACCCCTCATCCGTCACGGCTGCGCCGTGCCACCTTCCCCTCAAGGGGAAGGCTTAAAGGCTTTTCCTTGAGGAGAAGCTGTCGAGCGACAGCGAGACTGATGAGGTGTCGGCTCTTTTGACGAGGTGGGCAAGACCCCTCATCCGTCACGGCTACGCCGTGCCACCTTCCCCTCAAGGGGAAGGCTTGTGTGCTCACCGCCAGGTGCGCAAGGTGCGCCCACCGCAGGTGGTTTATAATTTTTGGAGGTGTTCGATGAACAAGTGGTATGACCCCGGGCAGGTGTTTGCCGAGTACGAGCAGGGCGTTTCGTACAAGGCCTCACTCGGTGCGCGGGGTATGTATGAACAAAACCGCGTCAACGAGCGGTTTATGGTGGGCGACCAGTGGCACGGCGCTCGCTGTGGCAGTGACCGCCCTTTGGTGCGGCACAACGTCATCAAACGCATTGCCGACTACAAAATGGCGATGATCGGCGCGTCGCCTGTGGCGGTGTCCTACTCTGCCGAGGGCGTGCCGAACACCCTTGAGCTGCGCGAAGAGGTGTACCGCCTGCGCGAGGCGTCTGCCCACGGTCACGTGCCGCAGTTCGCCGAGCCTGTCGCCGGCAGCGAGGAAATCGCCCTGGTCATGTCGGCGTTGTCCGACTATTTCCGCGTGACTGCCGAGCGCGTGCGGTTGGATGAGCTGCGCGAGCAGGCACTGCGCGATGCGTACGTCAGCGGCACAGGGGTGCTGTACACCTACTGGGACGACGCTGTCCGCACAGGGCTGTACGCCGACCTCGGTCGCCGTCAGCCGATTTGCGGCGACATCGCCTGTGAGGTGCTGGACATCGAAAACGTCTATTTCGGTGACCCCTCCTGCGACGACGTGCAAAAGCAGCCGTACATCATCCTCGCAAAGCGGATGCCTGTGGCGGAGATTCGCCGCATCGCCGCGGCGCACCATCGTCCTGTGGCGGAGATTCAGCGCATCACCGCCGACAACGATACCGCCTGCCAGTCGGGCGATTACGGCAAAATGGAGCAGGAGGGCAGCCGCCGCGCGCTGCTGCTGACCAAGCTCTACCGCTGCTTTGAGGCGGACGGCAGCTCCCACATCCGCGCGGTACAGGTGTGTCACGGCGTGACGGTGCGCCGCGACTGGGACACGGGGCTGCGGCTGTATCCGCTGGCGAAATTCTCGTGGGAGCGCCGCAAAAACTGCATCTACGGCGACAGCGAGGTCACGTACCTCATCCCCAACCAGATTGCCATCAACCGTATGCTCACCGCGTCGGTGTGGGCGGTAATGATGATGGGTATGCCGATGCTGATGGTCAACGGCGATGTCGTGCGGCAGCCGCTGTCCAACGAGCCGGGGCAGATTGTCAAAATCTTCGGCAGCGCGTCGGATATGCAAAATGCGCTGCGCTATCTCGAGCCGCCGAGCTTCGCGCCGGCGTTCGAGGGCAACATCTCCTCGCTGATTCACAACACCCTGACCCAAAGCGGCGCCAACGACAGCGCGCTCGGCGACGTGCGCCCCGACAACACCTCCGCCATCATTGCGGTGCGTGAGGCGGCGACCATGCCGCTGCAGTCGGTGCAAAACCGCTTCTACGGCTTTATCGAGGATGTCGCGCGCATCTGGGCGGAATTCTTCGTCGCGCACTACGGCGAGCGGAGTCTCAAAATCGAGGAGGGGGAGAGCGTGTGGTACTTGCCGTTTGTGGGACGGCGTTACCGCGAGCTGATTATCAGCGCACGCGTGGATGTCGGCCCGGCAACCCTGTGGAGCGAGAGCGAGAGCATCCGCACGCTCGACAACCTCTTTGACCGCGGTGTCATCGACGCGACGCAGTACCTCAAACGCCTGCCGCGCGGCGTGGTACCCGATGTGGGCGACCTGCTGCGCACGCTGCAGAAAGCCGAGTCGCTCGACCCCGACAGCGTGGTGGCCGGGCTGTCCGACACCCACCGCGCGACCTTTGACGCGCTGCCTGAGGAGGAGCGCGCCGCGCTGCTGCGCGAGGTGTTGGAAGGAGGTGCGCCGTGAACGGAGCCGTGGTTTTCCGACAGGCACTCAGCCTGCTGAACTACACCGACAGCGACGGTGTTCCCGGCGGTACGGCACTGTATCGCCGCGCGCTGCCGCTGCTCAATCAAATTGCGGCGGACTTGTGGTATATGGCGAACGACACGCCGTTTTGTCCGCTCTCCTCCCTTGCCGACGAGCTGCCGCTCCCCGAGGCGGTGGTGCTGGGCATTGTGCCGTTCGGACTCGCGATGCTCATCGCCCAGACCGAGGGCGACGCCGACAACCAGACGCTGTTTGCCGCGCAGTACGACCAGCGCCGCAGCGGCGCAGGCGCAGGCGCGCGCATTCGTGACCGCTTGCCGCGGTGTGAGGGGTGACGGATATGAAACACAAAACCTTGGGGCGGACAGGTCGCCGTCGGCTGACACTGCCCGCGCTGTCCGGCGGTCTGGATCTCTCCGCGCCGCCCCACCGCATTGCGGATGACAGCCTCAGCTTCGGCAGCAACCTGTGGTGGCACGAGGGGGCGCTGACGACGCGCCCCGCGCTTGTCGAACACGAGCGGCTGTCGGGCATCGGGGACACGCTGGAGGCGATTCCGCTGCCGCACGGCACGCTGCTGCATTCGGGCAGCGGCGACAGCCATCGCTTCACGCTGCTGACCGACGAGGGCGAGAGGTACACCACCTCCCACAGCATCGGCGGTGTGACGCGGCTGTTCGCGGTGGCGGCAGGACGGGATATCGCCTCCGACGACGGCAAGGAGGCGTTGCTTTTCACCGACGGCGGCACACTGTACGCGGTGGACACGCGCGCCGCGCTGCGTCTTGTCGAGCCGTATGTTCCCACCGTGCTGATGGCGGCGCGCCCGACCGAATCGCAGCTTCGCGCCGACAGCGGCGCGTTTACCGAGCCGTTTAATCTGCTGACCGACCGCTTTATCTGCCGCTACACCTCCGACGGCGTGGGGCTGTACTACTGGCTGCCTGAGGGGGTGACGGTGGAGGATGCCGCGTCGATCGTGGTGCGGCACACGGATGTCAGCGGCGATGCGGTGACGCATCGCCTGCACTATCGCGGTGACGACGGCGTCTGGCGCGAGGAGGTGACGGTGGATGCGCCGCCTGTCGACCGACTCGCCCTGTATTTTGACCCTGCGCGCGGCTGCTTTTGGTTTTACCACGCGCTGGGCGGCGGCATCGCCCCTGTGGGGGAGGCGATTTGCTCCGGCAACATCGAGCTGTCCGCCACCCGTACCGCCACCGACGGCGCGCGCCGCATCGGCGGTATGCGCTTCGGCGTGTGGTTCGGCGGCGAGGGGGACGGCGCACGCGGCGTGCGGCTGTTTGTCGGCGGCAATCCCGCCTGCCGCAACCGCATCCACTGGAGTGCGCTGGGGGATGCGACCTACTTTCCCGAAAACAACTACGCGTATGTCGGTGATGCCTCGGCGGCGGTGACCGCCTTTGGCAAGCAGAGCGATATGCTGGTGATTTTCAAGGAGCGCGAGGTGTACGCGACGCGCTACGCCGCAGGCGGCAGCTACACCGCCGAGGATTTGCAAAGCGGACGCGTCACGGATACCGAGGCCGCCGCGGCGGTGTTCACCATCACCCAGATTCACTCCGAGCGCGGCTGCGACTGCCCCGACACGCTGGCCCTTTGCGGCGAGCGGCTGGTGTGGTGCTCGTCCGACGGCCACGTCTACACCCTCCACAGCGGCGGCACGTACGATGTCCGCAGTGTGCGAAGTGTGTCGAAGCCTGTCGAAGCGGCACTCGCGCGCGCCCGTCCCGATGTGCTGCGTGCGGCATCGGCGGCGTTTTACAGCGAGTGTTATCTCCTGCTCGTCGGCTCGACCGTTTACGTGTTTGACACGACAATGGCGGCGTGGTACTGCTGGGATGTGGCACTGCCGAACGCCCGAGCGCGACGGCTGATACGCCTTGTGCGAGAGCCGCTGCTGCTCGCATCGGTCGGCGGCGACTGCGCCGTGATGGCGTTCGACGACGCACAGGGGGCAGACACGCTGTCGGGTGCGCGGCATCCCATCGTGTGCGAGCTCGCCACCAAATGCTACGAGTCGGGCGACACCACCGCCTACAAGCAGGTGTGCGGCGTGACGGTGTGGATGTCGGGCGGTGCAGGGGTACGCGTGGCGGTGACGCTGTTTGACGGCAGCGAAACGCGCGCGGTGGCGGATGTGACACTTTCGGGTAGCCGCCCCGAAGACACCCTGCCGCGCTACCTGCTGACCGACGCGGTGCGGCTGCGGCGTCTCGGTGTGCGGTTGCGCGCAGAGGGGCGCATCACGCTGGACGCACTGGAAGTAACCTTCCGCAGAATGGGGGAAATGCGCGGATGACGGACTACGAAAAACAGGCGGCGGCTGCCGCCCTCGAATACGAGAAAAAGCGAAAACAAACGGCGACGGAGGCGGCGGACAGTGTGATTGCTGCCGCCGAAGCCGAAAAGCAGGCGGAGCTGGACAAGACCGCCGACAAGATTGCCACCGAGCGCGCCGAGGCACTGCGTGCGGTGGATACGGCGGCGGTGGAACGCGAGATCACGCGCCGTCAGGTGGGGGAGACGCTCTCGCGCCTGGGACTCACCGCCTCAGGTCAGGAAGCGGCGCAGCTGACAGCGGCGGACACTGCCGCCCGTTGGGCGAGCGAGGGTGCGCGCCGCACGCGGGACAAAGCGGTGGCGGCACTCACCGAAGCACTGGAGCGGCGTGAGCAGGAAATCGATCGCAAGCGCGATGCCGAAACGAGCCAGATTTACACCGACGCCGAGGAGGACATCGCCACCGAGAGCAGCCGGTTGTATGAGGCCGCCATCACGGCGGCAGGCAAGGCGGAAGCGGAGCGTCTCCGCATTCAGGAATCGCAGCGAAAGGAGGCGGAAGCCGAGCGTCGCCGCGAGGAAACGCGTGAGAGAAACGCCGCCACCGCCGCTGCCAAAGAGGCCGAAAGCCAGCGCCGTGCCGCGCTGAAAGCACTGTTCCAGAAGCAGGGCATCAGCGCAGACGTCTACGCCGAGGCACTGGTGGAGGGCTGGTCGGTGGACGAAGCGCGCTCGCAGCAGGCCGCGTGGAAGGTGTGGCGCACCTTCTCGGGTAAGCTGGTGCAAGAGTATGCGCGCGGCAACAAGGACAGCGTCATCAAGCAGCTCGCCGCCTACGATCCGACCGAGCGCGAGCTCACGGATTTGAGTATTGAGCTGGGTCTGGACATCGACGCGCTGCGCAACTCCATCGCGGCGGCGAAGAAGGGAGGATAAACGGTGGCATTACCGGTATACATTCACACACTGACGGTGGGCGAGACGACGATTTCGCCCACAGGGCCGCTGGATTGCGGCACAGCAGGCGACGAGCACGCCGCCCGACTGTGCTTGCGACCCGAAACGCCCGACACAGACGTTTTGTATCGTCTGGAGGTGGTAACGGGGGACGGCGGCTACGACATCACCGAGCCGCTGACCCTCGAAGACGGCGCGCTGACGCTTGACCTGCCTGCCGCGTGGAGCGCGGCGGGGGTGGCGGCGGTGCGGCTGATTCGCTTCACCGAACAGGACGGCAAGGAGACCGCCAGACAGTACTATCCGCCGTTTTTCCTGCGCTTCGCCTACCGCGACGAGGGGGTGGGCGCGGCTCACGCGCCCTACTGCTGGCAGCAGCTGCTCACTCGCTCCGAGTCGCTGCTTGCCGCGATGTCGCACACCTGTGCCACGGCGGAGGAGCACGCCGCTGCGGCAAAAGCGGCCGCCGAGCAGGCCGCCTACAACGCCGATGCCGCGCTGCGTGCCGAAGCCGCCGCCGAGCAGGCGGAGGCGGTCGCCGCGTATTGCGAAGCGCTGATTGGTCTTGCGGACAGCCTCGGAGAGCTGGCGGGGGTGACGGTATGAGTCTGAAAAGCAAGCTTTCTGAGCTGCACGCGGCATTTTCCGCCGCGCTGCACAACTGCAACGCGGAGCTGAGCATCCCTGCCGGCGATTTCGCCGCGCTCTCCGCCTGCATCGCCGAAGAGTGCCGCCGTCGGTACGACAGCGGTCGGCAAAGCGGCTTTGCCGCCGGCTACGACCAAGGTATGGCCGAAGGCTTGGAGGCTGGGCGCATCGCTGGCATCGAGGACGGCAAGACGGAAGCGTATCACACGTTTTGGGACGATATCCAAGGTGGCGGAAGTCGAACGGACTATTCTTACGCGTTCGGTGGTATTTGGGACGATGACAACTTTAAGCCGAAATACGATTTGAATGTGGCGCGCGGGCCGTATATGTTTGCTTTCTCGAAAATCACCGATATGGTCGCTTTGCTTGAACGACAAGGCGTAAAACTGGATTTTTCCTACGCCACCACCAACAGCGCCTTGAATCAGGCGTTTTATGAGAGCAGCATCACGCGCCTCGGTGTGGTGGACTTGTCGGGGCAG
Source organism: Acutalibacteraceae bacterium (assembly GCA_045596745.1). GTDB lineage: Bacteria > Bacillota > Clostridia > Oscillospirales > Acutalibacteraceae > RGIG3009. Next base: position 6,541 of record JAZODA010000017.1, read on the forward strand.
GGAAACTGCAATTATATCTTCTACTGTGCCAGAAAACTCGTCAGCATCGAAAAGGTGATTTTCAGCAGCACCCGAACCCACGAAAACACCAAAACGATGTTCCAGCAGTGCGAATCGCTTGTGGACGTTGAGTTCGAGGGTGTAATCAAGCGCGAGATGGATTTGCGCTGGTCAACAAAACTGTCGAGAGCCAGCATCGAAAGCCTGTTTGCCGTGCTTGACACCACCGTAACAGGGTACACGGTCACGTTCAGTAAGACGGCGGTCGAGGCGGCGTTCACCGAAGACGAATGGGCGGCGCTGTGTGCGACGCGCCCGAACTGGGTGTGGGAGGTTGTATGAGTCGGTTACTGAAAAAAGGAAACCCCCGTGTCACACAGGGGTACAAAGCCACCCATCGTGGGGTGGATATCGGGCGCGATCATCTCATCGAGCCGGTCCTCGCGCACTCGGCAGGGGTGGTGACCTCCTGCGTCACGGGGCGAAAAAACCAAAAGGGAGCGAGCGGCACGGCGAGCTACGGCAACTATGTCAAGCTCGACCACGGCGACGGGTATGAGACGCTGTACGCGCATCTTGACACGGTGAAGGTCTGCAAGGGCGACCGTGTGGAGCGCGGCAGCGTCATCGGGACGATGGGCAACAGCGGCAACAGCTACGGCGCGCACCTGCATTTTGAGGTGCGGCAATCGGGCGAGCGCATCGACCCGACACCGTATATCGAGGGCGACCTGCCGCTGACCGAGCGTGTGTCGGTGCGGTATCGCGCGTGTGTCGGCGGACGGTGGCTTGCGTGGGTGACCGACTGCGGCACAGGCTCGAACGGCTACGCCGGCATCTTCGGTCGTGACATCACCGCGCTGGAGGTTATGCCTGCGAGCGGTACGGTGACCTATCGCGCCCACGAAAAGGGCGGCGGTTGGCTGCCGTGGGTGCGCAGCGGCGAGGGGGTTGCCGAGAGCAAAACGCGCCCTCTCGATGCGCTGCAGATGGTGTTTTCCGACGGCGCGTACACCATGCGGTATCGTGTTACCTCGCGCAAAACCGACCGTTGGCACGGCTGGTGCGAGGGGCTTTGCGACGCCACAGGCGACGGCTACGCCGGGGTGCTCGGCTATGCACTCGACGGTGTGCAGATGGAGATTGTGCGGAGGTGAGCGGCGTGACAATCGAGGCGAAAATCGCCGAGCTGGATGCGCGCGAGACCACCTCCGAGCATCGCATTGCGGACTTGGAGAGCGAGCTGCGCGATTTGCGTGATTTGACCCAGGCGGTGGCGGTGACGAGCACCAACGTGCAGGCGCTGACTCGCCGTGTGGACGAGATGCACGCCGACATCAAGGTGTTGTCGGGGCTGTCGGGCAAGCGATGGAACGCCGCCGTGGAATGGGCGCTCAAGGGCGCGGTTGGCGCGGTGGTCGGCGCGCTGATGGCGATAGCACTAAACGCCTAGCACACCTGGCGGTGGACCTGCGGTCAGCACCACCCCTCATCCGTCACCTGCGCACCTGCGGTGGGCGTTTTCCACCTCATCCGTCACGGCTACGCCGTGCCACCTTCTCCTCGAGGAGAAGGCTTGACGCGACTCTGCGATACAAACTGGCTTCTCCTTGAGGAGAAGCTGTCATCCGCAAAGCGGATGACTGATGAGGTGTCGGCTCTTTTGACGAGGTGGGCTAGGTGTGCTTTAATTGGATATTTAAGGAGGACACTCTATGAAAACCTTTCTTTCG
>JAZODA010000018.1:0-6953 GCA_045596745.1 Acutalibacteraceae bacterium
GGCAATGATGTGCCTTGTGACCACCGATGCCATCGTCGAAGAACTCTTCGTACAGCTTCTTGATAACCGGGGACTCGTGCGACTTGCGCAGAGCCATACCGGCATCCTGATCGTACAGAGCCTTTGCACGCAGCGCCTTCAGGTCGGTGAAGTTACGCACCGAAGCGGGCTGGATGGGCTGGCCACCGCCGTTGATGCAGCCGCCGGGGCAGCACATAATCTCGACGAAGTGCCACGGAGCAGTGCCGCTCTGAATCATGTTCATCACATAGTTCGCGCTGGCGATACCGCTGGCAACAGCGACCTTGATTTCCATACCGTTGATGGTGTAGGTAGCCTCTTTCAGGCCGTCCATACCACGAACTTCATGGAAGTCCACAGCGTCGTTGTCCTTGCCGGTCAGCCAGTCGTTAGCGGTACGCAGAGCCGCTTCCATAACACCGCCGGTAGCGCCGAAGATGACAGCGGCGCCGGTGTCTTCGCCCAGAGGAGCGTCGAACTCTTCGTCCGGCAGCAGGTCGAACTTCAGACCCGCACGGTCAATCATACGAGCGAGCTCGCGAGTGGTCAGAACCGCATCAACATCGGCGAAGCCGGAGGCGTTCTGATCTTCACGACCGATTTCGAACTTCTTCGCGGTGCAGGGCATCACGGAGACGTGGTAGATATCCTTCGCATCAATGCCCATCTTCTGCGCGTAGTAGGTCTTGATGACCGCGCCGGACATCTGCTGGGGAGATTTGCAGGAGGACAGGTGATCCAGCTGATCCGGATAGTAGTACTCTGCAAACTTAACCCAACCGGGCGAGCAGGAGGTAATCATCGGCAGAACGCCGCCGTTCTTCACGCGGGAGACGAACTCGTTCGCCTCTTCCACGATGGTGAGGTCAGCGCCGAAGTCGGTGTCGAACACCTTGTTGAAGCCCAGACGGCGCAGAGCAGCGACCATCTTGCCTTCGACGTTGGTGCCGACCGGCAGACCGAAGCATTCACCCAGCGTAGCGCGGATAGAGGGAGCGGTGGTGACGACCACGTGCTTGTCCGGGTCGGCCAGAGCAGCCCACACATCGGCGGTGCTGTCGTTGTCGGTCAGAGCGCCGGTGGGGCAAACCACAACGCACTGGCCGCAGGAAACGCAGGGAACTTCAGCCAGCGGCTTCTCGAACGCGCAAGCAATGTGCGTATCGATACCACGATCGTTCGCGCCGATAACCGACACAAACTGCTGCTGGCAAGCGGCGACGCAACGACGGCAGAGGATGCACTTGTTGTTGTCGCGCACCAGGTGGGGAACAGACTTGTCCAGCTCGTACTTCGGGCAATCGCCGTCGTACTTGCCGCTGTCTTCCACGCCGTAGTCCTTGCAGAGCTTCTGCAGCTCGCAATCGCCGGAGCGGACGCAGGAGAGACATTTCTTGTCGTGGGTGGAGAGGATCAGCTCCAACGTGGTCTTGCGAGCCTTCTGCACGCGAGCGGTGTTGGTCTGCACTTCCATGCCCTCAGCAACCGGGTACACGCAAGCGGTAACCAGACCGCGAGCGCCGGTGGCTTCGACCATGCAGATACGGCAAGCGCCGATCTCGTTGATTTCCTTCAGGTAGCACAGCGTGGGGATTTCCACACCGGCAGCACGGGCAGCCTCCAGGATGGTGGAGCCCTTCGGAACACTAACGGCGATGCCGTTGATTTTGACATTAACCATATCCATAATTGGCATCTCCTTCCTTACTTCTTCACAATAGCGCCGAACTTACAGGTTTCCACACAGACGCCGCACTTGATGCACTTCTCGGTATCCAGTGTGTGGACTTCCTTGACAGCGCCGCTGATTGCGCCAACCGGGCACTTGCGAGCGCAAGCGGTACAGCCCTTGCACTTATCAGCAACGATTTCGTAGTGCATCAGCGACTTGCATACGCCGGCGGGGCAGCGCTTTTCGACAACGTGAGCAATGTACTCGTCACGGAAGAAACGCAGGGTGGAGAGAACCGGGTTGGGAGCCGTCTGGCCCAGACCGCACAGGGAGTTCTCCTTGATGTAGTAGCACAGCTGCTCGAGCTCGTCCACATCTTCCAGCGTGCCTTTGCCTTCGGTAATCTTCTCGAGTTTCTCGAGCAGACGCTTGGTACCGACACGGCAGGGCGTGCACTTACCGCAGGACTCGTCAACGGTGAATTCCAGGAAGAACTTCGCCATATCCACCATACAGGTGTCTTCGTCCATAACGATCAGACCGCCGGAACCCATCATACAGCCGATGGCGATGAGGTTGTCGTAGTCAACAGGCGTGTCGATGAGGGAAGCGGGGATACAGCCGCCGGACGGGCCGCCGGTCTGAGCCGCTTTGAAGGTCTTGCCGTTCGGGATACCGCCACCGATTTCTTCGACGATCTCACGCAGGGTAGTACCCATCGGAATTTCGACCAGACCGGTGTGCTTAATCTTACCGCCCAGAGCGAACACCTTGGTGCCCTTGGACTTTTCGGTACCCATCGAAGCAAACCATTCCGCACCGTTCAGGATGATCTGCGGGATGTTTGCGAAGGTTTCCACGTTGTTTTCAACAGTGGGGCAGCCGTACAGACCCTTGACCGCCGGATACGGAGGACGGGGACGGGGCTCACCACGGTTACCTTCGATAGAGGTCATCAGAGCCGTTTCTTCACCGCACACGAATGCGCCGGCGCCCAGACGAATTTCCATATCGAAGTCGAAGCCGCTGCCGAAGATATCCTTACCCAGCAGGCCTTCCTTGCGAGCATCTTCAATAGCGATCTGCAGACGGCGAACAGCGATGGGGTACTCGGCACGGACGTACACATAACCCATCGTAGCACCGATTGCGTAGCCGGCGATAGCCATAGCTTCAATCAGGCAGTGCGGGTCGCCTTCCAGCACGGAACGGTCCATAAATGCGCCCGGGTCGCCTTCGTCAGCGTTACAAACGACGTACTTCTGCGGAGCCTTGTTGGGAGCGGTGAGCGCCCATTTACGGCCGGTGGGGAAGCCGCCGCCGCCACGACCACGCAGGCCGGAATCGGTGACGATCTGGATGACCTGCTCGGGGGTGTACTCGGTCAAGCACTTTGCCAGAGCCTGGTAACCATCGTTAGCGATGTACTCATCCAGCGATTCGGGGTTGATGACACCGCAGTTACGCAGCGCCACGCGAACCTGTTTCTTGTAGAAATCGGTTTCGTTCAGAGCCTTGATCTTGCCTTCTTCGCCGACGGTCTCATCATACAGCAGACGAGTGACGATACGGCCTTTGAGCAGATGCTCGGAAACGATTTCCGGAATGTCTTCCACCTGCACGCAGGAGTAGAAGCTGCCTTCCGGATACACAATCACGATCGGGCCCAGAGCGCACAGACCGAAACAGCCGGTGCGGACAACCTTGACTTCTTCGGTCAGGTCGTTAGCCGCGATTTCTTTTTCCAGAGTGTCAATGATAGCCTGGCTATTGGAGGAAGTACAACCGGTACCGCCGCAAACCAGCACATGAGAACGATACATTCTTTTTCCTCCTCTTACTTCATCAGATTGGCAACGGTGTACTCGGCCACCGGGTTGCCGTTAACGAGATGATCAGCCACAATCTTAGCGACCATTTCGGGGGTAACCTTACCGTAGGTCACTTTTTCCTTACCGGGAGCGATAACCTCGACAATCGGCTCAAACTGGCACATACCGATGCAGCCGGTCTGCACAACGGCGACCTGACCGAGGTGGCGCTTTTCGATTTCTTCGGTGAAAGCTCTGAGAACCGGGCGGGCGCCGGCGGCGATGCCGCAGGTAGCCATACCGACGACGACGCGGGTGCCGTCATGAGAGCCTTCGCGCACGGTCATCTTCTCGCGGGCCTTATCACGAAGAGCCTGCAGTTCCGCAATGGATTTCATACAAAAACCTCCTAATTTTATCATCGTGTTGATCAGGCATTGCTGCCCAGAGACTGAATGCCTTCCGTTAAGTTACCGGCAATCCAGTCCATAATGTCCGGCTCCGAAAGCGGGACACCGTCCAGCACTTCGCGCAGGGAGCGGGTGTCCAGTTCAAACGACTTGTCATCCACCGTGTGACGGTAGAGAAAATCGATGTCCGGATTCAGACGGATGAGCGTGTCCATCGTGCCGACAATATCGCCCAGCGGCATACGGTCGATATGCTGTAACCCGAAACGCGCGGTAACGGTAGTGCCGATACCGGGTTCGGATTCGATTGCAAGCGACCCGCCGGACATTTCGGCTGCCATACGAAACAGAGGAATCCCCATACCGACACGCCGCGTTTTGCGGGTGGTGTAGAAGGGATCGCGAATCTGCTCCAGTTGTTCGCGGGTCATTCCGCGGCCGTTGTCGCCGATGCGGATGGTGAGCATCCCGTCGGCTTCTCCCAGCTCGATAGTGACCAGCGTAGCAGCGGCGGCGATAGAGTTCTGGGCAATGTCCAGAACATTCAGCGACAGCTCACGCATAGGTTATTTGCCGTACTTGGCAAGGATGCCGGGGACATCGTCCACGGTCAGCTTGCCGTAGACATCATCATTGACGGTGAGAACCGGAGCCAGACCGCAAGCGCCGATGCAACGGCAGGCGGTGAGGGAGAAGCGACCATCGGGGGTGCACTCTTCAGCGTCGATTCCGAGCAACTCCTTGAACTTGTCGAACAAATCGCCGGCGCCCTTGACGTAGCAAGCCGTACCGAGGCACACGGAGACGTTGTATTCACCCTTCGGAGACAGCGAGAACTGCGCGTAGAAGGTAGCGACACCGTACACTTTTTCCAACGGGACTCTCATACCGTCGGCGATCATCTGCTGTACTTCAATCGGCAGATAACCATAGATGTTCTGCGCTTCGTGCATAACACCCATCAAACGGCTGGAATCGTGCTTGTTCGCATCGATGACCTTCTGCAGCGCTTCCTTCTGCTCGGGGGTGCCTTTGAAAGGAAGGTTGCTGATTTTTTTCTGCATTTGCCTGTTCCTCCTTAAAAAAATTCATACCTGAAAGGTATTATACTATATAGATTACATTTTTGCAATGGTAATCTTTAAATAAACGGCGTTTTTTGGCAATCTTTTTTCACAATTTGTCGGATTTACAAAGGATTGACAAAACGCCAAAAATCGGTATACTGGTTGCTTGTAGACTTGCAAGAAGGAGGTGGCGTATTGAAAGCCGATACATACCGCAAAACATGGGCGAGCTGCTACTGGGGAGCGGCGATTCAGGCGCTTGCCATCAATGTGGTTCCGCTCTTTTTCGCCACGCTGCAAACGCAGTTTGACGTATCGTTCGAAATGCTCGGACGACTGGTGCTTATCAACTTCACCACGCAGATTGTGGTGGATGTTCTGTCGCTGTATTTCGTGGATAAAATCGGGTATCGCGCCTGCTTCCTTATCGCGCACAGTGTGATTGCCATCGGTTTCGTCAGCTTCGGAATTTTACCGTCGGTCATGCCGAGTCCGTATATGGGTATGGTGCTTGCCACGGTGGTATATTCCATCGGTTCCGGCTTGCTGGAAGTGCTTATCAGTCCGATGACGGACGCGTTGCCGAGCGATAACAAAGCCACCTCGCTGACGCTGGTGCACGCTTTTTATCCGCTGGGTCAGGTGGTGACCATTATTGTTACTACCGTGGTGCTGGCACTGGTGGGAAGAGAGTATTGGTATATAACCATTATGGTGTGGGCGATTATGCCGCTGACCAACCTGCTTCGCGGATTGCGGATGCCGTTCCCTGAAGTGGAGCGCGTGGATGACCACGGCGGTCTCGGCGGACTGCTGAAATCGTTTTATTTCTGGGTTGCGATGGCGGCGATGGTGTGTGCCGGTGCGTCGGAGCAAGCCATGGCGCAGTGGGCGTCGCTGTTTGCCGAAACAGGTCTCGGTATTTCCAAGCTGATGGGCGATTTGCTCGGCCCGTGTTTGTTTGCTTTGTTTATGGGTATCGGTCGGTTCTGGTACGGTCGATTCGGTGACCGTGTGCCGCTGCAGCCGTTGCTGATGGGCAGCACGGTGATGTGCGTTGCGTGTTACGCGCTGGCGGTGTTCTCGCCCTGGCCGATACTCGCACTGCTCGGTTGTGCGTTTTGCGGTTTGTCGGTCAGCTTGATGTGGCCCGGTACGCTCAGCCATGTTGCACCGCGTATGGCACACGGCGGCACGGCGTTGTTCGCGTGCCTGGCGGTTGCGGGTGATATCGGTTGTTCTCTCGGCCCGTGGATGACAGGCTTCATTTCCGATGCGGTGCAGCCGTACTGCACCACAGGAAATCCCGAGCAGTTCGGACTGCGAATGGGACTGGTAAGCGCTATCGTGTTCCCGGTTTTGATGCTTGTGTTCTTACTGCTGTTCTCGAAGAAACCGAAAGCAGAATAAAAAACGCCTGTGAGCAACCGGCTCACAGGCGTTTTGTTTTTGGTTTATTTTGCGGAGAGCAGCGCTTCGGTTTCGGCAACCAGTGCGGCGGCAACCTCGGCGGCCTTTTCGGGGGTGGCACCCGTGGCGGTCACATAGCCCTTAATCTTCGGCTCGGTGCCGGAGGGGCGGACAATCAGACCGGCGTGGTTTTCCAGTTCATAAGCCAGCACGTTGGATTTCGGCAGGTTAATCGCTTTGACAGTGCCGTCGGCGGTGCGACGCTCGGAAAGCAGATAGTCGGCGATGCCGAGCACCTTAAGACCGGCAATGACGGTGGGGGGAGTCTGCCGCAGCGAGGTCATCAGGTTGTCCATAGCGACCATACCCTGAGCGCCCTCAAACTGCACGTTGACCAGCTTGTGGCAATAGACGCCGTGCTCTTCACGCAGACGGCGCAGAATATCCAGAAGCGACTGACCGCGGTCGGCATAGTAAGCCGCCATTTCGCAAATCAGCATCGATGCGACCACCGCATCCTTGTCACGCGCATGCGTGCCGGCGAGGTAGCCGTAGCTTTCCT
>JAZODA010000019.1:0-18039 GCA_045596745.1 Acutalibacteraceae bacterium
GGGTAGCGGCATCCACCTTGGCGGTGACGGCGTTACCGACGTTCAGCGTGCCGCTCTCCAGCACGCCGCTGTGCAGCATCACACCCGAAGCGGTCTTTTGCGTATCCGTGACACGGAAGCAGACACCGTCGGCTTCGATGACACCGACGTCGCCCACCTGACCGCCGCTTTCGCCGTAGAACGGCGTGGTGCTCAGCACCAGCGTGGCGCTCTCGCCCTCGGACAGCGTTTCCGCCAGCTCGTCACCGCGCACAATCGCGGTCACCGCGGCTTCCGCCGTCAGGGTCTCGTAGCCGACAAACGCGCCGGCTTCCAGCTGCTCGGTGATGCCGGGGTTGGCTTTCCACGCATCGGCACCCGCATCCTTACGGGCGGCACGGGCGCGGGCGCGCTGCTCCGCCATCAGTTCGCCAAAGCGCTCCTCGTCAACCTTCAGACCCTTTTCTTCCAGAATGTCGCGGGTCAGGTCAACCGGGAAGCCGTAGGTATCGTACAGCTTGAACGCATCCTCGCCCGAGAGGGTATCGCCCTCGACGGAAGCGAGCATCGTCTCCAGCAGCGACAGGCCGCTGTCGATGGTCTTCTCAAACGCTTCTTCCTCGTTGCGGATGACGCGGACGATGAAGTCCTTCTTTTCCGCCAGCTCGGGGTAGGCGCTGTAGTTTTCCTGAATCACCGTTTCGCACACTTCATACAGGAACGGACGGTGCAGGCCGAGCAAACGACCGTGACGTGCCGCACGGCGCAGCAGACGGCGCAGCACGTAGCCGCGACCCTCGTTAGAGGGCATCACGCTGTCGCCAATCATAAAGGTGGTGGAACGGATGTGGTCGGTGATAACACGCAGCGACACGTCGGTGGATTCGCTCTCGCCATAGGTGACGCCTGCGATACGGCTGATGTGCTTCATAATGTTCTGCACGGTGTCCACCTCAAAGAGGTTCGCCACGCCCTGCATAATGCACGCCAGACGCTCCAGACCCATACCGGTATCGATGTTGGGATGGTCAAGGGGCGTGTAGTTGCCGTTGCCGTCGTTATCGAACTGGGTGAACACGTTGTTCCAGAACTCGATAAAACGGTCGCAATCGCAGCCTACACCGCAATCGGGCGAGCCGCAGCCCCATTCCTCGCCGCGGTCAAAATACAGCTCGGAGCAAGGGCCGCAAGGACCGGAGCCGTGCTCCCAGAAGTTATCCTCCTTGCCGAGGCGCACCATACGGTCGGGAGACACGCCGACTTCCTTTGTCCAGATGTCAAAGGCTTCGTCGTCGTTTTCGTAAATCGACACCCAAATGCGGTCGGCGGGCAGCTCCAGCACCTTGGTGCAGAACTCCCACGCCCAGGCGGTGGCTTCGTGCTTGAAATAATCGCCGAAGCTGAAGTTGCCGAGCATTTCAAAATACGTGCCGTGACGCGCGGTCTTGCCCACGCGCTCGATATCGGGGGTGGGGCTGCACTTCTGGCAGGTGGTCACGCGCTTGCGCGGCGGGGTGACCTCGCCGGTGAAGAACTTCTTCATCGGTGCCATACCCGAGTTGATGAGCAACAGCGAAGCATCGTTTTTCGGCACCAGCGAGAAGCTGGGCAGACGCAGATGCCCCTTGCTTTCAAAAAAGCTGAGATATTTTTCGCGCAGTTCGTTCAGACCGGTCCATTCCATGGGATCAACTTCCTTTCACAAATAAAAAATACCCCCATCCCGACTTGGGACGGAGGTTCCGTGGTACCACCCAATTTGCGCCGCAAGCAGCGCCACTCGACACCTTTAACGCAGGCATACGCGCCGCTCCTCGCGGCGAGGCTCCGGGGCGGCCTCCGTTTGCGGCAGAAGCGCCTTACAGCCAAGGGCGCTCTCTCTGGCACTGCCGGGCGACGGTTCTTCCCATCACAGCCAAATCATATCGGGAATATTGTACCCGAATCGCCCTCGCTTGTCAAGAGGGGATTTCGACAAAACAGCGCCCCCGACGGTGTCGGGGACGCTGCCTTTTCCAATCAACGCTCGATTGTGTAGGTTCCTTTCATAACCTCAATAGGCGGTGTTTTACCATAAAACGGGTCTGAGGGATCGGTTGCTGCATCGTAAACCTCCTGTGCTTTTTTGTTAATATAGTAGGTCCTGACAATAAAATAATTTTCGTCCCTAGAGATATCGTAATCTGAATATTCAACCACTTGACTTGAAAGGAAAAAGCCCTCAGGAACCTTTTCTGCTTCTGCCTTTTTAGCTGCTTCAATTTCCTCTTCGGTTGCGATGCGCGGCGGTTTTACTTTTGAGGGGTCATACTCAAAGGAACGATAAGAAAGTTCCACAAAATCGCCATTGGCATTGCCCTCAGTGTTGAAATAGAAAACATAATACGACTCTGTCTGACAACCATTAATCCATCTGTTAAATATAACCCGGAAACCTTTGTAACTTTTATCTGTAACATCTACCAGTTTGGCCTCAAATTCGTCGAAATGCTTTTCTTCCGGAAAATACTTCTCGATATACTTTTCGAAAACCGTATAATCCTCACTGCCGCGCTCAAAGGAAATCCTTTCTTCCGCCGGCACTGTTTGAGCGGCCGGAATGGGAGCCTTAGTAGTGGTTGCGGTGGTTGTGGTCGTCTGAACAGATGTGTCTTTCACAGTACCGGTCGTAGACGTTGTTGTGTGCGACCCGGTCGTGGTAACGGCATCCGGAATGGTTGTTGTCGTAACAACCTCTTGCGTAATTGTCAACGCATCAGCGGCGTTGCCATCGGTAACCTCACCCTTTTTGGTTTGCACCGCTTTGTTATCGTTTTGAGAAGTCGAAGAGCATCCGGTAAAAACAACAAGGCACACCAATATGATTGCTGCGAACTTCAACATAAATCTCTTACTCATACTGTCATCTCCCATCTGATATAGTTACTGCACTGCATACAACCGAAAATCGCCATTACCAACAACTTTGGCATTAAAATAACAGTTTCATCGTCAACCCTTCTCTCTCCAACGATGGCAACCGCAATTCACCCTGCGCAAATTGCTATAAGTTTCCAACCAAAATATAACACATACTTGCAACTTTGTCAATAAAAAAAAAAAAAAAACAACCTAATTTTTGTGCAATTTTACTAATATTTAACAAACCCCGAACGGTACAGCCTGTCGCACAAGGCGGCGAATACCGGGGCGGCAGGTTCGTCGGTGTTGCTGCCGTTTTCCGACAGCACAGTGATGGCGTACTGCGGCGATTCGGCAGGGTAATACCCCGTGAACCAGCTGTGCACCATCGTCTCGCCATTTTCATCACGCCATCCGGTTTCGGCGGTGCCGGTCTTCCCTCCCGCTGTGCCGACAGACGGGGCGGCGGAGGTACCTGTGCCGTCCGACACCACCTCATTCATCAGTGTACGCAGGACAGCCGCTGTTTGCTCCGAGCAGATGCGCGCAGGCGGATCGGCGGCGGTGCGGGTCAGCTCGCCCGAGGCACTGACCGTGCCGAGATACAGGTTGGGGCGCACATAGGTACCGCCGCGCGCGACACAAGCGGTCATTGCGGCGATGTGCAGCGGCGTTGCCAGCAGGTCGCCCTGACCGATGGCGGTATTCGCGAGACGCGCAGGCTGTAACAGCGCGGTTTCCTCCGACAGTGTGGCGCGTGCCGTTGAAAGTCCATTCATCGGCAGCAGCGGACTGTCGAACCCGAGCAGTGACGCATAGCGGTAGAGCGACGATGCGCCGACCGTTTGCGCCAATTGTATAAAGTAGGGATTACAGGACGTGCGAAACGCCGCGGCGAGGTTTTGTGTGCCGTGACCCAGGATGTGGTGGCATTTGATGCGGTTGCTGCCGACGCGGATGGCGCCCTCGCAGGTGAAGCAACGGTCGGTGGTAATGCCGTTTTCCAGTGCCGCCATCGCGGTGACAATCTTGAACACCGAGCCGCAGTTGTACGCCGCCATCGCGCGGTCAAACAGCGGTGAAGCGGCATCGTTGAGGTACGCCGACAGGTTTTGTGGGTCGTAGCCGGGAAAGCTTGCCATTGCCAGAATGTCGCCCGAGGCGATGTCCAGCACCACCACTGCCCCACTGCTGAGTCGTTCCCCTGCCACCGTTTCCACCATCCCTTGCAGGCGGCTGTCGATGGTGAGCGCCGCTCCTGCGGCAGCGCGACCGAGCTTGTTTTCCACGATGACATCACCGCCCGACAGCACACGCCCTGTGCCGTCGGTGCGGTAGGTTACCTGAAGTGTGCCCGAAGCGGCGGACAGAGTATCCTCCAGCGCACGCTGAACGCCGCACGCACCGACACCGTCTGCGCCGACATAGCCGAGAAGATGAGCGGCGAGCGAGCTTGTGGTGTGCTTCGGTACTTGGAACTGGCGGATGCCGTTTGCCAGCGGAAACGCGCTGTCGGCGCTGAGTACCGCGGGTTTGCCGCTTTCCAGGCGTTCGAGCAGTGACGCGTAGTCCTCGGCGGACAGAAACGTGGCGAGTGCCGACAGTGCTTCGGGGGTCGACGTGACCACCGCGGCATAGCGCGTGCCGCCGTTTGTCAGCGGCGTGAGGTTGCGGTCGTACACCGTGCCGCGCGCCGTGGCGACGGTGACGGTGAGGGTGGATTGCGCATCCGCCACATCGGCGTATCCCTCTTCGGTAAGGCGGTAGACACGCGCGATGATGCCGCCAAACGCAAACAGCAGCGAAGCAAACAGGGCGAGCAAACGTTTACGCATACAAAAAACTCCTCTCCCTGACAGTATGCCCTGTCGGGAGAGGAGTTAAGCGTTGGATTGGGGATGAGGCAGCCGATGCCTCATCTGCTATCCTCGACCTTACATCTTGGACTTGAAGAAGCTGAACAGTTTTTTCACCGCATTCAAGGAGGCGTAGTGCTTCTCCTTAAGTTGCTGCATACGAGTGGTGTCGATTCGGTACTTGGCCATACGAGGAATAATGCCCTCGATGTGCTTGTACAAGTCGGCACTTTCCTTCTTCTGATTGACCATGTCGATAACGGAATCTTGTTGCAGGATATAGTCAATGATATCCAACACATTGTTCAAGTCTTGAACAATCGCCATCGCTTTTTGGGTCAGCTCTGCAGGAATGCGGTCTTCCACAAAATGACGAAGCTGCAACACACTGTCTCTCTGGGACAAATCCAGCGTGCTGTACAGGTTCATAAACTCGGTATATTCCTCGCGGGCGGTCTGCGCCTGTTTACGGGTAGCAAACTCAATCTGCAAGAAGGTGCGAGCCGCCAAATCGTAGGCAGTCCACATCTTGTTCAGTTCCTGATACTTGACATCCTTGACAAAGGTGGTCAGTTCCAACACCGCCTGCTGAGCATTGAGGATGGATGCCTCGTCATCTGCAGAAACCGTTGCCATAATTTCAGCAGCACGCTGCAGTTCCGATTCCACCAAGCGCGCCTCTTCACGGGTAGCGTACAACACACCTGCCACCGTACGCACTCGGATATCGTAGGCTTCCAACTTGGCGTTCACCAATGCCAGATACTGCGTTTTCACATCCGTGGTGCAGGCGGCAATAGCGTCGCGAATGGACAGCATTCCTGCCTCGTCATTCTCGTTCAGTTCCGCCAGTCGGCTCCGAATGAGGTTAAGTTCCTCTCGCGCCACATCCGCTTGCTCCAGCGTATCAAACACAAGCCCCTCTACAGTGCGCTTCTGCAAATCAATCGCATCCAGGCGGGTCTTCAGCATGGTCAACGCCTCTTGCGTGATGGGGTGGTTCATAGCGGAAATCCGCTCATAGGCATCCGCCACACTCTGCTCGGTTGCCATATCGACTCGTTCCAGAATATCGCGAGTTTCCACATAACACCGCTTGGCCTCTTCCGCTTCCTCCACCGTGGCGTATACTACACCGCGATAAGTTTTCATCTGTTCGCCAATCGCAGTCAGATAGCCGTTGAGCGTTTCAAGGTAGACTTCTTTAATCTTGGAAGGACTCTGAGAAATCTGGGAAATCGCGCTTTCCACGCTGGCGGCATCTTCCTGCACAACCATACGCATAATGATATCCAGACGCTTTTCCTCTTCTTGAGCGGCAATGATATCTTCCTGACTGTCAAACACAACGCCACGATAGGTGCGCGCGGCTTGATCCATCTGGTTTATCTTTTCTTCCGCATACTGAATGAGCTTTTGGTAACGCTCCCCATTGGAATTGACCAGCCGATCCCGCAAAGCAGTTACGCTCTCAATCGTATTTGCCGCATACAACAAATCCGACAGAGCCTTGTTCAACGTTTTGACGTACTCCGCATAATACCGCTCTTCGCAACCGCTGTTTACAAAAGCATCCCACGCGGTCAACACCGACATCACATTCGTGCAGTTGCACGACTTCATAATGTCCGCCGTCACCTGCTTTTGACGGGTGATTTCTCCCAGTTCTGCGGCGGTATCGTGGCGCGAATCCATCACGTCTTTCAACGTCTGCATCATCTCTTTCTCACCCAGAGACAGCAGTTTCTGACGGGCAACTTCCACTCGCTCCAGCACTTGGAGGCAGTCGGCAAGACCGGCAATTTTGCACAGATACGCACACAGCGTTTCTCTGTGAGCGGCAATCATTTCCGGAGTAAACTTGCCGTTCAGCAGTTCGCTCCAAGTAGCAACGATAGAGTTTTCGTCAGTGGAATCAACCGAGTTCATCAACGTTTCAATCTCGCGCAGTTTGCAACCGTCGGCAGCATCGGCTCCCTCAGCGGCAGCGGATGCCGCTTTCTCAGCCATTCCGAAATACGACACCAAGAAGGGGTTCTCCTCGAAGCAGAGCGCCATCTGCTGCTTGGTATCCTCTTCGTGTTCAATGTCAATAAGCTTCAGTTCATCTTGCTTTCCGTACAGTTCGTTTGTCACTTGCTGCAGACAGTTGGCCACATCTTTTTTAGCGGTAATGCGTGTTGCATCCATTTTGGTGGTGAGCTCTATTCCGCCTTTAGTATATGTAACGGAAATACTGTCAGACAAAAATCCGCCGCCACGAAATTGAGGGGCACTGCTAATCGGAACACACGTCTCCGAGTCACCCTTATTCGTCAATGCTTTATCGGTCAAAATAAAACCGCGTCGATACTTTGGATCGTCATTGGAAGATGCAACATACATCGCTAAGATATACTCACCGGGGGTCAACGTGGCAATCTCTTGCTTATTGGCTTTATCGTTGGCTTGTCTTTTTCCCAAGAAAAGATATTCCTTTTCAATCGCACTCAAAGATGTTGTAAGTGTCTCAAGTCTTCTAACAGACTGCGCCAACAGTTCCTCTTTCTTTTCCCAAGCCGCTTTATTTGCTACCAGTTCGTACTTTTCTCTGTCACACAGCAGGAAGAACACGTCTTCCTTTGTCTCGTCAGAGCGGAATCCATTGGCATCTTTGTATTCCAGAGCGATCAGCACCTCATCTAAAAAGGCTGTCAGCTTCGCTTCGGATGCTTTCTGCTTCAGCAATGCCGTATAGTTGTTTTTAATCAGTTCGCGCTTTGTCTCATCCTCAAAGACAACACCGCACTCGCGGCACATCTCCCAAATGCCGTTTACCTTTACGAAGTCCTTTTTCAGGTTGTCGGTAGTGCCAAAGTTACGCAACAACTCCAACGCTTCACTCCGATTACCAAACACCGCTTTTTGGTAGCCATGCGCATACACCTGATTCATATAATGCTTGTCCAGTTCGGTCAGGGTATCGCTACTCTTGATACCATACGTGTTCATATCCGCCAAAATGGCAGCACGTGCGGCAAGGAGACCTTCTTCACCGGACTTCTTCGCTTCTTTGAACTGTTTCTCGAACACGTTCTCGTAGCAATTGGAAATGTCTACGCAGAAGAATTCTGCCATTTCACAAGCGGTTTTGCGCTCGGCAGGATAATTCTCAAACACATATGCCAGCGCTTCCTCGAAATCCGGCTGAAGTTGCAGCGCTTCTACCAACAATTCTTCGCGTTTCTCCGGAATGCGTTTCGCGTTTTCGAACAGTGCCTCAGCACGATCCTCATCAAACTGGCTGTTCGAGAAATACAGTTCGTCTTTGAAATACTCATTGATCATGTTCATGTATTCAAAATATGTATTTCGCACGGACTGGCAAATACCATTAGACAAGCACTCGTATGTTTCTTCGTTGTAATACAGGCGCTCCTTGCTGTTGGCAGCCGCCATAGACGACCCTGCGTTACCAATCGCATTAAACAGGCTGTGACCCAAACCACTCGCCATATTCAGCGCACCGGCAGCAGCCGCGCCCTTAATCGCGCCGCCCAATCCAAAGCCGCCACCCTGCCATTGACCGCGGGAGGCTTTACGTTCCTCGCGATAGGCCTTTTCCAACGCCAGTTCTTCTTCGATGGCATTATACTCTCCTGCTATTTCGTCAAAAGCGTCGTCTATCGCTGACACATCCAGACAACGGTCGCAGAATTTGTCAGAAGAAATATCATAAATACCCAGAGTGGGCAGTCGATTGTGCAATACACTCAGCACACGCTTGTGCAGAATCGCTTCTGCGAAATCCGCATAGTCCTGCAGCACAGCGCGGATATTTCCTTTGGATTCATAATACTCGTAAAAATCCCTGTCGGCCTTAAGCAACCAATCGAACCACTCCAACTGTGCCATAAAGTAGTGGTCAGAAGCCTCGCTGAAAGTAATTGTCTTTTTGAACAGGGTGAATTTGCTCATACTGATTCTCCTTTTGTGTTCCAACGGCTGATAAACATCAACTACAACCAAATCAAACAGACAACCCTACCCTCGATTAAGGGAAGGCTTTGTGCTGCATCAATCGTCGGCTTTGCGGCGGAGGTAGCAGCCGATCGGCAGGGGGTTCGGATACGGAATCCGCAGTGCCATGGTGGGATGCGGTGCGCTGTCGATGGGCTCGCCTTCGCCGTTATACAGCGCGGTGACGGTCAGCGGCAACGGCTGCTCGCCCGGGAGCAGCACCTCCAACGTATCGCCCTTGAAGAAGCGGTTACGCTGGCTGAGCAGCAGATGTCCGTCCTCGTACCCGGTGACCACCGCGGTGGCCTGATGGGTGCGGATGTAAATGTTGGTGGCGGTGTTTTGCTCCGGCATACCGTAGTAAAATCCCGTGCCGTAAGGGCGGTGGCTGACCTTGCCCGGTTCGTCACGCAGCCAATCGGGAAGCTGATACGCCTCGTCACAACCGCTCGCCAGATAGCCATCCACCGCCTGACGATACGCGTTGGTGATGCCTGCAACATAAAACGCCGCTTTGGCGCGACCCTCGATTTTGAACGAGCCGACACCGGCACGGCACAAATCGGGAATATGCTCCAGCATACACAAATCGTAGGCGTTGAGGATGTGGGCCTCCCCCTCTTCCTCAACAATGGTCAGCGGCTGGTTGGGACGGGTCGGTTCGACCAGATAGTATCCCCAACGGCAGGACTGCGCGCAATCGCCGTGGTTGCCGTCGCGCCCTGTCAGGTAGGTAGACAGCAGGCAGCGACCCGAATACGCCATACACATCGCGCCGTGAACAAACGCTTCGAGCTCCAGCTCGGGCGAGGTTTTGGCGCGGATGTCGGCAATCTCTTCCAGCGACAGCTCACGCGCCAGCACCACACGGGACGCGCCCTGGTCGTACAGTGCCTGTGCGGTGACATAGTTCACCACACCGAGCTGGGTGGAGACATGCAGCTCGCAATGCGGCGCATACCGCTTGGCAAGCGCCATCACGCCCGGGTCGGCGGCGATGACGGCATCCGCTCCGATGTCGTCCAGCAGCTCCAGATACGCAGGAAGCTCTGCCATTTCGTCGTTGCGGGGCAGGATGTTACACGTGACATACACGCGCCGTCCCACGCGGTGGCAGGCTTCCACCGCGTGGCGCAATTCTTCCTCGGTGAAGTTGGCGGGCGCACGACGCATACCGAACCGCGTACCCGATAGGTACACCGCATCGGCACCATACAGCAAAGCCGCATCCAACCGCTCCCGATCCCCTGCAGGGGCAAGCACCTCGGGCTTTTTCGGATTAGTCATGGATATCATACTCATTTACAAAGTCGTTGTGTCCATCCAGCGTGGCGTGGTAGCCGGTGATGAACTTCTCTTCGGTCTTACTGTAATAGGTGGCGAAATAGTACTTCTTTGCCTTGGCGGACTCGCCCTTATGGGTGTTGCCCTTGCTCTGGCAGGTGCAGGTCAGCTCGTTGTCGTTCGCAGGCCACAGCACCGCACGGATGGCATCCTGACCCGGGCAGTTGACCGCACCGACAGGCAAGCCGACACGGTTATAGGTATTGTAGGTTTCGTTCTTCGCGACGGCTTCCTTATCGCCGAACAGCTTTTCCAGATACGCACCCGTGGCGTCACTTTCCAAGCGCGGATACACCGCCGGATTGTTCAGACGGTTGAAGAACACGCGCGCCACGCCTGCCATATCGTCGGGGTTGTTGGCTTCGCCCTGCACGATGGAGGCGAGAATTACCACCTGGTCGATGGTCAGTCCCTGCTCTTTCGCGGCGGCACGGAACTGAGTGGTCATACGGCTGTCAAAGTTGTCCAGCATCTTGCGAACCACCGTTTCGGCGGAGCAGCCTTTATAGAAATCGTAGGTGTCCGGGAACAGGTAGCCCTCCAGCTCGTGGACGCGCGCTTGGCGGTCCTCGGCAGGAACGTGACGCAGGTCGGCAATAAAGTCGTAGCTCTTGCTGTAGTCCTTATCCAGCGCCACCATAAAATCACTGGCGGAGCAAATGCCGCTTTCTTCCAATCGCTTGGCAATCTGCGGAACGGTGTAGCCTTCGGGAATGGTGACACGCGCCACTTCACGCGGAGCGGCGGTACGCAGGCGGCTGGAGAGCGTCTGGTAACCCATCTTGGGGCTGAGGCTATACTCGCCCGGCTGCCAGTTGCCCTCGCCGTCGACCAACGACGCATAAATGCGGAAAATCCACGCTTCGTCGATAAGCTCCGCTTCCTCCAGAATGTCCGCAAGCTGGCTGTTGGTGACATCTTTCGGCACGGTAATGTCGATGACAACGTCCTCTTTGCCGATAGCGGTGAAATCCAGGAAACCGACGATGATGGTATACGACAGGAAGATGGACAGCGCCAAAATCACCGTGCCGTACAGGGTGGCAAACAGGCAACCCCAACCTTCGAGCTTCTGCTTCGGCTTCGGCTTCGATTCGCCGTCGTCCGTGGGTTCTTCCGCGGCGGTATCCTCCGTCGAGGTCACGTCATAAGAGCGCGGCGCATATCCGCCACGAGACGGCGTTCCCGTCGCCGTATGCCGCGGTGCAGCCGCTTTCGGGGCGGGTGTCGCCGTCGGTGCGGCAGGTGCGGCAAAGTCGTCGGGCAGGTCGCCGTATTCGCTGTCGAGGTCGAGATGCAGCTCGAACTTCGGCACAGCGGGAGCAGCAGGCGTTTCGGGCGTTTCGGGAGCTTCGGGCGTTTCGGGTTCTTCCTCGATATGTACCGGCTCTTCCGCCTTGGGTTCGGGCTCGTAAACGCGCACCTCTTCCTCCTCTTTCGGAGCGGCGAAATCGTCCGGCAAATCGCCGTATTCGCTGTCAAGATCGAGGTGCAGCACAAACTTTTTGGGCGCAGATGCCGCGTCGGCTTCGGGAGTCGGCTCGGCGGCTTCGACCGTTTCGGCAGGCTCCTCTTCGGGAGTCGGCTCGGCAGGAATGCCTTGCAGTTCGCTCAAAATATCGTCAATGTCGTAGCTCTTGTCTTCAGCCATTTCCCTGTCCTCCTTTTGTCTCGGGATTCGCCTCACGATTGGTGCGGCGGATGTAGTTTTCGGTCACCAGCAGCTCGGCAGGGCGGTCAAACCGTCCGTGCGGCAGGCTGCGGCGTACACACGCGCTGTAGCAGATGCCAATCAGGCTGCCGCCGAAGCGCGGTAAAAAGCGATCGTAATACCCTTTGCCGTACCCCAGCCGGAAACCGGTGTGATCGTAGCAGAACGCAGGGATGATACACAGTCCCTCCGACAGGTCGGTGACCAGTCGCTCCGCTGTGGGGTCGGGTTCATAAACGCCGAACGAACCGGGTTTGAGTTCCTCCAGCGAGGTGATGTAATAGAATTCCATTTCCCGTGTATCGGGAACACAGCGCGGCACCGCCACACGTTTACCGTCTTCCAGCGCGCGGCGAATAATCCGATGCGTGTCCACCTCGATATCGGTGGAGACATACACCAGAAGCTGCTTCGCCCGACGGTACTGCCACAGCTTGCGTACCCGCGAAGCGATGCGTTCATCGCTTTGCTGCCGCTGTTCGGGCGGCATATCGGTACGCACCGCGCGGTACTTCTCACGCAGGCGCATTTTCAGTTGTCGGATATCCGTTACCGACATTGCATTGCCTCTCCCAACCGAGCGGCGACCTCCGCAGACACCAGCCGCTCCACAATCGCCAGCGCGAACGGAATGCTCACACCGGCACCTTTTGCCGTAATGCGATCTGCCGCCACTGCCACCGATTCCTCGGTCGGCACAGCGCCGTGCAAATCGTCTTCATATCCCGGATAGCAGGTTGCCACTCGTCCGCAAAGCAGGTCTTTTCTGCCCAGCACCGACGGTGCGGCGCAGATGGCGCACAGCAGCACGCCATCCTCGGCGGCGCGGTCGAGACAGGCGTTTACCACCGCCGACTCACGCAGATTCTCCGTACCGGGCAGACCACCCGGCAGCACCACGGCCTGCAGACCGTCTGCGGCGGTGGGCAACGGCTCGATATCCGACAAATCCGCTTTGACGGTGATGCCGTGCGAGCCCGTGGGGCGCACCGTGCCGACACCCACCGTGGCGACATCCAATCCGCTACGGCGCAGAACATCCACCGTGGCGAGTGCTTCAATCTCTTCAAAACCGTCTGCCAAAAATACCAGAACCATCCGTGTTTCCTCCTAATCCAGCGCCAGCCCCACATACGGCACGGTATCGTCCGTTTGCGGCGTCAGCGGTAAAAACATCATAAACGGCTGCGCCCCATCGAAGCGGCGGCAGTCGTAACGCGCACAGCCGACAGCAGCGGCCAGTGCCGCAGGCGATGCATCGCCCAGCAGCTCGCGAATATACAGGGTATCCCCTATCTTGTCGCACAACGCGACAGCGTTCGGCGTACCGAGTGCCAAACCGCAGGCGGCGGCATACGTCACAAAACGCGACTCCCACACAAGCGACCCCGACGGCAACCGTTCCGCGCGGCGGGCGGCATACGCTTCGGGTGACAGCAAGGTGACCGCTATATCGTCCGCTTCCGAGAGACCTGTCTCCGTGCGGTAACCGTCCCACGGACGGTAGCCGAAGCGCGCATAATAGTTTTCCAGCGACGGCTCGGCAGGTCGCAAAAACGAGCCGACACAGCCGCCGGTTCGGGCATACTCAATGGCGGCGGCAAGCAGTTCGGTAAACACGCCGCGCCCCCGCTTTTCGGGCAGGGTTGCCGCGGCATAGACATACTGCAACCGCTGACCCTTCCACTCGACAGGCAGCATAAACAGCATCGACACCACCTGCCCCGCCTCTTCGGCAAGCAGACATTCCTGCGGCAGGTGCGCCATATTCAGAAAACGGTCACGGCAGTCATCGGTATCCTCGGGAAACGAGGCGCTCCAGACAGCCACGACGGCCGCTTTGTCCGCTTCGGTGGCAAACCGTATCGTACGCACGGAGTGAATCATCCTATCGTTACCAGATATTTTTTGAGCAGCACCGTCGGGCGGTAGGATTCCTTGGCACGACGAAGCCCCGGAATACCCATATCGTTTTCGCGGTTGAGCAGCTCATAGGCGGTCAGCGTTTTGGCGAATTCGCGGTTGATGACCGCATACGCGCCGCTGTACGCCGAGAGTGCCTTTTCCACATGGACATCGAACACGCGCTCGTTGATGGGCGAACCCAGTGTAAACGCCACGGCCTGTCCCTCCACACGGACAAGTCCGCCCGAAAGCGAGAAGCGTTCGGGGTCGCGCAGGACACGGCGAATGGCACATTGCTCTTCGCCGAGGCTGCTTTCACAGCCGCCCTTTTCCTCGCACCAGGCGCGAGAGAGCGCCATCATATCCGCGGCATTGTCCGCCGAGAGCGGTTCATAGCTCCAATCGTACTGACGCGAAAATGCGGCGATGTGGTTTTTCTTGCTGTGGTAGGCTTTGCCCGGCAAGGTTGCCAAGTCCTCGGTGCGGTAGAGATAATCAAAATCATCGGGCGATTCCTCGGCGTGTACCCGACCGGGGAACAGCGCTTTCAGGCGCAGCAGCACCGCTTCGTCCACACCGTGAAGCCGCAACGGTTTCTCGGCTGTGTCGCGCAGGCGGCACAGCACCTCTTCCCAACCGTTGCCGACAGGCGGCAGAAGCGATTGTTCACTGCCGAGCACCAGCACGTCACCGACACGGGCGATACGCACGCCGTAATGCTCGCTCCACATATATGCCGTGGTGAACGAATATTCACAACCGTCGCGCTCGGACGCCGTCAGCAGCGGTGCCGCCCACAGGGCATCCTCCGGGCGCAGGGGGCGAAATTCAAGCGACATAACAAGCTCCTTACAGTGCGTTGATAAGCATGGCGGTGATGGTTTCCACCGGCAGCGGCGCATCGCCGTCCGCACAGGAAATCACCGTCCAGCCGAGACGCTCGGCGGCATACAGCGCGCTTTCGCGGCAGGTCGCCAGATAGCGCAAATCCCGCTCGTGAATGTCGCGCTTTTCGGCATCGCCTTCATAGCGACCGACCAGCATCTTTTGCGACACTTCCAGCGGCATATCCAAAAACAGCACCCGATCGGGGCGCGGCAGACCCAGCAGGTCATACTCGTAATGCTCCAGCCACGCCAGATAGTCGTCCCACTCTTCCCGAGGGAGCTTGCCCATCTGGTGAATGGCGTTGGAGGTGGTGTAGCGTGCCGCCAAAATCAGCGTGCCGTCCTCGTAATCGGACTGCCAAAACTTCTTGTAGCTGGCATAGCGATCCACTGCGTAAAACGACGAAGCCGCATACGCGCCGACCGCATCCGCCGAACCGCCGAACTCGCCGCCGAGGTACTGCTTGACCAGTGCCGACGAGGGTTGTGCGTAGTCGGGGAAGCTGATCTGTCGGTAGTGTGTGCCGCTTTCGCGGAAATACGCATCCAGTCGTTCCAGCTGCGTGGATTTACCGCTGCCGTCCAGACCGTCAAGCACGATGAGGCTCATTTCGCTTCCTCCTTGAGCTTACGGTATTTTTCACGCATTTCGAGAATCTTGCCGCAGGTCATCTTGCCCTCGGGGCAAGCACCCGCCACGCAGGACGGGCCCGCATTCTTGAACAGATGCGGTGCGGCGGCGGCACACGCTTCCAGCATACGATCCGCCAGTTCGCGAATCTCCCACTGGGCGCGGTTGCAGCAGCGGTGATGGAAGAAGTTCATCAGGCTGCGAGCGTTCATCGTGACAATCAGCTTGGTGGTGCAGGCGTTGGGAAGCACAAAGCGCGCATCCTCAATCGCTTTCTTTTCGGCGGCACGGGCGGCGGCCTTCTCCTCCATACCCTCGGCGAGGAACGCCTCGAGATGGCGGGCCTTGAGAATCTCGGTCAGCGCTTCGTAGTGCTCCTGATCCTCCGCCATGGCGCGACGATACCGCTCGGCCGCTTCGGGAACGGCGGCGATTTCGGGCGGCAGGACATATTCAAAATGCGACTCCGCGACATACCGCTGGCTCTGCACGCTGAACGACGCAATGCGATGGCGCGTCAGCTGAGCAAGCAGCGCACGGGAAACACCCTCCACGCCAAAGGTGAACGAGGCGTGTTCGATGGGGCTTTCGTGACCGATTTCTGCCAGCATATCCACAAACGCGGCGGTCTTTTCTTCGGTCAGACCCTCGCGGATATCATCGATGGTGGCAGGCGAATAGCACAGGCGTGCGGCGGAGGCAATGGTATGCTCCGGCATCGGGGTATGGGTCAGCAAGGTGACTTTCATACGTTCTACTTCCCTTCTTTGGGCATTATATGGCTTCAGTATAGCAGAAACCGTCCTCAACTTCAATGCTTTTTTTATTTATTTATCTCCGCTATATTCTCCGAAAAAATTTTTTTGCTTTTTCGGCGGCGGCGTGGTACAATAACCGTGTCGATTTGTGTGCAAAGGAGGGGCGGCAAATGACCGAAGAACAACGCTATCTGCGTCGGCGGCGTATTGCCGCACTCATCTCCCTCGC
The DNA here is from genome assembly GCA_045596745.1 of Acutalibacteraceae bacterium. GTDB lineage: Bacteria > Bacillota > Clostridia > Oscillospirales > Acutalibacteraceae > RGIG3009. Next base: position 16,201 of record JAZODA010000019.1, read on the forward strand.
GGCAGGTGCCGCGGTGCTTACCTGGCTGACAATTTTCTTCATCCAAAAGTTTGCGGCGTTCGGCGATGACCCGACGCGGTTCAAGGCGTTTATCGAAAGCTACGGCTGGAAAGGCTGGCTCGTCGCACTCGGCATTCAGGTGCTGCAGGTGGTAGTCTCGCTCATCCCCGGCGAAGTGGTGGAGGTCGGTATGGGCTACGCGTTCGGCTGGCTCGGCGGCTCGCTGCTGTGCCTCGGCGGTGTGGCGCTCGCTTCGTCGCTGATTTTCCTGCTGGTCAAGCGTCTCGGCGTGCGGCTGGTGGAGGTGTTTGTGCCGCGCGAAAAGATTGACAGTCTGCGCTTTATCAACAGCGAAAAACGGCTGAAGCGCACGGTGTTTTTGCTGTTCTTCATCCCCGGCACGCCGAAGGATTTGTTCACCTATTTCGTGGGTCTTACCCGACTGAAATTGCACGAATTTCTCATCATCTCGCTCATCGCTCGCATCCCCACCGTGGTGTCCTCCACCGTCGGCGGCGACCTGCTCAGCGAGCAGAGTTATCTCGGTGCGATTTTGCTGTTCGCCATCACGGGTGCGGTCAGCCTGCTCGGCATCCTCTTGTACAACCGTCTGCTGCGCTACCGCAACCGCAAAAAGCAGGAAAAAACCGCAGAACTCTAAGGGTTTTTGGACTTTGTGGAAAGTTTTGTGGAGAGTTGTGGAAAACTCGCATTCTGACAAGTTGCGGCGAGTTGCTGTCAATTGTCAGCGAGTTGTCCGCCTGAATCCGAATCCGAATCCAATCCAATCCAATCCGAATCCTGATATATGAATCCGAATCCGAACTCCGTTTCGACGGTGAAAAGTTTTCCACATTTGGTGGAAAGTTTTTCCTCGCTCATCGGCCAATAAAAAACGCCCTGTCGGTCGCAAAACCGAGAGGGCGTTTGTGTTTATAACAGCAGCGAACGCAGGGCGGCAACATCGGGCGCGATCGCATCCGCACCGGCGGTGGTCAGCTCGGCCTCGTCGCCATAGCCGTACAACACGCCGATGGTGTGCATACCGAACGCGTGTCCGCCTTCGATGTCGAACCGACGGTCGCCAATCATCACCGCTTCCGCAGGGTCGGTCAATCCCTCGCGCTGCATTGCACTGCGGATAACCGCCGCTTTGTCGGCGCGTTTCTCCCCCATATCCGCACCGGCGATACAGGTGAAATGCTCTGCCAGCCCGAAATGCTGCATCAGACGGCAGGCGTACATCTCCGGCTTGGAGGTCGCCATAATCACCCGATATCCGCCACGGCGCGCATCGCGCAGCAGCTCGGGAATGCCGGGATAGACGGTGTTTTCGTAAATACCCGTGACGGCGTAATACTCGCGGTAAGCCGCCAGTGCCGCGCGGGACTGCTCGTCGGTCATACCGTAGAAGTCGCGGAAGGAATCCAGCAGCGGCGGACCGATAAAGCGGTGCAGGCGCGTTAAGTCGGGTTCTTCGATACCGAAACGGCGCAAAGCAAACTGCACCGAGCGTGTGATACCGAGTGCCGGGTCGGTCAGTGTGCCGTCCAGATCGAACAGCAAGAACCGCCGCTCTCTGCCCACGCAATCTTCGCGGAAGTACATACGGTCGTACGCACCGCTGACAGGGTGCTGACGCCGATGGTCGGCATACAGCAGTGTGCCGTCGGACAAGAGTGCCGTACCGCGGCGCACCCCCTCAGGGCGGCGCAAACGCGGGTCGGTATCGGCAAGGCGTTTGAGCCGTCGGCGCTCGTCGGGGCGCACATCGAGAAACGACGGCAGCACCGCGGCAGGTGCGGTTTCGATGCGGTCGGTCACAAAGGCATCCCGCAG
>JAZODA010000020.1:0-1877 GCA_045596745.1 Acutalibacteraceae bacterium
CGTCGATGACGCGTTTTATTATGTCGCTGGACGAAGCGGTGGATTTGGTGCTGTTCGCGTTTGAAAACGGTGTCAGCGGCGATATCCTGGTGCAGAAAGCCCCGGCTTGTACCATCGAAACGCTGGCGAAAGCGGTCACCGAGCTGTTCAACCCTGCCACCGAAATCAAGGTGATCGGCATCCGTCACGGCGAGAAGCTGTACGAAACGCTGCTCACCAACGAGGAGTGCGCGAACGCCATCGATATGGGTGAGTTTTACCGCGTACCTGCCGATACGCGCGGCCTGAACTATGACAAGTACTTCAAAGACGGCGATAAGCAGCGCAATCCGCTGACCGAGTTCAACTCCAACAACACGGAGCTGTTGAACGTGGAGCAGGTCAAGGAGAAGCTGTTGTCGCTGGAATACATCCGCGGCGAACTCGCAGCGATGGAGAAATAAGATGAACATACTGATTACCGGTGCCGCAGGATTTGTCGGCAAGAACCTGGCCGAAGCGCTCAAATGTGTGCGTGACGGCAAGGATAAAACGCATCCCGCCATCGCGGTGGACGAGCTGTATCTGTACGATATCGGCTCCACCGCCGAGGAGCTGGACGCCTACTGTGCCAAAGCGGATTTTGTGTTCCATCTGGCGGGCGTCAACCGTCCGCAGACTCCGGAAGAGTTTATGCAGGGCAACTTCGGCTTCACCTCGCAGCTGTTGGATACGCTGAAAAAGCACGGCAACACCTGCCCTGTGGTGCTGTCCTCCTCCATTCAGGCGACCTTGATCGGTCGGTACGACAGTGAGTACGGTCGCAGCAAAAAGGCGGGGGAGGAGCTTTTGTTCGGGTACGGCAAGGAAACGGGTGCCGCGGTGCTCGTGTACCGTTTCCCGAACCTCTTCGGTAAGTGGTGCCGCCCCAACTACAACAGCGCGGTGGCGACCTTCTGCAACAACATCGCGAACGACCTGCCGATTACGGTCAACGACCCGTCGGTGCAGCTGGAGCTGCTGTACATCGACGATTTGGTGGACGAAATGATGGCGGCGCTCGAGGGGTGTCCGCACCGCTGTGAATTTGACGGCATCGATACGGTGCTGACCGAAAACGGCACGTTCTGCGCTGCCCCCGTGACCCACAAAGTCACGCTGGGCGAGATTGTGGAGCTGCTGGAAGCCTTCCGCGACCAGCCGCAAACGCTGACGATTCCCGAAATCCCGAAAAACAGTTTCGCAAAGAAACTGTATTCCACCTATCTGTCGTATCTGCCGAAAGAGAAGGTGGCGTTTCCGCTGAAAATGAACGTGGATGCCCGCGGCTCGTTTACCGAACTGCTCCGCAGCGAAAAATGCGGTCAGGTCAGCATCAACATTTCCAAGCCCGGCATCACCAAAGGACAGCACTGGCATCACACCAAGTGGGAGTTCTTTATTGTGGTCAGCGGCAAAGGACTTATCCAACTTCGCAAAATCGGCTCCGATGAGGTGCTGAATTTCGAAGTCAGCGGCGACAAAATCGAGGCGGTGCATATGCAACCCGAATACACGCATAACATCATCAACCTGTCAGATACCGAGGATTTGGTCACGGTGATGTGGGCAAACGAGTGCTTTGACCCCAAGCATCCCGATACTTTTTTTGAGGTAGTAGAATAAATCACGGTCAAGACGAGGAAAAAACTATGAACATGAAATTAGACTATTCTGACGTGCACTTTGCCGAGAACGGCAAGCTGAAGCTTTTGATCATTGTGGGCACGAGGCCTGAAATTATTCGGTTGGCGGCGGTGATCAACAAGTGCCGTCAATACTTTGACACCATTCTCGCGCACACGGGGCAAAATTACGATTACACCCTCAACGGTGTGTTTTTCAAGGATCTGAAGCTT
>JAZODA010000021.1:0-8764 GCA_045596745.1 Acutalibacteraceae bacterium
GGCGTTTTTCAATACGGAGGCATCTACCGCGGGCGAACTCTGCCTGCAGCGCAAAGGAATTATCACCTTTGTGTTTTCGATAAGCGGTGTGGAAGCGCACTCGTCGAAATGCTTTGAGAGCGGCGCCAACGCGATTGCGGAGGCAGCACACAAGATTCTGGAGATTGAGAAAATCAAAGACCCCGACGGTCTTACTTGCTGCTGCAGCATAATCCGTGGCGGCACGGTGCCCAACACCGTACCGGGTGCGTGCGAATTTAAGGTGAACGTGCGCTTTGCGACCGCTGCGCAGGAGCAGTGGATTAGCGAGTATATGCAGAAAATCGCCGATACGGTGTATGTTCCCGGCTGTCAGACGACCGTTCGTCGGGCGTCCTACCGAACGGCGATGGAATACACCGAGCGCAACGCGGCGCTGTTGGAAGCACTCAACAAAAGTTTTGCGGCAAACGGTCTGCCGACAGTTGTCGCAAGCAATCGCGCCGGTGGCTCGGATGCGGCGGATGTGACCGCGTACGGTATTCCGTGTGTCGATTCGATTGGTGTTCGCGGCGAAAAGATTCACAACCCCGGAGAATATGCAATTATCGCATCTTTGGCGGAAGCGGCAAAGAGATTGATTGCCGCCGTCGCGTGCTTTGAAGAGTAAGAGTACAAATCGTATTTCTATAGGAGTGATATTGGTGGAAAAAATGAGTTCGTGGCATGTGGGTGTTGCAGCGGAGGCGTTTGCCGCGGCGCAGCTCGCACGCTTTGCATATGATGTGTCGGTACAGTATGGTGCAAACCAGCCAGAGTATGATTTGATTGCGGTCTCAGGCGAAAAAATGCTTAAAATTTCCGTAAAAGGTAGCAAAGACGGTGATTGGGGGTTGACCCAAAAATTTAAAAAGGGGCGCACTTATCACGAGGCGATTGAGGAATGGCTGAATGGTCATCACAAGAAGACTGTGTTTTGTTTGGTTCAATTTGAAGATGTAGAAGATACCCAATTACCACGAATGTATTTGGCAACGCCACAAGAGATTGCCGAGGTGTTACATAAGCAAGCTAACGGTCGTGGTGATACAATTTTACATGAAAATCATGTGTGGGGGCCGACGGCGGAAGCGTATGGAACCGTTGACAAAATACCAGCAGAATGGGAAATGACCAAGGAACGTGCTGCGTACATATTTAACCGGTACGGTATTTAAAAGGGATATGAACAAGCACTGGAGAGAGGCGTGTGCGATGATTGAAATCATCGCAGGAGGGTATTTGAAATAAGGAAAGCGAGGGGGGACACCATGGGGCGGTTTGACGGCATACTGCTTGTGACGGATTTGGACGGCACGCTGCTTCGTCACGATAAAAGCGTTTCGGCGGAAAATCTGGCGGCAATTGAGCGATTTAAAGCCGAGGGTGGACACTTCGCTTTTGTTACAGGGCGTGTGCCGCAAGGCGCTTTGGCGGTGTATGAACAAGTCTCTCCCAACGCCCCTTGTGGGTGTGCTAACGGTGGCTGCGTCTACGATTTTACAACGCGCGAGGTGCTTTGGAGTCGCGAGCTCCCGTCCGAAGCGTTGCAGATTGTGGAAGAGGTGGAGTCGGTATTTCCTGCGGTGGGAATCGAACTCGGAACGTCGGAAAAGATTTACTTCCACCGAAAAAATGCGGCCATTGAGCAGCAGTGTATCGACGAGCAGTTGCCGAACCTGTTGTGCCGTTACCGCGAACTGGATAAAACGGTGGTCAAGGTTTTGTTTGCCGAAAGCGACGAGGCGGAGTTACAACGGTTTATGGCGTGGATGACGGCGCATCCGCTGGCACATCATTTTACGATGTTCCGCTCGGACAAGCATTATTTCGAGATGTTACCGAAAGGCGCTTGCAAGGGGGATCTTGTGGAGCGGTTGTCGGAGATTCTCGGCGTGCCGACTGCAAAGATTATCGCGGTGGGCGATAACGAAAACGACGTCAGTATGCTGAAGGTGGCAGGGGTCGGTGTGGCGGTTGCCAACGCCTATGCGTCTGCCAAAGCGGCAGCGGATGTTATTACCGTCAGCAATGAAGAACACGCGATTGCACAGGTCATCAGTGACTTGGAAAGCGGTCGCCTGGTGGTATAAAGAAAGCCTGTACACAGTACCGTGTACAGGCTGTTTTTTATGCGTCTTTGCGCCGCTTGATTTGCACCAGGATACCGGCGACGATGAAGAAGAGACCGAGAAGGGAATAGGGGTTAAACGGTTCGCCGAGCACGAGCCATGTCCATATCAGCGACAAGAACGGCGTGAGGTAGGCGAGGTTGGAGACTTTGGCAGTATCGCCCTTTTCCAGCGCTAGCGCCCAGGTGGTAAACGCGAGGCCGGTGGCGAACACGCCGTTCCACAGCATACCTGCGGTCTGCGTGAGGTCGAGCCAAAACCAATCACCTGCAATGACGATGTAGCCGAGCGAAATCAGCATTCCTGCCAGATAGTACACCAGCATACTGAAATGCTTGTCGTAGCCTTTGTGCTTGTTGAGCACGGAAAACAGACCGTAGCACACCGCCGCCAGTACGCAGTACAGAGCGCCGACAAGGTTGTCGCTGCCGATGGTGCTGAAGTTGCCGCCGGTGGTGACGATGATAACGCCGAAGAACGAGAGCAGCATTGCCAGTACCTTTTGCACGGTCAGCTTTTCTTTCATAATCAGGCAAGCGAACAGCACCGTCATAATGGGCCACAAATAGTTGATGATAAATGCCTGCGATGCCTGTTCCATACGGTCGATGCCAATGTAGAGGAACAGGTGATACAGGAAAATGCCCAGCGCGCCGATGACAAACATCTGTGCATAGTCGCGCAGGCGGTACTGCTTCCACATCGCAAGATTGCAACGGATGGTTTCGCCGAGCGAGGCGTTTGCGCGTCTGCCGCGAAACAGGTTGGTAATAAACAAAAAGACAAACGCAAACACCGCGGTGGCGGTCATCAGCTGCATGCTGCTGAAAGAGCCGAGCATCAGCTTACTGATGGTGGCGGTTGTTGACCACAGAAGTACCGATGTGCCGGCGTAGAGATATTCCTTTTTCATCCTATCCACTCCGTTCTTTCGCATTCTAACACAAAGCGACAAAAAAATCCACCGCTATTTACGGAAAATAGATGTTTGACGCAGTAGTATTTTTCTGTTATAATAGACGCAAAGTTAGGGGGTTATAACGTATGAGCAGAGAACGACTCGGAAGCCGTTTGGGTTTCATCTTGCTGAGCGCCGGTTGTGCAATCGGTGTGGGCAATGTCTGGAAGTTCCCGTGGATGGCGGGTCAGTACGGCGGCGGTGCTTTCGTGCTGTTGTATCTTATCTTTTTGGTGATTTTGGGTCTGCCGGTTATGGTGATGGAATTTTCGCTTGGCCGTGCCAGCCAGGCAAGCCCTGTTATGTTGTATCAGAAGCTGGAAAAGCCGGGTCAGAAATGGCATTTGCACGGTAAGGTGGCGCTGGTTGCCAACTTCCTGCTGATGATGTTCTACACGTCGGTTACCGGCTGGATTTTGCATTACTTCGTTGGTTTTGCGTCGGGCAGTATGGCGAACCTTGCTGACGATAAGGCGGCGATGCTGTTTGGCAATATGATGAGCAACCCGACGGTGATGGTCGGCTTTATGGCGGTCGTTGTGGTGCTCGGTTTCTTGATTTTGTCCTTTGGCCTGCAAAAGGGCGTTGAGCGCGTGACCAAGGTGATGATGATTGCACTGCTGGTGCTGATGGTGGTGCTGGCCATCAACAGCTTTACGCTGTCGGGTGCCAAAGAGGGTCTTACGTTCTATCTGAAACCCGACCTTACGAAGATCGATGGCAACGTTATCGTCGGTGCGATGAACCAGGCGTTCTTCACGCTGAGCCTCGGTATCGGTTCGATGGCGATTTTCGGCAGCTATATCGGTCGTGAGCGTTCGCTGCTCGGCGAATCCATCAACATTCTGGTGCTGGATACCTTTGTGGCGATTGTGGCGGGTCTTATCATTTTCCCCGCTTGCTTTACTTTCGATGTTCCTGCGAGCGCAGGTCCCAGCCTGCTGTTCGAGTCGATGGCGCGCGTGTTCAACAATATGACGGGCGGCCGTTGGTGGGGTGCTTTGTTCTTCCTGTTTATGTTCTTTGCGGCGATGTCCACCATCGTGGCGGTGTTCGAGAACATCCTTGCCTGTGTGCGTGAGCTCACCGGTTGGGGTCGTGTGAAGGCCTGCGTTATCTGCGGTGTGGCGGTGCTGGTGCTGTCGGTTCCCTGCGCGCTTGGCTTCAATCTGTTGTCCGGTTTTGTGCCGTTCAACAGTGGCTCCTCGGTGCTGGATTTGGAGGACTTCCTCGTCAGCTACTGTGCACTGCCGCTCGGCGCGCTGTGCTATGTGCTGTTCTGCGTCAGCAAAAAAGGCTGGGGCTTCGACAAGTTTATCGAAGAAGCCAACGCCGGCAAGGGTCTCAAACTGGGTCGCTGGGTACGCCCGTATCTGACCTATGTGCTGCCGATTATTATTGTTGTGCTGTTCGGCATCGGTATTCTGACGTTCCCCTTCGCGGATAACTTTACCGTGCTGGAATGGGTGAAAGGTCTTTTCTAAAACGTAACGCATACAGCGGGTCGGGCATTTCGCCCGACCCGCTTTTTGTATAACTTGCCTGCCTGCGTGTCAATACTGATGGCGGAGGGATGCGTATGTGTACCGCTGTCAGTTACACCGCAGGGGAGTTTTACTTTGGACGGACGCTGGATTATGAGCGTTCGTTCGGCGAGTCGGTGGTTGTTACACCGAGGAGATTTGATTTCGGATTTACAGCCACACCAAACGACGCGCGATACGCGCTGATTGGGATGGCGCATATGGCGTCGGGGTATCCGCTCTATTACGATGCCGTCAACGAACGAGGGCTGGGAATGGCAGGGCTTCGTTTTGCAGGCAACGCGGTGTATCACGCTCCGACAAAGGAGAGGCACAATGTGGCGTCGTTTGAGATGATTCCGTGGGTGCTTCGTCACTGCGCCACTGTGGCAGAGGCGCGGCAGTTGCTTACGGATGTATGCCTGACGGACACGTCGTTCAGCAGCGAGTTGCCGCCGTCGCCGCTGCATTGGTTGCTTGCCGATCGGCAGGAGGCGGTAACGGTGGAAAGTACGGCAGACGGACTGCACGTGTACGACAACCCGGTGGGGGTGCTGACCAACAATCCGCCGTTTCCCATGCAACTGTTTCGATTGAATGATTATCAGCAGTTGTCAAGCAGCGACCCACAAAACACGTTTTCCGAAGCACTGACGATGGATACCTACAGCCGTGGGATGGGTGCGCTGGGGTTGCCCGGGGATTGGTCGTCGGGTTCGCGGTTTGTGCGCGCATCGTTTGTCAAGATGAATTCCGAATGTGGTATCGGTGAAGCGGAGCGTGTGGGGCAGTTTTTTCATATGCTCGGCTCGGTGGAACAGGTGCGTGGCTGTTGCCGTGTGGGGGAGGCGTACGAAGTGACAATATATACTTCCTGTGCCAACGCGGTGCGTGGGATATATTATTACACCACCTATGGCAATCACCGCATCACGGCGGTGGATATGCACGCTCTGGCACTTGACGGTGATACGCCGTCTGCGTATCCGCTGATTACCGAAGAACAGATATATCACCAGCCACAGTAGACAAAAATATTGAGAAAATGTCTGTTTTTACACTCCCATTTTGTCACCGCTTTTGATATGATAGAGGGGAGAAGGAAAAGGCGGTGGGAATATGAAGATTTTGGTAATCGGTGGTACCGGACACGTTGGCGCGTTCCTCGTACCGATGCTTTTGGAACAGGGACACGATGTTTATGTCGGTGCGCGCGGCACGCGAGCACCGCATACCGGTGACGATGCGCTGAAAGGCGCAAAGTTCGTCACCTGCGACGGAGCGGATGTTGAATCGCTCAAAGCACTGCGCGAGTATCATTTCGATGCGATCGCGGAGTTCCCGGGACATATCGCCAATGTGTGGAATGTGTTCAAGGATAATGTGTCGCATATCGTTGCCTGCGGTTCACTGTGGATGTTTGGGTATCCGCGTGTGGTGCCGACACCCGAACAGTATCAGGGCGAGTGCCCGTTCGACATTTACGTCACGCGGTATCAGCAGATGCGCGAGATGATTGGGCAGTCGGGTATGGAAAAGGCCGTGTTCACCGCCATTATGCCGCCCAACATTTGCGGTCCGGGCAAGATTCCGTTGGACTGCCTTGGCGGACGTGATATCGAGCAGCACAAAGCCCACAAAGCGGGAAAAACGGTGTATCTGCCGGATGGTCCTGAGGTACTGCTGTCGCCCTGTGATGCCGAGGATATTGCGGCGTTGTTTGCGCTGGCGATTAACAACCGTACGGCGGCCGCAGGCCAGATTTTCAATGTCGGTCCTGCCGATGCGGCGGTGACCTCGCGCGAGCTGGTGCGCTTGTTTGGTGAGATTTACGGCGTCGACATTCCTGTGGAAACGGTGCCGTGGGATACGTACCGCGAAACGGTGAGTCCGGGTGTCGGCTGGTGGTGGCATTTTTACGCACATATGGCGCCGGATATTTCCAAGGCGCGCACGCTGCTTGGGTACGAGCCGCAGTACACCGTAAAGGAGACGCTCTCCCGTGCGGTGGATTGGATGAAAGAAAAAGGATTGCTGTAACAAAAAGCGCCCGCTCCGATACATCGGAGTGGGCGCTTAATCTTTCTTATGCGGATTTTTTCTTCAGCTTTTCGTACGGCAGGGCGACGATGACACCGCAGGTCATCAGACCGAACCACACGAGGATGAGTCCGTTCCAGCCGATAACGCCGGTGGCGTTGGCGAACACCGATGACGAGATGGACGCCGCCATATAGCTGACGAAATCCAAAAAGCCGGTGGCACTGGATACCACACCGGTATCGCGCAGGCTGGGACAGTAACGACTCCACAGCATACAAGCGGCGGCGTTAGAGGACATAATGCCCAGAATCATAAAGATGACGTTGACCGTCTGCTGCTTGAAAAGGAACACGATAAGGAACGACAGGGTGGAGAGGATGAATCCCAGCAGAATGGTCAGATCCATATCGCGACCGAGCCGCTCGTAAATAAACACCGTGATAAACGTGGTGGCAGAGATAACCAGCGTGGCGACGGTGAACAACAGTGACGAGTCTTTGACAGAAAAACCAAGATATTCATTGAGGTAGGTGGGGAGCCAGAATACCACGGTGGTGCGCACAACACCGGTCAGAATCGAGATAAAGGTGAACTTGACGATGCGGTGCTTCAGCAGGATTTTGATACTGCCGCCCTTGCCTTCGGGCTTTTTGTACTGGTTGTACTTGATGATGCCGCGCCGCTCAAACGCGCAGAACGCGGTAAAGCAGATAACTGCCATTGCCACCAGCGCAATACTGCTGATGCGGAACACATCCTGCCACACCAGCCACGCGGCGAACAGGCCGGCGACAGGCGAGCCGAAGAACGAGGCGAAGGTATATCCGAGGCTGCATCGCGTTGCGTGAATCGGGTCGGTATTTTCTGCCACCAGCTTGGTCATCGGACCGTAAATCATCGCCAGGAAGAAACCGGTAGCGCCGTAGGCAATCTGTGCGTAAAGGAAACTGGACGCAACGAGCGAGAACACCAGGTTGCAGACACCTGCCAGCGCCAAACCGAGGCAGATCATATACTTGGCTTTGATTTTATCGCCAATCGCGCCGTTAATCAGCTGACCGACAGCGTAGGTGATGAAGTAGGTGGAGGACAGCGTGCCGATTTGCACGGTGTCAAAAACGCCGGCAGCGGTCATCTGCGGCGATACTGCGCCGAGGATGTTGCGCGCCAGATATACCGCCAGATACGACAGCGAACACATTGTGCCGATCATAATAGCGTGTTTGGCTTTTTGAGACAGACGACTCATCGTGCGACGCTCCTTTTACAATCGTTATGCAACACAAAAGACATTATCACAATATGCGCGGTATGTCAACGCAGAAACCCGATTTTTGTTGAAAATCCCCGCGTGGTTTGGTATACTGAAGGGGGAGATGAGCATATGGAACCGAAAGAGTATCTTGTCACGAATATCGAAGGGGAGTACGCGTATCTGCGCGATCTCGAACAGCCCGAGGCAGAAGAGCTGTTTATCGCGCTGGCACTGTTGCCGCCGGGTGCCGATGTGAACACCCGCTTGCACTACGAGATGTTTTCCTATACGATTGTGTAAGTGCGCTGACACGGATTTTTGCAAATGTTTTCAAAACCCCCTTGACATCTTACGGATTTATGGTAAAATACTGTTTGTGCCCGAAACAATATCGGTGTTCAGGGCCGTATTTGGGCCTTTAGCTCAGTTGGTTAGAGCAACCGGCTCATAACCGGTCGGTCCCGGGTTCAAGTCCCTGAAGGCCCACCATTGCTTTCTCGCACAATGTGCTTACATACATAGGGGCATAGCTCAGTTGGTAGTGCAGCGGTCTCCAAAACCGCGTGCCGAGGGTTCAAGTCCTTCTGCCCCTGCCAAAACAAAAGATCACCCTGTCGGGTGGTCTTTTGTTTTGGTTGGAATGGGTTTCATCCACGGCACGCGGAGCGTGTCGTGGGGCGCGAATGCGAGCGCTGCCTTACGGCGGATGCAGCGAGCATAAAGCGGGTGCCGCGGTCGAAATTCGCCGAGCGAGAGCGAGGTGAGCGAATTTCGGGCACCGCAAACGGATAAGTCCTTCTGCCCCTGCCATAATTGGAAACCAGTATTGATACAA
>JAZODA010000022.1:0-4126 GCA_045596745.1 Acutalibacteraceae bacterium
GTCGTCGCCCGGGAACTCGTACTCGTTGAGCAGTTCGCGGATTTCCATCTCGACCAGCTCGAGCAGTTCGGGATCGTCAACCTGATCGCACTTGTTCATGAACACAACGATGTAGGGAACGCCAACCTGACGGGAGAGCAGAATGTGCTCACGGGTCTGGGGCATCGGACCGTCAGCGGCCGAGCAAACCAGGATAGCGCCGTCCATCTGAGCAGCACCGGTGATCATGTTCTTGACGTAGTCGGCGTGGCCGGGGCAGTCAACGTGAGCATAGTGACGGTTCTCGGTCTCGTACTCAACGTGAGCGGTGTTGATCGTGATACCACGTGCGCGCTCCTCGGGAGCCTTAACGATGTTAGCGTAGTCGACGAAGTCGGCAGCGCCGCCCAAGGACAGAACCTTGGTGATAGCCGCGGTCAGGGTGGTCTTACCATGGTCAACGTGACCGATGGTGCCGATGTTTACGTGGGGCTTATTTCTTTCGAACTTTGCCTTTGCCATTGTGGTTTTCCTCCTTTATTAACCTCAAAATAATGATACAGAGTCATTAGTCCCATTCTACCAAGTATACGAGCAAATTTCAAGACCTTTTTGCAAAGTTTCCTGAGCAAATACTCAAATCGGCAGATTAGTTCTTGGCGCGCTTGGAGATGATCTCTTCGGCAACGCTCTTCGGGACTTCGGAATAGTGGCTGGGCTCCATGACGTACTGGCCACGGCCCTGGGTGCCGGAACGCAGGTCGGTCGCATAGCCGAACATTTCGGACAGCGGCACGTTAGCGCGAATCTGAACAGCACCGTTGATGTTTTCGGAACCTTCCATCTGGCCGCGGCGAGATGCAACGTCACCGACAACAAAGCCCATGTACTCGTCGGGCACAACGACAACGACCTTCATGATGGGCTCCATCAGAACCGGGTCGGCCTTGCGCATAGCCTCTTTGAACGCCATGGAACCGGCGATCTTAAATGCCATTTCGGACGAGTCGACTTCGTGGTAGGAACCGTCGTACAGCGTGACCTTCACGTCCACGACGGGGTAGCCGGCGATAGTACCGGCGTGCATAGCGCCCTGAATACCGGCGTCGACCGCGGGAATGTATTCCTTCGGGATCGAACCACCGACAATGGCGTTGACAAACTCATAGCCCTTGCCGGACTCGTTGGGCTCCAGCTTGATCTTAACATGACCGTACTGACCCTTACCACCGGACTGACGAGCATACTTCTGATCCACGTCAGCCAGCTTGCGGATGGTCTCTTTGTAAGCAACCTGGGGAGCGCCGACATCAGCTTCCACCTTGAACTCACGCAGCAGACGGTCAACGATGATTTCCAGATGAAGCTCACCCATACCGGCGATGATGGTCTGACCGGTTTCTTCGTCGGTGTAGGTCTTAAAGGTGGGATCTTCTTCAGCCAGCTTGGCGAGAGCGATACCCATCTTCTCCTGGCCGGCCTTCGTCTTGGGCTCGATGGCCACGCGGATAACCGGCTCCGGGAACTTCATGGATTCCAGAATGATCGGGTGCTTTTCGTCGCACAGCGTGTTACCGGTCGTGGTATTCTTCAGACCGATAGCAGCAGCGATGTCACCGGCGTACACGATATCCAGATCCTTACGAGAGTTGGCGTGCATCTGCACGATACGGCCAAGACGCTCGTTGGAGTCCTTGCTGGAGTTGTACACGGTTTCACCGGCCTTAACGGTACCGGAATACACGCGGAAGAACGCAAGCTTACCCACGAACGGGTCGGTTGCGATCTTGAACGCCAGAGCGGCGAACGGCTCGTCGTCCGAAGACGGACGGCAGTCTTCCTCTTCCGTTTCGGGGTTCACACCCTTGATGGCGGGAACGTCCAGGGGAGAGGGCATATAGTCCACGATGGCATCCAGCAGCTTCTGAACGCCCTTGTTACGGTAGGAAGTACCGCAGCAAACCGGGACCATGGTGTTGGCGATGGTCGCCTTACGGATAACAGTCTTGATCTCTTCGATAGAAATCTCTTCGCCGCTGAAGTATTTCTCCATCAGCTCGTCATCCTGCTCGGCAACAGCCTCCAACAGCTTTTCGCGATACTCTGCAGCGATGTCAGCCATATCCGCAGGAATTTCTTCCACGCGCATATCCTTACCCATGTCATCGTAGTAGACATCGGCTTTCATCTCCACCAGGTCAACGATACCCTTGAACAGGTTCTCGGAACCGATGGGGAGCTGAATCGGCACAGCGTTACACTTCAGACGATCGCGCATCATCTGCACAACTCTGAAGAAGTCGGCACCCATAATGTCCATCTTGTTAACATAGGCCATACGGGGAACCTGATACTCGTCCGCCTGACGCCACACGGTCTCGGACTGGGGCTCAACGCCACCCTTAGCACACAGCACCGTCACGGAACCGTCCAGAACACGCAGGGAACGCTGCACCTCAACGGTGAAGTCCACGTGGCCGGGGGTGTCGATGATGTTGATGCGGTGCTTGTCCGCAGCGCCCTGCTTATCCCAGTAGCAGGTAGTGGCAGCGGAGGTGATGGTGATACCGCGCTCCTGCTCCTGCGCCATCCAGTCCATGGTAGCGCCGCCGTCGTGGGTTTCACCGATTTTGTAGTTAACACCGGTATAGTACAGGATACGCTCGGTCGTCGTCGTTTTGCCGGCGTCGATGTGAGCCATAATACCAATGTTTCTGGTTTTTGCCAGAGATACGTCTCTTGCCATAAGTCATCCTCCTTCTTCCATGATACAGTAAACAGCTTACCAGCGGAAATGAGCGAAAGCCTTGTTGGCTTCGGCCATCTTGTGGGTATCGTCGCGCTTCTTCGCGGCGCCGCCGTTACCGTTCAGGGCGTCAAGGATTTCTCCGGCGAGACGCTCCTTCATCGTGCGCTCGGAACGGGCGCGCGAGTAGTTCGTGAGCCAGCGCAGACCCAGCGTCTGACGACGGTCGGGGCGCACTTCGATCGGAACCTGGTAGGTAGCACCACCAACGCGGCGGGCTTTGACCTCCAACAGAGGCATGATGTTCTCCATGCTCTCCTCGAAGACTTCCAGGGGCTCTTTACCGGTCTTTTCACGGATGATGTCGAAAGCATCGTAAACGATCTTCTGGGCCACGCCCTTCTTGCCATCGTACATCACGTTGTTGATGAGTCTGGTCACCAATTTGGAATTGTAAAGCGGGTCGGGCAAAACATCACGTTTTGCGATAGAACCTCTTCTCGGCACTTTACTTCCCTCCTTCATAGTAATGATATCATAGGTACTCGAAAGTGACATACTCCCGTTGGCGCCACAGTCGAGGCAGTACCACAACACAGCGTTTGCCGCTATATATGATCTGCCGCTACTATGTAGCCGCTGATGAAATGTCTAATTATTTGGCAGCACCTGCCTTGGGACGCTTGGCACCGTACTTGGAACGGGCCTGCTTACGGTTTGCGACGCCCTGCGTATCGAGGGTACCGCGGATGATGTGGTAACGCACACCGGGCAAGTCCTTGACACGGCCGCCGCGGATCAGAACCACGCTGTGCTCCTGCAGGTTGTGACCTTCACCGGGGATGTAGGACGTAACTTCGATACCGTTCGAGAGACGGACACGAGCGACCTTACGGAGAGCCGAGTTCGGCTTCTTCGGGGTGGACGTCTTAACAGCCGTGCAAACACCGCGCTTCTGGGGCGAGTTCTGATCGGTAGGAATGCGCTTCTTGGAGTTCCAACCCTTCAACAGAGCGGGAGCCTTCGCCTTCTTCTCCAGATCTGCTCTACCCTTGCGGACCAACTGGTTAAAAGTGGGCAATATTGACACCTCCTTGCATATTTGTTCCCATTTCCGTCCGGAATACACCCGACGAGCCATGGGGGCGTTTTCGACAGAAGGGCATACTTCACCCATCTGCATGCTACGCCACGATTGATAATTTTAGCATACGAAATGTCGCTTGTCAAGTCTTTTATCGGGAATTATTATCAGTCAAAAAACACGAAAAAACGGGCGCACAGCAAGCATTTTTTCAGCAAGTTTTCCGCAGATGGTACGAACGGAAAATCCCCCCTTGACAACCGCTGTCGGGCGTTGTATAATAACGACTGTTCCCAAAAGAATATGCCGGAATGATG
>JAZODA010000023.1:0-76671 GCA_045596745.1 Acutalibacteraceae bacterium
GGACCGCCGTACTGACTAATGATGATCTGCGCGTACTTCGGGTTGGGTGTTGCAATCTTCACCGGATACTGCAACGCTTTTTCATATTGCCACATAACTTAGTTGCACCCCTTTCCGTTTTCCCACGGCCACGGGCCGTCGACCCAATCCCAATGATGCTCGCCCACAGCGTCACGCGAGGTCAGCACAAGCGGCCCGTACTGCGCTTCGTATTCGTCTGTCAGGCGGCACTGCTCCTCCATCAGCTCACGGCGTTTGGCAAGCGCAGCAGGACAAGTGGGGTGCGTGTCCAGATACAACGTCATTTCCCACACCGCAAAGGCATACGCGCCAATGCGGCGGCGGAGAGCCAGTTTCTCATCCACGGCAAGACCCTCCCACCATCAGCGGCTTATCCAGGTCGGGAAACAGCGTTCCCCGCATAAGCGCATTTTCCGGCTCGTAAACCGAGTCCAGCGGTTGCGACAGCACATATGCCATCGCCAGCACCATCGACGCGCAATCGTTGTCCGCAACAACGGTGCGCTCTTCGCGCGACGCACAGCCACACGCCATCGGCTGGCGGTTCTGTGGCGGCATCGGCGACGGATAGCGGCGCGGCATACTGCCGTAGCGCATACCGGATACATTACCCAATGTGATTCGCTCCTTTTTCTGAATTCGGGAGCGTTTTACGCTCCCTTACCAGTGTATGAAGCGGTGGAAAATATGGTGACAAAAAACCGCCTCGGATACGCTCCGAGGCGGTTGTGTTAACAAGATATCAGTTCGCAGCGGTGCGGGCGGCATCGTCCACCGACAGCTGCACACGGTATTCGTCCAAATCGGCGGATTCTTCGCCGTAGTAGACCCACACCGAGGGGTAGTTCGGCACGGTGATGCGCACCTCAGGCTCGGTGTAACCCGACGCACCGGTCAAGTCCACCGTCAGCACCAAATCGGCTTCGCGGATGCGGTTGAGCACCGAGCGGGATTCGCCGCACAGCACAATACCGCTGACGAGCTGTGCCTGACCGCCGTAAAGCGATGCCACCTGACCGTCGCCCAGACCGACGATGGTAAGGTCGGTGATGCTGTCCACACGATAGCTGGTCTCCACCGTCTTGTACTTGGCAACCGACAGCTGAATCAGCACCTCGGAGCTGCCGTTAATCGGCTCAACGCCATCGGGCAGCACCAGCTGGCGGGGAATCGGCTCGCCGTTCGGCAGAATGTGATCGAAATCAATCGCGCCGATATCCAGCGTATCGCCCAGCGCTTCCAGCGCATCGGATTCGCCCACCAGCGTCAGCGTGGTAATCGGCGATTTGTCAATGGGATTGAGCAGCGTGACCAAGCCGTCCGTCTTCAGGCCGCTCGGCAGGTTATCCAGCGCATAGACAAGCTCCACCGTCTTGGTCGCGCGAATCGGCACCGTCATAATCACGGTACGGTCGGCGCTGCCCACAATGGTGCAGGAGGAAAGATCCACCGTCTGCCCCTGCTCGTTGTACGCCACCAGACGCGCTTTCAGATGGGAGGTCTTGGACAGCAGATGCGTGCCGTCCAGCACCACACCGACCTCCGCAATCTGGGAGGTGATGGTCTCGGGGCCTTCAATCTGCACACGGCCGTCCTTTACCACCGCGCTGTCCAGCGAAATGGCGCGCTTGGGCAGGTACTGCTTGCTTTCGTCCACAGCGGACACATCCAGCAGCTGCTTATCCTCATCGGTAAAGCGCACCGGATAGAAATCGTTGGTCCACTTTTCGCATTCCACCGTGATTGCGGCAGGCGAAATGGAGTTGATGGTGTAGTCGGTATACCGTCCCACCTTGGAGACGTTGAGCGACACATAGGAACGACCGGGGCCCTGAATATCCGACAAGTCGGGCTTGATTTCCAAATCGGCGGCGGTCAGGCTGTAAATCACCGAGCGCGTACCCTCCACCGTGATGTTGACGGTAAAGGTATCTTCGCCGATGACACGCAGGTTGTCGTACTCGGCACTGGTATCGGTCAGGTCGACCTTGACCGTGGCGGTAACGGTGCGCTGCTGCACGTTGCCCGGACCGAACGAGATGATGGCCCACACCGCCACAGCGACGGCCAGCGAGAAGATAATCATCACGCGATCTTTATGGAGCAGAGCGTTCAAAGAAAACTTCTTCATTTCTTGAACCACCTCCGCACCAGATTCAGAACCTTATGGTTTTCCATTTCCTCATCGGTCAGCACGCTGCTCCAGATAATCTCTTTTTCAAGATACGCGGTCAGCGTTTCGGCGGTGTAATCACGGGTAAGCTCGCCGCCCTTGGCCACCGAGATGATGCCCGTCTCTTCCGAGACGATGACCACGATGGCATCGGAGTTTTCGCTCATACCCACTGCCGCGCGGTGACGCGTGCCGAGGCTGCTGCTGAGCGAGGCGTTGCGCGCCAGCGGCAGAATACAGCCGGCGGCAAACACACGGGCATCACGCAGGATGGTCGCACCGTCGTGCAGCGGCGCTTTGTTGAAGAAGATGTTGCCGAGCAGCTCGGGGGTCGCATCGGCGTTGAGCTCGGTACCGGTCTGCGCGATTTCGCCCAAACGGGTGTTGCGCTCAATAACGATGAGTGCGCCCATACGCTGCTCTTTCAGCGATTCGGCGGTCTTGCACACCGCGCCAATCGCCTTTTTCCAGCGTTCGATGAAGTCGCGGCTTTCGGCGCTGCTGGCGCCCTGAATACGGAAGCGGGAGAAGCCGGAATGACCCATATGCTCCAGCGCACGACGCAGCTCGGGCTGGAAGATAATCGCCAGAATGATGAGGATGTTATCCATCAGCACCTGCAAGAGGTACTTCATCGTTGTCAGGCCGAAGAGATAGGCCGCACCGTAAGCAACACCAAGCAGCAAGAAGCCCTTGAGCAATTGTTCGGCACGGGAATCGCGCACCAGCTTGATAATGCCGTACACCGCCACCGCCACGACAAGAATATCCAGCGTATCGGTGATGGGATGATACGAGCGGAAGAACATCAATATATTGTCCCACAAGGTCGCAAAAAATTCAGCCAACGTACTCACCTGCTTTCCGAACATCCATCTAAAAAGTTCTATACTTATTTATTGTAACATACTCTGCGATGATTGCAAGGATTTTCTTGCAATTTTGCACAAGTTTTTCGCCGTCTTGTCCACCTCATCCGTCGAAGTGAACACCGACGGACACAGCCGGACCGCTCCCTCTCCGAGCGTACCCAACAAACGGTGGGCGCTCGGCGCACAATGCAAGCCTGCGCGCACCGCAATACCTGCCTCAGCAAGCGCACCTGCCACCGCTTCGGAGGGCAGTCCTGCCACCGTCAGCGTCACGAGCGGCACGGTATACAGCGGATGCGGACGGCGGGTGTGCAGTGTGATTCCCCTCTCCCCCGAAAGCGCGTCATACAAGCGGCGCATCAGCGCAGTTTCTTTGACAAGCAACGCCTCTCGCCCGTGTGCCTGCACGAACCGCACACCGGCGTGCAGTCCGCAGATGCCCGGCACGTTCAGCGTTCCGCTTTCCAGACGGTCGGGCAGCTCCTCCGGCTGTGCCGCCTGCAGCGAGAGACTGCCTGTGCCGCCCTCCAGCAGTGTTTCGAGCGAAACACCGCCACGGCAGAGCAGCACCCCTGTTCCCATCGGGCCATACAAGGCTTTATGACCCGGCAGGCACAAAAAGCTGATGTTGTCACGCGCCATATCAATGGGCAGCACCCCTGCGCTTTGGGCGGCATCCACCGCAAACGGAATCCCGAACCGCCGAGCTAGAGCACCAATCTCCCGAATCGGCAGCCGCCAGCCGCCCACGTTGGAGGCGTGGGTACACAGTATGAGCCGTGTATCGGGGCGTATCGCCTGTCGGAAGCTCTCCACCGTCGCGGCGGTATCGTTCGGGAAAATCGCCGCCTCGCTCACCGTCACACCACGCCCTGCGAGCGCGTGCAGCGGACGGATGACGGCGTTATGCTCGCAGCTCGAAATCACCGCGTGTCCTCCGCCGCCGAGCAAGCCCTTGATGACGTAATTCAGCGAGGCAGTGCAGTTTGGCGTGAACACCACGCCGCTCGGATCGTCCGACCCAAAGAACTCCGCCAACGTTTCGCGGCAGGCGAACACCTCGGCGGCAGAAGCCATCGCCATGGCATGTCCGCCGCGCCCGGGGTTTGCGCCGAAACGAGAAAACGCCTCCTCCACAGCCAGCCGCACCGAAGGCGGCTTGGGATATGTGGTGGCGGCGTTGTCCAGATAAATCACCGTGGCGCACCCCCACCCGCAACGCGCAGAATACGGATTCCTGCGCGGCGAAGCTGTTCCACAGCGTCTGTGCCGCCACGAACCAGCAGGCTGTATCCACAGCCGGCGTCCTCGCTTACGTTGGCGGCACGTTGTATATGCACGGTGTAGCCCTGCTTTTCCAGCACCCGCTTGCCGTGCATTGCGTTGGTGACAGAGCTGACGTAAATCGTTGTCCATTCCATTGGTCTCACCTCATGACCAATATATGCGAAACGGACGGGTGGTGTCACCGTCGGCTGTCGAGATATTCCTGCAAAATGATGGTCGCGGACACGGTATCCACAATCGCCTTGCGCTTTTTGCCGCGCACGTTGGTCTCGTTGAGGAAGCCGATGGCGGAGACGGTGGTCAGTCGCTCGTCCCACAGCGCCACAGGCAGTGCGGTACGCTCACGCAGCGCTTCGGCAAACGCTTCGGCGCGCTGTGCGCTTTCGCCGCGCGTGCCGTCCATATTCTTCGGGTGACCCACCACGAGCGCACGCACGCGCTCACGCTGCACCGTTTCCACCACAGTGTCCAGCAGCTTGTCCATATCCGGTTCCGCCACCGTGCCGAGCGGCGACGCGAGCATTTCCAGCTCGTCACACACCGCAAGACCCGTCCGCGACAGACCCAAATCCACCGCCATAATTCTCATCCTGCATCGACCCCTTGTCTCTCTTTCATTTTCAGTATACCACATCCCCCTCGATTTGGCAAATGCTTTTACTTTCCGCAACAACCGCCATCAAAACTTTCATAATTCGTCAGAAAAGCAGTTTTTTGTCTCCCAGAGCCGTTTTTTTGAAGTTTTTTTCCAAACCTCTTGCAATCCGAAAAACACCTTGCTATAATAGAACCATCTTTTTATTCAAAGGAGTAATGGTTTATGTCGTACGTTGAGTCCGTTTACGAATCCGTTGTTCGCAAGAACCCCGGTGAGCCGGAATTCCACCAGGCCGTTAAAGAGGTTCTGGAATCCCTCGCCCCTGTTGTTGCGAAGCATCCCGAATACGAGGCTGCCGGCCTTCTCGAGCGTATTGTCGAGCCCGAGCGCGTGATTATGTTCCGCGTTTCCTGGACTGACGATGCCGGTAAGGTGCAGGTCAACCGCGGTTATCGTGTGCAGTTCAACAGCGCCATCGGCCCCTACAAGGGCGGTCTGCGCTTCCATCCGTCTGTCAACCTGAACATCATCAAGTTCCTCGGTTTCGAGCAGACCTTCAAGAACTCCCTGACCGGTCTGCCGATCGGCGGCGGTAAGGGCGGCTCCGATTTCGATCCTCGCGTCAAGAGCGATGCGGAGATCATGCGTTTCTGCCAGGCCTTCATGACCGAGCTGTGCCGTCACATCGGCTCGCATGTGGACGTTCCCGCCGGTGATATCGGCGTGGGCGGTCGCGAAATCGGCTACCTGTTCGGCCAGTACAAGCGCATCAAGAACAACTTCGAAAACGCTGTCCTCACCGGTAAGGGTATCCCCTACGGCGGCAGCCTGATCCGTCCCGAAGCCACCGGCTACGGCGCTGTGTATTTCTGCGACGAAATGCTCAAGAGCTTCGGCGAGGATATCAAAGGCAAGACCTTCGCTGTGTCCGGCTTCGGTAACGTGGCTTGGGGCGCTGTGCTGAAGATCAACCAGCTCGGCGGTAAGGTTCTGACCATCTCCGGTCCTGACGGCTACGTCTACGACGAAGACGGCATCACCGAGGAGAAGGCCGCTTACATGCTGGAGATGCGTTCCTCCGGCCGCGACAAGGTGCAGGACTACGCCGACAAGTTCGGTGCGAAGTTCTTCGCCGGCGAGAAGCCGTGGGGCGTCAAGGTGGATGTCTGCCTGCCCTGCGCTACGCAGAACGAAGTCCGCATCGAGGATGCGAAGAAGATGGTCGCCAACGGTCTGAAGTACTATGTTGAGGTCGCCAATATGCCCACCACGGCTGAAGCGGTCGAGTACCTGAAGGAGAACGGCGTTATCATCGCTCCCTCCAAGGCTGTCAACGCCGGCGGCGTGGCTGTTTCCGCTCTGGAAATGAGCCAGAACAGCCTGCGTATGTCCTGGAGCGAGGCTGAGGTTGACGAGAAGCTGCACGGCATCATGGTCAACATCTACAAGGCTCTGTCCACCGCTGCCAAGGAGTACGGTATGGAAGGCAACCTGATCGCCGGTGCGAACATCGCCGGCTTCCAGAAGGTCGCCGATGCCATGATGGCTCAGGGTATTGTCTAATCCCTACACACAACATAAAAGAGAGCAGGCTCATCCGAGCCTGCTCTTTTCTTTTTGCCTGTTCTCGTCTCCCTCTGACGAGGGAGCTGTCAGCGAAGCTGACTGAGGGAGAGAGTGTTAACCAACCGGTCAATCGCCTCGCACACACCGTTAAAATTACGGTCAACATCGGCGTTGCAAACTCGAAATACCGTCAGATTCATAGCTTCCAGTTCCTCTGCCCTCGCCTCGTCATTTTTTCTCTGTTCATCAGTGTAATGACCTCCGCCGTCCAGTTCAACGACGAGCCGCGCCTTTGCACAATAAAAATCCGCTATGTAATTACCGATTGCTTTTTGGCGTTGAAAGCGAATTGGATACCCTCTGAGGAACTCATACCACAACTTACGTTCCCAAGGTGTCATGTTTTTTCGCATAGTCTTTGCCAAAGGTATATTGGCTCTGTTGTAATCTTTCACGGTCTCTCCCTCCGTCAAAACCTGCGGTTTTGCCACCTCCCTCATCAGAGGGAGGCCTGTGCTGTTTCCACTATACCACAAACAGCGGCGGAGAGCAATCCTCCGCCGCTGTCTTTCCACCTGTTCACGAGCTATATTCTGCCATATAAACCCTGCCGGTATCACCGCTGTGCGGATTCAGTGTATCCGCCATACCGAAATAAATGTATCTGTCATCCATTTCAAAACTAACTGCATACATATCCGAATCAAACGAAAACACACCTTCAAAATCGTTGCCATTTTCCGTCTTGTATACGGTAATTGTTTTAGTGTCTTCACCAGTGCTCGTCAACAGATACAGATCATCCCCGGTTACCAACAAATCCCACACGATATGTTCATCCAACGCACCCGTAGATATCAACTTTTCACCATCAAACCGTATCAGTTTACCATTTGTGAAATAAGCCGTATCCCGCCATGTGACAGCCTCGGCGAAAAAGGTGTGTCGCATCCCCAAGGCTGTACCAAGTCGTGTAATGTCATCAAACTCACTGCCGACAATAAATTCCTTTGCTTGTGGATCATACTTTGCAACCAAGCGGTATGAACCGGTTTGTTGTGCAACCAATGTAATAAGCGCGTATAGTTCCCCTTGGTGTTCGAACAAAAAATAACTACGCACTTCTACATATGGAGCGGTATTTACTGTGTTGCCGTTCACTGTCAGCGGTACATGCTCGAAGCTTTGACCGTCATCGTGCGACACCAACAGCGGAGACAAACCGGGTTCGGTACCGATAGCAGCAAAAATATCATCACCGAACCGTACAATATCAAAATTATGGCGGGCATCGGGCAACACGCGGTATTGCTCCCACTCCTCACCAAGCAACTGGTAATAACTGCTATAATCCCAGTCGAAGCCAGACACTGCATCTGTTCCGGGAATAGTCAATATCCCATCCAATACACAGAAGGTGTGAATCTGCTCTTCAAAGATAAAAGATCCTCCACCCCAAGTCCTGCTTTTGGTATCATACCAGCGCAGCCCGATCGGTCCGGTGTTGTCGTTGTAATTGCCCGCCCCAACGTATAGCTTGCCGTCAAACAGCTTCATATCCCAAGGAATTCGACTTTGATCCCCCTCCGCCACGGATGGATATTGCTCACTATACGGAATGCCGAGATCCATTATCCGGACAACATCCGTCTTTGCTGAAGGCTGTTTATTAACAATCGGTTCCTCGTCAAACCAACCGGCCATTCTGCCATACCAGCCTATCACCAGTACAACAAGTAGAAAGATCGCGATGCTACGCGCACCCCGCCCCAAACGGCGCGAACGGATTCTCCCCTCGGCACTTTCCCACAGCGATTTTCTGTACAATGTCACGATCAGTGTGTAGACTACAACAAACACAGCAAGATTGCATACCAGCCCCAGCAGGATACTAACCATCCCAAACGGTATAAACAGGTCAAAAAACGCATGCGGCACCCGGCAAAGATGATATCCGGCACTTACAATATCGCTAATCCAAAGTTCAGAGAATATCGCCGTCTGCGGTGGCATTCCATACAACCACGAACAAAAGCCCGCCACCGTTGGGAGCGCCGAAAACAGCGCATATTTACGCAAGTCATCGTGAAGCACCTCGCAAAGAGTTTCCTTATAGGTAGCCTTAAAGGAAAATGCATTGTTTCCCCGTTCGTCACGTGTCCGTTCCAAATAACTTACCTTGTCCGGGTCAAATCGTTGCATCTTAAACATCCAAAAAGCCGCAAAAACATAAAACAGGATAATTGATGCAAACGCCGCGTAATAAACATACCACCCGGCAGTCAAGGAATAACGTTCCGCTGCCAGCGTCATATCCGTAAACGGTATCAAAATTAAGCCCTTAGCCATAAATGCCAAGATCGACAATACGGCGAACCGTACCACCGTCCAAAACCACTCTTTTGCCTGTTTCAACGCAACGCCCTCCTTCACTTAAGCCCTCTCCCCTTGACCGCACTATTCACAGGCCCCTCTGACGAGGGAACGAAACGACATCCCGCTGCGAGAAGCTGTCAACGAAGCAGATTTCACAACGGAGCTTCCCCCCGAATTTCATCGTAAGTTCCTCGGCCGTGGTTCGTGTTTTCACTTTAAATAAGGCTTTTGCCTACTTCGATTGTTTACGTAGAAGTTGTTTGGTATATCGATCATTTCTCTTGCAAAAATCAGCATGGATACAAAGGAGGGCCTACGTGCAAATTGATAAACCTCAACCAACTCGTCGCCAATCTCCGCCACTGTTTTAGCAAGTATATTAAGACGCAACAAAAAAGCTTTTAATATGCTCATTTACAAAGTTCCTTTACTTTTAGTGATTCAGCAGGAAAGTTGATCTTGTACCAAGCAAGAATAGCTTCAATCAAAAGATAATCAACAGCATGGCCTTTGGGGAATAAATATCTGACTTTTTTCAGGTAATCTGGATACCATGTCGGGAGTCCTAAAGATCTCATCAATTTTTCAATATTCTCAGAAATTCCACGACTGCAGAAATGACCCTTTCGTGCCTTCTCCATAACCATCAAAGCTAATCCATTCTCTCGAATATTTCTTTCAGCAAGTGCTTTACTAACCGCATTATAGATATCTTCTCGAGCAGCCGGAATTTCCCATATAGTAGCCTTACCCTCTTCCAGTAAAGTCTCACCATTTTCTTCCCAAGCACCCGTAGCATGGCCAAGCAGATCCAATCTAAGAAGCAAATCGAAGTTGTGCACCGGTTCATTAATTTGATCTGTGATATAGGCTCCAGCTTCACATCGCGCCTGATAAAGGTTCTCAGCCATTTGCTGAGTTAAGAGTGCACTCAGTTCAGGAGGATTAACTCCAGTAAGCTCACGAAGCTGGTCGATCCGATCCAGTTGATCATAGAGTAGGAACGAATAAGTGGTTTCATTCTCCTGCCATTCCCAGTACTCCTCAGACCCTACATGCCAGAAGCCATCTTCTTTTACCTTCGGCTTTGTTTTGCGTTCGGGCAATACCACATACCTCTCCATGGTCCAGGAATCATCTTCTCCATGAAGCATAACAGGAAGGACCTCTGCCACTCCTTCGTAAAAATCAAGAAGCGTCTTCAACGCAATTGGCTTGAAAGACTTAGATATGCGCATTTCGATGTGTGTGCCATTACGCTCAGCTTTCGCAAATCCTTCATAGGGAATAGAATGTCCATCATGCTTAAACTCATTGCCACACTGACATTTCTTGGGCGGTAAATCAAAACCATCTACATCTTCACACACAAATTCTACGCAACCACATTGTTCGCAGAAATAGTGCGGCGGCAGCGGATTAACATCAGTGGCACCCAAAAGCCAGGCTGCATAGGATGAGCCAATTGTTCCGGCAACGAACATGTGGGTCTTATACTGTTGCGCTTGCTTCTTGAGCCTTCCCAGTACAGCGAATCCCTGTACTGCATCAGTTCCCGCCAATGCAGCTTCCTCTGCAGCCAAACGGCTCCAACATAGTGCCAGAGGAGAATCCCTGTATATTGCAAGCTTGTCATAGGCCTCTTTCCATATCCTACTATTCATTTTTTCCAGTTCCTTTCTTGCAGGTATCGTAATGTAATGATCGCAAGAAAGCAGCTCGGTGACGCTAACTCCAAGAACTTCAGCCAAACGGTAACATGTTGCAAGTCTAGGCTTAGAATCGCCATTTTCCCATTTGGATACCGCCTTATCAGTCACACCAACGAGAGTGCCCAGCTGAAATTGGGAGAGGCCACGTCCCGTTCTCAGCGCACAGATATAATTTCCAAAACTATAGTCCTTCATTTCTATCCCCACTTTCTATCCGTTAAAAGCTTAACACAGAGAAAATACAATTTCAATCCGCTAGATATCGAATAAAAGTAGAGATATTCTCTTTCTACAATTATCTGTTTAGCCGTATCTTCGGCATATCCCAGCTCTTTGATTATCAACTTTTCGGTAAAGGCATTGAAGCTCTCGCGTTTATACAAGAACACAAGGGTGTTAAATATGTCTTTATCTGCCATCAATTTAAAAAAGCTTGGATAATCTATCCCGTTCAAAAGAGCTTTGTCTTTATCTTTAGCATCCGGAACTATCAAAAAATACTGCATTCGGTTAAAGAGCCCCATTTCCGTATAACCCGAATCAACTTCAACTTGCGAATAGATCTGATCGTTTTCACTATGTGTTCTTGCCTCTTCCTTAAATCGTTCGGGATCAGAAAATATCGTACCATACATTGCTTGCTCTATCATCCAACAAAGTTCAAACGCTCTTGAAATGCGTTCATCAGCCTTTGTTTTTGTGATATCACTTAAAATCGCATCCTGAATATCAATCGATGTATTATTCTGTCTGCCAAACAAATCATCGATTGACATATCAAAAAATTCTGCGATTCTCGGTAACAATTCGGCATCAGGCACACCACCGTTTTCCCATTTAGAAACCGCTTGTGCCGTTACACCAACAAACTTTGCCAACTCGTCTTGCTTAATGCCTTTTGCCTTGCGAAATTGAGCTATGTTTTTACCAATGGTCGTTATATCCATGTGATTGCCTCCCAAGCGAAACTAACAAAAGCGCTTTTGTCATCATTACAATAACACAAACGACAGTTATTTTCAACGGAGGCGGAATTGATATAATCAACCATTGGTTGTTTTGTGTTCTTATGTTAAAATTTATGCAAAGCAAGGTTTACACTGTTTCCACTATACCACAAACAGAGGCGGAGAGCAATCCTCCGCCGCTGTTTTTCTATCCCTTCACCACTCAGCCGATCAACTCGTCATACTCCGCGTTGCACTCTTCGCAGAGGTCGTAGCCGTCGTTATACTGCACTTCTGCAAAAGCACCGCACTTATCACAGATGTCGTAAATCTCCAGGCACTCCGCGCAAACACAATAGTTTCCGCAAACATATACATCTCCGTAGGCGCCACAGTTTTCGCAATAATCATCATCTGCTTCTTCATCACACCACCAGCAAAGTTCTTCCCCGTACAACCGCTGACCGCACTCGGGGCATATGTCCTTTTCCACCCACTCGTCGACCGTGTTCTTAACGGATTCAATCTCACTGTCTGTAATCACCGTGGTCCCCACGTCGGTGATCTCCATCAAAATATCATACGAAACGCCTTCCTCGGCGATCACCAACTGTATCTTGGTGAGGATATTGTCCTTTGCCGTGAAAACGAGCTTTAGTGTCTCCGACGAGTCCTCCGCCTCCGATTCGTCCCACGAATCCAGAGCAGTCTTCAGATAGTGGATATTCTCTTCAGTAAAAGCGCCTTTTTCCTCTACGATACGCATAAGCTCCTTGCACAAATTGTAGAGATCCGGCTCAAAGGTGTACACCTCACCGTCCCGGGAATACCCTAAAAACGCTGTTGCCCATTCCTCGTCGGTCAGGTACTCCTGGTGCAACGCGGTAACGAACGATTCAGCATCAACCCCCTCGGCAAACAATTCACCGCTCAGCAGTTCATTCCAATCAACGCCCTCTTCGCTTTCACTTTTATCGGCATAATCCTCCTCCAAAGTATACGTAACGCCGTCGTGATACAGCATTGTAGCCATATCGTTTTGTGCCAACATCGTCACTTTTCCGTCATCATCGGTCACCGTACGCCACGTTAGTGTAGACGAACTACTTAGAGCAGGATTACTACCGGTTTTGATATCAGCGGTTACGATTATCGTCATAGTATCGATATCCGAGAACGCTTCGAACGCAGCAACCAAAGACGTCGGGGAATCGCTCATTTGCGTGTCACCCACGGGATCCGTATTCGCATTGGCGCTCACGTCGGTATCGTTGCTTTTACCCGCATTGGTATCCTCAATCAACCCAAACCAATCAGTCAAGAAACCCGCCACGACAGCGCCGATAATCACAACAGCCGCCGCGATAAGAACGATCAACAATCCGGTTTTCTTTTTCTCAGGTGCTTCCGACGGAACAGTCGATAGCTCTGCAGGGACAGTAGCTACTGTTTCATCCAAAGACGTACCGCAAGTGCCGCAGACGATAGCTTCATCCTGCCATTCTTGTCCACAGTTACTGCATTGTTTCATACTGTTCGTCCTCCTTTGAAAATAAAAAAGTGCGTGACCGGAGCCACGCACCGAAAAATGCATCACTCCGATTGCTGCGACACAATTCCGCCACTCAACACGAGAATGCAGGAAAAGAGCATGCATTTTTACCGGAGGTAAAAATACAAACTCGTGTTAAGCAAACGTCTATGGAATTGTGTCGCAATTTGAGAATAGCATATTCGGAAGAAAAAGTCAACAAAAAGCATACGGAGGAGAGCAGATGCTCCCCTCCGATCGTTTTTTACCCCTTCACCGCGCCGCCGGTCACGCCCTCGACGTAATACCGCTGCAGGCACAAAAACAGCAGTGTCACCGGCACGGCGACCACCACCGCGCCTGCACAAAAGCGCGTAAAGTACTGGTACAGATTTTCACGGCTGAGCATCTGGTACAGCCCCAGCGCCACCGTGTAATTGTCGTAATTGTCCTTCATAATCACGCTGACGAAAATGAAGTCCGCAAACGGCGCGATGAACGAGGTCAGCGCCGTGTACACCACAATCGGCTTGGACATCGGCAGTGTGATTTTCCAGAAGATATCGCTCCGTGTCGCGCCGTCGATGGTCGCCGCCTCATCCAGCGCACGCGGCAGTGTGTCGAAAAAACCCTTGGCGATGAAATACCCGAGACACGCCGCCGAGGAATACACCAAAATCAGCGCGAGCAGCGATTGGTCGAGTCCCACGAGCTTGAGCAGATGGTACACCGCAATCATCGACATAAACCCCGGGAACATTCCGAGAATCAGCCCGATGTTCATCAGCCCCCGCCGTGCGCGAAAACGCAGACGGCTGAAGCAGTAGCTGACCATCAGAATCATCACGGTGCTGAGCAGACAACTGAACACCGCCACCAAAAGCGTGTTCAAAAACCACCGTGGAAACGGAAACTGGGCGGTGTCGGTAAACAAGGCGCGGTAATGCTCCAGCGTGTACCCCTGCGGCAGCAAATACGGCGTGTACGCGCCCGGTTCGGCGCGAAACGATTGGAGGATGAGGTACAGCACCGGCAACACCCACAGCACCGACAGCAGCGTCAGCACGGCGTAAACCACACCGTTTGTCAGCCGCCGTCTCGCACGGTAACTCCCTGTCACTGAAACTCCTCCTCTTTCTTGGCAGAGGCGGAGGTGTTATACACCAGCAGCGCCCCCACCGCCGTAATCACAAACACAATCACACCGATGACCGCCGCCAAATTGTAGTTTTGCTCCTCCACCGTCTGCTTGTACAGCCATGTCACGAGCAGGTCGGTCTTGCCTGCTTTGTAGTAATCCAGCGTCAGCGGCCCGCCGCGCGTCAGCAGATAAATGACGTTGAAGTTGTTGATGTTGGCGACAAACTGGGTGATGAGATACGGCGTGGTGACAAACAGCATATACGGCAATGTGATACGGGTAAACATCCGCACAGGCCCTGCGCCGTCGATGCGTGCGCTTTCGTACATATCCTCGGGAATGTTCATCAGAATCCCCGACGTAATCAGCATGGTATACGGAATGCCCACCCACATATTCACAACGATTACCACAATTTTCGCCACCGTACCGTTTGTGAGAAACGGCACCGAGCCACTAATCCAACCAAGCTCGCGAAGCAGCACATTGAGTGCGCCCTCGTCCGCCAAAAGCTGGGACATCAGCATCAGGCTGACGAACTGCGGCACGGCGATGGTGAGGATGAACACGGTGCGCCAGAATTTTTTGAACCGTATCCCCTTTTTGTTGATCATCAGCGCCAGAATCATCCCGAACAGGTAGTTGGTAAAGGTGGCAAACACCGCCCACAGCAGCGTCCACAAAAGCAGATTGAGAAAGGTATGCCCCAGCTGTGTGTTGCCGCTGAACATTCCTGCAAAGTTGTCGAGTCCCACCCAGGTAAACAGATTGCCGGGCGGCTGATGCGTCTTGTCAAAATTGGTAAACGCAATCAGCACCATAAACAGCAGCGGCAACAGCGTAAAGGACACAACCAGCAGAATCGGCGGCGTGAGCAGGCTTATGTGATACCGCCGATCCGACAGCGATTGCAAGTCCTCACGGAAGGTGTCAAGCCGCCGTCCGTTTTGAACACGGCGTTGCGCGCGTACGGCGGCACGCAGGCTGTGAAAATACAAGTACAAAAACACGAGCGTCAGCAACACCGTCAGCACGCCGAACAGCAAAATCTGCATCGAGTTGTCGCCGGCGGTGTAGATATAAATGCCCTCGGCCTCGTCAAACACCTTGCCCTGTGTCACCGTACCGAGTGTCCGCAGACCCAACAGGTACTCCCACCCGAAGAGCCACATATACAGGATGTATCCCACCTGCGAGAGCAGATACAAGATACCGCGCCCCCACTGCCCACGAAGGAGCGAGCCGGCACCCATAATAACGAAGGTCAGCCGTGTGCGCGGGTCGCCGTCACGGGCGGCACGCCCCACCGCCGCCACGCGCCCCAACAGATACCGTCCGCCCGACAGCAGCGCTTTGGGGACTGCCAATAACCCTCGCCGAACCGCCTGCATCCGCCCATGGGAAGGATGCACCTGCGTAAAGTCTTTGAAGTCCATGGCAGTCCCCTCTTTCTGCGTTATGCCGCCATCTGCGACACCATAATATCCAGATACTGTTTCACCGTTTTGCTGTGGTCTTTCGTCTCCATCGCCGTGCCGAACGCTTCCAGCGGATCCCACGTGCTGTTGAGCACATTCGCCTGGCTGACACCGTACTTATTCTGCTCTGCCAGAGCCGCCAGAGCCACGTTGGCTTTCACCTTTTCGTTCGCCGCCGCTTTGGTGTTGGACGGGCCCATCGCGCGCTTCTCAAACCGCATCAGCTGGTTTTCCTCATTGGTGAGAAACTCCGCCAGCTTCATCGCTTCTTTGGGATGCTTGGTGGCGGTGTTGACGCCCATCAGCTTGTATCCCGCAAAGCTCTTCATCTGCACCTGTTTTCCGTCCAGCGTGAATGTCGGCAGCTTCACGGCGGCGTAGTTGTCACCGAGCTTTTTCTTGATGGCTTCCGCCGTCCACGTGCCGGACACGCCTGCCGCAATGGTGTTGCCGATGCCGCCTGTCAGAATCGCATCCTCACCCGTAATAAACGCAGGATGCTCGCAAAACGCCTTGACCGCTTCGCCTGCGGCAACGCCCTTTTCGTTGTTAAAATTGCAGACCTGCTTGCCGTTCTCCACGTCCAGCTTGCCGCCTGCGCTCAGGAAAAAGGACGCCACGTACCAACCGTTGGAGACATCCATCAGCACCTTTTTACCCTTGGCCTGTGCTGCGTCCATCAATCCGTCCAGCGTCTTGACGTCATCCGCCGACAGCACACTTTTGTCATAGTACAGGAAATAGCCGTTGTCCGCCGTCATCGGGTAGGCGTACAGCTTGCCGTTTCGGGTGGCGGCCTTCACCGAACCCTCGCTGTTCTGTGAGGTGATGCTGCTTTTGTTCAGCGTAATCTCATACAACACACCGGCATCCACCAAATCACCGAGCTGGTCATCGGGAAACGCAAACACGTCTGCCGCCGCCGAGGGGTCTTCCATCAGCTTGGTCTGCGTGTCCTTTTCGCCCACCACACCAAACGTGATGTTATAGGTCGTGTTGGGGTTCGCCTTTTTGAACTGCTCCACCATCGTGCGGAGCATCTCCTGATCCTCCTGTGCGCCCCACACCTTGAGGTTGACGGTATCCCCCGCCACTTCGCCGTTTTCACGGCTGCAGGCGGACAGCGACAGCAGCAGTACCACTGCCATCAGTATCGCACCGAGTCTTCTTCGCATTGTCATTCGGTTCCCTCTTTTCAAAATAGAAATAGCCGAGGGCAACCGGTGCGGTTTCCCTCGGCTATAGTATGATAACAGGATAAACGATTTATTCAGCGCCAAGACCCCAGATTTGCTCTGCATACTCACGGATGGTGCGGTCACTGGAGAACTTGCCTGCGTTCGCGATGTTCATCAGCCCCTTGCGCGCGAACGCCTCGCGGTCGCGGTAATCGCGGTTGGTACGCAGCCGCGCATCGCAGTAGGATTCAAAATCCCACAGCAGGAAATACTGGTCGGGGCGATGCCAGCTTGCCCCCTCGGTCAGCGAGGTGTACAGCTCGCGGAACATTCCCGTGCCGCCGTCGTCAAACGTGCCGTCAATAAGCGTTTCCACCACGCGGCGCAACCGTTTGGAACGTGCAAGCAGTTTGTTCGGGTCGTAGCTTTCACGAATCGCGCTGATGTCCTCCACCCGCGCGCCGAAGATATAGTTGTTCTCCTCGCCTGCCTGCTCCACAATCTCGATGTTCGCACCGTCATATGTGCCGAGCGTCACCGCACCGTTGAGCATAAACTTCATATTGCCCGTACCCGACGCTTCCGTACCGGCGGTGGAAATCTGCTCCGACACATCGGTAGCGGGAATCAGCTTTTCCGCATAGGACACGTTGTAATTGGAAACAAACAGCACCTGCATCCGATCCCGCACTTCGGGGTCGCTCTCAATCAGCTCGGAGGTGGCGTTGATGAATTTGATAATGCCCTTCGCGCGGAAGTAACCCGGTGCCGCTTTCGCACCGAACAGGTACGCCGTCGGCGTAAAGTCGGTAATGCGTCCGTCCTTCAGCCCGAAATACGTATCCAGCACCGCAAAGGCATTGAGCAGCTGACGCTTGTACTCGTGCAGACGCTTAATCTGCACATCGAACAGGAAGTCTTCCCGCAGCACCTTGCCCTCGCGCTTGAGGACATACTCCGCCAGCCGCTTCTTGTTACGTGCGCGGATGTCCATCAATTTGCCGAGAAACACAGGGTCATCGGCATAGGTTTCCAGTGCTTTGAGGGTATCCAGCTCCGTCATCCAGCGGTTGCCCACCGTCTCGGTGATGAGCCGCGAAAGCTCGGGGTTCGCCAACGCCAAAAACCGACGCTGCGTGATACCGTTGGTCTTATTCTGGAATCGTTCGGGATACAGCGCATACCACTCCGGCAGCGCATCGCTTTTGAGCAGCTCGGTGTGCAGTCGCGCCACACCGTTGACCGAATGGGTGGCAAAAATCGCCATACGCGCCATATGGATGCGCTCACCGTCGATGATGTCATACAACGCCGTATCCGCAACACCGCGTTCGGCAAGCTCCGCACGCAGCGCCTTTTGCAGCAGCACCACATAGCGGTACACCTGCGGCAACACCGAGCGAAACAGCTTGATGTCCCACTTTTCCAGCGCTTCCGGCATAATGGTGTGGTTGGTATAGGCAAAGGTACGCCGTGCAATGTCCAGCGCAGTGTCGAACGCCACGCCCTCTTCCTCCACAAGCAGACGAATCAGCTCAGGAATCGCCACGGTGGGATGCGTATCGTTGAGCTGGATGGCATACGCTTCGGGGAACTGCGAAAACTCATTCCCGAAGCGCGCCTTATACCGCCGCAGAATGTCCTGCAGCGAGGCGCTGGAGAAGAAATACTGCTGCTTCAAGCGCAGCTTCTTACCGGCGTTGGTGTCGTCGTTGGGATACAGCACCGCCGAAATGCGCTCCGCCTTGTTGCGAGCGCGCACGGCGCTGTCATATTTCTGCTTGTTGAACAGGTCAAAGTCAAAGTCACAAAGCGCTTCCGCCTGCCACAGGCGCAGGGTGTTGACGGTGTCGGTACCATAGCCGATGACAGGGCTGTCGTACGGCACGGCCCACACCTCTTCGTCCGCAAAGCAGATGCGCACCCGCTCGTCCTCGCGGCGCACCGACCACGGGTCACCGAACGCCGTCCAATCGTCGGTTTCCTCGCACTGGAAGCCGTTCTCGAAATGCTGACGGAACAAACCGTAGCGATAGCGGATGCCGTAGCCGTCCAGCGGAATATCGTGGGTGGCGGCGGACTCCAGAAAACACGCCGCCAGCCGTCCCAAGCCGCCGTTGCCCAGCGCGGCATCCTCGATTTCCTCGAACACCGTGGTGCTGACGCCGTGCGCTTCCAGCATCCGCCGCACGTCGGCGAGCAGCCCCATATTCATCAGATTCGCTTCCACCACACGCCCCACCAAAAACTCGGCGGAGAAATAGGCGGCGCGCTTGCCGTCGGCAGACTTCCACCGCTCGGACAGCCGTGCCATCGCCGCTTTGGACACCGCGTTATACAGCTCACTCGCCGAAGCCTGTGCGATGGTTTTGTGGCAGTCGTACTGCAGTACCGTCTGTATCTCTTTTTCAAAGGTATGCTCCATCACTTGCCGTTCCTTTCTCTGCTATAGAGTCGTACCAGCTCCCGCAGCTCCTCGCTGAGCGGTTGGGTCAGCTGCTGCGGCTGCAGCCGCCACTGCCAGTTACCGCCCAAGGTGGAGGGCGTATTCATCCGCGCGCTGTCATCCAGCGCCAGAACATCCTGCATCTGGAAAATCGCCACATCCGCCACACTGCCGTATGCCGCACGAAGCATTGCTCGCGGCAGCTCGCTCATACGGCGAATGTGCAGGTAGGCTTTGAGAAACCGTTTCGCTTCGCCGCGCAGCCGCTGACCGAAGCCGACCACCGTTTCGTTATCGTGCGTACCGCCGTAGACGACACAGTTTTGCTCGTAATGATGCGGCAGATACTCGTTGTCGGGTCCGCTTTCAAACGCGAAGAGCAGCACCTTCATACCGGGATATCCGGCACGAGCGCGCAGCCGCCGCACCGTCGTATGAAGCACGCCGAGATCCTCCGCTAAAATGCGTGTCTCCCCTCGCGCACTGTCCAACGCATCGGTCAGTGCCTTGCCGGGGCCTTTCTGCCACGCACCGCCTTTGGCGGTCTTGCAGGACGCAGGAATCGCAAAATACCGCGCCATACCGATGAAATGGTCGATACGCACCACATCGTACAGACGGGAACACGCCGCCATTCGCGCACGCCACCATGCAAAGCCATCCTCCGCCATACGGTCATAGCGGTAGAGCGGATTGCCCCAGAGCTGTCCATCCTCGGAGAAGTAGTCCGGCGGCACGCCTGCCACACGGGTGGGATAGCCGTCCTCCTCCAATTCGAACAATTCGGGGTGCGCCCACACGTCGGCACTGTCCTGCGCCACATAAATCGGAATATCGCCAATCAGCTGAATGCCGTGGTCGTTAGCATAGGCTTTCAGTGCCGCCCACTGGCGGAAAAACCAAAACTGACAGCATTTCCAAAACCGCACTTCCGCCGAAAGCTCGGCAGCGGCCCTTGCCAATGCCTCACTCTGCCGCTTTCGGAGCGGCTCGTCCCACAGCATCCACGCCTGCTCGTTGTTTTGCGCTTTCAGCGCCATATACAAGGCATAATCATCCAGCCACGCCGCTTCGCGCAAACAGAATTCTTCAAACTCCGCACTCTCCGCGAACCGCGCCGCCGCTTTGCGCAGCGTCCCAAACCGCGTGCGGTAGAGCCACTCGTAAGGAATCGTCTCGTCCGTCGTTTTGGCGGCGGCAAGCTCCGCCTCCGTCAGCAGTTCCTCGGCCGCCAACCGCTCCAAATCGATGAAATACGGATTCCCTGCAAACGCGGAAAAGGATTGGTACGGACTGTCGCCGTATCCGGTAGGGCCTACCGGCAGCACCTGCCAATAGGTCTGTCCCGCGTCGCTCAAAAAATCCACAAACCGAAACGCCTCGTCACCGAGCGAACCGATACCGT
The DNA here is from genome assembly GCA_045596745.1 of Acutalibacteraceae bacterium. Classification (GTDB taxonomy): domain Bacteria; phylum Bacillota; class Clostridia; order Oscillospirales; family Acutalibacteraceae; genus RGIG3009. The sequence goes on from JAZODA010000023.1 coordinate 20,732, forward strand.
AAACCGACGGCAGACTGCCAATGGGAAGCAGAATACCTGCGCCGCGCGTCAGACGCGTTTGCATACGATCACCTCTCAACCGTTAGTATGGTAAAAAACAACTCTATCATTCGTATCGTAACGAACAAGTATACTTGCATTTATAAAACTGCTGTGTTATGATGGACAGACGAAAGGAGGGAGCGTTTATGAAGCGTCTCCTTGCTGTGCTGCTCATCGCTTTCGTATTAACCGCGTCCACGTCCTGCAGCAGCGGCACAACCACCACGACCACAACCACCACAACGCCCACCACCGTGCCCTCGATGGTTCCCTCCGTCGAAGGACAGCTGTACGTCGAGCTCGGCGTTGCCGCAGAGGGCGCCTATCGCAGCGGCGGCGTACCGCGCAATCCGTGGGATGTGGAAATGTATAACGGTCGCCTGTATGTTGCCAGCGGCGACTTCGACAAAAACGCAGGCCCTGTCTATGTGTGGTATTATGATTTCGACGCCAATGCGTGGGAAGTCGATTCCATCATCGAGGATGAGCAGATTTCCCGTTTCAATACCATTGACGGCAAGCTCTACCTCCCCGGCATCGACCCCAAAGTCTCGTGGGATGTCGGCTCGTACTACCGCTTGGACGGCGAGGAATGGGATATGCTCGTAAACCTCCCCGGCAGCATCCACAACTTCGACATCGTAAAGCACGACGGCAAGCTGTTTGCCGGTATCGGCGTGCAGGACGGCAATATGCCTGCACTCGTCACCACCGATGAGGAAACCTGGACACCTGTGAACTTCTACCGCGACGGTGAACTGATTAACACCACCGACTACACCTTCACCCGTGTGTACGATTTCTTCACCTTAAGCGGTGAGCTGTACGCCTATCTTTCCCAAAGCTCCTCGGGTCTGACCTCGTATTACGAGATTTATCACTATGACGGCGAAAACTTTGTGCTGTACAGCGAACTGCCGACGAAGCTGAACTTCAGTCGCAAAAACACCTACACCCACTTCCACCAGCGCGTGGAATACAAAGGGTATCAGTACCTCGCCAACGGCAACCTGTACCGCTCGGCGGATATGATTACCGCCGAAAAGATTACCCCGAACGGCGACCCCGAAATCAACGACCTGCGTGTGGTGGGCGATAAGCTGTACGCGCTGTGCAGCGAAGAATACACCACCGACGGCGGCGAGACCGCGTTCTACAACTCCTTGCAGGTAACGACCGACGGCAAAACCTTCACCGAGGTGTTCCGCTTCTCCTACCCTGTGCGCGCTCTCAGCTTCACGTATGAAAACGGCACGGTGTTCATCGGTATGGGCTTCGGCGTCAAAGCCGCCAAGACCCATGTGTACTACGACGAAAACGGTATGATTCTCGCAATCAACCGTGTGCTGTAATCACGAAAACAAAAATCCGCTCTCGGTTGAGGGCGGATTTTTTGTCTCTCGGTTCAGATAACAAACCCGCCGTTTACGCCCAGCACCTGTCCCGTGATAAACGAGGCACGTTCGGAAGCGAAAAACAGCAAAGCCTCGGCCACATCCTCGGGCGTTCCCAACCGCTCAAGCGGTGTCTCCGCTGCCAGTGCCGCACGGGTTTCGTCATCCAGCGATGCGCACATCGCCGTATCGATAACACCCGGCGTCACGCAGTTGATACGAATCCCCGCAGGGCCGAGCTCCTTGGCAAGCGCCTTGGTAAAGCCGATGAGTCCCGCTTTGGCGGCGGAATAGGCCACCTCGCAGGAAGCGCCTACCTCGCCCCACATGGAGGACACCGTCAGAATCACGCCGCTGTGACGGCGCACCATCGACGGCACCACCGCATGGGCGCAGTGATACGCACCGTCCAGATGCACCCCTATCATACGGTGCCACTCTTCGGGCGTCGTGTCGGTAAGCAGTGCCTGCTTCGCCACACCGGCGTTGTGAATCAGCACATCCACCCCACCGCAGCGTTCGGTCACCGTTTGCACCATCGCTTCCACGGCGGCATACTCCGCCACGTCGGCGCAAACCGCAAACGCCTCGCCGCCTGCGGCGGTAATCTCCGCCACCAGCGCCTCAGCGCCCTCGCGGTCGGCACGGTAATTCACCGCCACCGCATATCCGTTTTTGGCAAACAGACGCGCCGCCGCCGCACCAATGCCACGGGAAGCGCCTGTAATCAGCACGGTTTTCATGGCTTACAGCTCCAGCGTCACAGATTTTTGGCTCATCTCAAACGGACGATACGTAACGCCCGTCATATCGAACATCCGCTTGGAAGCAATCACCGAATCCGAATCGGCATACTTGTCCTGCAGATAGATAACCTCGCGGATACCCGACTGAATGATGGCCTTGGCGCACTCATTGCAGGGGAACAGCGTGGTGTACACCTTCGAGCCCTCCAGGCCGGCACGACCATGGTTCAAAATGGCGTTCAGCTCGGCGTGGCAGACGAACAGATACTTCGTGTTCAGCGGATCGCCGTCGCGGTCCCACGGCATATCATCGTCGGGGCAACCGATCGGCATACCGTTGTAGCCCATCGACAGGATTTTGTTATCCTGACCCACGATGCAAGCACCGACCTGCGTGCCGGGATCCTTGCTGCGCTGCGCCGAAAGCAGCGCAACACCCATAAAGTATTCGTCCCAAGACAGATAGTTTTCCCGTTTCATCAAACATCCTCCTCAAAAGCGAGTAATGTGGGTAACGCTTCGGTATATGCGCGAAACGCCGTGGGCAGTGCGCAATCTGCGAGTTCATCGGCAGACACGAACCGATAGCCCGAAGGCGGCGTAAAGGGTTCCACTTTCAAAAGCTGACCGTCCATCAGCCATTCCACGTGGGAAAAGACGTGCCGTCCTGCGCCGAGCGGTGCAGTGTCAATCACCGCTTCGGTCGGGATGAAATCCGCCACCGCCGTATCCTGTACGTTCGGCAGCTCCCACATACCGCCGAGCAAGCCTTTGGCTTCGCGGCGGTGCAGCAGCACGCGACGAGGAGTCTCCTCGGTAATTACCGTGAACACCGTGCGCTGTTCCACACGGCGCGGCTTCGCCGCCGCACGCGTGGGCAACAAGCGAGCGCGTTCCTCCCCTGCCACCGCGCAAAATGCGCGCACAGGGCATTCGCTGCACTTCGGCATCGCGTTGGGCAGACACACCGTCTCCCCCAGCTCCATCAGTCCCTGATTAAACGCACCGGGCGCTTCGGCAGGCACCAGCGAATTCACAAGCGCCGACAATTCGCGGCGGGTCGCGGTTTGCATCACATCGCGGTCATCATCGGTCATACGCGCCATCACGCGCAGCACGTTACCGTCCACCGCGGCGGCACGGCGACCAAACGCAATAGAGGCGATTGCACCGGCGGTGTACTCCCCGATACCGGGCAGCCGCACCAGCTCCTCGTAAGAGGACGGCAACTCACCGCCATACTCCGCCATCACCTGTCGCGCCGCTTTTTGCAGGTTACGAACACGGCTGTAATAGCCGAGTCCCTCCCACAGCTTGAGTATCACATCCTCCGACGCCTCCGCCAAATCGCGGATGGTCGGCAGCGTCTGCATAAACCGCTCAAAATACGGCAGTGCCGCTTCGATACGGGTTTGCTGCAACATAATTTCCGACACCCACACGCGGTACGGTGTCGGCTCGGTGCGCCACGGAAATGCACGCTCGTGCGCGTTGTACCACTGCACCAGTGCCTGTGCCATTTCCGCCGACGGCATCACGCGTTCTGCCATTGTTCCCAAACCTCCGGACAGTAGCCCACCGTTGCCTGCCGACCGTTGCGTACCAGCGGCGTGCGCAGGGCTTTGGGGCATTCCAGCAGCTTTTCCAGCTTGTCGGCATCGTATGCCAGATAGCGAATCAGCGCCGCTTCCTTGGCTTTGGGGTCAACCAGCGCATCGATACCGCCCACCGCCGCACACACGCTTTCCAGCTCGCGACGGCTGATGCCGTACTTGTCCACTTCGACACGCTGGAACGATATGCGGCGTTCCTTGAAATACCGCTCGGCTTTCTTGGTGTCAAAGCACTTGGAGCGGCCGAAAATCTGAATGTTCATAGCGCCTCCTTACGAGCGGCTGAACTCCTGCAATTCCAGTCCCTTGTTATGGTCAAGCGCCCACTGGATGTTCCAGCTGCTGGTAAAGAGCAGCAGCGGATTGCCGTGCAAATCCTGCACACGGCGGGTGTCGGAGGTCAGGTCAAGACCCTTGACATCCACATCCTCGCCCACAATCCAGCGGATAAAGGAGTACGGCAGCGGCTCCATAATGACGTCCACACCGTATTCGTTCTTCAGGCGGTACTCCAGCACTTCAAACTGCAGCGTACCCACCACGCCGACGATAACCTCTTCCATACCGCCGCCCAGCTCCTGGAAAATCTGGATAGCACCTTCCTGAGCAATCTGCGACGTGCCTTTGATAAACTGCTTACGCTTCATGGTATCCTTCTGTCGCACCAAGCGGAAATGCTCGGGCGCGAAGGTCGGAATACCCTCAAACTTCACTTTCTTCGAACCGCCGCACACCGTGTCACCGATGGAGAACACACCGGGGTCGAACACGCCGATAATATCACCGGCATACGCTTCATCCACGATTTCGCGGTCCTGCGCCATCATCTGCTGCGGCTGAGAGAGCTTGGTCTTGCGACCGCCCTGTACGTGGAACACTTCCTGTCCCTTCTCGAACTTACCCGAGCAGATACGCATAAACGCAATACGGTCGCGGTGCGCCTTGTTCATATTCGCCTGAATCTTGAACACGAACGCCGAGAACGAATCGTCAAACGGGTCGACCTCACCCTCGGTGCAATGACGCGAGAGCGGCGGCGTGGTCATCTTCAGGAAGTTTTCCAAAAACGGCTGCACGCCGAAGTTGGTCAGTGCCGAACCGAAAAACACGGGCGACAGCTTACCCTTGCGGACGCGTTCCAAATCGAACTCGCCGCCCGCACCGTCCAGCAGCTCACGGTCGTCCATCAGCGTCTGATACAACTCTTCACCGAGCAGACCTTCCAGCGACGGGTCGTCCAAATCGGTAATCTTGGCATCCGCCGCGTGACCGATACCATTGTACTCAAACGACAGCACACGGTTGTTATCGCGCTCGTACACGCCCTTGAAACGCTTGCCCGAGCCGATGGGCCAGTTGACAGGATACGTCTCGATGCCCAGCACGCTTTCGATATCCGCCATCAGCTCATACGGATCGCGCGCTTCGCGGTCCATCTTGTTGATGAAGGTGAACACGGGGATGTCACGCATCATACACACCTTGAACAGCTTGACGGTCTGCTTTTCCACACCCTTGGACGCGTCGATAACCATCACCGCGGAGTCCGCCGCCATCAGCGTGCGGTAGGTATCCTCCGAGAAGTCCTGGTGACCGGGGGTATCCAGAATGTTGACGCAATAGCCGTCATATTCAAACTGCAGCACCGAAGACGTTACCGAAATACCGCGCTGCTTTTCAATCTCCATCCAGTCGGAGACGGCGTGCTTCATCGACTTTTTACCCTTGACCATACCGGCGGAAGCAATCGCGCCGCCGTACAGCAAAAACTTTTCGGTCAGGGTCGTTTTACCGGCGTCGGGGTGCGAAATAATCGCAAAGGTACGGCGCCGTTCAATCTCGTTTTTATAATTAGCCACAGGTGATCCTCCCGCATTTTACTACATCATCTTATTGTATCGTTATTTTGCAAAATAATCAAGTCCTTTTGCGAGCAAGATATCCCGTTCGTTGGGTAAATTTCCGCAAAGCACCTCATCTAACAGCATCCGCAAACACTCCCCGAGATCCCTGCCGGGACGAACACCGTGCTGCAGGAAATCCTCGCCGCAAACCGCCAGCGTTTTCAGCGAGACGCACTGCCCCTCGGCAAGGATGGCATCCAGCCTTGTCCGCAGTGCGGCAAGGTGGGCAAGCCGCTCCTCGGCGACCCACGGCGCGTGCGCTTTGGTATCCGCCTCCTGCACCGCCAGCAACCACCGCAGCTCCTGCTCCCCCAATCGGTTCAGCCACCGCCGCAGTGCCGCATCGGTGTTATCAATCGGCACGTCGTGGTACTTCACCAGTCGGCGCACCGTCTCCCGCGTGCGGCGATCGTACTTCAGCCGCCGCAATATGCCCTCCGCCATCGCTTCGCTTTTGGCGGCGTGGGCGTAAAAGTGTCCGCCCCCTGCCTCATCCATCGTAAAACAGGCAGGCTTGCCACAATCGTGCAGCAGCAGCGTCAGCCGCACCTCGATTTCGGGGCAACCGCTGTCGAGCGCCGCAATCGTATGCTCGAGCACGTCCTTATCGTGGTAACGGGAATGCTGCTCAAAGCCTGTCATCGCCTGCAGCTCGGGCAAAATCGGATACAGCACCGCTGAAAACCGCCGCAACACGTCGCCGGCATAGTTGCCTGTCAGCAAACGGTTCAGCTCCGCCTGCAACCGTTCGGATGCCACCATTCTCTGCAGAGGTGCTTTTTCAAAGAGCGCTTCGGCGGTTTTCTCCTCCACCGTAAAGCCGTAGGTCGCGGCAAAGCGCAGTCCGCGCAGAATGCGAAGCGCATCCTCCTCAAACCGCTCGCTCGGATTTCCGACACAGCGCAGTATTCCTGCTTGCAAATCGCGCTCACCGCCGAACGGGTCGCACAATCCGCTCTCGGGCGAATACGCCATTGCGTTAACCGTGAAATCACGGCGGCGCAAATCCTCGGTAATATCCGAAACAAACGCCACCGAATCGGGGCGGCGATGGTCGCGGTATTCCCCATCGGTGCGGTAGGTGGTAATCTCCAGCGGCACGTCATCTATCAGCACCGTCACCGTGCCGTGCGAAAGGCCGGTGGGAATGACGCGTTCACTCGTAAATACCGCCAACATCTGCTCGGGCAGCGCATTGGTGGTCAAATCCCAATCGTGCGGCGTCAGCCCCAGCAGGCTGTCACGCACACAGCCACCCACTGCGTGGCAGGCAAATCCCGCCTCGTGCAAACGGCGCATCGCCGCCGCTGCCGCGCTCGGAATCGTCATCCCCACCCCTCCTTTAATATACTTCTTTAGTAGTATATCATATTGTCTCACCGAATGCAAAGCCTTTCCGCATTGACAATCCCCCCGAAATCGTGTACACTGTAGTTGTAGAAAACTGCGAAGGATGTGTCACTATGAAGCATTCCCCCGACGGCGCACAACGCTCACTCGGATTCTCCCGCATTGTCGGGCGTATCTTTGCCGTGTTGGGCCTTGTGTTGCTCGCTGCGGTGATTTTGTTTGTCGGTATCATCGGCTATACCTGCAAAGGTCCCTCGGTGAGAGCGCGCGATTTGTTTGTCACCACGGTGCAGGAGAATGACCTGCTCCGCATACTCCCCCGCTTCTTCCTCACGCAGGCCGAGGTAGACGCCATTCTGGCGGATAACCGTCTGTTGCCGACGGGCGAGGTCAGCGACACCTCCTTTGGTTTTATCGAAAGCGAAGACCCCGATGCCGCCGCCGTGCAGGTTGTGGACATTCAGGGCGAGGGCTACCGCGGCAAGCTGCTCATCGTTGCCGACCCGTCGCGTATGGAGCTGTCCTGCCTGTCCTCGTTTGACGGCTCGGTCGGTGCTGCGGCAGAGGATTTTGCCAAACAGTCGGGTGCTGTGGCTGCCGTAACCGCCGGTTCGGGCGCAACGCCTTTCGGCTATGTCATCCAGAACGGCGACATCATCTACGGCGACAAGCAGGTTGCCGCCCCCATCATCGCGTTTGACGAACGCGACCATCTGCTGGTCGGTTCGATTACCGCCGAACAGGCACTGGCAAAGGGCGTTCGCAACGCCATCTGTGTGGAGAACTCCACCATCATCGTCAATGGCAAGTCGGCAGAAATCGCCGGTATCGGTGACGGTCTCCATCTCCGCGCCGCCATCGGTCAGCGTGCCGACGGTGCGGTACTGATGATGGTGCTGGAGGGTGAAAAACCTTCCTCGCTCGGTGTATCGCTGCAGGATTGCATCCGCGAAATGCTGAAAGCCGGTGCGGTCAACGCCGCTGTGATGAACAGCACCGACGCCGCCACCATCGTCTATGAAAACAAACCGCTGAACACGGCATCCGACGCGGCCGACCGCCGCGCCCCTGTCGCGTTCGTTGTGAAATAACCGCCCGAAAGGAGGTCGTATCTATGTCTGAAAAGCAGCTTCCCATCACGGAAGACACCGAGCTGACGGCGCAGCCTGTCGAAGCTACGGAAGAAGTCGAAGTCGCTGAAGTCGAAGCCGAAACCGAGGTTGTCACCGAAGTCGAAGCGGAAGATGAAGCGCCCGAAGTTGTCGAGGAATCCGTCGAAGAACCCGAAGCCCCTGCCGAAGAACCCGTCGTGGAAACGGTGGAGTCCAACATTTTTGCGGAGGATGCGGTGATTCCGCCCGAGGAGGACAGCGAGCTGCTGCTCCCCCCTGCCGAAGAGGAGGAAAAACCCGCCCCCCGTCGCCGTCCGCGCGGCTTCCGCATTGCGCTCGGCATCATCAGCCTGTTGCTCGTCATCGCCATCGGCGCGGTGCTGTTCCTGTATCGTGACGGCTTGATGAAATACGAAAGCAGCATCGAAGAGCCGCCGCTGGATGCGTATATGGAGCTGATTAAGAAGCAGGATTACGAAACGCTCTACGCCTCCTCCGGCTTCCGTGCAACCGAACTCAACACCAAGGAGGATTACATCGCGTACCTGCAGCAGGTGTATTCCGATGCCGACAAGCTGTCGGTGGTGGAAGAAATCACCGCCGATAAGAATGTCCGTCGTTTCTCGCTGTATAACAACGGCACGGACAAGCTGTCCACCCTCCTTGTCACCGCCGAAACGGTAAACGGTAAGAAGACCTGGTACGTCACCACCGAGCTGACCTATCGGCCTGCCTTTACCATCACCGCCTCGGAGGATATCGACCTGTACATCGGCGACACGCAGATCGCGCTGCTCTCTTCCGATACGATTCAGGTCGCGGAGGTACAGTCCTCCTTCTTCCCCTTTGCCACCGATGTGCCGCTGCCCACCATCTACACCTACACGCTGGAGGGTATGCTGATGCCGCCGCAAATCACTGCGGCAGGTCTCAGCGGCAACGAGTGCATCCGCATCGAGGGCGAAAACAGCCTGCTGTTGATGCTCGCGGATGACGAGTACGAGCGCGCGCTGCACGAGGAAATTGCCTTTGCCGCCACAGGCTTGGATGTCACTGCTAACGAATTGGTGCTGTCCGAGTACTCGCGCTACTCCGAATCGGATTTCACCTGCACCGTCACCGCCACCCCCACCACCGTGGGTGAAGACGGCATCGCCACCCCCTCGGGCGACAGCTCGACGTACGGTATGTCGTTCTTGAGCGTCGATGGCGAATGGAAGCTCTGCTCTCTGACGGTCAACGGCGAAACCAAGCCGCTGCCGGAAGCGACCGAGCCCGCCGCGTAACACAACTAACACAAAACAGCCGTTGGTGCGAACCAACGGCTGTTTTTATGTCCTGTTATCGGTCGAGGTGTCCGGGGGTGATGAAGGTCGGAGGCGGCGCAGGATTGCGATGATCCAGCGTCGGCAGCTCGGAGAGGAAACGGCGCACCGTCTCTCCGCTGATACCGTTCTGACGAATGATGTCGCGGTAGAAGTAACCGCTCGGCTTAATCGTCCGCTCAAAGGTTTCAAAATCCACGTGGCACAACCCGAAGCGCGGCTTGAAGCTTGCCCACTCGTAGTTATCGAGAAGCGACCAGTACAGATAACCGCGCACATCGGCGCCCTGACGAATCGCCTCGTGAATGGCGTTGAGGTAGGTGGTCAGGTACACGATACGGAAGCGGTCATCCAGCGTGGACAGACCGTTTTCGGTGATGTAAATCGGTTTGTCGTGCAAACGGCTGAGGTTCGCAATCATACATTCGGGGAACATCTCTTCCAGATAGAAATCCTTGTCCACCATCGTCAGCCGCTTGTGGTCATACGCCTTGCGCTCCATCGCCGCCGTACGGGAATCGATGAGCGAACGGGTGTAGCTGTTAATCGCCCAGAAGTCGATGGCGTCCTTGACATCGGGATCGTACACGCCGTCACGCTGCGGATACACGATTTCGCCCGTGCGGATGGCGTGGAAGAAAAACTCGTGGTCGATGATATCCTGATACTGCGTCGCCACCTGATCCAAACGGTCAAACGGACGATACGGCATATAATGCACCAGCGCGTGGTTGGAGCTAATCGGCGCATCGGAATACTGCTTGATGAGATGATACGCACGCGCGTGGTAGCGCACGGAATTGAGCTTATACGGAATGCGCTCCGCCCAGTTGCCGAGGTTGAATTCGTTGATAACGTTCCAAAAATCCACATACGGCGCGAGCTTCGGCACGATGTAGCTTACGTACTCCTCGAAGTACTTCCAGTTTTCCATCTTCATAAAGTGGCCCAGCTTCTCGAACCACAGCGGATGGGTAAAATGCACCAGCGTGCAGAACGTCTTGATGCCGCGCTCCTTGAGCATGGCAAAGAAGCGAATGTAGTGGTCGGTTGCTTCCTTATCGAACACACCGGGTTCGGGTTCGATGCGACACCATTCCACCGAGGTGCGGAACGCCTGATGCTCCAATTCCTGCATCAGCGCAATATCGGTTTCGTACAGCTCCCAGCTGTTGCAGGCCATCCCGGATTTTTCCTCATACTGCAGCTCTTCAATCGCCGCTTTCTGGTTGTTGGGATTGTTGCCCTCCACCTGATGTCCGGCATAACCGCTGCCCCACAAGAAATCTTTCGGGAAGGAAATATCCGGCAATGCAAAAACGTCATACATCGTGTATCACCTCGTGTTTATCGTAGCACATCGCCCGTGCGCATTTCAAGAGGTTTTTCCATTTCGCAAAATACTTTTCGAATCGCCATCTTTTTGCGCTCTCCCCCTTGCTTTTTGAGGGGTGATTGGTATATAATGACTTATGTATGGTTTTACGGAAGGAACTGATAAACGATGAAACGAAACGAAATTGCTTCTGTTTACGCGGACGCTGCCGAACTCACCGGCGGCGAACTGACGGTTTGCGGCTGGGTGCGTACACTGCGCCAGTCCAAGAACCTCGCGTTTATTGAACTGAATGACGGCAGCTGCCAGCGCAACCTGCAGGTCATCGTCGAGCAGGCGAAGCTCGAAAACTTTGACGAAATCTGCCGTCAGAACGTCGGTGCGGCACTGGTGGTCAAGGGTCAGCTGATTCTCACCCCCGAAGCCAAGCAGCCCTGCGAGCTGCACGCCGCCTCGGTTGAGGTGGAGGGCGCTTCCACCGCCGACTATCCGCTGCAGAAAAAGCGTCATTCGCTGGAATTCCTGCGCACCATCGCGCACCTGCGTCCCCGCACCAACACGTTCAGTGCGGTGTTCCGTGTGCGTTCGGTGGCGGCGTATGCCATCCATCGCTTCTTCCAGGAGCGTGGCTTTGTGTATGCGCACACTCCCCTCATCACCTCCAGCGACTGCGAGGGCGCGGGCGAAATGTTCCACGTCACCTCGTTCGATCTCGATAACGTTCCGCGCACCGAAGACGGCGCGGTGGATTATTCCGAGGACTTCTTCGGCAAGCACACCTCCCTGACCGTGTCGGGTCAGCTGGCCGGCGAGTGTATGGCGATGGCGTTCGGTAAGATTTACACCTTCGGCCCGACGTTCCGTGCCGAGCGTTCCTTCACGGCGCGCCATGCGGCGGAGTTCTGGATGATCGAGCCGGAAATCGCGTTTGCCGATTTGAACGACAATATGGAGCTGGCGCAGGATATGATTACCTATGTCGTTGCGTATCTCCTGGAGCATTGCCCCGACGAAATGAAGTTCTTCAACGACTTCTACGACAAGAGCCTGCTCGAGCGTCTCAACGCGCTGGTACATTCGGAGTTTGTGCACGTCACCTACACCGAAGCCATCAAAATTCTGGAAGAGCATAAAGACCGGTTCGAGTATCCCGTGTTCTGGGGCTGCGATTTGCAGACCGAGCACGAGCGTTACCTCACCGAGCAGGTCTACAAGCAGCCGGTCTTCGTCACCGACTATCCGAAGGAAATCAAGGCGTTCTATATGCGCCTGAATGAAGACGGCAAGACCGCCGCGGCAATGGACCTTCTCGTTCCCGGTGTCGGCGAAATCATCGGCGGCAGCCAGCGTGAAGAGCGTCTGGATTTGCTGGAGCAGCGTATGGAAGAGCTGGGTCTCGACCAAAAGGACTACTGGTGGTACCTCGACCTGCGCCGTTACGGCGGTGCCAAGCACTCCGGTTTCGGTCTGGGCTTCGAGCGTCTCATCCTGTATGTTACCGGTATGGCGAACATCCGCGATGTGCTGCCCTTCCCCCGCACCACCGGCTCGGCAGAATTCTGATTTTTGCGTTTTTTCTCCCCCCATCCGTTATCGGATGGGGGATTTTTTTGCAAAAACAGCCGAAAAGTAAATAATTTTTGCAGGAAATAAAAAATTAACTTGCAAAACGAAAGGACATATATTACAATAGACGAGTATTTACGAGAGGAGTCGTTATTTGTGTCTTTGATCCCGTCTATGAGCCGTGAGCAGGCCGCCGCCCGTTTGGCGGAATGCAAGGCCGCTTACGCCGATTATCAGTCCCAAAAGCTTACGCTGGATATGTCCCGCGGCAAGCCCGGTCCAGAACAGTTGGATATTTCGATGGAGGTTCTCAGCTGCGTCAATGCGCGCGACGGCTTCCTGTCGGATAACAATACCGACACCCGCAACTACGGTCTGGTCGATGGTCTCGCCGAAGCCAAAGCGCTGTTCGGCGAAATTCTGGATATGCCTCCCGAATTGGTCATTGTCGGCGGCAACTCCAGCCTGAATATGATGTTCGACTACATCACGCAGGCGGTTGTCTCCGGTCTTTGCGGAGGCAAGCCGTGGCTGACCCAGGGCGAAGTCAAGTTCCTCTGCCCCGTTCCCGGCTACGATCGTCATTTTGCAGTGACCGAGCGTTACGGCATCAAAATGATTCCGGTGGCAATGACCGCCGAAGGCCCGGATATGGACGAAGTGGAGCGCCTGGTGCAGGATGCTTCGGTCAAGGGCATCTGGTGCGTGCCGATGTACTCCAACCCCGACGGTATCACCTATTCGGATGAAACGGTGCGTCGCTTTGCTCGTCTGAAGCCTGCCGCTCCCGATTTCCGCATTATGTGGGATAACGCCTACTGCGTGCATCATCTGAACGACACGCCCGATACGCTGTTGAATCTGTATAAAGAAGCGGCGGCGAACGGCAACGAGGATATTGTTGTCCAGTTCACCTCCACCTCCAAAATCAGCTTCCCCGGCGCCGGTGTGGCAGCGCTTGCCGCCAGCCCCGCCAACATCGCGGATATCAAAGCGCGTATGGCGATTCAGACCATCGGTCACGATAAAATCAATATGCTGCGCCACACCCGTTACTTCAAGAACCTCAACGGCGTTCTCGAGCATATGAAGCGTCACGCCGCCGTGCTTCGTCCGAAGTTCGAGATGGTGCTGAACACGCTGGAATCCCGCCTCGGCGGCAAGGGCATCGCCCATTGGCACAAGCCGAACGGCGGCTACTTCGTCAGCGTTGACCTGATGGAAGGCACTGCCGGTGAAACGGTTCGTCTGCTGAAGGCGGCAGGCGTCACGCTCACCCCCGCAGGTGCGACCTACCCCTACGGCAAAGACCCCCGCGATGCCACCCTGCGTATCGCTCCCTCCTACCCCTCGCTCGCCGAACTGCAGACCGCGATGGAGCTGTTCTGCATCTGCGCCGAGATGGCCGCGCTGGAGCGCATTTTGGCATAAATACGATACTTTGAAAACCGCTGCGAATCATCGTAGCGGTTTTTTGCAACTTATCAAATTGATTGCACAGTTTTGATTGACTTTTCAGACAAAATCCACTATAATGGGATGTATCTGGATATTTCTATCGAACACTGGAGGATTGACCGATGAAGCGAACACCAAAATACGTATTCTTCGTCGTGGCCGTACTCATCCTCGCCCTGTCGTTTACCGCGCTTTTTGGCGTACATACGATGTATGGCGACCGAGTCGACACGGTGATCCGCGGAGCGTCCGGCATCCGTACCGGCATCGACATCAGCGGCGGCGTGGAAGCCACCTTTGCCCCGGCTGATGACAAGATTGATGCCACCGATGCACAGGTCGACGCCATGAAGGAAGTTATTGTCCTTCGTATGGTTGGTAAGAACATTACCGACTACGAGGCTTATGCCGACTACGAAAACGATCAGGTTATCATCCGCTTCCCCTGGGCAGCGGGCGAATCCAACCATGACGCCAAGGAAACCATCAACGAATTGGGTCAGTTGGGTCAGCTCCGCTTCTACTATGACGAAGCGGAAAGCAGCGGTCTCCCCACCGAGCCGCCGGCAGACGATCAGCTCATCCTGACGGGTGATATGGTCGAATCCGCCTCCGCCGCGTGGGACACTCAGGACACCGCCAAGCCGGTTGTGCAGCTCAAGCTCACCGACGAAGGCGCGAAGAAGTTTGCTGAAGCTACCAAAACGCAGTACAACAAGAACCTGGGCAAGGCCGACACCTACACCATCTCCATCTGGCAGGTCACCAACAAGCCCGCCGATGAAATCAAGGAAGGCGCAACCGAGAAAGAGAAGCTCTCTTTCACCTGCCTGTCCAACCCGGTTGTCGAAGCGCACATCACCGAGGGTGAGGCCATCATCTCCGGCGCGTTCAGCGAGTATGCCGACGCTGCCGAGCTGGCAAACCTCATCAACGCAGGTGCTCTGCCCTTCAGCATCGAAGCCAACAACTACAACACCGTGAACGCCACTCTGGGCGAGCGTGCGTTGTCGCTGATGGTTATTGCGGGTATCGTGGCGTTCGCTCTGGTCGCCATCTTTATGCTGCTGTACTATCGTCTCTCCGGTTTTGTGGCCATCATCGCCCTCATCGGTCAGGTCGCCGGTTCCATCGCAGCTGTGTCCGGCTACTTCGCCGCGATTGACAGCTTCACCCTCACCCTGCCCGGTATCGCCGGTATCATCCTGTCCATCGGTATGGGTGTGGACGCCAACATCATTACTGCCGAGCGTATCAAGGAACAGGTCCGTATGGGTCGCACCATTGACAGCGCGGTGCAGAACGGTTGTAAGGAATCCTTCTCCGCCATCTTCGACGGTAACATCACGGTTCTTATCGTGTCGATCGTTCTGATGGGCGTGTTCGGTCCTTCCGACAGCCTGTTCGCCAAGCTGCTGCAGCCGTTCCTGTTTATGTTCCCCGTCGCCACCAGCGGTGCGGTGTACTCCTTCGGTTACACCTTGCTGGTCGGTATCATCTTTAACTTTATCATGGGCGTCACCTGCTCGCGGTTGATGATGAAATCCGTCACCCGCCTCAAGTTCCTGCGTAAGCCCTGGTTGTTGGGAGGTAAGCGCCATGACTAATTTCGATTTTATTGCCAAGCGCAAGCTGTTCTGCATCATCTCCGCCGTCCTCATTCTGGTCGGTCTGGTATTCAACCTCGTGTTCGGCGTTGAGCTGGACATCGACTTCAAGGGCGGTACCATGCTGAAGTACAGTTACAAAGGCACCGTAAGCGAAGCAGCCGTCACCGAAACGGTGGACACCCTGCTTCCCGGCGCTGAGGTGGATGTCACCACCGAAGGCGATCTGCCGCTGATTACCATCACGCTGGCGGAAGATATGGACGTTGATACGCAGGCGAAGTTCGAAAAGGGCCTGAAAGCCGCTTTCCCGAACAACGCCATCAACACCGAAGAAGCTAACTCGCTGCAGGCTGCCTACGGCCGTACCTTCTTCCTGAAATGTCTGGTCGCCATCGCACTGGCATCGCTGTTCCTCGTCATCTATGTCGGCATCCGTTTCCGCCGCATCGGTGGTTTCTCCGCCGGCGTTATGGCGTTGCTGGCATTGCTGCACGACATCCTGATTGCCTACTTCACCTTCGTTATCTTCCGCATCCCGCTGAACGATAACTTTGTGGCGGTGGTGCTGACCATCCTCGGTTACTCGCTGAACGATACCATCGTTATCTACGACCGTATCCGCGAGAATCGCCGCAAGATGGACAAGAAGACCCCCATCAGCGAAGTGGTCAACGTCAGCTTGGGTCAGTCCTTTGCTCGTACGCTGAACACCAGTATCTGCACCTTCCTCGCCATCGGTACGGTTGCCGTGTTCGCACTGGTCACCTCGATGGGCGAAATCATCAGCTTCGCGCTGCCGATGGCCGTGGGCGTTATCTGCGGCTTCTACTCCTCCACCTTCCTGTGCACGCCTATCTGGGCTGCCTGGGTGGAGCGCAAGGAAAAGAAATAAGCGCGAGTGGCACAAACACAAAGGCCGCTGTCGGGAATCCGACAGCGGCCTTTTTCTGTTTGTTTATGCGCTTACAGTTTTCTCACCGTAATCTTTTCGGCATACTCCTCCACACGGTCAAGCGCGCCCAAGCCTGCACTCTCGGCGGTATTCGCACCGCACGCCGCACCGCGGCGGAGCGCTTCGGCAGCCGCACTGCGGTCGGCGAGCCACACACTCAAAAACCCGGACAAGCAGGAATCGCCGCAGCACACCGTACTAAGCACCTTTACAGGATACACATCGGCGTTGTAGCACGCGCTGCCATCCGAGAAATACGCGCCACGGTCACCGAGCGTCAGCAGAACATTCTGCGCGCCCAACCGATGCAACTCTGCCATCGCTTCCAGTACCTGTTCTTCGGTATCGGTCTCAAGACCGAACACCTCGAGCAACTCGACATCGTTCGGCTTAATCAGCAGCGGACGGAACGACAACAGGTCTTTCAGCTTCGGCGAGCTGATGTCCAGCACCACCGAAATGTCACGCTCGGCGCAAATTTCCAGTATCTCTTCGTAAAACGACGGCTGGATACCGCGCGGCAGGCTGCCGCTGATACACAGCATCTCGGGTGCTTCCAACGTGCGAAGCAGAGAAAGCAACGCCTCCTGCCGCTCGCGCGGCACAAACGAGCCGGCGTTCACCAGGTTATATTCATCCTTGGAATCGTTCAAAAACACATTAATGCGCGTGGTATCCTCCACCCAAATCGGCTGTACCGCCAAGCCGCCGTCACGGCAACCGTTTACAATAAACTCACCCGAAAAGCCGCCAAAAAAGCCAAGCACCGTGCTCGGCACACCGAAGCGCTGCAAGGCAAAACTGACATTCAGCCCCTTGCCACGCGGGCTGTACACCGCACCCCACGTGCGGGTCACGGTGTTCGGCTGCAACGGATTCGAGCAAATATTCATATCCAGCGAAGGATTGGTTGTCAGTGTATAAATCATCGTTGTGTCCTCCGACAGTCAGCATGTATTGGTTATGCTTTTACCAGATACTCCACCAAAATGCGGGAAATGACCTGTAGCGGCAGACGAGAATCCACCTCGTAGCCACCGATTTCGCTGTGATGCTCGCGGTGTCCCACGATGACGTGGTCGGACATCTGCAAAAGCGGCGACCCCGCATCACAACAACAGGTAACCACCCGCGCGTCACAGCGGTTGGCATTTTGCGCGGCCTCCAGCAGCTCGGGTGTACGTCCGTTCAGCGAAAAAATCAGCAACAACTCGTTCGGCTTCATACGCTTGGTGCGCGTGCGGATGGCGTTCGCGTCGTGCAACGCCAGCGCGATGCGATTCAGCCGCTGAAGTTTGAGCGCAAACTCGGCGGCGACATACTCGGTCAATCCGCAACCCACCACCAGGATACGCTCCGCATCGAGAATGCTCTCCACAATGCCCAGCACTACCGGCACCGACAAACGGTCAACCAGCCTCTGAACCTCTAACAGCGAGTTGTTGATTACCTCGCCCATCTGACAAATTTCGGGCTTATCCGCCACCACCGTGGTCTTATACCGCAGCTCGTGGAAGCCTGTCACACCGCATTTGCGAATCGCTCGCGTCACGCTCGCCGGAGAGGTATACGTTTCCATCGCGATGTCCGCAACAGACAGCTCGGGAAGTTGTGCTTCGTTATCGTTGATAAAGCGAATGATATCCTGCTCCGCACGGGTTAACCGCTCCCACGCGTCGCGCTCCACTTCAATCAGCATAATAACACCCTCTTTGTCACTATTGTATCACGACCATCCGCCAAAAAGCAACGCCGATTCTCCCGAATCGGCGTTTCTGATTATCAAACTTCCAGCTTAAACTCGCAGGACGGAATACCCAGCACCTTGCCGGCAACCTCTTCCCAGTACTGTGCCGCGGGACGGATGCCGTAAGCGAACTCCGTTTCCTTGCCGTCTACCGTAATACTGCCGTCATCCTCCAGCGTGAACACCGCGCTGAGCGGCTCGGTAAAGTGGTAGCCGAACTTGCCGCGATACGGCTTGGAGAACGGCGCCTGATAGCGCTTAATCTCGTTGCCCTCGGCATCGTACTCCACATACTCAAACGTATGCTCATCGGTGTAATGCTCGCCGTCTGAAGAGATGTACATATTGGCATGGATGACCGCGTTGGCATCCCAATACAGCACGTTGTCCTCCACAATGTGGCGCTGGGTGTGATAGTGTCCGTTGATGGACACGCGCACCGTACCCTTGCGGATGGCGTTGACACGGGCGTAAATATCACGCACCGTCTGGTGGTTCCAGGATTTGTTCCAATGGGCGCAGAAGCCTGCGTGACCCACCACGATGCACGGAATCGCCCCCTGCGCCGCATCGGTCAGCACCTCTTCCAGCCACACAAGCTGTTCCGTACCGAGGCAGTCACCGTGGATATTCTCGGGCGGGCAGAAGTAGTCTTTGTTATGCTCCCACACGTCGCGTTCTTCGTTGTAGGAATAGTTGGTATCGACGCACACCACGCGGTAGCCGTTCACATCAAAATAATAGTATCCGATGCTACCGTCGCCAATCTTGCCGTCCGCCGTACCCCAAACCACTTCGTCCACGCGGTTGGTCAGATAGGGCGACACGCGCTCCATCGGGTTGGATTTATCCAGACCCTTACGGTCGTGGGTCACCCACTCTAACTCGTGATTGCCGTACACACCGTATACGGGCAGACCATGCTTGTTCTGCGTATACGCCTTGATAATCTGCGGACAGGTCGCGTAATCGTTGCAAAAGTCACCTGCGTGGATGACAAAATCCACGCCCTCTGCCGCCGCGCGATCCAGCATGGTTTCCAGATATCCCACCGTCGACGCGTACGCCGCAGGATGGTAATGCAAATCCGCAAACAACAAAAACTTCATCACTGTCACCTCGTTTATCGGTCAGCCTTGTAGGTGCCCGATGTGATACCGTTTCTGATGCCAATCACATCACCGGTATCGGGCGGCGCAATGCCGTACACCCACTCGGATTCCTGACCCTCCACCTCGACCGTACCATCATCAGAGATGGTAATAATGGCGCTGAGCGGGTCTTTATGGAACCAGCCGTGGCGACCCTGCCAGATGGTATCCAGCGAACGCGGATACTCGCGCACAAAGTTGCCCTCGGCATCGTATTCACGATACATAAACGTATGCTCTTCGGTGTAATGCTCGTCGAGACCGCCAATCCAACAACCGTTGACCACCGAGTTGATGGCGAGGTAGACGATACCATCCTGCACTTCGGCGCGGTCGGTATGCAGATGTCCGCAAATAGAGGCAACCACCGTACCCTTGCGGATGGCGTTGACGCGGTTGAAGATTTCACGCACTTCGGCGTGGTCACCCGCCTTGCCCGACCAGGCGATGTACGGACAGTGCGACGCAACGATGCACGGAATATCCTTGTGCGCCGCGTCGGTCAGCACCTCCTCCATCCACTTGCGCTGCGGCTCACCCATCGATTCGTGGGGGAAGTTGCCCTTCGGCACATACAGCGTCGGGTTATGCACCCACTCCCCTGTTTCGGGGTTGCGGGAATAGAAATCGTCGGTGCAAACAATGCGGAAGCCGTTGCGCTCGAACCAGAAATACGAAATCTCGCCCCACTCGGCAGGCTTGCCGTCGGGCGTACCCCAATGCACTTCGTCGGGACGATTGGTCAGATAGGGCGTGACGTATTTCATCGAATGCTCCACGTCCAAGTCTTTTCTGCCGTGGTTCATACCCTCCAGCTCGTGGTTGCCGTAGACGCCGTAAACGGGCAGGTTATACTCGTTCTCCAGATACGTTTTCAGGCATTCGGGCGAATCGGGATAATCGGCGCAGAAGTCACCGAAGTGCATCACAAAATCCACGTTTGCATCCGCCGCACGCTTGAGAATCGACTCCAGCATCGGGATGGTGGACGGCCACGCGGGCTTGTAATAGTGAAAATCAGCCAGTGCCGAAAATTTAATCGTCTTTGCCATTGTTATCCCTCCGTTACTCAGTCGCGCTCCATCTTGTACACACCCGAAGTGATTTTCGTGCGCTTACCTGCCTTTGCGGTTTGGGGCGGCAAAATGCCGTATGCCCAATCGCTTTCCGTACCATCCACCTTGACCGTACCATCGTCGGTAACGGTGATGATGCAGGACAGCGGCTCGGTGTAGAACCAGCAATAGTTGCCCATCAGGTTGTAGAACAGCTCTTTGTAGGGACGCTCATAGGTCTCGCCCTCGTTGCCCTCTTCGTCGTACTCGGTGTACAGGAAGGTATGCTCTTCGTCGTAGTGCGGATAACCGGGGGTCGAGAAATAGCCGTTGTTAACGGTGTTGATGTCCAAGAACACAATGTTGTCCACCACTTCGGCGTTGTCGCTGTGCAGGTGGCCGTTAATCGCCGCCACCACCGTACCCTTGCGGATGGCGTTGACACGGTTGAAAATCTCGCGCACATTGGCACGGTCAAAGGACGGATGCCAGCCATCGGCAAAGCCCGAATGGCTGAACACGATACACGGAATACCCTTGTGTGCCGCATCGGTCAACACTTCTTCCAACCAGCGGCGCTGTTCCTCGCCGAGCGACTCGGTATGGATGTTGCCTTTCGGCACATACAGCGACGGATTATGCTCCCACGCATCGCGCTCTTCGCTGTAGGAATAGCTGGTATCGGTGCAAACAATGCGGAAGCCGTTGCGCTCAAACCAGTAATACGCAATCGAGCCATCCTCCAGCGGCTTGCCGTCGGGCGTGCCCCAATGCACATTGTCCGCCTGATTGGTCAGCCACGGCGTAACCAGCTGCATCGGCGGCTTGTCGTCGTAGCCACGGTAATCGTGGATAAGATACTCCAGCTCATGGTTGCCGTAAATGCCGTACACGTCCAGACCGTATTTGTTGTCCAGCCATGCAGGCTTCAGTTCGGGGGACTCGTGATAATCGTTGCAAAAGTCGCCTGCGTGGATAACGAAATCCACCTCGGCATCCACCGCGCGCTTGAAAATCTTATCCAGATCGCGCAGCGTGCTGGGATACGCAAATTTGCGGTAATGGAAATCCGAAAAAACAGCCATCTTCAATGTGTTACCCATCGTTATCTCCCCTTATCTTTCAATCGCATACTCGCCCGACGGAACGAGGGGCGCGCAGTGTGCAAACTCACGAGCAAAATACGCATCCTCCGGCAGTTCGGGAGCGATGTCATATACCCACTTGGCCTCGGTGCCTTCCACCTTGACACCACCGTCGGTATCAATCGTCACAATGGCGTACAGCGGGCTGTCCACGAACCACGTGAACTGACCCTGCCACAGCTCGATATACGGTCTCTCGCGCGTGCCGACAGCGTTTCCCTCGGCATCGTACTCGGTGTACAAATACGTGTGCTCCGGGCCGTAGTGCGGCTTCGCTTTCGAGCCCATCCACCACGCGTTGATGGTGGCATTAACGTCCATATACAGCACGTTGTTGACCAGCTTCATCGGGCGTGCGGTGTGCAGATGACCATTCAAGCACATCATCACCGTGCCCTTGCGAATGGCGTTGACACGCTCAAACATCGCGGTAACCGCAGGCTCGGTTTCGGGGTTGGCGTAACCGTGCCACGCGGGCGAATGCGCAAAGATGATGCAGGGCAGCTCCTTGTGCGCCGCATCGGTCAGCACCTCTTCCAGCCAGGCAAGCTGAACGTCTCCCAGTCGGTCACCGAACTTGTTGCCCTTGGGCGGATGATAGGTGATGTTCTTCATCCACTCCCCCGTTTCGGGGTTCTGGGAATACTGCGAATCCACTGCCACAAAGCGGAAGCCGCCCTTATCGAAATAGTAGTAACCAATCGAGCCGTCACCGACAGTGCCGTCCTTGGTGCCCCAAATGACATCCTTGTCGCTGTTCAGGTACGGCGTGACACGCGCCATCGTGTTGTCGCGCGGCAGCTCCTTGCCGCTATGCTCGACGTATTCCAAATCGTGACCGCCGTACACACCGTAGGCAGGCAGATTGTAGGGGTTGTCGGTATAGTATTTGGTGACTTCGGGCGAGGCGATAAAGTCGTTGCAAAAATCGCCGAGCTGCACAACGAAATCCACCTTTTCCTCCGCCGAGCGGCGAAGAATCGTATCCAGATGCTCCTGCGTCACGGGATAGCACTGTTTCATATAGTGAAAATCCGCAAATACCGAGAATTTCACCTGCTTGGCCATTGCACATCACCTCAAAAAACAATAAAAGCCGAGGGAAAACCAGGGCTATTTCGCACTCCGTTTTCTCCTCGACTCGTGTTATGGTTACTATACCATTTTCGACCCGAAAAGTCAAGGTCACAGCGCCATTTTCCCACAAAAAAAGCCACCCTTTCGAGTGGCTTTTCGGTTATCGTTCAATCTGATATTCGCCCGAGGTAATACCGGGAATCACACCGGTTCTGCCATCGGTTTTCGGCACGACGTCATACATCCAACCGCTCTCCATACCCTCGATGGAGATATGTCCGTCATCGCTCACCGTCACGATGCAGGAGACCGGCTCTTTGTAGAACCAGGTCTGGTTGCCCATCGACAAATCGTGGTAGTTTTTCTTATAGACATCCACAGGGTTGCCCTCAAGATCGTACTCCACAAAATCGAAGGTATGACCGTCCTCGTAGTGCGGCTCAAAGCGGTTGACCCACCAACCGTTCAGCACGGTGTTGATGTCCGCATACAGGGTGTTGTTCATCACCTGGAAGTGGTCGGTATGATAATGACCGTTGATGGACATCATCACCGTACCCTTGCGCGCCGCGTTGGCACGGGCGTAGATTTCCTGAACCGCCGCCCAGTCAAAGGCGTGGAACCACAGGTTGGAAAGTCCCGCGTGACCGATTACCATACACGGAATGCCCTTATGCGCGGCATCCATCAGCACCTTTTCCAACCATACCAGCTGGTCGGGACCGAGTGCATCGCCATGCACATTGCCGAGCGGTGCGTGATAGGTGATGTTGTGCTCCCACGCATCGCGTTCCTTGCTGTAGGAGAAGTTGGTATCGGTACACACCATGCGGATGCCGTTGACATCGAAATGGTAGTAGCCGACGCGACCCTCTTCGTACTTACCGCTGGGCGTACCCCAAACGACCTCATCGGTGCGGTTGTTGATACGCGCGGTGACAAACGCCATCGGATTTTCGGCATACTCGGGCGTAAACCGTGCGCCCACGAAATACTCCAGCTCGTGGTTGCCCAGCACACCGTACACAGGAATGCCGTACTCGTTGTTGAGATACGCCCGAACCAGCTCGGGAGAGCCAACATAATCGTTGCAGAAGTCACCGCAATGAATGGCGTAGTCCACTCCATTGTCGTGCGCCTTCTTCATCAGGGCGTTCATATGCTCCACCGTCATCGGGTAGACGCCCTTCTTATAGTGGAAATCCGCAAACAGCAAAAACTTCAGTGTCTTCGCCATACTTCGTCATCCTTCTTTCGCTTCGCGCTTGATTTTGTAAGAACGCGAAGAAATACGCGGTACCTTGTGAATGTTGTTGACCGGCGGCTCGATGCCGTACAGATAGTGCGTTTCCGAGCCCTTAACCGTCACCATACCTCTTTCGGTCACCGTGATAATCGCGCTGAGCGGCTCGTCGAAGAACCAGGTGCGCGGCGCGTTGGGCAGCGTGTTAATCGGCAGCGTTTTGGTACCGAGCAGGTTGCCCTCGCGGTCGTAATCGAGATACTCGAAGGTGTGCGTATCGTCGTAGTGCGGATACCCCTCAGCCATCCAGTAGCCGTTGTTAACCACGTTGATATCCAGGAAGACGATGTTGTCGCGGATGGCGGCACCGTCGCTGTGCTTGTGACCGTTGATGACCGCAATCACCGTACCGGGACGGATTTCGTTGACACGGTTAAAAATCTCGCACGCCTCGTCCGCGTCGCCTGCGTTGCCGCCCCAATCCTTATAGAACGTGGGATGCGAGAACACAATACAGGGGATTTCCTTCTGCGCGGCGTCGGTCAGCACCTCTTCCATCCAACGGCGCTGCTCCGCGCCCAGACATTCGGTGGGACGATTCCCCTTGGTACGGGGGTAGAGATTGAAGTTATGCTCCCACTCATCGCGCTCGGCGTTGTAGGAATAGCCGCAGTCGGTGCAGACAAAGCGGAAATCGTTGCGCTCGAACCAGTAGTACGCGATTTCGCCGGTGGGATCGGGTTTGCCGTCGGGCGTACCCCAAACAACCTCATCGGGACGGTTGGTCAGATAGGGCGTGACATACAGCATGGAATGCTCGGTGTTGGGGTCGGCCTTACCATGGTGCATACACTCCAGCTCGTGGTTGCCGTAGATGCCGTATGCCGGCAGGCCCTGCTTGTTTTCCAGATACATCCGCACCGCTTCGGGCGAGCCGATGTAATCGTTAGAAAAATCGCCGAGCTGCATTACAAAATCCACTTCTTCTTCCCCGGCACGGTCCAGAATCTTTTCCAGATGCTTGGTGGTGCAGGTGTAGTAGCCTTTGATGTAGTGCAGATCGGCGAACAATGCAAACTTAATGAACTTATCCAAACCAATCACTCCCGAATATCATTCTGTTTTGCTCATTGTACCACGTATTGCGCCTAAAAACAAGACAAAAACCGACTCTTGCCGCAAAAAAACTGCCGTCCAAACGCTTTGGGCGGCAGCTTCTTCTTATTCTTTTTCGGCAGCTTCTGCCTTTGCTTTTTTCGCGTCGCGGTCAAGCGTTTTCTGATACAGAATCTCGGTCGCGAACGCCAGCTTGGTCACCACGTTCTCACGGGTGGGATAGCAGTAGAAGGAATCGTTTTCGGTGGAAATATCCACGCAGTCAAACGGCTTGATATAGCAGTAATCGTACTCGATGTGCAGGCTGTTGGTCTGCGCGGGGGTGCGGTGAATATGGTAGGGACTGCCGTTGTAGAAGCCGTCCAGCATAAAGCCGTTTTCGGGGTCGTGGGTCAAGCGGGCTTCGCCCAGTTTTTCAAACTTCCAGCAACGCGGCAGCGAATACACGTCCACCGTATCCGCGAACGAATACGTGCCGTTTTCAATCTGCTCTCGCACCTGCTCGCGCTCCCACTCGAACCAATCGGGAACGTGCGAAAACTCGGTCTCGCCCTCTTTTGCGGACAGTGTGCCGTCTTCATTCAGATACCAACGCTTACCGCACTCGCGGCAGAAAATCTCCGCGCCCTCGGACGCCATCTTAGACTCGGTTTTGCAATGCGGACACTGGTACAGCACCTTATGCATACCCTCGGCACGGAACGGCTCGGTGATGAGAATACCGTTGTCTTTCTGATAGCGATACTCGTCATACGCCAGCGCCGTTTTCAGCACCGCATTGATTTCCTCCGCCGACATCGCCTTGACCTGCTCGGCGGTCAGCGTCTGCGTAATCACCGCGTGCATCGGCACTTTGCGCTTTTTACGGAAGTTCCAGAACGGCGAATGCAGGTAGTTACCGTGGTGCACCACCGTGACCACAGGCACCTTGTTCATCTTCACCAGCTTACCCAGCGATTCCGGCATATACGACAATGTACCGCAGGGCGAATAGCGGGCTTCGGGATACATCGACAGCACGTCACCGCGCTTCAGAACACGGTTGATGGATTTGATAAGGTGCAGGTCCATCGTGAACTTACGGGTGCAGATAGCACCGATAAGCTCCAGCAAAAACGGACGACGATAAAAGCCGTCGATGCTGACAACGTTGTTGATGCGATGCGGGTAGGTCGCCATCGCCGCGATTTCGAAATCGATGAAATACATATGGTTGCTCAGCAGGATATACGGCGGCTTGAGCCCCTCCATATTCACCTTTTCGATGGTGTACTTCTTGCCGATAAGCATAATCTTGGACAACAGCCAAATCAGCCAAACAATAAACCGCGGTTGACGAATGGGATAGCGAGCGGTCTTGTACCGCTTTTTGTTTTTGTAGTTTACATCCATACATTTACCCCTCTCACTCCCTGTATCATACACGATTTTTGTCAAAAAAGCAAGGATTTCTGTTTGACGGCAAGATTTGGTGTGGTATAATGGAGGTATCCTTTTGATGGAGATGATGATTTTGGGGCTTCTGTGTGCCGTTTTAGGCGCTTTGGCAGGACTGGCGGTGCTGGTGCTGTTAATCGCCTTTCTGTGCTTTTTGATGGCGTTTTACGCCCCTCGCCGCAAGCCTGTCAGTGAGGATGAATACCCCATCCCGCCCGGTGAGATTTATCTGCCGTACAAAGAGAAAATGGTTGCGTGGATGAAAGAGACCCGTGCCTATCCGAACCGCGAGATGAGCATTACGTCGTTCGACGGACTGACGCTGCGCGGCAAGTTCTACGAATGCGCGCCCGATGCGCCCATTGAGCTGATGGTACACGGTTACCGCGGCACCGCCGAGCGCGATTTGTGCGGCGGTATGCAACGTGCGTTCGCGCTGGGTCACAGTGTGTTGCTGATTGACCAACGTGCCCACGGTCTCAGCGACGGACACGTCATCACCTTCGGCATCCGCGAAAGCCGCGACTGCCTTGACTGGATCGCGCTGTTGCAACAGGAATTCCCCACCCGCAGCATCTACCTCACCGGCATCTCGATGGGCGCCGCCACGGTGCTTACCACCGCCGGATACGATCTGCCGCCTTGTGTTGTCGGCATTCTCGCCGACTGCGGCTTCACCTCCACGCGCGACATCATCCGCAAGGTGATTCGCCAGTTGCACCTGCCCCCTGCTGTGATGTATCCTTTCGTGCGGCTGGGCGCACGGCTGTTCGGCGGCTTTGACCCCGAAGAACGCTCTCCGCTCGACGCGATGCCTCGCTGCCGCGTGCCGGTCATCTTCTTCCACGGCGACAACGACGACTACGTTCCCTGCGATATGAGCCGCCAAAACCACGATGCTTGCGCCGCTGAAAAGTGCCTTGTCATCGTGCCGAACGCGGGACACGGTCTCGCCTACCCCATCGACTGCGAAGCCTATATCGAGGCGCTACGCCGGTTTTGGGGATAACACCAAAAGAAAAAACCGCCTGTGGAATCCACAGGCGGTTTCTTTGTTCGTTTCTTACTGCGCCATGAACTTGGTCACCAGCATACCTGCCAGCACCAGCACGAAGAAGAAAATGGCGAGCCACTTGGTCCAGCGAGCCAGGAACGCATCCAGCGTGCGGGTGCGGCCCTTATCCATAAAGGACTCGGTAGAACCGGAAATAGCGCTCATATTGGACTGACGGCCTTCCTGCAGCAGAACAACCGCAATGATAATCAGCGCCACAACAATGATAATCGAACCGATGACATACTCCAAAGCAGACATTATAAAGATCCTCCTTGACCGTAAACACAAAATTACGCATATTATAATAACACAAGATTTCGGAAAACGCAAGACATTTTTTGAAAAGAGCGCAATGTATCTTTTGGCGCAAATCGGGCATTCTAACCGTGGCGCAGATACATTGTCGGCTTGCGTTTGCTGTATTTGTTGCCAATCACTGCCGAAGAATCCTTTCTTCGGCAGTGATTTGTTTTTACAGCAAGGTCATCTGTTCCCCGACATCCTCTGCCGACAGCAGAGCGCCTGCCGCAGGCAAGGTACGGGTGCGGTAACGCGCAGGCTTGGCAACCATCGAGTTGTCAAACGGCACGACCGACTCCAGACGGTGCTGACCTTTGAGCGTCATCACCTGCACGCCCTGCGTGTTACGGGTGGTCTTGACCGCCACTGCGCCGGTATGCACAACCAAACGGCGACCGGCGGTAGAGGCCAGGAAGAACTCGCCGTCCGCAGGAATCTGGAACATCGCCACCAGCGGCGACTTGTCCGAAAACGCGCCAATCAGCTTGCGGCGGTTGGTCTTGGTCGCATAGGAGGACAGCTCCACCTTGGCGGCCTTACCGTTTTCGAAGAAGAACACGAGATAGCCGCTGTAGTCCACCGTACTGGCCATAAACACCGCGCTCTCGCCCGGCTCGAAGCCGAGCTTGCTTCCCACAAAGTCGCCCATCGCGCTGGCCTTGGTATCCGCAAAATCCGCCGCGCGGGTCTTGTACACCGTACCGGCGTTCGTGAAGAAGAGCAGCTCCTGACGGTTGTTGGATTCCACCGTCTGCACAATGCGGTCGCCCTCTTTGAGCTTATGCTCACTGCTCATACGCAGCGACTGCGGCGTGATTTTCTTGAAATAGCCCTCGGCGGTGAAGAACAGCGTGCAGGGATACTCGGGGATATTATCCTCCTCTGCCTCGCGCTCCTCATCCAGGTCGGTGGCGTAAATCAGCGTGGTACGACGCGGCTGACCGTATTTCTTGGCAACCGCGCGCAGCTCGTCGATGATGATGGACTTGACACGGCGAGCGCTCTTGAGAATGTCCTCCATATCCGCGATTTCCGCTTCCAAACGCTCCACTTCGTCTAACCGCTTGAGGATGTACTCACGGTTGAGATGGCGCAGTTTGATTTCGGCGACATATTCGGCCTGAATCTCGTCGATGCCGAAGCCAATCATCAGGTTCGGCACGACCTCGGCTTCCTCGTCGGTCTCGCGCACGATGCGCACCGCTTTGTCAATATCCAGCAGAATCTTCTGCAAACCTTTGAGCAGATGCAGCTTATCCTTCGCCTTGTTGAGGTCGTACACCACGCGACGGCGAACCGCTTCGATACGGAAGCCAATCCACTCTTCCAGCAGTGCGCGAACGCCCAGCACCTGCGGCACACCTGCAATCAGCACATTGAAGTTACAGCCAAAGGAATCCTCCAGCGGCGTGGCGGCGTACAGCTTGCTCATCACCTTATCGGGATCGGTGCCGCGCTTCAAGTCGATGGTAATCTTGAGGCCGCTCAGGTCGGTCTCGTTACGAATATCGTTGATTTCGCGCAGTTTGCCGGCCTTGACCAAATCGGTGACCTTGGCGACAATCGCTTCCACCGTGGTGGAATACGGAATCTGCGTCACATCGATGCAGTTGTTGGACTTGTCGTAGTTATACACCGCACGCACACGGATACTGCCGCGTCCGGTTTCGTAAATCTTTTCCAAATCCTCGCGGCGATAAATCAGCTGACCGCCACTGGGGAAATCGGGCGCTTGCAGGGTCGAGAGCAAATCGTGCGACGGGTCTTTCATCAGCGCGACCGTGGTCTCGCACACTTCCTGCAGGTTGAACGAGCAGATGTTGCTCGCCATACCGACAGCGATACCCAGATTGTTGTTGACGAGAATCGAAGGGAACGTCACCGGCAAGAGCGTCGGCTCCAGCATAGTGGCATCGTAGTTATCCACGAAATCCACCGTTTCCTTGTCGATGTCGCGGAACAGTTCGGCGGCAATGGGAGCGAGCTTCGCTTCGGTATAACGCGAAGCGGCGCACTCGATGTCCGAGGAATACGCCTTACCGAAGTTACCCTTGGAATCCACGTACGGATGCAACAGCGCTTCGTTACCACGGGACAAACGCACCATCGTATCGTAAATGGCGGCATCACCGTGGGGGTTAAGACGCATCGTCTGACCTGCGATGTTGGCGGATTTGACCAAGCCGCCGTTGAGCAGGCCCATCTTGTACATGGTGTACAGCAGTTTGCGGTGCGAGGGCTTGAAACCGTCGATTTCGGGAATCGCACGGGACATAATCACGCTCATCGCATACGGCATATAGTTCTCGCGCAGCGTATCGGTGATAGCCTGTTGCTCCACAATGCCGGCACCGGTGATATGCGCGTTGGACGGCAGCTTGCCCACCTCGGGGGCGACGGTTTTATTCTTTTTTGAAGCCATACTCGTCCCCTCCTTACTCCAAATCCAGCATATCGAGATAATCGGCGCCATGCTCCGAAATCATACGCTTACGACCTTCCAGATCGTCACCCAGCAGCACGTCAAACAGGTAGGCGGTCTCCTCCATATCGCAGGGGTTGACCTTGACCAGCCGGCGCGTCGCAGGGTTCATGGTGGTCAGCGACATCATTTCGGGCTCGTTTTCACCAAGTCCCTTGGAGCGCTGAATGGTGTACTTGACATCGCCAATCTGCGCCAGAATTTCCGCCTTTTCGCGGTCGTTGTACGCGAAGTAGGTGTCGGTCTTGGTGTTAATTTCATACAGCGGCGTTTCCGCAATGTACACATACCCTTGTTCAATCAACGTCGGCGTCAGACGATACAGCATCGTCAGCACCAGCGTGCGAATCTGGAAGCCGTCAACGTCGGCATCGGTACAGATAATAATCTTGGAAAACCGCAGAAGCGACAAATCAAAGGTCGCGAGATTTTTGTTCGACTTGGATTTCACTTCCACGCCGCAACCCATTACCTTGAGCAGGTTGACGATAATCTCGCTCTTGAAAATCTTATCAAATTCGGCTTTCAGACAGTTAAGAATCTTACCGCGAATCGGGATAACCGCCTGGAACTCGGAGTTGCGCGCCTGGATACAAGAACCCATAGCCGATTTACCCTCCACGATGAACAGCTCACGCTGTGTCACGTCGCGGGTGCGGCAATCGACGAATCCCGGCACACGGGAAGCAAGGTCATTGCCCGACTGCAGGGTCTTTTTCAGGTTCAGACGGGTGGTTTCCGCCTTTTCACGGCTACGCTTGTTAATCAGCACCTGATCCGACAAGCGATCCGCTTCCGCCTTGTTTTCAAGGAAATACACTTCCAGATGATGCCGCAGGAAATCCGTCATCGCATCCTGGATAAACTTGTTGGTAATCGCCTTTTTGGTCTGGTTCTCGTAAGAGGTCTGGGTCGAGAACGAGGACGACACCAGCACGAGACAGTCCTGCACATCCTGGAACGTGATTTTGCTTTCGTTCTTCAGGTACTTGCCGTTCTGGCGCAGGTACGCATCAATCTGCGACACAAACGCCGAACGCACCGCTTTTTCGGGCGCACCGCCGTGTTCCAGCCAGCTGGAGTTGTGGTAATACTCCAGCAAATTCGTCTTGTTGGAGCAGCACAGCGCGACGTTGAATTTTACTTTGTATTCCGGCTTGTCCTCGCGGTCACGACCACGGCGTTCCGCCGTCCAGACCTGCACATCGGTCATACCGTTGTCGCCCACCAACTCGCGAACATAGTCCTCGATACCGTTCTGGTAGACGAACTCTTCGTTTTCGAAGCTGCGGCCTTTCTGGTCACGCAGTACGAACAGAAGGTTGGGGTTAACAATCGCCTGACGGCGCAGAATATCGCGGAAATAATCAATCGGCACAGCAATGTCGGTAAAGACCTGCAGGTCGGGCTTCCAGCGGATGGTGGTACCGGTATCCCGCTTGGCATACGGCTCTTTCTTGAGACCGCCGACGTTTTCGCCGTGTTCAAAATGCAGCGTATAGCGGTAGCCGTCACGATGCACTTCCACATCCATATATTCCGAAGAATACTGCGTCGCGCAAGCACCCAGACCGTTAAGACCCAGCGAGAACTCATAGTTTTCGCTTTCGTTGGTATTGTACTTACCGCCGGCATACAGCTCGCAGAAAATCAGCTCCCAGTTGAAGCGATCCTCTTTCGTGTTGTAGTCCACGGGGATACCGCGACCGAAGTCCTGAACTTCAATCGAACCGTCCTCGTACCGCGTGGTGATAATCTTGTTGCCATGACCCTCGCGCGCTTCGTCAATCGAGTTGGAGAGTATTTCAAAAACAGCGTGCTCACAGCCCTCCAGGCCATCCGAGCCGAAAATAACACCCGGGCGCTTACGGACGCGATCTGCGCCTTTCAGCGAGGTGATGCTTTCGTTGCCATATCCCGGCTTCTTTGCTGCCATTGCGTTTCCACCTTTACAAAATATAGAGTCTATTTATCCTATTTTATACCATATATAGTTGTTTCGTCAAGTTTTCCGCACCGATTTTTTGTGCCTGTCGACAAAATTCGGGCAAAAGCAAAAAAGTTCGTGCAATTTCCCACGAAGCATTGTATAATAGCAGACATAAGCGGCGCGAAATCGTTAACTTTTTTTGAATGTTGCGCAATTTGATTGCATCTTACCGTTCGGTGCGCTACAATAGTGTTGTCGAATCCTCGCGCCAAAAACCATCACAGAAAGTGTGACAGTATGTTTTTTTACGAAGGACAATCCTGCCCGGTTTGCGGTCGCCGTTTTGCGGAAAACGATGACATCGTGACCTGTCCGCAGTGCGGTTGCCCGCACCATCGCGATTGCTGGAAGCAGGAAGGACATTGCCACTTTGAAGCCGACCACGGCACCGACCGCCAGTGGGCACAGAGCAAGACGGAAGCACCCAAGGCTTCCGCCGAACCCACCACGCCGCAGGCGCGTTGCCCGCACTGTGGCGGCTCTAACCCCGAATTTGCGGAATTTTGCGCACACTGCGGTCACGAACTCACCCCGACGGAATGGGCAAGCGCCACGCCGCCTCCCCCTCCTCCGCCGCATGATGTACCGCCTCCGCCTGTCGGTCAGTACACCCCGCCGTTCAGCGGTGGTTTCGGTCAGCCGTTCCAAGTGCCGCTGCAGGATCCGTACGGCGGACTGCCGCGCACCGAAACCATCGAGGGCTTCTCGCTGGATGAAATTGCCGAGGTTGTCGGCAACAACTCCGCCTACTACCTCCCCCGTTTCCACAAGATGGCAAACGGCGGTTCCAAGGTTTCGTGGAACTGGGCAGCAGCGCTGATTCCTGCCAACTGGCTTTTGTATCGCAAGAATTTTGTGTGGGGCGCGCTGATGTTTGTGGTGGAGTTGGTGCTTCAGCTGTTCTCCTCCTTTGCGATGGATAAGCTCGTCGTTACCAACGCTTCCGGTGCGATATATGTCCCGTCGATTACCGTTCTGCTGAACGATCCGCAGGCACGCCTGCTGTCCGTCATTCTGTTTATCATCAGCGTGGCAAGCATTGCTTTGGGCATTCTGCTCGGTATGTTCGGCAACTACCTGTATATGCAGTCGGTGCTGAAGAAAGTTCGCCGTCGCCGCGAAAACCCCGAACTGCGTTACGACCGCAGCTTCTTCAAGACGGGCGGCACCTCGTTCGCACTCGCCATCGCCCCCGAGCTCATCGTCCTCGTCATCGAGTACGTGCAAATGCTGCTAACTATGATGGTATAACCACAAAACAAAAACGCAGGGCCTCCGCCCTGCGTTTTTTCTTTTCCGTTGCCGTTTTGTGTTCTTTTGCCGCGGTGGCGCACATAGGTTAGTGTCACAAGGAGGTCGATGCTTGTGATGCGACGACAGATGGAATGGAAGCCCCTCTTGTTTTTCTTTTTGTTCACCTTTGGTCTTGCGGGTCTCGGCACGCTGCTCGGCGGCTCGCCCTCGGTCGAGGGCCTCGATGTACCGCCGCTGTATCCGCCTGCATGGCTGTTCCCCGTGGCGTGGAGCATCCTGTACGCGCTGATGTCCTATGCCGCCTACCGCGTGTTTTTAAGCGGCGATGTTGACCGCTCCACCGCACTGCAGCTATACCTGGCGCAGGTGATTGTCAACGCGCTGTGGCCGTTTTTCTTCTTCCGTCTGGAATGGCGGTTCTTCGCGCTGTTATGGCTGTTTTTGCTGCTGTGGCTGGTGCTGCGCACCGCCCGCCTTTTCAAGCCCATCGACAAAACCGCCTACGCCCTGCTCATCCCCTACCTCGCGTGGCTGGTCTTTGCCGGTTATCTGAACCTCGCCATCTACCTGCTCAACCGCTAAACAAAAACGCACCGCCCACATTCCGTGGACGGTGCGTTTTGTTTATCAATAGTTGAGAGTGAAATGAGTGCGATCTTCCAAATCCAGCGTGATGTTGCTGCCAACACGCACCAGATGAATCTTGCGCTTCGCGGTATCCACTGCCATCACCGTCACGCAGTCCTCGGCTTTGGTGTCCCGCGCGCGGGGCAGGTCACAGCCGTAGGTCTGCCAATCGTCGTTGGCGGTAGCGGCAAAGCTGATGATGTTCTGCTCGGGATGCGACTCGCTCGTGGCAATCATATCGCGATGATAGTGGCCGACAATGTGGCACACAAACGCGCCTTTGCCGCGTGCGGTAAAGTCCGCCTTTGCCTTGAGCGTCGGCAGCCACGCGTGGCTCTCAATCGGGGCGTACTCTTTGTCCAGCGTCTCGCCCTTGGACCAAGCATCGATGATATCCGGCAGCAGCTCGCATTTGCCGTACAGCGCGAGTTCACCCGCGAAACCGCCGTGCTCCTGCGTGAACTTGCCTTCCGTCTTCACTGCGCTGTCGGTGTACGCGTGACGCGCCACGATAACGTGGTAATCCTGCGGCACATTTTTCAGCGTTTCAATCAGCCAGTCAACTTCTTCCTGATTCAGGCTTTCCGCACCGCGCGTGATAACGAAATTGCCGTCCTCGTCGCGCTCTTCGGGTGCCATATAGTTATCCAGCACGATAACCGTAACCTTGTACTCGTCCCAGTTGACGGAGTAGTAGGTCTTGTTCAAATCCGGGATGCCAATCTGGTAGCGAGTGGTGCGGACATACTTCTCGCACACCTCCGCCTTCGAGCCTGCCAGTTCCTTTTTGGCACTGTTGCCGCCGTCGTGGTTGCCGATGGCCGTGTAGAACGGCTTCTTGGCGGAATGCACCGCGAGATAGTACCAGGAACCGTCGTTTTCGGTGTAGTTGCCGCCCTGAATATCGCCCAGACAAATACCGCAATCCACCGCCTTCGTACCATTCATATAATCAATAGCGTTCTGCATCTGCTTGGCACAGCGATGCACGTCGGTGGTCACCAGCATAGCAAAACGCTTCGGCTTTACTTCGCCGTGACCGAACACACCGACACCCGCCGCGGCGTTGACGATATGCTCCACATCCTTGTTTCGTGTAATGATTGCACTCTCAAAGCTCATAACAACATCTCCTTTAATTTTAGCTCCTCTATTCCCACCTGCAAAGCAGGCAAAAAACGCAGTTATCCCTCACTCCGTGTGAGCAGTGCCACGCATTCCACATGCGCCGTGCGGGGGAACATATCCACCGGAGTGACCTGCTCGGTCGTGTAACCCTCTTCCGCAAACAGTTTCAAATCCCGCGCCAGTGTGGCAGGGTCGCAGGAAACGTATACCACGCGGTCGGGATTCATCCCAGCCACCGTGTGAATCAACGAGGCTTCACAACCTTTGCGCGGCGGATCCAGTATCACCACATCGGGTTTCCAACCCTCGGCGGCCAGCTGCTTTGCCGCCTGTGCGGCATCCGCGGCAATGAATCGCGCGTTGGTAATACCATTTTCATCGGCGTTGCGGCGAGCGTCCTCCACCGCCTGTTGCACCACTTCGACACCCACGAGTTCGCGCACCTTGTGCGCCATCGACAGGCCAATCGTACCCGTACCGCAGTAAAGGTCGAGCAACGTTTCCGTACCGCTCAAGTTGGCAACCTCCGCCGCTTTGCGGTACAACCGCTCGGCCTGGTCGTGGTTGACCTGATAGAACGACAGCGGCGATAAACGGAATCGCAAGCCGCACAGCGTATCGGTAATGTACGGCGTGCCGTACAGCGGATAACTGATGTTTCCGAGTACCACGTTGGTGTCGTCACTGTTGAGGTTGACCATCACCGAAGTCAGTCCCGGCACCGCTTTACGCAGGGATTCCACCAGCGCATCGGAACGCCGCAGCTTGCCACAGGTGCTGACCAAGCAAACCATCACTTCGCCGCTTTGCGCGCCCTCACGGATATAGATATGGCGCAGCACGCCTTCTCCCGTCGTTTCGTCATACACCGGTATGCGGAACTTGGTCGCCCAACGTGCCACCACCGACAGTGCTTTTTCAAACACCTCGGGCTGCAACAGACAATCCCGCTGCTCAATCACGCGATGGCTGCGCGCCGCATACAAGCCGACAAGCGGACGATACTCGCCCGGCGCGACAGGATACTGCGCTTTGTTGCGGTAGCGGTCGGGCTGCTCGCACGCCACAATGGGCTGCGGCTCCAGCGACAAACCACCGATACGCGAAAGCGCATCCGCGACTCGTTGCCATTTGCAACGCAGCTCCGCTTCGTAGGAGATATGCCGATACGTACAACCACCGCACTTACCGAACGACGGACAATCCACCTGCGGCAAGCGGTCAGCCGACGGCGTGACAAGCTCTTCCACCTTGCCGAATGCCATAGTTTTCTGCACCTTGACAATGCGGCAGCGAATCTCGTCGCCAATCGCTGTAAACGGCACAAAGATCGCCATACCGCGTTCGTCAGCAGATTCCGCATAGCGTCCGATACCGCTGCCTTCTGCGCTCATAGCCGTGATGACAAGCGGTACAATCTGATTTTTCTGCAGCATGGCGATCCTCCTTTTTTACATCTCAAACAAATTCATCTGGCTGGTTGCAGGAAGCGAACCCAGCGCGCCCAACGCACCCAACGATTCCACAACCGACTTGGAAATACCCGAACGATTCTGCAAATCATCGCAGGAAATATACTCACCGTCAGCACGGGCATCCATCAGCGACTGTGCCGCCGCACCACCCAAGCCGCGTACCGCGCTGAACGGCATACGAATCTTGCCGTCCTCGGGCACGAACTTGTAGGAGTGCGACTTGTACAAATCCACAGGCAGGAACTCCACGCCGCGCTGCATCGCCTCATAGACAATGTGCAGCGATTCTGCCTGGGACAGCTCCTTCGCCGTGGCTTCCTTCTTATCCTTGGCGCGGATGGAATCCATCAGCCGCTTCACGGCTTCCTTGCCGCCCATCACCGGCTCAGCGTCGAAATCTTCACCACGACCGGTGAAATACGCCGCATAATACTCGATGGGACGGTGTACCTTGTACCACGCCACGCGCAGTGCCGCCGTGCAATACGCCGCGGCGTGCGCTTTCGGGAACATATACTTAATCTTCATACAGGAATCGACGTACCAGCTCGGCACGTTGTGTTCCTTCATCGCTTCAAAATGCTCGTCGGTCAGCAGCTTGGTCGCCTTACCCTTACGCACAATTTCCATAATCTTAAACGCCATCTTCGGCGGCAGACCCTTGTGCATCAGGTAGGTCATAATGTTATCACGCGTACCGATAACGTCGGAGATGGTACAGGTACCGGCGCGGATAAGCTCCTGTGCGTTGCCCAGCCACACGTCGGTGCCGTGCGACAGACCCGAAATCTGCAGCAAGTCGGCAAACGTTGAGGGACGGCAATCCAAGAGCATCTGACGCACGAACGGCGTGCCCATTTCGGGCAGCGACAGCGTACCGGTCTCGCAGTCAATCTGCTCCACCGTAACGCCCAGCGGTTCGGGCGAGGTAAACAGCTTGTACACCTCGGGATCCGACATCGGCACCTTCATCACGCTGATGCCGGTGTACTCCTCCAGATACTTGTAAATGGTGGGAATCACGTGGCCGAGGTTATCCAGTTTCAGAATGGTATCGTGAATGGAATGGAAGTCGAAGTGCGTGGTGATAACATCCGAGTTCGGGTCATCGGCAGGATGCTGCGCAGGGCAGAAATCCTCGATGACGTATTCGTTCGGCACAACGACCATACCGCCGGGATGCTGACCGGTGGTTCTCTTGACGCCGGTGCAGCCATCGGACAAACGGGCGATTTCGGCGTTGGAGAGCGCCAGTCCGCGCTCCTCCGCGTACTTTTTCACGTAACCGAATGCGGTCTTTTCCGCCACCGTGGCAATCGTACCGGCCTTGAACACGTGGTCGCTGCCGAACAGCGATTCGGTGTACTTATGGGCGCGGGTCTGATACTCACTGGCGAAGTTAAGGTCAATATCGGGGGTCTTATCGCCGTCGAAGCCAAGGAAGGTTTCGAACGGGATTTCCTGGCCGTCACGCTCCAGCATCTCGCCGCAGACGGGACACTGCTTTTCGGGCAGGTCAAAGCCCGAGCCGTAGGAGCCGTCGGTGATAAACTCGGAATGCTTACACTTCGAGCAAACGTAGTGCGGTTCAAGCGGATTAACTTCCGAAATGCCCGCCATATGCGCCACAAAGGACGAACCGACCGAACCACGCGAACCGACGAGGTAGCCGTTATCCACCGAGTTCTTCACCAGTTTCTGCGCAATCATATACAACACGGCGAAGCCGTTTTTGATGATGGAGTTAAGCTCCTTTTCCAATCGCGCCGACACAATCTCCGGCACAGGATCGCCGTAGATTTCCTTGGCACGATTCCAGGTAATCTCGGTCAGCTCTTCGTCCGAGCCTTCGATATGCGGCGGATAGTTGCCTTCGGGAATCGGACGGATATCCTCAATCATCTCCGCAATGCGGTTGGGATTCTCCACCACGATTTCGTATGCCTTTTCAGCAGGCAGATAATCAAATTCCTTGAGCATTTCGTCGGTGGTACGCAGGTACAACGGCGGCTGCATATCCGCGTCACCGTAGCCCTGACCCGCCTGCAGAATGCGGCGGTACACTTCGTCTTCGGGGTCGAGGAAGTGCACGTCACAGGTGGCGCACACCGGGATGTTCAGTTCCTCACCCAAGCGGATGACGGTGCGGTTGAATTCACGCAGCTGCTCATCATCGCGGGCAGTACCGTTGCGCAGCATAAAGCGGTTGTTGCCAATCGGCTGCACTTCCAGGAAGTCATAGAACCGTGCAATGGAGCACAATTCCTCCCACGGCTTGCCCTCCACAATGGCGCAGAACAGTTCGCCCTGCTCGCAGGCGCTGCCGATGATGAGGCCCTCGCGCATCTCCAGCAGCTTACTGCGGCTGATACGCGGACGCTTGTAAAAGTTCTTCAGATGGCTGTAGGAAATCAGTTTGTAAAGGTTCTTCAGACCCACCGTGTTCTTGGCGAGCAGCACCTGATGGTACGGACGAGCCTTGCTCGGACCGCCCTCCCCTGCCAGAGAGTTGATTTCCTCCACCATCGACATACTGTACTTCTCATCCAGTTCGCCCAGAATGCAGGTGAAAATGTTCGCCAGCACGCGAGCATCGTCGCAGGCGCGATGATGGTTAAACGGCTCAAGCTCCAGATGCTTTGCCACCGTATCCAGCTTGTGGTTTTTAAGCGAAGGATACAGCGCACGGCAAATCGGCACGGTATCCACCGAACCGAACGGCAGCGACACACCGCAACGACCCGCAGCGGCACGCACAAAACCGGTGTCAAAACGGGCGTTGTGAGCAACCAGAATCGGGTTGTCACCGCAGAACTCAAAGAACGCGCGAAGTGCCTCTCCCTCTTTGGGAGCGCCCTTCACCATCTCGTCGGTGATGCCGGTCAACTCGGTAATCTTCGCAGGAATCGGCTTTTCGGGGTCAACAAAGGTGTTGAATTCTTCCACCACTTCGCCGTCACGCAGGCGCACCGCACCGATTTCGGTCATACGGTCCACACCGGCGTTAAGGCCCGTGGTCTCCAGGTCAAACACAATAAATTCGCTGTCCAGCGAGCGGTTCTCCACTCCCTGAGCAATCGACACGTTGTCATTTTCAAAGTACGCTTCCACGCCGTAGAGAATCTTAATCGGCGTGCCGTTCTTCTTCGCCTTTTCGGCGGCATTCATCGCTTCGGGGAACGCCTGTGCCACACCGTGGTCGGTAATCGCCACAGCAGGATGTCCCCACTCGGCGGCGCGCAGCACCAACGCTTCCGCATCCGACACCGCATCCATCGCCGACATCTTGGTATGCAGATGCAGTTCCACACGCTTGACTTCGGCGTTATCCTGCTTCTTATAGCGGTCAACCAGCGCGATGGATTTCGGGTTAAACACATTGCCCTTGGCAAACTCATCAAACTCGTACAAGCCGTTTGCCAAAATGCAAACGCCGTTTTTCAGCGATTCCATCGCTTCCAGCTTCGCCTTGTCGCGCTTGGTATCCGTCCACAAAATCACCGAAATGGAGTTGGTGCGGTCGCTGATAAAGAAGGTGTGGCGAATACGCGTACCGTCACGGAATGCACGAGTCTCGTAACCGAACACCTCGCCCCACACGGTCGCGGTCATACCATCCTGCAGCTTGACAAGCGGCACAGGCATATCCCGCGGCACACTGCCAAACAGCGGCGACGCGGTCTCGCGGTAAATCGGCAAACCGTCGCTCGGCGGCACCGATGCATCCGCAGGCTTACCGGGCTTCACAACAACAGGAGCAGGCTTGTCCCCTTTGGGTGCGGACTGCGCTGCCTGCTGCGCGGCACGCTGCGCCGCTTCGCGGGATTCGCGCTCCGCTTCTTCCATCAGTTTGCGATACTGCTCGTCCTGCTCGTCCACACCGGACTCGCCGTGGAACGTAATCGGCACGCGGCGACCAAACAATTCCGCAATCGTCTGACCCAGCATCGTATCGGTGTGGGTGGCGTGAATCATATCCATACCACCGTGGCGCAGCGTGACCGAGTAGCCCTCGCCTTCTTTGGCAAACACCGCATCGTTGAACGTGCCGTTAACCGCTACACAGCGGCGGCGCAAAAACGACACGATGGTGGGAAAGCACGCTTCACACAGCGTCTCTTCCGGATACTGCGGCATCAGTTCCACCGTGCGCAGACCCAATCCGCTCGCCAACGCCTGCTCCACAGGCACAAACGCCTCGAACGGCACGAAGTCCGCCATTTTGAGCGTCATACGCAAAAAACGCTCGGCGCGGTTGACCTGCATATCCGCGACCGTCGCCGAAGCAAACGGGCGCAGCAGTTCCGCGTCGGTTATGTAAGGAGAGAACAACGTCAAAATATCCGGATAACTCATAACGACTCCACTTCTTTAATCAATTCCTCCACAGCGTCCTCTTCCGGCACCGTGCGGATCACTTCACCTTTTTTAAACAATGCCACACGACCATCGCCGCCGGCAATACCGATATCCGCTTCACGCGCTTCACCCGGACCGTTGACAACGCATCCCATCACCGCCACGCGGATGGGTTTATGTACCGTCTTCAGCCGTTCTTCCACCTGAGCGGCAATGCCAATCAGGTCGATACGCGTGCGTCCGCAGGTAGGACAGGAAATCAGTTGCGGCTCACCCGGCAGCAAATCCAACGCCGCCAGAATGCGCCGTCCCGCTTCCACTTCCTTGACAGGGTCAGCGGTCAGCGACACGTGGATGGTATCACCGATACCGCGAAGCAGCAGCGAACCGATACCGATAGCCGACTTCATCACGCCCATCTGCTCGGTACCTGCCTCCGTCACACCGAGGTGCAACGGATACCGACACGCATCGGCGGTCAGTTCGTACGCCTTTACCATCGTCTCCACGTTGGAGGACTTGATGGAAATGACGATATCATCAAAGTCGTATTTTTCCAGCAGTCCTGCGTGATACAGCGCGCTGTCGCGCATGGCTTCGGCGCAGGGGTGTCCGTACTTTTTGAGAATCTCTTTTTCCAGCGAACCGGAATTCACACCGATACGAATCGGCACACCTGCGGCACGGCACGCGTCCGCCACCGCCTTCACACGGCTTTCCTCACCGATGTTACCGGGGTTGATACGAATCTTGTCCACACCCGCCGCAACGCTTTCCAGCGCCAGCTTATAATCGAAATGGATGTCCGCCACCAGCGGAATATCCACCGCCGATTTCACCGCATCCACGAGTCTCACCGCCGCCGCATCCGGCACGGCAATACGCAAAATATCGCAGCCTGCGTCGCGCAGAGCCTGTGCCTGTCGCACCGTACCCTCGACATCGTGGGACGGCACACAGCCCATCGACTGCACAGCGATAGGCGCACCACCGCCAATCACCACTCCGCCGATATTCACCGCTTTACACACGCGACGCTGCATACGTAACACCTCTTAAGCAAAAATTCTCACAATATCGTTAAACGTAACAAACACAATCAGTATGAGTAGCAGGAGCAGACCGATGCCATGCACCAAACCCTCGTACTTCGGGGGAACACGCCGACGCGTGACACCCTCCCAGATTAAGAACATCAGGCGACCGCCGTCCAGTGCGGGCAACGGCAAGAGATTGAAGATACCGATGTTCACCGTCAGCAGTGCCAGCAACATCAGCACCGTACCGAGACCCTCGAGCCAATCGGTTTCCTGCACAGCGACTTCCACCGTGTCCCCGATGATGTCGATGGTACCCACAGGACCTGACAAATCCGACACCGCGAACCGACCTGTG
This sequence comes from Acutalibacteraceae bacterium, assembly GCA_045596745.1. Taxonomy (GTDB): domain Bacteria; phylum Bacillota; class Clostridia; order Oscillospirales; family Acutalibacteraceae; genus RGIG3009. The sequence continues at coordinate 63,178 of JAZODA010000023.1, forward strand.
ACCAGCCCTTTGAGGCTGCGCCACACCGTCACCGCCAGACTGCACTGCGTTTTCCACGATTCGGTGATTACCGAACCCGCCGTTTTTGGGATCGGCTTGACGTAAAAGTCGTAGTACAACACGTTGCGCTGTGTTTTTTCGGAAAACTCGCGGCGGAATTTGACCGCCGGCAGCGTTACCGTCTGTTCCTCACCGTCCACCACGCGCAGCACCTCCATCTCGAAGGTGTCGCCGCCGCTTTGCAGCAAGAACGTGATGTCCATCGAAGAAAACACGCGCTGACCGTCGATGGTCCAGAGAGTGTCCCCGGGGCGCAATCCGCTTTGATACGACGGACTGTCTTCCGACAACACCGAAATCTGTGTGCTGCTGTAGTAGGTGTGTCCGTTCGCCTCGGGACGGACGCAAACACCATGATACACGAGCAAAATCAAAAATCCAAGTAACAGGTTCATCGCCACACCGGCCACCGTGATGATCACGCGGCGCCAGACGGGCTTGTTCAAAAAGGAACGCGGATTGGCATCGGTAACATCCCGATTATCCGAACGAACCTCGCCACCACCGGCGGCATCTTCACCCTCCATCGCGCAGTATCCACCAATCGGAAACAGGCGCACGGAATAACGGGTTTCTTTTTTGCCGAACCCGAACAGTTTCGGACCGAAACCGATGGAAAATTCATTCACCTGAACGCCCATCGCTTTCGCCGCCAGAAAATGTCCCAGTTCGTGCACCATCACGATGATGCCGAACAGCAGAAGCGCCGCAAGCAGGCGTCCCGCAAACACGAGTACCGAAAGGATACGATCACCTCATCCATTCACGCACGCGACGGCGGCATTCCTCATCCACCGCCAGCACGTCGTCCACACACTGAATCGTCGGCAGCGAACGCGCAAGAGCCGCTTCCACCGCTTCGCCGATTTGCAAAAAGCCGATTTTTCCTGCGCGGAAACCGGCATTCGCTTCTTCGTTTGCGGCGTTGACCGCCGCAGGATACGCACCGCCTTGGCGCAGTGCCTGACGACACAGCTCCACCGCCGGGAACGCGCGATTATCGGGTGCAAAAAAGCTCAGCTTGGCAAACGCCGCCAAATCCAAACGCGGTACGGAGGACGGCGCGCGCAGCGGCCAGGTCAGCGCATACTGAATCGGGATGCGCATATCCGGAACGCCCAGCTGTGCCAGCACCGAATTGTCCTCAAACTCAATCAGCGAGTGGATGACACTTTCACGATGCACCACCACATCTATATTCTCCTGCGAAACATCAAATAACCATTTCGCTTCAATAAGTTCCAAGCCTTTGTTCATCATCGTGGCGGAGTCCACGGTGATTTTTTGTCCCATACTCCAGTTGGGGTGCTTGAGTGCCTGCTCCAGTGTCACGGTGCGCAGCTCTTCGCGCGTCTTGCCGAAGAACGGTCCGCCCGAAGCGGTCAGAATCACACGGCGCAGTCCCATCCCCTCAGTTTTCGACGGCGGCGCCCACGCACCGCCTGCCGTTGCCTGCAGGCACTGAAAAATGGCGGAATGCTCGCTGTCCACCGGCAGAATGCGCACGCCGTTTTCGCGTGCGGCGCGCATCACCAGTTCACCGCCGGCAACCAGCGTTTCCTTGTTGGCGAGAGCCACATCGTGCCCCGCGTTCAGTGCCGACAGCGTCGGCAGCAAACCGACCATCCCCACCACGGAGTTGAGCACCACATCGGTATCCTCTCTGGCGGCGAGAGCGCACAAGCCCTCCATACCGGAGAGAATCTCCACATCCAAATCCGCCACCCGAAGGCGCAGATCGCGCGCCGCTGCTTCGTCAAACAAAGCGGCGGCACGCGGTGAAAACTCACGGATCTGCTCTTCCAACAGCGTTGCGTTGGAATGTGCAGCCAAAGCCGTGACCGTATACCCTTGTTCTCTTGCGACATCCAGAGCCTGCGTACCGATTGAGCCGGTCGAGCCCAGAATTACCAGTCGTTTCGACATGCAAAACGCTCCTTTTGGCCGTTAACCCACCAGCGGCAGTACACGAGCCGTAAAATACACCACAGGCAACACAAACAGCAAGCTGTCAAAGCGATCCATCATACCGCCGTGGCCCGGGAAGATGTTGCCGTAATCCTTAACTTTGCAGATGCGCTTGATGAGCGATGCAAACAAGTCACCCACCACCGACAGCGGCGCACACACGAGTGACAGCAGCAACACGCCGCCGTACGACACCGATGCGGCATCGCCGAGAATCGACTGATACACCACCGCCGTCAGGAAGCAGAACAGCACCGAAGCCACCATACCGCCGATGAGACCCTCCACCGTTTTCTTCGGGGACAGGCGCGGACACAGCTTGTGCTTTCCGAAAAAGCTGCCCGCAAAATACGCGCCGGTATCCGCGACCCACGCGCACATCATCGCCAGGATGGCATAGAACAAACCATCACCGCTGCGGGGCGACGGCAGGTTGCGAATGTAAGCAAGGCAGGACAGCGAAAACGTCACAAACGCGCCGACAGCAAACACCACGCCCAGTCGTTTGGCGGACATTTCCTTGCAATACAGCGCCACAAGCAGCACCAGCATCACGAGATACATAAGACAGGTAATTCCCGCCGCTCGTCCCGGCATACCACTGAGGAACGGCGCAATCAGTGCGAACACGATCGGCACGCTTTCCACACCGTGAAGGTTGCGGACACCGGTAACGGTGAACACTTCCATCACCGCAATGGCGGTAATCAGCGCGGTCGCAACCGTCAGCACGATGGTCCACGGCAAGAACAAAATCAACAGCATGAGCGCCCCGGCCAATACACCGGTAATGATACGGGTCTTCATGGTTCATACATCCTTTCAAACTCCGCCGAAGCGACGGTGACGTCTTGCATACGCTTCCAGCGCACGGTCAAGATCCTTCGTCGTAAAATCGGGCCACAGAATCTCATCAAACACATACTCGGCATACGCACACTGCCAGATGAGGAAGTTGGACAACCGATATTCGCCGCTGGGACGAAGAATCATATCCACCTCCGGCTGACCGGCGGTATACAAGCGATCGCTGATGCACTGCTCATCCACTTCGTCGGGAGACAACGTTCCCTCGCGCACTTCCTCGGCAATGCGTTTTGCCGCCGTGGTAAGCTCGGCGCGACCGCCGTAGTTGATGGCAAGATTCAGCACCATACCGGTCTTATGCGCGGTAGCCTCTTCGGCTTCCGCCATCAGCTGACGGATATCCTCCGAGAGCACCGACCGATCGCCGATAAAGCGCGTGCGGATGTTCTCTTTTTTGAAATCCTCCAGCGACTCTTTCAGATACTGGCGAAGAAGATTCATAATCGCCTCCACCTCTTCGGCGGGGCGCTTCCAGTTTTCGGTGGAAAAAGTATAGAACGTTACGGTGCCAACGCCCCGCTTTTCGCAGTGCTTGGCAATGGTGCGGAACACACGCGCGCCGGTCACGTGACCTGCCTGACGAGGCAATCCGCGTTTTTTCGCCCAACGGCCGTTGCCGTCCATAATAATGCCGAGGTGCGACGGCACCACCGACACTTCCTCCTGCGGCTGTTGACGCCGCTTGGAAAACAAGCCCATACATCCTCCTATGAACAAGACCGGCGGAAGTAGCCCCCTGCCGGTCGTTGTTGGCAACTCAGATCTCCATGATCTCTTTTTCTTTTTTGGCGGACAGACCGTCGATTTCCTTGCAAGCCTTATCGGTAAGATCCTGCATCTTCTTCTCGGCGTTCTTCAGATCGTCCTCGGTAATCTCGGACTTCTTCTTCATATCCTTGAGTTTCTCCAGACCGTCACGACGGATGGAGCGAACCGCCACCTTGGCATCCTCGGCATACTTGTACACCGTCTTAACCAGTTCGCGGCGACGCTCTTCGGTCAGCGGCGGGAAGTTCAGGCGCAGGCTGCTGCCGTCGTTCTGGGGGTTAAGACCCAAATCCGAAACCAAAATCGCCTTTTCGATATCGCGCAGCGTGCTCTTATCCCACGGCGTAATCAGAATGGTACGCGGTTCGGGAACCGACACCGCCGCCATCTGCTGCACCGGCGTGGGGCTGCCATAGTAATCGACCATAATTCTGTCCAGCACCGCCGGCGTTGCACGGCCGGCACGGATGGTGGAATACTCACCAAGGAGCGAGTTGATGCTCTTGTCCATTTTCTCCTGGGTCAACTGAAAAATCTGCTGCATACTGTTACCTCCTCAAGAATGTACGATGGTACCGATATTTTCGCCGGCAACCGCGCGAACGATGTTCTCGGGCTGCTCGAGATTAAAGACGAGAATGGGAAGCTTGTTGTCGTTGCACAAGCTGGCGGCGGTGGAATCCATCACCTTCAGATCGCGGTTGAGAACGTCCATAAAGGACAGCGAATCGAACTTCACAGCGTTCGGATTCTTCTTGGGATCGCTGTCGTACACGCCGTCCACCATGCTGGCCTTGAAAATGATGTCCGCATCAATTTCCAGAGCGCGCAGAGCCGACGCCGTATCCGTCGAGAAGAACGGGTTACCGGTACCGCAACCGAACACGACAACGCGACCCTTTTCCAGATGACGCACCGCCTTGTTGCGGATATACGGCTCGGCAATCTCGTGCATGGCGATAGCCGTCTGCACGCGAACGGGGCAGTCAATCTGCTCTAGCGCATCCGCCAGCGCCAGCGAGTTGATGGTGGTCGCCAGCATACCCATATGGTCCGCACGGGTGCGGTCCATATCGCCGCTGGTACGACCGCGCCAGAAGTTGCCGCCGCCCACGACGATGGCAATTTCCGCACCGGCATCCACACATTCCTTGATGGAACGGCAGACACGGTTGACCGTATCAAAATTCAAACCAAAGCCCTGTTCACCGGACAGAGCTTCGCCGCTCAGTTTCAGCAATATACGTTTATACTTCGGTACCATGCTTTCCACTCTCATTTCTACATCATATTCTTGTTATATTCTACTATAAACCGTTACCGCTTGTAAAGAGAAAACCGAAAATTAACTGGTATTTTTCTGCAACTTATGCTATACTGAAAAAAACGCTTTACGGAGGTGTCGTCCGTGTCGGATTGCCTGCTTCATATTTGCTGTGCCCCCTGCGCCATTCGTTGTATTGAAACGCTGCGCGATGAGGGCATCGAACCGGTTGGCTATTGGTACAATCCCAACATCCACCCCTACACCGAATACCGCAGCCGCAAGACAACACTGCAGGACTACGCCGCCTCTGTGAATATGAAATTGATTGTCAACGACGACTACGGTCTGCGCTCTTTTGTACGGGCGATTTACCCCGAACTGGAAGACCGCTGCGAGACCTGCTACCGTCTGCGGATGGAGGAAACCGCTCGCTTCGCCGCCGAAAACGGCTTTGCCCGTTTCACCACCACGCTGCTCATCAGCCCGTATCAGAACCACGAGCTGCTCATCCGCACGGCAGAAGAAGCGGCGGCGCGCCACGGCGTGGAATTTCTCTACCGTGACTTCCGCCCCACCTTCCGCGAAGGGCAGCAAAAAGCCCGCGGAGGCGGGCTGTATATGCAGAAATATTGTGGCTGTGTCTTCAGCGAAGAAGAACGCTATCGCAAGAAGAAATAATCATCGGCGCATCGGGACATTCCTCGGTCGTACACACCGTCAGCACGTGTCCCGGCAGTGCGTATTCCCGCAGCTTCCACGGTGTTGGTGCAGACAGCACGCCGTCCTGCACCACATTTATCGTACTCACCCCGGCAAGCCCACAGCCGACAGCCTTTAAGACGCTTTCTTTGGCGGCCCACACGCGGCAAAACGCCGTCGGGCGTTCCTCGTTTGACCGAGCCGCCAGCCACTGCTGTTCTTCGGCGGTGCAGTACCGCTCGATGAGCGACGCGCGGACATCGCGTATTTCCTGTACATCCACCCCGTTCGGCTGCTCTGCCAGCACGCACACCGCGTACCGACCGCTGTGTGACAGGCTGATGGCATACTGCGGTACATCCCGCAAAAACGGTTTACCCCGCTCATCCCGAGCAAGCACGGTGTTCCACTCACGCAGACCCACCGTCTGCAAGCACGCGTCCAGCGCCACCGCCGCACACAAGCTGCGGCAACGATCGGCTTTGTCGGCAAGGCGCAGCACTCGCTCGCGCCGCTCTTCGGATACGGCGTTCAGCACGGCATCAAACACCGATTGCTCACGAACCGCATCCGTATGTACCACCGCAACGACCACCGTTATCCCTCCTATCCGTCTGATAGGTTCAGTATACCGCACTTTCCCTATTTTGTCCAGTTGGAGGTTATCAGATTATGCAACGAATTGCCCGATTTGAACACGTGTCCCCCGCCCGCTTTGCCGCAGACTGGGAAGATGCTTTCGGCACAACCGTCATTCCGCCGCTGCCGGCGCTGCCCCGCCGCGCCACCGCCGGTTCGGCAGGCTACGATTTTCGCATCCCGTGCGATTTGACCATCGCCCCCGGCGAGACGGTGAAAATCCCCACCGGCATCCGCGCATGTATGGCGGAGGGCTGGGTGCTGCAGATTTATCCTCGCAGCGGTCTCGGTTTCAAGTTCCGTCTGCAGCTTAACAACACCGTCGGCATCATCGACAGCGACTATTACTATTCCGATAACGAAGGTCATATTCTGATTAAAGTCACCAACGCCGGCACCGAGGGCAAGACACTGTCTCTCAAGGCAGGCGACGGCTTTGCACAGGGTATTTTTATGCCGTTCGGCATCACGGAAGATGACGATGTTACCGCCGTACGCAACGGTGGTTTCGGCAGCACCGGCGGCGCATAAAGTTTTTCTCGCCTTTTTTCGCGAAATCTATTGCAATTTGCCGCCAAATATGCTAAAAAGTGCTTGTCAACACCCATCCGTTTGTAAGTTTGAAAGGTGTGAGTCGCATATGACGATTGACAACGCTTTACGAAACAAGCCGATTCCCGAAGCACTGATTACCCGACTGAAATCGGCAATGGAATCCGATGAATATGCAAAGATCATCCTCGTTGGTGATCTTCTGCTTAACGCAACTTATGGTAACACGGCGCTGGTCATCACCGACCGCCGTGTGCTTTGCGTGGCGGAAGAATCGACCGATGAGGATTTTTCTTTACCGCTCACCGAGCTGCGCCACGTCAAGGTCAGCCGCCTGTATGGCAACGCGCTCTTGCGTCTGAATCACCGCAACGTGTTCCGCTGCACCTTTGTGATGGTGGTCATCCTCGAAGCGGTGGAATCCTATCTCCGCGCACTGATGGACGGCAAAGACGCTGTCGAAGCGCTGGAGATTGTGCAAACGGCACTGGATAAAGAGCGCGCCGTCTGCCCGAAGTGCGGCCGCGTGCTGCTGCGCCCCGGTGCGGACTGCGTCAACTGTATGAGCAAGGGGCACCTGCTCAAGCGTCTGTGGTCGTATATGGCACCGCAGAAGTGGCGTCTGCTGCTTTGCATCTTCCTGTCGATGTTCACCACCGCCATGGCACTCGTGCCGCCCTACATCACCAAGACGCTGGTCGATGACGTTATCCCCAACCGCGACGAGGGCGCGCTGATTGTTCTGGTTGTGATTCTGCTGTCCGTCTATTTGCTGCAAAACGTAAGCGGCACGTTCCGCTCCTATTTTATGCGTATCGCAGGCGACCACTTCCTCACCGATATGCGCAACGACATCTACCGCAAAGCGCAGTATCTGCCTGCCCGCTTCTACGACAAGACCAGCACAGGCTCGATTTTCTCCCGTATCAGCGGCGACACGCAAACGCTTAACAACTTCACCCTGCGTATGGCGCAGGATGCCATCGTCCAGTTCTTCACGATGATCGGTATTATGATTATTATGTTCTCGATGAACTGGAAGCTGACGCTGCTCTCCCTCATCCCCGTGCCGTTTGTGGCAATCGGCTCCCGCATTTTCGCCAAGAAAATCAAGCCGGTTTACCAGCGCACGTGGATTAAATGGTCGGCGGTCACCGCCATTATGTCGGACACCCTGCCTGCCAACCGCGTCATCAAATCCTTTACCGGCGAAAAACGCACGGTAGATAACTTTGTGAAGTACAACAACGTGTGGTTGCAGGAAGACCGCAACGCCGCCATGGCAGCCGGTATCTTCCCCCACACCGTCACCTTCTTTGTCACCTGCGGTTCGCTGCTCATCTGGTGGGTTGGCGGCTTGTGGGCGATGGATGACAGCCAGGGCACGACCCTCGGTCTGCTTGTCTCTTTCATCTCCTATGCCTCGATGTTCTACAACCCCGTCAACTTCTTCGCAGGTCTGTCCGACAGCTATCAGCAGGCACTGACCTCGGCGGAGCGACTGTTGGATATTCTCGACGCCGAACCCGAACACGACTTCGGCCGCGGCAACAAGCTGGCATCGATGGAAGGTCGCATCGAATTCCGCAACGTCACCTTCTCGTTCGACAAGAGCAAGAAAACGCTGGATAATATCAACCTCACCATCGAACCCGGTGACATCGTCGGTATCGTCGGTACAACCGGTTCGGGTAAGAGTACGCTTATCAACCTGCTGATGCGTTTCTACGACCATTATGACGGTGAAATTCTGGTCGACGGCACCGACATCCGCCAGATTGACCTGGAATACTACCGCTCCCGCATCGGCTTTGTGCAGCAAGAACCGCTGATGTTCCACGACACCGTGTTCAGCAACATCGCCTTCTCCGACCCGGATGCTCCGGTCGAAGCGGTGATGCATGCGGCGGACGTTGCCAACGCCCACGACTTTATCGTGCGTCTCCCCGACGCGTACGACACCGTGCTTGGCGAACGCGGCACCGGTTTGTCGGGCGGCGAGCGTCAGCGCTTGTCCATCGCCCGCGCCGTGCTGAAGAACCCCTCCATGCTGGTGTTTGACGAAGCCACCGCCTCGGTGGACAGCGAAACCGAGCATCTCATTCAGGGCGCTATCGAGCGATTGATTCACGGTCGCACCACCCTGATGATTGCCCACCGCCTGTCCACGTTGCGCAAGGCCAACAAGATTGTGGTGGTCGACAAGGGTCGCATCATCGAATGCGGCACGCCCGAGGAACTGATGGCGATGAAGGGTAAGTACTACCGCCTGATTCAGATTCAGAACACCAGCGGTCGTGACGAAATCAACCTTGACGAATGAGGTGACGGTATGGAACGTATCTATATTGAAAACGACAACGCCCGCATCACCAAACGGGAGGGCGATTTCCATCTGGATGTGGAGCTGTACTCCGGCGAAACGTTTGAAAACGTGGAAGCCAGACGCCTGTTCCCCACCACCGGTGGCGACCGTTATATCACCCTGCTGAACGAAGAGGGACACGAGGTCGCCGTTATCCGCAACCTTGCGACCTTGATGCCCGAATCCGCGGCGGCGGTGCGCGAGGCGCTGGAAGAGTATTACCTCATCCCCCGCATCCGCGCCATCTTGAATGTCGATATCAAGCCGTCCGGCATCATCATCACCGCCGAGACCGACCACGGTATCTGTGAGCTGAAAATGCAAAGCCGCGCCCACGATATCAAGGTGCTGTTTGACAACCGCGTGTTGATTCGCGATTCCAGCGACAACCGCTACGAAGTCCCCGATTATACTCAGCTTGACCGCAAAAGCCGCGACGGCTTATTACTGTAAAGGAGATGCACTTATGAAACTCATTCTTGCTATCATTAACAACGATGACGCCGCCAGCGTCGCCGCCTCGCTGACCGAAGCGGGCTACACCATCACCAAGCTGTCTACCACCGGCGGCTTCCTGCACGCAGGCAACACCACACTGCTCATCGGTGCCGAAGAGGATGCCGTGGAGCGCGCTTGCGACATCATTCGAAGCGGAAGCTTCACCCGCACAAAGAAAGTGCCCACCAGTGCCTCGTTCGGCAAGGGCCTCGGCCCCGGTGCCCGTCAGGTGGAAACCGAAGTCAAGGGCGCTACCGTGTTTGTGCTGAGCGTCGACAGCTTCGAGAAAATGTAATCACAAAAAGAAACAGCCCTTCGGAACACTTCCGAAGGGCTGTTTTTTATTGACTTATACGCTCAGATCGTCGTCATTATCCTCGACGGTCGGCTCGCTTTGAACAACAGCGGCAAGCGCTTCGTCGGTGGTCAGCTCGAGCCATTCCAGCTGCGGCTTTTCGTACGTATTCATAGCGACACCTCCTTAATACACCGGGACAACTTCGTTGTACACGCGACCTGCCACACGAGTCTGGCCGCTGTATTCCAGCAGCTCAGCCACCGTGCAGAAGCGATAGCCCTGCTCGTACAAATCGGCAATGGCGCGCGGATACTCCGTCGGTGCTTCGCCGTTGTGTGCGTGGATAATCCAGATAGCGCCGTCACGGGCGTAGTGCGTCAGCGACTCATACGTGACACCACCGCTCTCCTCCAGCGTATAGCCGGCGGGGAAATCACGCCAAGACACGTTACCGGTCACGATGGACAGACCCAGTTCCTTACACACGCGAACCACCGTATCGTTCGAGAGAAGCAGCGGAGGACGCATATATTCGGGCGTGACACCCAACGTCTCCTTGACAATCGCCTGCGTATCGGAGATATACTTTCTCAGTTCTTCTTCGGTACGGGCATTCAGTTCAGCCTTGCTGTAGCCCCAGGTGTTGTTACCCCAGGTGTAGCTGCCGATTTCAAAGCCTTTATCCAGCGCATCTTTCAGCAGCGCAATCTGGCTGTCGCGCGTGCTGCTGCCCTGCGCCAGGCTCTCACCTGCGACATTCAGCGTAGCCGAGCCGCCCAGTGCATACAACGCGTCGATGATGGTCTCCATCTTGCCGGTACCATCGGTAAAGTCGGGACGGTCAAAGGTGGTGGCAATCAGCTTGAAATCCTGCGGATGCAGACGCCAGTCGTCGTCCTTGTTCGCGAGGAACACCGTGTTGCCAATCGTCTCGTTCACCGAATCGGTCATGCCCTTGGAGTACAAGGTAACCGTGCTCGTGCCGTCGCTGAGCACCATATAACCGCACGCGGTGTAATCACGCTCCGAAAATGCCGAACCGGGAGTCGACGTTTTCATAACCACGGTGAAATCCACGTAGCTGTCGGTATAATCCACCAGCTTCATCGTGCCGTCAGCATAAGCCGCCGCTTTCCACACACGCGTGGCAGACGGAGCCGCATCGTTGACGTTTTCCAGCGTCAGCGCCGCCGCGTTGCTGCTGCGCTTAAGCAGCGAACCGAACTCGGTAACGGTGTAGGTCTTACCGTTATACACCACGCTCAGTGTGTCTCCCTCGACATCCAGACCGTCGATGTACAGACGGTTTAAGAAGCGCAGGCCGTTCGGTTCAACGGCGTTTTCGTCGTAATACACCGACGTACCCAGCGTCTCAAAACGGAAGTTCTGGGCCTCTGTGGGCACAAATTCCGCCGTGATGACAACGCTGCCTTCCGGCAGGGCAAAGCGGAAAATATCGCCCTCACCCTCGCCGAATGCGCCGGATTCCTTGTTGAGAATTTGGCCCTGCGTGCCGTCCTCGGTAACGTAGTACAGGCTGCCGGGCTTGAGCATATAGCCGTCATCCGGAGTCACCGTCACCGTCACCATAGCGCCGGCCGCAAAGGACACCTGATTACCCACCGTGTCGGGGTCTTTCCAGGAGGACAGCGTCAGGCTGCCATGCTCCAGCTCGGGGTCAACGTACACACCCGCTTTGACAACACGGAAATCATCGATATAGGTGTTTGCCGTGTTGGTCGCGTCGTCGTTCTTGTTAAAGCCAATCAGCCAGTTCCGATAGCTGCCGCTGAGATAGGTGGCATCGCCTTTGGTGGTTACCTTGAACGCGTAGGTCGTCCACTCGCTGCTTTCGGCAATCGCTTTGGCACCGTGCTCCAGGAATGCACTGGGATAGAAGTAAATACGCGACGCGCCGCCGCGAGCCTTAAACGTGACGAAATAGGATGTATTCGGTTCCATCTGCAAGTTGGCAAGATACGCGTCACCGATTTTGGGGTCAGCCTTGGGAAGCATCAGACAGTGGTTACCGTCGATTTCGGTATCCTCCACCACGCTGCCCTTTTGCAGTATGGTACCCCAATTGGCGTTCAAAGCACCCGTGTCTTCAAAATCACCGCCGGTAACAATAGGAGTCACGGACGGCACCTCCTTCTGCTTAACGGTAATGCTGACGTTATCAATGTACATATCCGACTGGTTATACGGCTCGTAGCTGTTCATAAACGCGAAGAGATAGCTCGGATATGCCGTACTGTTACGAATGTTAGCGGAGGTTTTCACCTCATAGGTGACGTGCTGCCAGTTCGGCGAGCCGACAATGCTGCGCGAACCGCCGATGTTTTCAAAAATCGACTGACCCCAGAAATACACACCCGCCGTGCCTGTGCTGAGAATATCAAACTCGAACACATAGGTCGTCAGCGGTTCCAGCATCAGGTTGGTGAAATAGTAGTCGTTAGTGGAACTCTGCGGAATAAGCAGGCAATGATTGTACTTGTTTTTCGGATCCTGAACGATGGACAGGCTCTTTATCATATTTTTGAAGTTGACCGTATACCGCGCATCGTCCGCGGCGTATTCAAACGAGCCGCCCTGGACGAAGTTGCCCTCGTGCTCCACCGACATATCCGGCTCTTGCGGCTCTTCGGGAGCTTCTTCCTCCACCTTGACAATCGAAACGTTGTCGATGTACAGCGGTGCCTCGTTGTACGGCTCGCTCGGCTTTCGCGCAACGCCCCAAATCCAGTCGGGGTACGCGGTGTTGGAGGTGATATCCGCTGCCGTGGTCATTTCAAACGTGATGGTCGTCCACTCGGTACAGGCAGGAATCACACGACCGCCTGCGCCCCCGGTAAACGCGTTGTTCCACAGGAACATCAGTGCCTGCGACGGCGAATACACGTCGAGCGAGAAACGATACGTCGTGCCGTTCTCCAGATAAAGCTTCTTCAGATAAAAGTCCGTGTTTGCCTCGACCTTCGGAAACATCAAGCAACGGTTGGTGCTGTCCAGCGGGTCAAGAACCAGTTTACCGCCCTGGGTCAGAATATTCTTCCAGTTGGCGGTGTACTCTGCTGCGCTTTCGGGATACTCAAAGCTACCGCCGGTAACAATACCCGTCTCAGCGGCAGGCGTTACCTCCAGCTTGAAGTTGTCGAGATAGGACTCGCCCTGAACCGATTCCGAGTAAGAGGGATCACGCGAAATACTGATACCCCATTCCACAAAGCTGCCCATTGCCGCGGTGTCACTGCCGGTGATAAAGGTGGTGGAATAACGCGTCCACTCCTCCGTACCGCCGACACGCATAACACCGGGGGCACCGGTCACACCGTAGCTACCGACAAACACCCACACCTGATCGCCGCGAGCATCAAAGCTCAGGGTGTAGGAGGTGTTGGGCTGCAATGTCAGACCCTTCAGATATTTGTTATATTTCGCTGCGGTGTACAGCGGCACCTTCAGGCAGTGGTTACCCGCCGATTCACCGGAGGTATCCTCCACAATGGT
>JAZODA010000024.1:0-4382 GCA_045596745.1 Acutalibacteraceae bacterium
ACCGCCAGGTGCGGCGGGAGCAAGTCCCCCGCCCTACACGACAGCAAGGAGACCCTGCGGGCGGTGGAGGTTTCTTGAACTCCCTCCGTCACGCATTCGCGTGACACCTCCCTCAATGAGGGAGGCAACACCTCATCCGTCTTTCGCCGCAGGCGAAAGCCACCTTTTTCTCCCGAAACGGGCCCCTTTTGTCGGCTGCGCCGACATTTCCTCCCTAAAGGGATAAGTTCGGTTTTCCAAATCAAAGATTTGGAACCTCACGCTACCCGATAATCGGGGGAATCGACCTCAAGGGGAAGGCTTTTTCCCCAGTTGGAGGAATCGACCTCAAGGGGAAGGCTTATATGGCCCCCTCGATGAGGGGGCTGTCGAGCGACAGCGAGACTGGGGGAGTTTTCTTGAACTCCCTCCGTCGGCTAAAGCCGACACCTCCCTCATTGAGGGAGGCTTGTGTGCTCACCGCCGGGTGTGCTCACCGCAGGTGTGGCGGGAGCAAGTCCCCCGCCCTACACGACAACAAGGAGACCCTGCGGGTGGTGGGAACAGGCGGTTTGCATAATTCGTCGGGAATTGTGGGAATTTTTGCAGAATTGGTCTTGATTTGTGGCGGAAAGTGCGGTATACTGAAATCGAAATTTCGTGAGAGGAGGCATCGGTATGGAACGCGTGTGGGCGGAAATCTCGTTGGACGCCATTGCGGCAAACCTCGGTGAAGTGCGCCGTGCGCTGACCCCCGGTTGTCGCGTTATGGCATCCGTCAAGGCCGATGCCTACGGTCACGGTGCGGTGCCTGTGGCGCGCCGTTTGGTCGCCGAGGGCGTGGAATGGCTGGCGGTCTCTCACATCGACGAGGCGGAGGAGCTGCGCCGCGCAGGAATCACCCTGCCGATGCTCCTGCTCGCCTATACGCCGCCCTGCGAGGCTGCACGGCTTGCCGCGCTGAAGGTGACACAGTCGGTGTGCGATTCGGAGTACGCGCGTGCGCTCTCTGCCGCGGCCGAGGCTGCCGACGTGGAACTGACGGTTCACATCAAGGTGGACACGGGTATGGGTCGTATCGGGTTTGTCGGTGACGAGGCGGTGGATGACATCTGCGAAGCCGTGGCGTTGCCGCGACTGCACGCCGAGGGTATCTTCACCCACTTTGCACTGGCGGACAGCGACACCCCCGAAGCGGATGCGTTCACCGAGCGACAATTTTCGCTCTTTATCGACACGATTGACGCGCTCGCCGCGCGTGGCGTGACCTTTGCGCTGCGCCACTGTGCTAACTCCGCCGCCGCGCTGCGCTTCCCGAAGATGCACCTCGATATGGTGCGCCCCGGTATTGTGCTGTACGGCTGCCTGCCCGATGAAGCACTGACACTGCCTGCGACGCTCACCCCTGCGATGACGCTGTGCGCCGCGGTGGCGCAGGTCAAGCGCGTGCCTGTCGGCACCCCTGTCAGCTACGGCGGTACGGCGGTGACGACGCGCGAATCGCTGCTCGCCACCATCCCCATCGGCTACGCCGACGGACTGCCGCGCGCAGGCTCGAACCGCTTTGTCTTTGAGGTGCGCGGCGCGAGTGCCCCTGTGCTGGGTCGCGTGTGTATGGACCAATGTATTCTGGATGTCACCGACACCCCGGGCGTCGCCGCCGGCGATACCGTCACGGTGTTCGGCGCGCATCCCACCGCTGCCGACATCGCTGCCGCGGCGGATACCATTTCGTATGAGATTCTGTGTCGCATCGGCAAGCGTGTGCCGAGGACGTATTAAAGGAGGGCGATCGCTGTGCCGAATTTTGTGCCGACTGTCATGAACCGTGACCTCGCTGTGGATGCGATCGTAACGGTGCATTACCTGGAGCACGCCAAAAACTACGCGTTCCAGGGCGAATCCCACGATTTCTGGGAGCTGGTGTATGTGGACAAGGGAACGCTCACCGCGGTGGCGGAGGAGGAGTCCCACGAGCTGTCGCAAGGACAGATGCTGTTCCACCGCCCCAACGAATTCCATACCCTCTCCGCCAACGGAACGGTTGCCCCCAACGTGGTAATCGTCTCGTTTGTGTCGCAGTCGCCTGCGATGGCGTTCTTCGAGAAGCGCATGCTGTTCGCGACCCAGCGTCAGCGTGATTTGCTCTCGCAGGTCGTGCGTGAGGCGGGGGCGGCGTTCTCCTGCTCGCTCGGCGACCCCCACGTTGCACAGATGACCTGTGCCGAGAGTGCGCCGTTCGGCGCACAGCAGCTGGTGCAGCTGTCGCTGGAAGCGCTGCTCATCGACATCGTGCGTACCGCCGGCCGTGACGGCGCACAGCGTCCGCGCGTGGCGTCCTCTGTCAAGCAGCACGCCGACGGCGAGCTGACCGACCGCGTGATTCGGTATATGGAAGAGCGTCTGTGCGAGAATTTGTCCTTCTCTGCCATCTGCCTCTTCTCGGCGCAGAGTGCCACGAACCTGAAGACGATTTTCAAGTCGGTGACGGGGATGGGCGTGATGGAGTATTACCGCCATCTGAAGATTGAGCGCGCGAAGCAGCTGCTGCGCGAGGGCAACGGCAACATCACCCAGATTGCCGATCGGCTGGGGTATACCTCGGTGCATTATTTCTCCCGCCATTTCAAGCAGGCGACGGGTATGACGCCGCGTGAATATACCCTGTCGGTGCAGGCGCACTGAGCGCGAAACACCTCGGTTTTTGTTGTAAAAAAGTGCTTGCGCCGTTTTGGCGGATGTGCTAAAATGTTAGGCAGAAGGAGCGTGATTCCTCAATGAAATGCCCGTTTTGCGGTCAGCCCGAAAGTAAGGTTATCGACTCCCGTCCCACCGACGAGGGGACGCGTATTCGTCGCCGCCGTGAGTGCTTGGAGTGCGCTCGCCGCTTTACCACCTATGAAATTGTGGAAAGCCTGCCCATCGTCGTGGTGAAGAAGGATTCTTCCCGCGAGCTGTTCGATCGCGAAAAGCTGTTCAACGGTATGCTGCGCGCTTGCCAGAAGCGCCCTGTGTCGCTGCAGGAGCTGGAAAACGCGGTGGACGATATCGAAGCGCAGCTGCAGAACTCGCTGGAGCGCGAAATTCCGGCGACCCGCATCGGCGAGTACGCGATGGAGAAGCTCCGCGCCATCGACGAAATCGCCTACATCCGCTTCGCGTCGGTGTATCGCCAGTTTAAGGATATCGGTTCGTTCCACGACGAAATCCGCAAGCTGATGGATAAATAAGAGAGAATGAAAAAGCCTCCCCAAGCTGCTTGGGGAGGCTTGTTTTTTATGTTACCCCTGTGAGGTCGAAGGAGGGTATCATTTCCGTGCCGGCGCTGTCGCGCGATTGGACATAGCCGTCGGTCAGTCCGAGCTCCAGCAGGTAGTCCCACACCTTGTCGCATTCGCGCGCGGTGACGCGGCGCGAGAGCGCGGGGAAGCCCGGAATATCCGCCATCGGAGTGTATTGGAACATCAGGCTGACCTGGATGTCGGGGATGGTGCTGAGAATCTCGAGACACCGCATCGAGTTGCGCGTGTGACCCGGCAGCACCAAGTGCCGCACCACCGTGCCGCGCTGTGCGATGCCGTGCTCGTCGAGTCGGAGCGCGCCCGTTTGCCGCGCCATTTCGCGGATGGCGGCTTCGGCGGCTTCGGGGTAGTCGGGGGCGGCGGAGAGTGCCGCGGCGAGCGCGCCGTCGGCGTATTTGAAGTCGGGGAGGTAGACATCAACCAGTCCCTCCAGTGAGCGCAGCGTTTCCACACGCTCGTAGCCGCTTGTGTTGTACACCACCGGCACAGGGGGGAGAAACAGGGTCAGCGCTTCGCGGATGACCGTCAGGTGCGGTGTGGGGGTGACGAGGTTTATGTTGTATGCGCCGCTGTCGCACAGGCGGCGGAAAATATCCGCAAGGGCGGCGGCATCGACAGCAGCACCGATGGGTGCGCCCACCGCAGGTGAGCGGCTGATGGTGTGGTTTTGGCAAAAGGCGCACGAGAGGGTGCAGCCGCCAAAAAACACCGTGCCCGAGCCGCGGTGGGGGTCGTCGCCGCTGATGCAGGGCTCTTCGCCGTGGTGCAGTGCCGCACGGGCCACCGTCACGGTGGCAGGCAGACCGCAACGGCCTTCGCCTACGGTCTCATCGCGGCGCGCGGCGCAGCGGTGGGGACAAAGTGAACAGGTAAACAGGGCGACCCCTCCTTTCAAACGGTATGGGTTTAGTATACCGCAGTTGGGGGGATTTTGCAACACCTGGCACACCTGGCGGTGGACCTGCGGTCAGCACCACCCCTCATCCGTCACCTGCGGTGACACCTTCCCCCCAGGGGGAAGGCTTATATGGCCCCCTCGTTGAGGGGGCTGTCGAGCGATAGCGAGACTGGGGGAGTTTTGGGAGAACTCCCTCCGTCGGC
>JAZODA010000025.1:0-34525 GCA_045596745.1 Acutalibacteraceae bacterium
CATGGCTACGATCCGACTTCTTTCCTCAAAGCCGAGCTGATACCGTTCGGGATGACCCGCGGCTTCCAATTCGCCAATCTGCTCACCGATATACTTGAAACCGGTCAGCACCTCGCGCATTTCACAGCCGTATTTTTCGGCAATGCGGGTGGCGAGGTCGGAGGTGACGATGGTTTTCACCACCACCGGTGCTTCGGGCAGCGTACCGTTGGCACGGCGGCAGGAGAGGATGTATTCCAGCAGCAGACAGCCTGTCTCGTTGCCGCTGAGCAGGACATAATCGTCGTCCTGACGCACCGCGATACCGACGCGGTCGCAGTCGGGGTCGGTGGCGAGAAGCAGGTCGGGTTTTACGGTTTTGGCAAGCTCCAGAGCGCAGGTGAACGCCTGACGGATTTCGGGGTTCGGATACGGTGCGGTGGGGAAGTTGCCGTCCGGCAGTTCCTGTTCCGGAACGATGGTAACCTGCGACAGACCGATGCGATTCAGAATTGCGCGCACCGGCTTGTTGCCTGCACCGTTGAGCGGCGTATAGATAACTTTGAGTCCGCCTTTGGCGCAAACACCGGGATTAATCTGTTGGATGGCAATCCGGTCCAGATACTTGTCCACCAGTTCGGTGCCAATCATCGTGATGGTGCCGTGTTTCACAGCGGCTTCAAAATCTGCCAACTTGACGCCGTCAAACATATCCACGCGGCGGATGTACTCGGTCACGGTGTTCGCATCGTCATCCGTCATCTGGAAGCCTTCCGAGCCGTAGCATTTGTAGCCGTTGTACTTGGCGGGATTGTGACTGGCGGTCACCATAATACCCGCCTGGCATTGCAGCTCACGCACGGCGAAAGACAGCACCGGCACCGGCTGAAGTTCTTCGAACAGGCTGACGGCAATGCCGTTGCCGGCCAGTACACGCGCCGCTTCGCGGGCAAACAGGTCGGATTTGATACGGGAGTCAAAGCAGATTGCCACACGGGCGGTCGGATAGCGGTTGTTGAGATAATCCGCCAGACCTTGCGTGGCTTTGCGGACGGTGTAGATGTTCATACGGTTATCGCCTGCGCCAATCACACCGCGCAAACCCGCTGTGCCGAACTCCAGCTCGCGGTAAAAGCGTTCGTTGATTTCGTTGGCGTCGTCGGCAATCGCTTTGAGGTCGGGAATCAGATCGGGATCGTCTGTCGCGCGGGACAGCCACAGGGCGTAGCTTTCGGAAACAGTCATATCTCAAGCATCCTTTCCGTTTTGTTTTACAGTATCAGTATATCAACTCTTTTTTGAAAAAGCAAGGGAAGAGCGTCGAGGACAGAAAAATGCGATGTTACGAGAGACGGTACAGCCGACGCGCGTTATCCGCCGTGATGTGCAAAAGCTCGTCGACGGAAATGCCGCGCAGTGCGGCGATGACTTCGGCGGTGTGGCGAATCATGGCAGAATCGCAGCGGTGACCGCGGAGCGGTACGGGTGCCAGATAGGGGGCATCCGTTTCCAGCAGCAGACGGTCGAGCGGGATTTCTGCAGCGACCTCAACCGTTTTGCGGGCGTTTTTGAAAGTGACAACGCCGCCGATACCGATGTAAAGTCCCAGCTTCAGCAGCTCGCGCGCCATTTCCACACTGCCCGAAAAACAGTGTACCACGCCGCTCGGACGATATTCCTGCAAGAAGCGCAGGGTATCCTCGTGCGCCTCACGGTCGTGCACCACAACCGGAAGAGAAAGGCGGTTTGCCAGTTCCAACTGAGCGCGGAACCACTGCTGTTGCACGTCGCGCGGACAGGCATCTTCGTAGTGATAATCCAGTCCGATTTCGCCAATGGCAACCACCTGCTCTTCGGCGGCAAGCTGCTCCAAAACCGCCAAATCTTGCGGCTGTGCCTCGGCGGCTTCACCGGGATGGATACCGACCGCCGCCCACACGATGGGATGGCGTTTTGCCAGCGCTACCGCGTCGCGAGAGGAGGCGGCAGACGTACCGTTTTCAATGATACCGCAAACGCCGTTTTGCGACAGCGAAGTCAGCAGTTCATCGCGGTCATCGTCAAAGCGGTCGTCGAGGTAATGGGCGTGTGAATCAAAAACAGACATAGTGTTCTCCTTGCAAAAGGGGACACCTTGCGGCATCCCCTTACATAGCGTGATTAATGAATACGGCTGCCGGGCTTCAGACCATCCACGAACAGCACACGGGCGGCATCGCCGTCATCGGCGGCGAGAATCATACCGCTGCTTTCCACACCGCACAGCGTAGCGGGTTTGAGGTTGGCAACGACAATGACCTGACGGCCCTTGAGTTCTTCAGGTTTGTACCACAGCGCAATACCGGAAGCGACGGTGCGGGGCGTGCCGCTGCCGTCATCCAGCGTGAGCTTCAGCAGTTTCTTTGCCTTTTTAATCGGCTCGCAGTCCACCACGCGTGCCACGCGCAAATCGACCTTGACGAACTCGTCGATGGTGATTTCATCGAGGAATGCAACGTTCTCTGCGACTTCCTCTTCTTTAGCGGCAGCGGCGGCTTTTTCCGCTTCCTCCGCCAGCGTCTTTTCCACGTCAACACGGGCAAACAGCGGCTCGGGCGTGCCGACCGTGTAGGTGGCGCGAGTGCCGAAAGCGAGCGATTCCAGCGTCAAATCCTCGGCAGAGAGATTCATCTGTGCCGCGATACGATCGGTGGTTTCGGGCAGGGAAGGACGCAGGCACACCGTCAGCAGACGGATGCTCTCCAGCAGGTTGTACAGCACGGTTTCGAGCTGACCCTTGGCGGCTTCGTCCTTAGCAAGCGCCCACGGCGTGGTTTCGTCAATGTACTTGTTGCAGCGCTTGGCGAGCGTCATCACCGCGGCGAGCGCCTCGGCGTTGTGATACACATCCATCTTCTCGGCATAGCCTGCCAGCGCTTTCTGTGCGGTGGCAATCAAATCGGCATCCACCTCGGAAGCGACAACGTCGGTCTTGTTTACCGTACCGCCGAAGTACTTGTTGGTCATTGCAATGCTGCGGTTGACAAGGTTACCCAGCGTGTTAGCAAGGTCGGCGTTATACAGGTTGAGGAAGCTTTCCAGCGTGATGGTGCCGTCCTGCGCAAAGGGAATCTGCGAGAGCAGATAGTAGCGCACGGCATCGGTGCCGAAGCGGTCAGCCAGCTCGTCGGCATACAGCACATTGCCGCGAGATTTGCTCATTTTGTCTTCGCCCGACAGCAGCCACGGATGACCCAGCACCTTCTTCGGCAGCGGCAGACCCAGTGCCATCAGAATGATGGGCCAGTAGATGGTGTGGAAGCGCACGATATCCTTACCGATGACGTGCAAATCCGCCGGCCAGTTCGCTTCGAAACGGTCGGTGCTGCCATCGGGATGATAGCCGATACCGGTGATGTAGTTGGACAGCGCATCCAGCCACACGTAGGTGACGTGCTTGGGATCGAACGATACCGGGATACCCCAGGTAAAGGTCGAGCGGGAAACGCACAGGTCGGACAGACCCGGCTTCAGGAAGTTGTTAATCATTTCGTTGCGGCGGGACTCCGGCTGGATAAAGTCGGGGTGCTCCTCAAAGTACTGCAGCAGACGATCCTGATACTTCGACAGACGCAGGAAGTAGGCTTCCTCGCTTGCGTCGATGACATCGCGACCGCAGTCGGGGCATTTGCCGTCTTTGAGCTGAGAGGGGGTGAAGAAGGATTCGCAGGGGACACAGTATTTGCCCTCATACTTACCCTTGTAGATGTCGCCCTGCTCGTACAGCTTCTTGAAAATCGTCTGAACGGCGGATTCGTGATCCTCGTCGGTGGTGCGGATGAAACGATCGTAAGAGGTGTTGAGTTTGTTCCACACGTCTTTAATCTGCTGAGAAACGCCGTCGACGTACTCCTTGGGGGAAATGCCCTGCTTCTCGGCGTATTCCTGAATCTTTTGACCGTGTTCGTCGGAGCCGGTCAGGAAATAGACATCAAAGCCCTGCATTCGCTTGTACCGCGCGATCATATCCGCCAGGACGATGTCGTAGGCGTTACCGATATGCGGCTTGCGCGAGGTGTAGGCGATAGCAGTGGTCAGATAGAACTTTTTGTTTTCCATATTCCGGGAACCTCCTATATTGGTATCCTATATATTTTAGCAGATTTTTGCAAAAAAACAAGTCTTTCTGCGCAGGAACTTGCAATTTGATGGTAAAGTTCGTATAATAAACGGTATGGAAACGTTATTTTTTACAATACCAACTGAATATGACGGCGCTTCGGTGCAGACATTTCTGCGGCAGGGGTGCGGTTTTTCGTGGCGTATGGTGGTGCGACTGAAGCATCAGGAAGGCGGCATCACGGTAAACGGCGAACATCGGCGCAGTATCGACCGCGTCAACGCCGGTGAGCGGTTGTGCCTGCTTTTCCCCGAGGATACGGTGCGTATTGACGACGCGGATTTGCCGCTGTCGGTGGCGTATGAGGACGAGTCGCTGCTGGTGGTGGACAAGCAGCCGTACCTGGCGGTGCATCCGTCGGCAGGCAAGCCCGAACCGACGCTTGCCAACGCGGTGGTGGGACACTATCGCCGAAACGGTCAGCCGCATTCGTTTCGTCCCGTCAACCGTCTGGATCGCAATACCAGCGGTTTGCTTCTTGCTGCCAAGAACGCACATATCGCATATGCGCTGACCCACAAGGCGGAGAAAACCTATCTCGCCATTGTGCTGGGTGAGCTTGTCGGCAGCGGTACGGTAAATCAGCCGATTCGCGTGAAAGAGGGCTGCTGCATCACCCGCGAGGTGGGGGAAGGCGGCAAGGAAAGTGTGACGCATTACGAAGCGCTCGGCAGCGACGGCGAAATTACGCTGGTGCGCCTGCGCTTGGAAACAGGACGCACGCACCAGATTCGTGTACATATGGCGTGGCTCGGTCACCCGCTGGCGGGGGACACGATGTACGGCACGGATGAAACGGTACTGCCGCGTCACGGTTTGCATTGCTGTGAAATGACGTTTGTTCACCCGCTAACAGGCGAGCAGCTGGCGCTGAAAAGCCCACTGCCGGAGGATATGGCCGCATGTTTGCGCGCCCACGGATTGGAGGAACCGGTATGAAAACCATCCAAAGCTTTCGCATCAATCATGATACTCTGACCCCGGGTCTGTACACGTCTCGCGTCGATGGCGACGTGGTGACGTATGACCTGCGTTTTGTGCATCCCAACACACCGCCGTTTCTGGAGGTAGCGGCGATGCACACGCTGGAGCATTTGTTTGCGACCTATGTGCGCAACAGTGCGTTTGAGGATAACATCGTATATTTCGGGCCGATGGGCTGCCGCACCGGTTTTTATTTCCTGACCCGCGGTATGACCGAGGAGCAGGTGATTTCGCTGACGCGTGAGACGTTGCAGTTCATTGCGGCGTACACGGGTGAGATTCCCGGAGCAAGCAAGCGAGAGTGCGGCAACTATCTGGAGCACGATTTGGAGGGCGCTCGCCGCTATGCCGCCGTCGAAGCTGAGGTGTTGGCGGAGTGGAAGCCGTCGCGGCTGGTATACCCTGACTGAAAAGGCAAAATTTATGTAAAAACCGATACTTGCGTTGGTTAAATGTCGGTAATTTGACCACTCTTTCCCAAGAAAACTTGCTTTTTTCGGGAGAACCCGCTATAATGTGCGAGATTTGACCAGAAAGGAGTGGTGTCGTGAAACGGCAAAAAAAGAATGAGTCATCCGAACAGCATACGGCACCGTTCCGTGTGTTTTTCAAGACGTCAGAGGAATGGCAACAGTTCTTCGATGTGTGCTCGCGTTTCTGCTATGTGGTGGGTGTGCGGAGCATCCGTTGTGTCAAAGCGGCGGTGCGCTTTACACGCAATCTGTGGCGACCGATGCTCGTCGGTTTGCACCGCGCCGTTGATTGGTTGATTCTGCGGCACGGCCGCAAAGTGGCTAAAGAGTGGCGCGCGCTGCGTGTCGATTTCGCGCGGGCGCAGGAGCGTGTGCAGGGAATCGAAAAGGGGCGCAAGCGTCAGCTCGTGCGCGAGTTGGCAACCTTGCCGGTGCTGGCGGTGAAGCGACATAGGGCGATGTTCCGTGCGCTGTTTAACGTGGCGGCACCTGTGGCGGCCGCGGTGGCGTTGGTCGCTACCATCTGGTACTGGCAACACGCAAACTTCGTGCTGTCGCTGGAGTATGACGGTGAGATGCTGGGATATATCGCGAACGAATCCACCTACAATGCGGCGGCCGCCGCGGTGGAGGGAATGGTCATCGACGCCGACGACTCGTTTGAGGTACAGCGTTCGCCGCGTATGGTACTGCAGGTGGTTGCGGGTGCCGAGATTATGGATGTCAAGACGGTGAGCGACCGCATTTTAAACAGTGTCAGCGGGTCGCTTGAAAATACGTCGGGTCTGTATGTCGACGGCGTTTTTCGTGGGGCAATGTCGCGCGAAAAGATGGAGTCGTTGATGCTGCAATCGCTTCGGAAACGGGATGAAACCAAGGCGGCACAGTCCGCGTTTTTCGCTCAGGTGGAGATTGTGGACGGCTTGTATCCGGTTTCGGCTTTGAGCAGTGAGGCGGAGCTTTCCGCCTATCTGGACACGCTGCCGGTGCAGGTGAGCCATTTCGTTACATACACCGAGCCTGTGAAATACGACACGGTGATTCAGTGGGACGAAAGCAGACCGCTGGGCGATGATACCGTGACGGTCAAGGGCGTGGACGGTGAGCGCAGTGTGACGGTGGAAATCATTTCGGTCAACGGGGAAGAGCAGTACCGCACGGTTGTTTCCACCCGAACGATTACAGCACCGATAAGCGAAGTGGTTATCAAGGGAGGAAAAACCTATTCCGAGGACGTGGAAGCGGGCGACGGTGTTGCGACAGGCAAATTTGTCTGGCCGCTGCCGTATACCAAGGTGATTTCTTCGCCGTTTGCTTCCCGTTGGGGCAGTTTCCACGGCGCGATTGATATTTCCAACGGTCGTGTCAACGGTAAGCCGATTATCGCCTCCGACGGCGGTACGGTTATCGAGGCAGGCTGGCACGGCAGTTACGGCTATTACGTGCTTATCGACCACGGAAACGGCTTTATGACGCGATATGCCCATTGCAGTTCGCTGAATGTGGAGGCAGGGCAAAAGGTGGCGCAGGGCGAATACATTGCGAATGTCGGTAACACCGGCTACTCGTTCGGTGCGCACCTGCATTTCGAAGTGATTCTTAACGGTCAGTTGGTTGACCCGATGAATTACGTGGATTATTAACGGATAAAGAAAGACCCGAGGAGAATTTCTCCTCGGGTCTTTTGTTGTTTCTCTTACGGAAGCAGGCGATGCGCAGTCATACGCAGATGATGGTTGCAGCGCTGGAACGGCTCGGCGTACTGGCAACGAGAGGATCTGCCGTGTACCATGGCACGGGCGCGAACCATCTCCAGAATGGCGTTACTGCCGGTGTGCGCCTGCAGCCAGGTCATCTGGCTTTCGTGGCAAGCGAGTGCTTCGAGCTTCAGCTCGATGGTTTCGGTGATATCCACGTAGTCGGTAGGACGGAAGCCGCTGCGGGTGGATGTGGGTTCGAAATAATACAGCGACGGAACGTGGTCAATCGCCGGGCTCTTGGTTTCAAAATGGGGGATAGAGGCGTTAAAGCTGGCGGTGAACGCCAGGTCTGCGGCGGCATTGTGGTCGTTATGGTAGTCCATATATCCGTCCTTGCCGTGGCAGATGATGAAATCGGGGCGCACCCAACGGATGACCTCGGTCACGCGGCGCTGCTGCTCGATGTCGTTCGGATTCAGTCCCAAATCGTCAAGGCCGACGCCGATATACTCCTGCGCACCGATGACCTTTGCGGCGTTTGCCGATTCGCGGGCGCGGATTTCCGCCAGTTCTTTCGGCGGGATGACCATATCGCCCATGCAGCCGTTGGAAATGTTGCAGACGAACACATCGTCACCGCGCTTTGCGTGCAGAGCCAACGTGCCGTAGCAGTTGAATTCCAAATCATCCGGATGACAACCCATAGCCAAAACTCTCATAACCGATACCTCCGTAAAATTAAATTATAACAGTGAAACGATCACTAATATACCATTTGGCAGCGCCCAGGCAATCGCCGTTTTCGGAAAACGACGCATAGCGCAAGGGGGAGTGGCGAGCGATGCGAGAACCGCAATCGTGCACCAACGTGTGGGACAGCATTTCCAAGAACACCGGTCCGAGTGCCTCCACACCGCCGACCACAATTTCGGTGGTGCCGAGAATGCACAACGTGTTGTGCAGGGCGATGCCGATGTATTCCACAATCTCCTGCATAACAGCGGTGATGCCGTTATCGCCTGCGGTCAGTGCGTCGCGGATGTGCGAGAGAGTGACCTCCTCGGGCGTGATTCCCAGTTCGGCAAGATAGGGGGTGCCGCCTTGCAGCATACATTGCCGCACCGCTTCCAGAATCGCACCGACCGAGGCACGTCCTTCCAGCGGCTCGCCTTTGATAAGCAATTGACCGATTTCGCCCGAAATGCCGCTTTTGCCGGAATACGGACGACCGTTAAGCACAATGCCCGAACCAACACCGCGGTCGATGTGCAGATACAGCAGGTTTTCATAGCCGTTGTCCCGCGTGTTTTCCGCATAGGCCATCAGCAGTGCGGCGTTGGCGACCATCAGCGGGGCGTGCAGGTGGCGGCAGAGACCTTCGATGAAAGCGGCGGAGAACTGCCAACCCAGCACACCGGAGGTGTAGCAACCGGCTTCCTGCAGAAATGCGCCGTAGAACGACAGCGTCATCGCGCGAACACGACTTCTGTCCAGCTGTTCACAACGGTCAAGCAGTGTATCAAACAAGCGGAGTATCGCCTCTTCAGAGGGGGCGGTATACGCCTTCGGATGACGCTCCAGCGTGTCGGGGTACGGCTCAAACTGTTGCTCGATAACGTGGAAAGTGAGGTCGTACAGCACCAAAAGCAGTCCGTCGGGGCGGAATGCAAAACAGGGAATCTGCAAACCGTTCGGGTCGACTTCAAGGTAGATGGGGCGACGACCGGTGGGGGAGGATTTTCCGGTACCGGTTTCAATCAGAAAGCCGCCTCGGATCAGCTCATCGGTCAGCACCGACACGGTGGAGGGACTCAGCCCTGCGATTTCCGCAAGCTTGGTGCGGCTGATGCGCTTTTGCGCCGACACAATCGTAAACAGCAGCTTGGCGTTTGTCTCTTTAATCAACAGCTGATTTCCTGTGGTGCGGAGCGTCTCGGCACCCCAATATCGCATACGCTCACCTCCGTTATTTCGAGCCTCGAATTAACAAATCAATCATAGCACAGCGCATACCGCTTGTCAAACAAAAAAACGGCACGCTCCGCTGTGGGAACGTGCCGTTTGATTATGCCAGCGAGTATTTCTCGGTGTAGGCTTTGTATGCCGTGCGGAAGTGTTCGTCGTCCGCCTTGATGGCACGCAGGTTTTCGTGGATGTTCATATCGTGATGCGACAAGTCCACGATACCGATGGCGATGTTGGAGCAGTGGTCGGAAACGCGCTCCAGGTCGGTAAGAAGATCCGACCAGATAAAGCCGGCGTCGATGGTGCATTCGCCCAACTGCAGACGACGGATGTGCGCGGAACGCAAGGTGTCTTTCAGGTCGTCGATAACTTCTTCCAGAGGGGAGATGGCACCGATTGCCTGTACATCGACCGAGGTAAAGGCGGCGTGCGTCAGCTCGAGAATTTCGCGTACCGCGGCCACCAGTGTGGTGATTTCGCGGCGGGCGTTGCCGGAAAATTCGATTTCCTTTTCACGCAGCTCTTCCACCGCTTCCAGGATGTTAACACCGTGGTCGGAAATACGCTCCAGGTCACCGATTGCCTTGAGCAGCATAGCCGCTTCGGCACTGTTGGCATCACCAATCGGCAGTGAGCTGAGCTTGACGAGATACGAACCGAGGATATCCTCGTAGTGGTCGGTGGTTTCTTCGTTTTCGCGTACCAAATCGGCCTTTTCGGAAGTGTAGTTTTCCACGCAGTCCAGCGCATCGTACAGCGTCTGGATGGCGTGGGTAGCCATTTCGTTCGCAACAGCACGGCTGCGCTCCAATGCGACCGCGGGGGTGTTGAGCAGACGGTTGTCGAGCTCGGCGGTTTCTTCGGGCGTTTTGCCTTCGGGAATCAGACGCATAACCATCTTTTCCAGCAGACCGCTCATCGGCATCAACAGCAGCGTACACAGGATGTTAAAGGCCGAGTGCGCCACGGCGATACCGAAGCCGTTTGCCGCCTGATCCAAGAGGACGGGATGGACGACAACTTCGATAACCCAGAACACCGACAACCAAACGACGGTACCGATGACGTTAAACAGCAGGTGAACCAGTGCGGTACGGCGAGCGTTTTTGTTAGCACCGATACCTGACAGCAACGCCGTGATACACGTACCGATGTTCTGGCCCATAATGATGGGAATCGCTGCGCCAAAGGTGATTTGTCCCGTGCTGGCGAGAGCCTGCAGAATACCGACCGAAGCCGAGCTGGACTGGATGATAGCGGTAAGCACCGCACCGGCCAGCATACCCAGCACCGGGTTCTGGAACATGGTAAACAAATCGCTGAAGCCGGGCACATCCTTGAGACCTGCCACCGCATCGGACATCGCGTCCATACCGAACATCAGGGTGGCAAAGCCGAGCAGAATCACACCGGTGTCCTTGGTCTTGTTCTTCTTGCAGAACATATAAAAGACAACACCGATGAGTGCCAAAATGGGGGTGAACGATGTCGGCTTGAGCAGGCGCACAAACGTGCTGTCGCCATCGATACCGCTCAAGCTGAGAATCCAGGCGGTAACGGTTGTACCGACGTTGGCACCCATAATGACGTTGATTGCCTGGCGGAGCATCAAAAGGCCCGAGTTAACGAAGCCGACCACCATAACCGTGGTGGCGGAGGAACTCTGGATGACCGCCGTGACACCCATACCGGTCAGAAACCCGGCGGCACGGTTGGTAGTCAGTTTGCCGAGAACCGAACGCAAACTGTTGCCGGCGCGGCGTTCCAGAGCTTGTCCCATCAGGGTCATACCAAACAGGAACAGGCACAGACCGCCCAGCATAGATAAAATGTCGAAGATGTCCATAAATCACCAATTCTCCTTTACGTGACATTCGATACAACAAAAACCTACTATGATTAAAGCGACACGCGCTGAGTTGTTCTTTCGAATTACCCCACTTTACTATACGGAAAATGCGTGCGAAAGTCAAGGGGCGGAGGCATTTTTTTACCGTAACAGACAACAAAAAGGCAGTTCCGCCGAAGCGGAACTGCCTTTTGCTTTCAGATGTTGGCCGTCAGTGCTTCAAAAGGCTACCGACGGGCGCAGGATAGCGAAACGGTTGTACGAGATAATCTTGTTGAGAATCGTCTCGGTGCTCACCGTGCCGCCGTCGTTGAGTTCCAGCGAGGTCTCGCCCAGAACCAGATACAAGCGCTGGTTCATCGGGTCGGTGGTGTCATCACTGTCGGTTGCCACGAGAATGTCGCCGACAACGACATTGTGCAGATAGGGGAGGCGGGTGCGGATGTTTTCGTACAGGTCAATCTTAGCGCCGTCAACACGCGGGGAGACAAAGCGTCCGCCGAACATACCCGGCACGATGAGGTTGAAAGCAGCACCCTCTTCGTTGAGGATGTACTGGGACAGACCGTACATTGTGTACAGCTCATCCATCAGCGCTTCAAACGAGTTCGGAAGCGACGCGTCGGTGCCGAGCGCGTTTTTGTAGATGGCGTTTGCCAGCGCGGTGCCGCTCTTGTTGATGGTGTCGGCCTTTTCGGCTTCGGCAATCAGCAGCGCCTGCTCTTCGGCGGTCAGGGTACGCGCAACATACACAGGGGGGCAATCGACGTCCACGCCGCCGACCATACCGGCATCGCTGTGGATGATGTCGCCGGCAAGCGCATCGGCGTTAACCTTGACGGTGTAGGTCAAGGTGATGGTCGTCTTGGCAGGGAAGGACATATTCCAGCTGACGTTGCCATCCTTGTAGGACGCCGCGCCGCCGACATAGGTAGTGCCGCCGGGGATGGTGTCGCTGATATCCAGCGTTACTTCCTTGTCGTTTTTGTTGTTGATGACAAAGGAGTAGGTAATCTCGTCACCGGGGTTGACCGTCGTGCCGAAGGGATGGCTGCTCAGCTTTTCCGCCACGATGTTTTCCATATTCTTGACACGGTTCTGCGTTTTCTGCGGTACACCGCCCTCATAGATGTTGAGCGGACGCACAATCGCAATGCTGTCGAGTTTGCCGAAAACGTAACGACCACTTTCGGAATTGAACAGCATATCGGTCGAGGTGATCTGTACCGAACCGTAGTTTTCGTACTTCTCGGTGTAGTTCGAGTAGCTGTAGCTGCTACCGGTGCTGTGGATGATGTCATAGGTCAGCTCGTTGGTAGCGTTGTCCTGTTCGTTGCTGCTTTCCGCCGCGGTGCCGCGGTAGCCGTCGTTACCCTCCAAAACCTCGGAACCGACGTACAGCATGGCGTGGCCGTTCCCCTTTTTGCTACCGTTGTAGCGGATGACGATGATATCGCCCATCTTCAGCTTGGAACGGAATTCGGCTTCCATCGCCGCCATTTCTTCTTCGGTCTCGTCGCCGCGGGGCCAGAACTTGTACACGCGCTCCGGCTCACTCTTTTCGGTCAGCGAAGCGGTGGTGTAGGAGAGAATATCATAATCCAGCGCTTCGAGGAACACATCGTGGGTAAATGCCGCGCAGTTGGTGTAGCCCAGGTACTGCGTGGTGTAGTCCTCGGGGGAACGCTTGCTGTGCTGCCAGCGATATTCGACCGGCGTGCTGTTCTGCGAGAAGCGAGAGTCATCGTACTGAATACGGCTGCTTCGCGCGAGGAACGCCAGTGCGGTTTTCACAACGGCCTCCTGCTCGGGAGATTCGTACACAACGCCTGCAGGCGTTTCGGCAGCGGGCGGCGTGTCGGTCTTCGGCTGTTCAGCGGGAGAACAGGCGCAAAGGCACGTCAACAATACGGTTACAATTAAGACGAGTGCGGCAATGCGTTTCATAACTATCCACTCCTTTGAACTCTCTTGTGTTCATCATAACACCTCGTGTGTCAAAAAACAAGAGATAGTCAAAAAGTGGCAGTATCGGTGCAAAAAATAACACTTTGCAAAACTTTGTCAAAAAGGGGAGGGGATACTTGTTTCTTGCAGAAAACTGTGCTATACTGGATGCAATTGTGCGAGAGGAGCGTATCATTATGGCGGAAGAAATTGTAGCAAAACCGTTTGCTTACAATGGTAAGGAACCGTATATTTTTATCAGCTACGCCCACAAAGATGCGGAAGTTGTCGTTCCGATTCTGCGTGTTATGCAACAGCAGGGGTATCGGATTTGGTTTGATGTAGGAATCGAGGCAGGAACCGAGTGGTCGAACAACATCGCGGAACATTTGCGTGATTGCGAAGTGTTCGTGGCGTTTGTTTCGCCGAACAGTATGAGTTCGGAAAACTGCCTGGACGAAATCGCGTATGCCAAGAGTCATCAGAAGACATCGCTGATGATTTTCCTGGAGGAAAACGTGGTTCTTCCTCACGGCACCGAAATGCAGACGGCGCGCTTCCAGAGAATGTTCTATAACCGTCAAAACAGTATGGAGGACTTCATTGCCAATCTTGCAGGTGCGCCGATACTTGCGCCTTGCAAGGGCGAGCCGGGATCGGTGCCGGTTGTGCCTGTTTTGCCGACGGCTGCTCCGAAAAGCAAGGGCAAGAGCAAGCTGCCGCTCTTTATCGGTATTGCTGCGGTGGCAATCGCCGTCATTGTTGCGTTGGTGTTGATTCTCGGCGGCGGTGAAGACACGAAGAAGAAAAAGGGGGATGCGGATGATTCCGACGAACCGGGTGTGACGAGCACCACGCCGGTTGATGATGCAACCTCCAATACGACGACACGTCCCTCGCAGGCGGCGCAGTTGTCGGACAAGCTGTCGGACTACACCTTCAAACTGGAGGATGTCGTATATCAGTTGCCTTGCACGTTTACCGAGCTGACTGCCAACGGCTGGACCATCGGTACCAGCGGTTACAACAGCGATGTGATGATTGGCGGTCTGCAGACCGTGACCATTCAGATGAACAAGGACGGCAAGTATATCGATGTCGGTCTTTTCAACCCCACCGGTGACGGTATGCGCATCGGCGCTTGCTATGTCGGTGAAGTGTGTGTTGAGGTAAAGGACAACGTACCGTTTGAGGTGGGTAAGGGCATTACGCCGTCGTCCACGGCGGATGAGGTTGTTGCCGCGTTTGGCACGCCGTTCTCCCGCAACAGCTACACCGGTTATGAAGTGCTGCGTTATGGCGGTGATTCCTATAGCCAGATTGGCACAACATTTAACTGCTATTCCGACGCACAGCAGGCCAAGTACTCGTTCATCAAAATTCAGAACTATACAGTCCCTGAGGGAATCACGACCGAGACCAACGAAACAGTGCCGAAGTATCTCAGCGATTATGTGGCACCCACCGCGCTCGGAACCGACCCGTACACCGGTATCGTTTCCATCGAAGGGGATTTGTATTGCCTGCCGTCGCCGGTTCAGGCGTTCCTGGATAATGGATGGACCATTTCCAGCGGCGAGTCCTACGTTGTTTGCGGTGGCGAATCTACGCTGGGTCTCAGCCGCAACGGCGTGACGATTGAACTGGATATTCTCAATCTGGCGCAGTATCAGACCGTGCCGCAAAACTGCCTGGTTATCGGCTTCACGCTGACCGAAAGCGATAACGTATCGGTGGAGCTGCCGGGCGGTATCAAGCTGGGTCTCTCGCCGCAGCAAACGGCGGCGTGTGCGCCGGATACGATGGAAGTCAGCCAGAATTCCTATACGACGCAGTATTCCCATTACGAAAGCGATGACAGAGATTTCAGCCTGTATTTTTCGGTGGATCACGAGGAAAACCGACTGACGTATATCAGTTTGGAAAGCTCCACGTGGACATATACACAATAACAAAAAAAGAACCGACGGCGCTTGCCGTCGGTTCTTTTCTTTTGCTTACATACCTGCCAACGATGCGTTTTTGTAAGACTCGTCGTCGGTGACTTCCTTGATGACATGAATCTGTTTTGGGAAGACAATCGGCACGTTTTCGTCGCTCAGCTCGATTTCGACGATGGCTTTGTCCGTCCAGAACGGATACACGTCGATTTCGAAGTACTGGTTTTCGTGGGTGAGGCAGTACCGTGTTTTGCGGATTTGCCGCTTGGTGGTGTCGGCTTCCATCAGGAGACGGAGGTATTCCGCTTGTGACAGGCGTTGTTCGATTTCCACACGCTTTACATCGGAGACCTTCCGTTTGATTGTCTGGAAGTAGATGTAGTTGCCGTCCTCACCGCGTTGACGGACACGTACTTCGTCGCCGGCGGCACTTTTCAGGTACGTTTGAATGATTTCCACCCGACGGCAGGTGGGATGGTTTTCCAACCAGTGTATGTCGGGATAGTCAATCAGGTACTTACGCTCGATTTCGTACGGTTCGGGTTCGCCCAGGAAAGAGGCGATTTCGGCGATGAGTTTTTTTATTTTCTCATCGAACGAGGAGGCGTTATCGATTACGCGCAGGTGGGGGTGTCCCGTCCAGGCAGCGATTAGTTTATCATCGATTTCCGCGGCTTCCTCGGGTGTTTCTTTGCGGGCGGGGTTGTTGTCGGTGGTGTAGAATTCCACCGCGCCTTTGGCGGCGGTGACGAGGTGGAAGACCGCATCGTAATTGTCGCGCAGTTCCACTTCGTTGGAGTCGACCGACTTCAACGCTCCGGCGAATTCGAGGTTGTCCATATAGGCTTTGTTGTCGAGGGTGCCGCGGTCGCAGACAATCAGCACCTTGTCGGCAGGCATGGTGCGTGCCGCTTGCTCGAAGATTTTTTCTTTTTCAATCTGCAACTTCAGCTGGCACTCCTGATACTGTGCGTTTGTGCCGCAGGTCCAGGGAGCCACGCCGCCGGTGATAAGCTCGGTTGCCGTTTCGGGAACGAACAGCACGGTGTAGCCCATTTGCGTGAATTCTTCCTGTATCCGACTCATCGCGGTGGACTTGCCTGCGCAAGGGCCGCCGGTGATGACGATTTTGGTGATTTCCATTGTTTTCTCCTTGTCCTTGAGCGTGAGCAGTTCGTCGACGTCCACTTTAAACAAAACCGCCATCTTGCGAATGACATTGGTTGTCGGCTTGGATTTGCCGGTTTCCCATTTGGAGACTGCTTTGTTGGTTACACCAAGCAGATCCGCCAATTCGGACTGGGACAGTTTAAGGCTTTTCCTGCATTCCAGAATCTTATCTCCGAAAACGTAATCGTTCATCCGACACCGCTCCTTTCGCTTATGCGATATCATTATACCGCACCGATGCGTGCAAATCAATATCTCTGCTGTCGAATGTCGGTAGAATCTTGTAATAAGCAAAGACCTGCGCCCCCGATATGGGGCACAGGTCTTTTAAATTATAACGCAATTTTTGATACCAAAGTGTCTTGGTGCATTTTTTGCACCACTCGACCATTTTGGTGCACGCCCAAGATTTTTGGTGCATTTTGGGTTTTGGATTGAATTTTGAGCTATAATCCTACAATCACATATCATTTTTTCAAAAACTGCGCGACCGCCTTTGCAATGTGCCAGAACATTACCGGTGGAATGGCATTGCCAAGTGCTCTGTATTGTACTCCTTCACTTCCAATGAGTTGGAAATTTTCGGGGAAAGACTGAATTCTCGCAACTTCTCTTGGAGTAAATCTGCGGTATCTTTCATTAACGAGCAAAACGGGGTCAGTGCTATTCAGAGAGACTTTCGCAAGGTGTGCACCAACAGTATTACACGGTTTGGTCACATCCTGAGCACGACCTTTGTTCATGCTCTCTCTGTTCTTCATCATGCCGGCAACTGCCTTTTCACTGAAATAATACTTTTCATCAACCTCTGTTTCGATAACAGATTGCAGAGGTTCATATTCTTCTTCAGTGCTGATGGTTGAATTAGGGAATGTGAAATCAATCACTAAATCTTTTCGGAATCCGACAATGATAACTCTTTCTCTCTTTTGGGGAACTCCGTATTCAGCGGCATTCAACACGGTATATTTCACATCATAACCGCTATTCTCAAATTCCTGCAGAATGAGAGGGAATGCAGCCTTTTTGTTTGCGGTCAGAATGCCTTTTACATTCTCGGCAATAAAGCATTTCGGTTGTCTTTCTCTAAGAATTCTGCACATCTCAAAGAACAGCATTCCGCGGTCATCCTTGATGCCCAAGCGCGGAGGGTTCTGTGCAACGATGGAAAAAGACTGACATGGGAATCCGCCTGTCAGAATATCAAATTCCGGCAATTCTTCAGAGGCAACAGTACGGATGTCTCTGTTATCGGGAGTGAGACCGAAATTCTTTTCAAAGATAGCACAAGCATTTGCATCAATGTCGTTGGCATACACAATCTCAATGCCGTTTGCATCATAGTGTTTGCCAAGGAAATCAAAATCTCCAATCAGGCCGACATCGGTTCCGCCACAACCACAAAACAACGATGCAACTTTTAATGTCTCCATACTAACAAATCCTCGAATCTTCCTACCGCTTTCGGGTCAAATGTAATATCTGCACCGTCATTCGGTATCATGTTAATTTTGTCCTGCTTGTAAAGTCCAACGGGGTCCTGCAGCAGGAACAATTTCGTTCCACCCTTGCTTATCATCAAACGATACACATAATATGCGTTTCTTGTTGTGCTTGCGGTGTTCCATTCGTTTCTCGTAAGATGTACGGAATTGAAATGCAACGGTTTGGAACTGATGGTTGTTTTAACTTCAATGTATCTCTTTCTTTCGTCCAGTTCAACAGAACTTATGTCATAACCAACTGCGAACTGGGTCGGAATTCTCTTGATAAGGTGGATGAGGTCCTCACGACCACCAATTTTAATTCTCATACACTCATGACCATGAACCAGATTTTCGCCTATGTCACCAATGTCCTTGGTTGTAAATTCTTCCTCACCCTCAATTCTGGCAGTGATTTCTTTGCCAGTGTTTTTGAGTGCCTCATACTCCTGTTGGTCTCCTGCAATGTATGCAAGGATGTCTGTCTTAAAGTCAGTGGTGTCCATATCACGGTTCACATAGGCGAACCAGTCATAATAAACACTGTTGATCGCATCCAGAGAACCTTGTCTCTTTGCTATCATGCGGTCATAGCCAGAGAACCATTCTTTGGATTCAATGAACTTCACAATGGTTTCTGTCTCCAAATCGTTGAGATAATATGTTCTGCTGTCCCATGTTTTTAAGAGGTTTGCAATTTCCATATAATCAACGATGTCTCCGGCATAACGAATGACATCACCTGTCATATCGTAAGTGAGTTTGTTCTTTCTGTTTGTCTTGATGCGCTCCCATACCAGAGAAACATCTTCACCATCTCTAGTTACTCTCAAATCATTAAATACACAATGACAAATTTCGCCCTTTGTTAAACCAATATTTGTACCCTCAACCTCTTTGATGTGGGTGAGTAGGCGGAGAATGTATTGTGCAGGTTTGAAATGAATGCCATATTCAATCTGTTCCAGAATGGCATGGGATTTTATATGCGCACCAGGGTACTGGAACGAATAAAGATATGTTTTGAAAAAGGCAACGAGGTCTCCATCTTCGGCAAGCTCTCTTGCTCGTCTGCCAGCCTCTGCAATATTATTGTCGTTATGTTGAACAAAACCAAACAAAGAGGAGATTTCTGTTCTCCAGTTGTTGATGGTTTTTAATTCTTTATGTGCATTGCCTGGATAACCATAAATTGCTTGATTTAATCTCTGAGAAAAATCCACCTCTGACATAGGATTGAGTTTTGCAATATTCTCAGCCACATAAATCAAAACATTCTCCACATCGTTCTTAAAGCGAGGTCTTGCATGATGAATTCTGAAATAAAATTGTTCTGGTATCTTGTATTCCATTACATTCCCTCGCTTTCTAACAGTTTAACAATTTGGTCTGCAATACGTTGTGCCATAATTGGAGGAACAGCATTGCCCACCTGTCTAAACTGCTGTGTTTTATTGCCTAAGAAAATAAAATCATCGGGGAACGATTGTAATCTCGCACACTCACGGACAGTCGGAACACGGTTGTACTTGTAATGGAAGTGGTGGCGGTGTCCTGTGTCAATGGTTGGTGCAGGTTTCTGACTATTGAAACGGGTCCATGCAACATGGAAATTTCTCGATTCTTTGAACTCGGCAGGCAGGTCTTTATAATTTCCGCCATCCGGAACAAGAGAAATGATGTGCTGAACCTTTTCGCTATGGGAGGCAGCAACATGGTTTCGAACCTCACCAGATTTTTCTCTCATAAGTTTTTGATAGGCATTCTGAGGTGCTGTCTCATAACTCTGGACATCCTCGCCAAGGACATCAACAAGAGGGGGCAGGTCGCTCAATGCCATTTCACAAGTTACTTGTTCGGTTTGAATTGCGGGATATTCAAAGGTGTTTTCACCCTTAACACCGACAAATACAACTCTCTTTCTGTTCTGAGGAACACCATAGTCCGCAGCACAGAGGATTCTATATTTTACCTCGTATCCCATTTCGGCAAATTTTTTAATGATGTTGTCCTTTACTTCGCCATTGAACAGACCAACAAGTCCAGGAACATTTTCAATCACAAATGCTTTCGGTTGGATTTCCTCAACTAAACGAATATAACTGAGGTACAATTTATTTCGGGGGTCATTAAAATTGCGCGGACCAGACAAGGAGAATCCTTGGCAAGGGGGTCCACCAATGATGACATCAATTTTCTTGCCATCCAGCAACGGTGCAATATGGCCCTTATAGGTAATTTCTGTAATATCACCACAGATGGACTTTGCTCCGTTGTGGTTTCGTTCAAAGGTCTCCAATGCTTTTGCATCGTTGTCGATGCCAAGCAAAACATTAAAACCGGCTCTCTCAAAACCATAAGACAAACCGCCTGCACCACAAAAAAGATCAATTATATTCCATTTTCTCATAGTTCTTTATTCTCCTTTTTGATTCTACCGTCGGCAGGTTTTTCTGACTCTTCGGGAATTGCCCAATTCTCTCCAAGCTTGAACACACCTTTGATTCTTCCTTCAGAACAAAGAATTTGAACCCTTCTTTGTGATATCTTCCATTTTGCAGCCGCTTGGCTTGCAGTCATATAATTCATAATGGGCCTCCTTTTATTCCACGGGGCGAACAATATATTTATTATAGCAGATATACACGAAAAAGCAATGGATTTTACAAAATTGACAATGAAACTATTATTCGTCGCGATGACACTTTTCTTTTTCACAATGACACTTATATTTTGGGTTAAGTGTCATTGTGATTTGATTTGGTGCAAGAATTCGGAGGTTAGAGTCTATCAAATCCGATTTTTGTGTGGTCAGTTTTGATACAATGAAACTAATCTTTTCTGTCAAAGTGGTATAAACCCTTGCGCCACAAGGCTTTTGGGAAATAGAAAAAGAACGAAAGTTGCAATACCTCTGGTATCATAACTTTCGTTCTTCTTTGGTGCGGGCGACAAGACTTGAACTTGCACGCGTAAGCATCGGCTCCTAAGACCGACGTGTCTGCCATTCCACCACGCCCGCGTGTTGTCAGTGTATCATACACCGCAGGAAAATGCAAATGCTTTCTTTGCGTGGCGGCAATTATTTCGACAGGGAGCAGGTAAATATTCCCGAAAGCTTTTTGACAAAATTGGTTGAATTCGTTTTGTACTTTTGGTATAATAGAACGGATTAGGGGGTGGATTTCGTGAAACGGATGCGGATTGGTTTAGCGATACTGTTGTCGGTTTTCTTGTGCGTCGGTTGCGCCAAAACCGAGCCGACACCGGAGTTGACCACCTCCTCGCAGACGACAGTGATGTCTCCTGTGAGCACCACCGCAACGAGCGTTACCACGACGATGGAGCCGTCCGATTCCACGACCGAATCCGCGACGGATACAACGGTGTCCACCACCCCGAGTGAATCGACTTCTTCGACTGTGCGACCGACCGCGTCGGCGACAACGGCTTCCAAAGCAACGACTCGCACCACGTCGAAAACGACGGTTACCACTACAACACGCCCCACCACGACAACCACCACGAAGGCACCTGTGACGCCGTCTCCGTCGGTGGCCGGCGAGATGCGCGGCGTGTGGGTATCGTACATAGAATTATCCGAACTGCTGCAGAAATGTGCCACCCCCGCCGCGGCGCGGCAGGCGTTGGATACGATGATGGCGGATTTTGCTTCGCGCAACTTGAACACGGTGTTTTTCCACGTGCGCGCCAACAGCGATGCGTATTATGCGTCTTCGCTCTTTAAGCCTGCCTCGGCGGCACAGTCGCTCTTGAAAGCAGGATTCGACCCACTTGAGTATGCGGTCAGTGCCGCTCACAAGAACGGCTTACAGCTGCACGCGTGGGTCAACCCCTACCGCGTGGGTAAGCAGACCGCCTACCTGGTGGACGGTATTCCCACCCTGACGGACACGGCGGGGCGGTATTACTATGTTCCCACCTCGACGGCGGCGCAACGCCTGATTCTGGATGGCATACGTGAGCTGCTGAACAACTACGACATCGACGGTATTCAGTACGATGACTATTTCTATCCCGAGGGACTGCTGAACAAGACCACGGTGTACAGCTTTGAAAGCGCGGATTACGAGGCGTATACCGCGGCAGGCGGTGCGCTGTCGGTGGCGGATTGGCGGCGCGCGGGCGTGGATACGCTGATTGCAGGCACGCATACGCTGACAAAGGCAAAGGGCGTTGTTTTCGGCGTGTCGCCTGCGGTGAATGCCGATAATACGTACAATTCGTTGTACGCCGATTGCCGCAAATGGCTGTCGCAGCCGGGGTATGTGGATTATCTTTGTCCGCAGGTGTATACCGGCTTTGAACACGCGTCCAGCGCGTTCGATAAAATGGTGTCGGTGTGGCTGGGATATCAGCGGCACAGCTCGGTGAAGTTGTATATCGGTCTCGCACTGTACAAAATCGGTCTTAAGTCGGATACCTATGCCGGTGCAGGCAAGACCGAGTGGGTGGATCATAACGATGTGATGAAGCGCTCGGTGCAGTATCTGCGCGAGAAGAAGGTCGCCGGAATGGCGTTTTACAGCTACAGTTATTTCGACCCGGCAGGGAAGGCCGGGCTTTCCTCCACCGCCGATGTTGCGGTGGCAAAAGAGGAAATTCGCAACCTGATGAGCATTCTGTAAACAAGGAGTGTCGGCATGGCAAGGCATTTTAAAGAATCATCGCGCGGAAAAGGCGTCTGGATCGCCGTGGTTGCCACGGTGGCTGTCCTGGCGCTTGTTATCGGCGGCTTTGTGGCGGTGAACAGCGGCGCACTTCATAGCATTGCGCAGTGGTTTTCCGGCAAGGAGGACAAGCCGGCTTCCGCGACCACCGTTACCACAACGACAACCACAACCAAACCGACGGAGGACGAGCCGATTGTCGAGCCGGAACCCGAACCCGAGCCGGAGTATGCCGTGCCGTCGGTGATGAAGGGCGTTTGGCTGACACCGGGTACGGACTACCTCATCAGCGGCAAGGAGAATGCCGCGACGGTGAAAAAGCAAATCGATACCGCATTTGCGACGATGGATGAATGGGAGTTTAACACCCTGCTGCTGCCGCTGCATCGCGGCGAGGTGGCGGTGTATCCGTCGGAGCAGATGGACAGCCTCGCGCTTGCCGATTTTGACCCGATTGCTTACATTTTGGAGCAGGCGCGTACGCGAGAAATGTACGTTTACGGCGTGCTGGATTTGCATATCCGTGACGGCGTGAAATGGGATCCGCGCGTGCAGGGTGTGACCGAGCGCACCGTGCGTATTGCCGAGGAAGCGGCGCGTGCGTATGCACTGGACGGTATGTTTGTCAGCGGTTTTGCGTTTGCTTTGGGCGACGTCAAGGCCGAGGAACACGACGCCACGGTGGCGGCGCTTGACGAGATGGTGAACCGCGTTTCCAAGGCGCTGGTATCGGTCGATCGCAACTACTATGTCGGCCTGATGTCTTATGGTATTTGGGCGCACAAGTCGGTGGATGAGCGTGGCTCCGACACCCGTGAATATTACGAAGAATATACCGACGGCTGTGCCGATACGCGCGGTTGGCTGGAGCAGGGCTTGTTCCACTGCGTGATGGTCAAAAACTACGCTTCCACCAGTCATCCCACCGGTTCGTTCCAGAAGGTGCTGAAGTGGTGGGACAGCGTGGCGCAGGAGATGAATCTGCCGCTGTATATGGCGCATTCCGCCAACACGGCAGGTTCGTATCTGGCAGGATGGAGCTCGCCCGACCAGTTGGCGCAGCAGTATCTGTACTGCAAGGATGCGGCGGCGTGGTGCGGCAGCAGCTATGATTCCATCACCGCGCTGCGTACCGATAAGCACAAGCTGGGCGCAACGCTGAAGCAGGCGTACGCCGGCACGCTGAACGAGGAATTTATCTATAATCAGCTGACGATTTCTTCGCCCTCCAAGACGACCTATACCACCACCGAGTCCACCGTGACCTTCAACGGCGGCGGTGATACCAACTTCCCGCTGACCATCAACGGCAGCGAGGTGGAGCTGTCCGAGCACGGCTTCTTCACCAAAAAAGTGACGCTCAAGGTGGGC
Organism: Acutalibacteraceae bacterium; assembly: GCA_045596745.1. Classification (GTDB taxonomy): domain Bacteria; phylum Bacillota; class Clostridia; order Oscillospirales; family Acutalibacteraceae; genus RGIG3009. The sequence continues at coordinate 23,713 of JAZODA010000025.1, forward strand.
CTTAATACCATCACCTTTGCGCACAAGGGCAAGACCCGTACCTACAAAATCACGTATAAGCAGACGCTGGTCAGCGCGGTGTCGCCTGCCGAGGATATGACGGTAGACGGCGGCAGTGCGTTCTTGATTCGTGCCACCGCGCGCAAGGGCTCGACGGTGACGGCGGTTATCAACGGTACGACCGTCAAGCTTACCGCTACGGAGGACAAGGTGGACGACAGCGGCAATCTGCCGACCGATTTCCAAAGCTTTGTCGGCAACTATATGCTGCCCGAGGGCATTATCGGTCAGGAGCAGGCGCTCGGCGCTATTAAGGTGACGGCGACCTACAACGGTCTGACCGAAACGATGAACGGCGGTAAAATTACGGTGGAGGCGCTTCCGGTGCCGCCGCCGACCACCACGACCTCGCCCGACAGCACGGTGTTGCCGCCTGCCGGGGATGCGGATATTGTCATCATCACGTCCACCTACGCCGAAACTTTTAACGGCGGCGATGCGGTGGAGGATTGGTCGCGTCCGTACAACTCCTACCTGCCGAAGAACACGCAGGATATCCTTGTCAGCAAGGTATACAACGGCAGTTTGTCGTACTATCTGCTCGGTTCGGGCAAGCGCGTGTATCAGAAAGACGCCATACTGGTCAAGGGCGCAGCACCTGCCAAAACAGTGCTGGCAAACGGCAGTGCGGCGGTGAGCGGTATGTACACGGTGCTGACGTTCGAAGCGGATTGGGCGGTGCCTGTGTACATTGCGGCGTATCCGCAGAAGTACTATTCCGACACGACCACCGGAACGCCGAATTACAGCCTTGAAAAATACGGTCAGACGGCGGAGTATGTGGACGTGACGTTCCACTACGCTTCGGAAGTGCCGATGGCACCCGATATGACGGATAACGCGCTGTTCTCGTCGGCACAGTGGATTGATAACGGCGACGGCGTGTGGGTGTTGCGCCTGACGCTGAGAAACAAGGGCGCGTACTACGGACATCAGCTGGTGTGGACGGAGAACAGCCTTGCGCTGTCGTTCCTGAATCCTGCCGATATTTCGCAAAACGCCGCGGCGGAAAAGCTCAAGGGCGTGCGAATTCTCATCGACCCCGGTCACGGCTCGGATGACGATAAGCCGTGGGAGGGCCCGTTCAACCTGCTGTATGCCAACGAACTGAAAACCAAGCTGGAAGCGCTGGGCGCGACGGTGGTGATGACGCGTGAGAGCGATCTCGGCAGCAACGGCTTGTCGCTGCCTTCGCGTGTGGAAATGACCCACGAGGGCGATTATCATATGGTTATCAGCGTGCATATGAACGGCTATGACGGCACGGCGACAGGCGGTACGGTGCATTACTACAACGAAGCAGGGTACACGCTGGCATCGTACATCTACCCGAAAATGCACGAAGTGGAAGTCCCGTACGGTGTGGGTACGACGGCCAACGGTCGTCCGCGTTCGTCGGGCACGGTGTGGGGAACGCTGTATATGACGCGCAGCATTTTTGATTGTCCGTCGGTGCTGATTGAAAGCGCTTTCCTGGACAACCCCAAAGATAAAGAAGCGCTCATCGACCCGGTGTACCGCGACAAGCTGATGCAGGCGGTAACCGATGGCGTTGTAGCGTATTTTGAGGCGATGTAAGTATGGCAGAGCTTTCCTGTGAGCTGATTCGACAGCTTACCGCACCGTCGCTGTCGGTGACGGTGTATCGTGAAGTCACATCCACCAATACGCTGCTGCGCGAGCAAGCCGAAAACGGCGCGGCAGAGGGGACGGTTATGATTGCCGAAGCACAAACGGCAGGGCGCGGACGGCAGGGACACAGCTTTTGGTCGCCCGACGGAACGGGTCTGTATATGAGCGTGTTACTTCGCCCCGAGCAGCCGATGGCAGAGGTTGTCAGCCTGCTGACGCCGATGGCGGCGGTGGCGGTGGCGCGTGCTATCGAGCAGGTGTCCGACCGCACGGCGAATGTCCAGTGGGTCAACGATATCTACTGCGATGGCCGCAAGGTTTGCGGCATTCTGACGGAGGGACGTCCCGACACGGCAACAGGCAAGCTGTGCTATGCGATTGTGGGCGTGGGTATCAACGTACTGCCGCCCGAAGGCGGTTTTCCCGAAGACATCCGTGCTCGCGCCGGTGCGGTGCTGACGCAGCCGAAAAAAGAGGCGCGCGAGCGGTTGGCGGCGGCGTTTTTGAATGAGTTTATGGCGCTGTATGCGCGGCTGTCCGAGCGGACGTTCTTTGCGGAATACCGCGAGCGGTGCTTGCGGCTGGGACGTGAAGTGACGGTGCTTCGCAGGGGAGAGAGCCTCCCTGCTGAGGTGCTGGATGTGACGGAAGCCTTCGCGCTGCGGGTTCGTTTTGCCGACGGCAGCGAGGAGGAGCTGACCTCGGGAGAGGTGAGCATTCGTCCGTTGTCCGTGAAATGATATGAGGTTTTGAGCGTTGCCGCGGCAACGCTCATTTTCTTTGTGCAAAATGCTGTGTTTTTGGTTGACAAGCGACGGTGGCAATGTTAAAATTACAGTAACAATATAGATTGTTGAAGGAGTGTGTCAAATATGTTGTATCCCAGAATCGGCATTCGCCCGACCATCGACGGTCGTTGGGGCGGTGTTCGTGAAAGCTTGGAAAAGCAGACGATGGCTATGGCGGAAAACGCCGCGAAGCTCATCAGTGAAAACCTGAAATATCCCGACGGTACGCCCGTACAGTGCGTTGTCGGTTGCACCACCATCGGCAGCGGCGCCGAGGCTGCCCGCGTGGCCGAGCAGTTCTCCACCGAGAACGTTGTCGGTACGCTGACCGTGACTCCCTGCTGGTGCTACGGCACGGAGACCTTCGATATGGATCCCACCACCATCAAAGCGGTGTGGGGCTTCAACGGTACCGAGCGTCCCGGCGCTGTGTACCTGGCGGCTGTTCTGGCGGCTCACGCACAGCGCGGTCTGCCCGCATTCTCCATCTATGGTCACGACGTTCAGGATGCTACCGATACCACCATCCCCGAGGATGTGGCGGAAAAGATTCTGCGCTTCGCCCGCTGCGCCGTTGCTGTCGGCTGGATGAAGAACAAGGCATATGTTAACATCGGTGCTATCTCCATGGGTATCGCCGGCAGTTATTGCGATGCCGGTATCCTGCAGAAGTACTTCGGTCTCCGCTCTGAGTGGGTGGACGAGGTCGAAATCCTGCGCCGCATAAAGCTCGGCATCTACGATCAGGAAGAGTACGAGAAGGCTCTTGCCTGGATCAAGGCCGAGTGCAAAGAGGGCGTGGATAAGAACGCCGGCAAGAACTTCCCCGAGGTGATTACCAAGTCGAAGGTTATTCCCGCCGATCAGGATTGGGAGTTCATCGCCAAGATGTCCATCATCATCCGCGATATTATGCTCGGCAACCCGAAGCTCGGCGAAATGGGTTGGCACGAGGAAGCACTCGGCCGCAACGCGGTTGTCGGTGGCTTCCAGGGTCAGCGTCAGTGGACCGACTGGCTGCCCAATGCCGACTTTACCGAAGCGGTGCTGTCCTCCACGTTTGACTGGAACGGCAAGCGTCAGCCCATCCCGCTGGCCACCGAAAACGACGTGTGCAACGGTATGGCAATGCTGATGGGTACGCTGGTTACCCATTCCGCTCCTTGCTTCCACGATGTGCGTACCTACTGGAGCCCCGAAGCGACCGAGCGCGTGACCGGCAAGAAGCCGGAGGGCGTGGCCGCCAACGGCTTCATCCACCTCATCAACTCCGGTGCTACCGCACTGGATGGCAGCGGTGCTGCCAAGAATGCCGAGGGCAAGGGCTGCATGAAGCCGTTCTGGGAAATGACCGACGAGGACGTTTCCGCTTGTACCGCAGCGACCGACTGGCGCCGTGCTGACTACGAGTACTTCCGTGGCGGCGGCTTCTCCAGCCACTTCCGTTGCCGCGCCGAGATGCCTGTTACGATGCTGCGCTTGAACATCGTTGATGGCATCGGCCCGGTGCTGCAGATTGCGGAAGGCTACACTGCCGATCTGCCGGATCAGATCCACGAGCCGATCGACAAGCGTACCGACTTCACCTGGCCGACCACCTGGTTTGCTCCTCGCCTGACCGGCAAGGGCGCGTTCACGGATGTTTACACCGTGATGGCTCGCTGGGGCGCGAACCACGGCGTGACGGTGTACGGCCACGTTGGTGCCGACCTCATTACGCTGGCTTCCATGCTGCGCATCCCGGTCGCAATGCACAACGTTCCCGAAGAGAAGATCTACCGTCCGCACTCCTGGGCGGCGTTCGGTACCGAGGGCGACGAGAGCGCAGACTACAAGGCCTGCGAGACCTACGGCCCGCTGTACAAATAAGCTGAGTCAAGAACAGACCGACATTCACGAGTGTCGGTCTGTTTTCTTTGTGTTTATCGGCTGAAAAACAGAACACACGGGGGACGGTTCTGTTGTCTCCTAATTTGGCACAGCACTATGAACAGCAGGCGACACGCCTGCCGTTTTCCGTTTCTTGACACCTGCGCCGAGGGAGTATATAATGAAATTGTGGGCGGGGTTCAATGTTGTACGAAAATTCAAATAACACAAGGGAATCGTCCCCACGTGTTCTGTTCTTGGAAAGGAGAATTTGCATGAATAAGTATACCCGATTTGTTGTTCTTGTAATTGCCGCTGTCGTTTTACTTGGTGGATGCAGTCAAGCAAGTGAAAAGGTTACGAAGACCAAAACAACCGATACACAAACTACTACAAGCACGCAAACTACTACAGGTACGCAAATTACTGCAGAAAAATTGGCAAACACAAGATGGGTGGAACGTCGTTCTGCCGATGTGGATATTAATGCTACGCCCAGGGTGCTTTGCTTTGATGAAACGGGAACTTGGTTTTATGATGAGTTTAACAGTTGGCCAAAGTTAATAAAATCGTATTCCGTGTGGAGAGAGGTCCATTCGGTTGGTTACGGTACAGGTGAGATTTTTTACAAGCCGGGAGTCGTGAGGTTAACTATGGACGAAGGTTCACTTGTGGTTACGCGCGTGGATGTTGAAACCGATGAGATTATTGAGCAAAGCATCTGGGAACCGTATGTAGAATGAGAGACACGGGGACGGTTCTATTGTCTCCTAACGCGACATAACACCACGAACGGCAGGCGGTAATCGCCTGCCGTTTTCCGTTTCTTGACACCTGCGCCGAGGGAGTATATAATGAAATTGTGGGCGGGGTTCAGTGTTGTACGAAAATTCAAATAACACAAGGAAACCGTCCCCACGTGTTCTGTTCTTGGAAAGGAGAATTTGCATGAAAAAGTATAGCCGATTTGTTGTTCTTGCAATTGCCGCTGTCGTTTTACTTGGTGGATGCAGTCAAGCAAGTGAAAAGGTTACGAAGACCAAAACAACCGATACGCAAACTACCACTGTTACGCAAACCACCACTGTTACGCAAACGACTACTACCGTCACCCAAACCGCTGTCAGTTCGCAAATTACAGCAGAGAGTTTAGCGAATACCCGATGGGTTGAATACTACGAAGTGGATGGTCAGGTACGCACGGATGTGTTTGTCTTTGATCCGTCGGGGAAGTATGCCATTAATACAGCATACGGCCTTCCCGATTTGGTTAAAGAGTACGGGGTGTGGAGAAAGACCCATTCGTTTGGTTTTGGTACAGGTGAGATTCTTTACAAGCCGGGAGTCGTGAAGTTAACTATGGACGAAGGTTCACTTGTTGTTACGCGCGTGGATGTTGAAACCGATGAGATTATTGAGCAAAGAATCTGGGAACCCGAAGAGACGAAATAAGCGGAAACAAAGCAACACGCAACACACGTGTTCTATCGAAGTTTTGTGGTATGACCGGGAACAGACGGTATATAACGTGCGCATAGAACACCATTTTAGAGCGGAGGCGTATTGTTGATGGCGGATGTAGTAGATGTTTTATATATTACACTTTTCTTCCTTTTTGTTATTGTTGTTCGCAGTTGGATTTTTCGTTTTGTCGGTTGGTTGGCTTGTAAAATCCAAGATTTCTTCCGTCGGCCAAAATGAAGAAGCACGTCCCCACGTGTCCGGTTGGCAGTTTGATGGGTTACGAGACAATCAAGCGATTGGTGATTTGCTCAAACTTAATTTAAATATTTTGCGATGAAAGGATTAGCGCGCATGAAGAAAAACTCATCGGCGGCGCTGCTTGTGTTTTTAACGGCGATGTTCCAACTTGTGGCGTTTTTCTGGGGGAATATCGTGCCCTTGCAACCGGAAGCTCACATTGCGGCGATATATAACGAGATTGGGCAAGCGGTGCACTCCAAATTGTTTATCACAAGTATGATTTTAAATTTTTTCTTTGCGTTTGCGCTGGCCGATTATGACAAGCCCACAAAGGGTGGGCATCCCTATATTTTGAAAGACTTAATCGTTTGGGCGGTACTATCGATGAGAGTGTCACAGATATTGACAATGTTGTTTGTGTTGCCGAACATCATCAAAAAGACAAGGTATGTCAGCATCAATGCTAACTGGCCTGCGATACGCGAAAAGATTAATCCGAAGTGCCGGTTGATTGGGACAATAAGCGCTGTCGTGTGTGTGGCTTTGTTAATTCTCTCCGTTGCGCAGCTGCCTTCCACAGAGGTGTCGTTGCTTTTTGCTATGTCTCCCAAGTTGATTGTATTAATCCCGGCATTTTTGATTTCGATTGCGGAAATTCATCTTTGTGAATGGGCGACGACCGACCCGTATGGTATATACACATCGCAAGAAACATCCGGGGAAACAAGTGTGGATGACGATGAGGACGATGACTGAGGAGAACATGGGAAACACAAAAGACAGGGAAGAGGACAGCAACACAAAGGGACGGTTCTCTTGTGTTGATTGCTGATCCAAGAAATGCAGGTAAAGTTCCATTTCCCCGTCTTGACGAAACCTACGGTCCGCTGTACAAATAAGCTGAGTCAAGAACAGACCGACACTCACGAGTGTCGGTCTGTTTTCTTTGTGTTTATCGGCTGAAAAGGGGGAGGAGAAGTGCGCCGCGGCATTTGACAATCCCGCGAATTATGTGTATAATTAATAAGGAACGATATGTTACGCAAAGATACCAAAGGAGGACTGTGTATGCCGCCCAGAAGACACGCGCGCAGGCAACAGAAAAACAAAAAAGGGTTGCTTGCGTTTGTTGCGATTGCCGCTACGGTTGCTACGGTGCTGGCCGGTTGGGGTATGGTGACCGGTATTGGTGCGCTGATTGATTATTTCCAAGGCGGTGAGGGGGGACCTGAAACGTCTGCTCCCACCACGACCCATTCCACCTTCCCGAATCAGCCGAACATTCCCGACAGTCCCGACGCGCCCAAGGTGGTGGCGACTGCCACGGTGGGCAGCTCCGGCGATATTCTGATTCACAACGGTGTGCGGCAGTCGGGGTACGATTCCGCAACCGGTAAACACGATTTCACCGATTCGTTTGCCTGGCTGCAGCCGTATGTCAGCGAGGTGGATTACGCGGTTGTCAACGCGGAGTTTTCCGTCAGCACCGGCAGCAGCTACAGCTCGCTTCCGTTCCGTGTCCCGACCGAGGTTGTCAAGGCGCTGAAGGATTGCGGCTACGATATGGGGCTTACCGCCAACAACCACATTGCGGACGGCGGCACCTCCGGTATGAAAAAGACGATGGATACCCTTGCGGAGTACGGTATGGACTTTACCGGTACGCGGTACAATTCCTCCGACAGCCGCTATTTCATCAAAGAGGTCAACGGCATTAAGATTGGTGTGGTCAACTACACCTACGGCAGCTACTGGAACACCAACGGCTTCTCTGCCAACAACCTGACCGCGTTCTACAGCGATGCGGAGGGTCTCATCCGTTCGATGCGCGAGGACGGCGCGGAGCTGGTTTATCTGTATATCCACTGGGGCGAAGAGTATTCGCTGGCGCCCAACGGCACGCAGGAACAGATTGCACAGAAAATGTGCGATTTGGGCGTGGACGTTATCGTCGGCGGTCATCCGCATAAGATTCAGCCGTTGGAGCTCATTACCAGCACCGACGGTAGCCACCACACCGTGTGCCTCTATTCCAGCGGCAACCTGTTGTCGGGTCAGCACGTGGAATGTATGGCAGGCGGTACGCGCGCCAACAGCCCGTCCTGCTATCAGGATTCGTGGCACCACGCCGGCTGTGATTACCCCGACGTGGCGGACAGAACGCAGGATACTCACCGTCTGGAGCATGGCACCAACTGCAACGATAACGGTCATACCGAGGACGGCTTGCTGTTCAACGTGACCGCGACCAAGTTCGAGGACGGTACGGTGATGGTGACATCGGTGGACGCGCTTCCTGTGTGGTGCATGGGCAGAGGCTTTGTGCGTGCTTCCTATCCCACCAACAGCTACTTCAAGGAGTACACGCTGGTTCCGCTGGAAAAGGGTGTGAATTTGAAAGAGAAGTACGGTCTGACCGATGCGGAAGCGACCGAAGCAGGCTACTCCTACGACCGTACGATGGAGCTGGTCGGCGACGGCATCAAGAACATCAACGCGGTGTGCCGGAAGAATGTTGACGATTACGTCAAAGCGCACACAAGTTCCAAATAAAACAAAGCGAGCCGGTTCGAGAGAACCGGCTCGCATTTTCGTTATTGTTGCGGAGTGATGTCGGCGGCGTACAGATGAACGTCGGGTGCGCCGTTGGTTTCCAGCCATTCGACGGATACCTCGCGCGCTTCGATATTCAGCGGCACCTTGACCAGTGCGTGGAAGTTGTTTTCCACACGCGCCACCTCGCGCCCGTCGGCGTAGACCACAAAGGATTTGACGATGGGGGCGGCAACGCGCACGGGACGGAAGTCCTTGCCGGTGTGCAGCTTCATGGCGAACACACGCATTTTCAGGTTGTCCGAAATGGAGTAGCGTTCAAAATCGGGGTCGAAACGCAGGCGAAGCCGTCCAAGCTTCTGCGGTGTGTCGAACGTAAAGGTCAGGCGCGAGCCGAGCGGCTGGCGGATGCCGACGATGTCCTCCTTTTTGCGAGGACGCTCGCGTCCGTCAAGCAGGCGTTCGCGCTCCTCGTCGGACAGATTGAACTTGGCAGAGCGAGTCAGTGCCGAGGGCTCGTTGAGCAGATGGGGGAGAAATACGCCCTCGTCCATCAGTGTTTTTTGAATCTCGCTGTAGAACGCGGCGGCCGTTTTGCGTGGTGAAATGCCCTCGCGCACCGCCACCGCGGCGGCACAGCCTGCCGCCTGACCCAGCAGGGCGCAGGTCGCCATCACACGGGTGGAGGAAAGCGCTACGTGGGTAACGCTGATGTTGCGGCCCGCGAACATCAGATTGTCGATGTTTTTGGAATACAGGCAACGCAGCGGAATGCCGTACGGTTCGGTCACGGGAATCATCACCGTGGCAAAGTTGGTCTGGTCGTTTTTTCGCATACCGTAGGGGTTGTGATCGTCCAGCGGCCAGCCGCCGAATGCAACCTCGTCCTCAAAATGACCGCCGCTGCGCACATCGGCTTCGGTGAGGATATAATCACCGATATAGCGACGGGATTCGCGCTTGCCGGGCAGGAAGCCGACCCATTCCAGCTCCCAGTTTTCCATACCGTGGTCGCCGTAGTTTTTGATGTGATCCCACACGCCGTAAATCGAGGCGAGCAGCTCTTTGCGTACGCGGTCGGAATCCAGAATGCTGTTGCCCTCGCCGCCGAGCTCCACCCACCACAGGTTACCGCCGCTGGTGGCGATGGTGTGGCTGCGGTTGAGATGATGCTCGGTCTGCAGGGCGTCGCCCTCAAAGCAGGAGTCGTCGGGGTAGACGTTGGCAAACGGCGGAGGTGTGAATTTCACCGGATGGTCGGTCTCGCGTGCGGCGAGAATGATGGACATACCCATTGTGCGGGTGTCTGCCACATCCTGTGCCAGCGTTTCGTCAAATTCCTCGTGAGCCTCGCGTCCGTGGCGGTATTCCGCACCGACAAGCGGGGCCAAAATGCTGTCGCCCGAGCAATCCATAAACAGCGAGGCGCGGACAGTATAATAGGTGTATGTCGTCAGCTGCCAGCCGGTCACCGACGTGATGCGGCCGTTTTCGCAGGCGGCATCCAGGCAGGTGGTGTTCAGAAGAAGCGTGATGTTGTCGTTTTCTGCCAGCATACCGTACAGCGTGGCATCCAACTGCGAATGGTTTAAGGTGGGGTTGTAGTAGATGTTGCGCTCCTCAAACTCGGAAATCAGACCGGTTTCGCGGTCGTACGTGCCTTTGGCGCCGCGCACCCACATACGCACCTCGGAGGAGGCGTTGCCGCCGAGCATCGGACGATCCTGCATCAGCACGACTTTGGTGCCGTGACGCGCCGCTTCCAGCGCGGCAAACGAGCCGGACAGACCGCCGCCGATGATGCACAAGTCACAGGAAATAACCGTTTCGGGCAGTGTACGATTCATAGTCAGAACCCCTTTTTGCGTGATACTTTTACTGTACCACGATTTTCGGATGAACACAATACATTTGTGAAGTAAAAAAGCTCCAAGCCGATTGGCTTGGAGCTTTTGGCTGCGGAACTAGGAATCGAACCTAGACAAAGAGATTCAGAGACTCTCGTGCTACCTTTACACAATTCCGCAAAATTGCGCTCGCTGTTGCAAGCAGGACTTATTATACCCCAAATTTCGCATTTGTCAAGAGATTTTGCAAAACTTTTGACATTTTTTTGCCATAAAAATGACGCCCGAGGGAATTCCTCGGGCGTCTCTCGGTTTCGGTGATTATTTCAGACCCTGCTCGTAAGCCTGGATCATCTTCTT
>JAZODA010000026.1:0-2307 GCA_045596745.1 Acutalibacteraceae bacterium
ACGATGCGATCGGTATCCAAAGGAATGATATAATTAACGCCGAACAGTTCTTCCGACATTTGCAAGATTTCTCCCGTGGAAAGGTTTTTCGAAAACAACTGATCCCCTTTTCCGGTCGCACCATTTTCTACCCTTTGGGTATAGTAAACCGAGTTATCGTATCGACTATACGTGGCTAACGGATATTGGGCGGTTCTCTCAAACGACCATACATTCTCAACTTTATTACTTTCCAAATCTAAACTGTACACCGTGATTACCATATCGTTGTATTCCGACACCGTAATGGATAAGTAAGGACTACTGTTTCTCGCATCTGTCTGGGTGCCTGTTTCAGAATGAGGCGCACCCCCTTGGCAGTCGCATAAACTCAACAACACCGTAAGAACACAACACACCGCTACGACTCGTTTCACCCCATTCTCCTCCTGTTTGCATCAATTCCCATTCAACTCATAATAACGAATTTCATTTACGAATTCTCCATCTACCGTAATCGAAAATGCAGATAAAAATGCAAAGTAGGTTTTATGGTCAGTGGAAAAACGACGCCAATCCTCTAAGTTCAACTGTAAATTCATCCGCCGATCCGTCTCGGTGTCCATAAGATAGAAATCGTTGTGTTCATCCGAGTACACAACAAATCGACCAATCTCTTCATACAGCGGATTATAGCTTTGGCTTTCGGTACGCAACTCCGTCTTTATTCGCTCGACTTCATTCTCATCCGACATACGTCTCCATGCGCTGTCCGTTGCCATATTCATTACGTCCAAATGCTCTTCGGTTTTCCTGCCATCATCCTCGCTGGATGCTTCGGCCCATAGATAATACAATTGATCGTCCACCACGGCAATCTCCGGTAACCACCCCCTCACCGAAGAGGGCACATATACCGTTTCGCAGCGAAATGGTGCCAGACTGTGTGGACGGATGGTCTCGGATGCCTCGCTGTCAGATGGTGGTGTCCCGGCTTGTTGCTTTTTCGGCGCACCGCAACCTGCGACAGCGAGCAACAGTGCAGTACCCAACAGGAGTGCTATCCATCTTTTCATCCGTTTTCGCCATCCTTTCTCTGTAATTCCTCACGGCGCCGCTCTACGGCGCGGATGCGGTAAGCAGCCGGCGTAATTCCCTCGTGCTCACGAAATGCACGTCCGAAATGCTGTACCGTTTTATAACCGCAACGGTGGGCAATCTCTTTGATAGGTACATCGGTAAACGCCAAATGCTTTTTGGCCACCATCATCCGATGACAGAGCAGATACTCACGGGGAGTCATTCCCGTAATTTCCTGCACACAGCGGCTCAACGTGGTGCGATTGACACCACAATGTGCCGAAAGGCTGTCCAGCGTGATTTCTCGGTCGTAATAGGTTTCTAAATACATTACGGCTTCCCGTGCCACCGCCTGCGCTTCCTCTGCCGACACGCAATCGCACAATCGCTCCAGCGCAATCAGCATCTCCATAACGTAAGAACGAGCACGGCAAGGCCAATACCAATCCGGTTGCTCGGTCAATTCACGGCGTAACGCAAGGCAGCGATTTTCCAACACGGCCCGATGCCCATCGGTCAACGGAAGCGGCGCTGCGCGAGTCAAAAAAGGCCGCAGCAGGAAAAAATCGTGCTGTGCCGCCACCTCACTAAAACCCTCATCCCGTAAGGCGGCAAAATTTAGATTAACGTTTAGAAACGAGGGATGAAACCAAACGCCCCACCACTGCAAATCCTGACTGCGGAGCAATTGCGGATTCTCGCTCTCGTCAAAGCATAACAGACAGGGTGCTGATGCGGTCACCTCTCGCCCATAGGCAGAAAAGGCGGCTGTGCCGTGGGTAATAATCAGTAACAGGAAACACTCTCCCTGAATCGACATTTGTTCTGCTGCAGGGTTTTTGCGGCAGACGACTCGCACGATGCGTCCTGCGCCGTGTTTTTGTCCAATGGTACTGTGTTGCATAGAAACACGCTCCTTTCTCTGCTCATAGTATAGCACAGGGGCAAACGACGCCGCAACCACAGAGGTTTACCGTTTTTACAGCGATTTTTATCCCTTTTACAATAACAAAAAGAGCCTGACCGCTTGGTCAGGCTCTTTTTTGTTACAAATAATCCCGCATCTGTTTGCTGAGTTTTTCCTCCAGCTTAATCAGGCGCTTGCAAATGTCCTTGGACACCTCGTCGGCGGCGGCATACTGGTTGAGATAGCGAGAAAGGGACTTGACACCCATATCGCACCCACTCATCATCAAATCGGCGATGGTGGCGTCGGATTCGTCCATCGCCATCTTCATATTGGTCTTC
>JAZODA010000027.1:0-34171 GCA_045596745.1 Acutalibacteraceae bacterium
CGTGCCGACCAAATAGACCGGATTACATCCACTAAATCCGAATACTTACGAATAGATCCCAATGGTAAAAATGGGCAAAAAAAGACTGCTAAACCGATGTTTAGCAGTCCTTCCTAACTGGTTGCGGGAGATGGATTCGAACCACCGACCTTCGGGTTATGAGCCCGACGAGCTACCCCTGCTCCATCCCGCGATATCTGTTCCTCAGAACAGTTAGAGTATAGCATACTCGGCAGGTGGTGTCAAGGGGTTTTGCAAAGAAAAAACAGGGATCGTTCGACACAATCCCTGTTTTGTTGCGCTTTAGAGCACCTTGGAGAGGAACTCGCGGGTGCGGGGGTGTTTCGGCGCACCGAACACCTCTTCGGGGGTTCCCTGCTCGCAGATGACGCCATCGTTGAGGAACAACACACGCGTACCGACTTCGCGGGCGAAGCCCATTTCGTGGGTGACGATGACCATGGTCATACCGTCACGCGCCAGTTCACGCATAACCTCCAGCACTTCGCCGACCATTTCAGGGTCGAGCGCCGAGGTGGGTTCGTCAAACAGCATCACGTCCGGGTTCATCGCCAGAGCGCGGACAATCGCCACGCGCTGCTTCTGACCGCCGGAGAGCTTGGAGGGATATTCATTCGCCTTATCGCGCAAGCCGACCTTATCCAGCAGCTTGAACGCTTCGGCTTCCGCCACTTCGCGAATCTCTTTGTTCGAGAGCAAATCCGCCGCTTCGTAAGGCTTCTTGAAGAACTTCAGCCGCTTGGCACGACGCGCCTTTTTCTTGGCAACGTAGATGGGCGCCAGTGTCAGGTTCTGCAGAACCGTCTTGTTGTTGAACAGGTTGAAATGCTGGAACACCATACACATCTTCTGACGATGCACGTTGATGTCCACACTGAGGTCGGTCAAATCCACGCCGTGGAACAGCACCTGACCGGAGGTGGGGTCTTCCATACAGTTCAAGCAGCGAAGCAGCGTGCTCTTGCCCGAACCGGAGGGGCCGATCAGCACCACGACTTCACCCTGCTCGATGACCAGGTCAACGCCCTTGAGAACCTGCAAATCACCGAAGCTTTTGTGGAGATTACATACTTCTATCACTTTTCCTCAATCTCCTTTCCAAAAGCTTGATGCCCAGCGTAATGAGCATAACCAGGACGATGTAGATGAGCGCCATTGCAAGGAACGGCACCATCCATTCGTAGTTGCTCGTACCGATGCTGTTGAACGCCTTGTACAGATCCAGCGCACCGACGAAGCTGACGTCCGAGGTTTCTTTAATTTTTGTTATGAACTCGTTGTCCATCGTTTGCAGTTTGTTCTTGACCGCCTGCGGAATAACAATCTTCAGCATAGTCGCCGAGAAGCTAAGACCCATCGCACGACCGCCTTCCATCTGGCCGTGGTCGACTGACAGAATACCGCCACGCATAATTTCGGAAATGTATGCGCCGCTGTTGAGACCGAACACGAGGATGGACACTGTCAGCGAATCAATCCGCACGCCCATGGAGGGCAGCAGCACATAGTAGAAAAGTAGCAGCTGCACCACAATCGGCGTACCGCGGAAGAAGGACACATACACACCGCAAATCTTATCCAGCACACGCGGCAACAGCCGATACTTCGGCATCACACGCGCGGCAGCAATCAGCGTACCGATGAGCGTGCCGATAAGCAGACCCATAACGGCGATGAGCACCGTGTTCTGCAAGCCTTCCAGCACTTCGCGGTATGCACCGTCTTCGATGAAGCTGGTCCAGAAGGCTTCAAACTTTTTATCAAAATTACCCATGAGATCAACCCTTTATACAAACAAATACTTCACCGTTGCCGGTGAAGTATCTGCCTTATGATTGGTGAGTGCTTACGCCTTCTCGTTGAAGGAAGTAACGATGCGCGCAGCGGGAGCGGCGTCGATGATGACCAGGTCGAGGTTGCCGTTGATCATATCCTGCACAGCCAGAGCGCCGTTCTTGTAGCCCTTGACGTCCATACCATAGCCGTCGAAGCCCCAATCGGCATCGCCCTTGCAGTAAATCTCACCGGTGGTGCCGTTCTGGACGCCAACCTTGGTCTTGTCGTCGTAGCCCTTCAGAATCTTCTCGACATCTTCCACCGTCTTGCAATCCTTGAAGGTCTCGTCGTCTTCCTTGACGATGATGCGCTGAGAAGCGGTGTAGTAAGAATCCGTGAAGGTCACGTGCTCTTTTCTATCCTCGGAGATGGTCAGACCCGCCATCGCGATGTCCGCCTTCTTCTGGCCAACGTGCAGGCAAACCGCATCGAAGTCCACGTTCAGGATAACCAGTTCCTTGTTCAGCTCTTTCGCCAGCAGGGAAGCGATTTCCATATCGATACCCAGGTACTTGTCGCCCTCTTTGTACTCGAACGGAGCAAACTCGGCGTTGGTCACGACGACCAGCTGATCCTTGCTTTCGTCCAATTCAGCGGAAGTAACCGGCGCGGGAGTGCCTTCGCCGAAGTACTTGTCGCAAATCGTGTCGAACGTACCGTCGTCCATAATCTTCTTGATGAACTCGTTAACATCTTCCAGCAGTTCGGGCTGATCCTTATCCACACCGAAAGCGTACAGCTCATCGGTCAGGTCGATTTCGACCACTTTGACCGTTGCAGCCTTGCTGCAGCCGGCAAAAGAGAAGACCATTACCGCTACCAGAAGCAGTGCCAAAAACTTTTTCATAACAATTACCTCCTCAAAATTTGGATTGGATACCTATATTATACAATGCGCATTGCATAAATGCAAGCATTTATTTGAAGTACTGAATGATTATGCGCGTACGCCGTATACCACACGGGGAATGTCGGCAAAATCGCGCAGCGCGCCGACCTCGGACAAACCCGCCTCTTCAAACAGGCGGATAACGTCCGTTTCCTGACCGATGCCGATTTCCACCGCAACAAAACCTCCGCGGCGCAGGTGACGTGTCCACTCGCTCGCGATAACGCGATAGAAAGTCAGTCCATCCTCCCCACCGTCCAGTGCCATGGGCGGCTCGTGCTGCACCTCCCGTTGCAGGTCGGGCAAATCCGCGGCAGGAATGTACGGCGGATTGGACAAAATCGCATCCAGCTCTTCGGGAAAACGCGCGTGGTCGGTGAGAACATCCGCCATTCCCAAAGTCACGGCAAGCAGCGGATACCGCGCGAGATTACGCCGCAGATACGCGGCAGCCTGCGGCGATTTTTCCACCGCGGTGACCTGTGCCGTCGGGCAAAGCGACGCCAATCCCAGACCGACGCAACCGCTGCCTGCACATAAATCAAGCACACGAGGGCGTTCGGTTTTCTGCAGCCGTTCGGCGGCAAATTCACACAGCAGCTCGGTTTCGGGGCGCGGAATGAGCACCCCCTCGCCCACCTCCAGTGTCAGCGACAGGAAGTCCCACGTGCCGAGCAGATATTGCAGCGGTTCGCCCTGTGCCCGACGAGCGGCGGCGGTCAAGACCCGCTCTCGCACCTCGTCCGACAGTACTTTTGCGCCGCAGAAATCCACGCCGCCACGCCCGACACCGCCGAGGTCTTCCAGCAAACAGCGCGCGTCAAAAGCGGGCGAGTCACACCCGCCCGCTTCGAGTTGTTCCCGAATGCAGTTGTACAGTTCAGTTACTGTCATCGTTCGTTTCTTCCTGCGTTTCTTCTTCCGGCATCACCGGCACAAAGGCGGCGATGGCGATTTCAATCATCGAGTCATCCGGCTCTTTCGTCGTCAGGCGCTGAATCCAAAGACCCGGCGCGGAAATGAACCGTGTAAAGCGATTGTCTTTACGGCCTGCGAGCTTGATAAGCTCGTAGCCGACACCCACCGTCAGCGGCAGCAGCGCCAGCTTGACAACCACGCGCAGCCACACCGTCTGAATCTGAATGCAGATGGAGACAATCATACCCACAATCAGCGTCAGCACCAAAAACGAGGTGCCGCAGCGCGGGTGGAAACGGCTTTGACGGCGGACGTTTTCCACCGTCAGCTCTTCGCCGTGCTCATAGCAGAAGATGGTCTTATGCTCGGCACCGTGGTACATAAACGTACGGCGGATGTCCTTCATCAACGTCACGGCAACCAGGTATGCCAGGAACAGCGCCAGTCGCAGTACACCCTCAAACACACCGCGAAGAATCGCGCTGTCCATCCAGAACGTGCCGCCTGCGGCGCCGTCAATCGCGCCTGCCATCAGATTGTACAGCAGCGACGGCAGGTACATAAACAGACCCAGTGCCAGCGCAACGCCCAGCACGGTGCTGACAACCATCAGCAGGCTCATCAGCAGCTTCTGCGATTTTTCGTTTTTGGCGACTTCCTTGGTCTCTTCCTCGAGACCTGCCAGCTCGGCGGAACGCATCAGGCACTTGTAGCCCACGCGAAGCGACTCCACCATACCGTACAGGCCACGCAGCAACGGCCACTTCCAGATGCGGGGACGCTCGGTGGGAGCGGCAACCGCACATTCCTCCGTGACAATCTCACCGGAGGTGTGGCGCACCGCCATCACGGTTTTCTTCGGGCCGCGCATCATAATACCTTCGATGAGCGCCTGACCGCCGATGGACGCTTTCACTGCCGGGCAGGAAAGCGGCTGTTTTTGCTCAGACATTCTCTTCCTCCTTGATAACCGGCAGCGTGACGGTCACAACCGTACCCTGCCCCTCCGTGCTTTCCAGCTCCAGCGTACCGCCGTGAGCCTGGATGATTTCCTCCGCCACGGCAAGACCGATGCCTGAACCGGGCTTCTGATTGTTCGCACGGTAGAACTTTTGCTTAACCTTAACCAAATCCTTCGGCGAGATGCCGATGCCGTTATCGCTGAACACAATCTGCACGCCATCCTGCACCGTTGCGGCATCCACGCGCACCATACCGTTTTCCGGACTGGAATACTTCAGCGCATTGTCCAGAATATTGGTAAACACCTGGCGCAAGCGGTCGCGGTCACCCATAACAGGCGGCAGCGTTTCCTGCTCGACGCACTGCAGGTCGATGCCCTCTTTCTGTGCGCGATCACGGAACAGGAAGACCGCTTCCTGCACCTCGGCAAACACGTCAATCTGCTCGTGCGGAGCAATTTCCTTGACCTGATGGAGGCGCGAGAAGTCCAGCAGCTCCTCCACCATACCCGACAACCGCTCTGCCTCGCTGCTGATAACGGCAAGGCCCTTGGTCAGCAGTTCGTCGTCACGCATCGTCTCGTCACGCAGCGTTTCGCTCCAGCCCTTGATGGCGGTAAGCGGCGTGCGCAGCTCGTGAGAGATGGACGAAATAAACTCGTTTTGCAGTTCATCGGCGCTTTCGATTTCCGCCGCCATTTCGTTGATGGTATCGCACAGCTCGCCGATTTCATCGTTATGATGCTTTTCGATGCGGCAGGAATAGTCGCCCTGCGAAATCTTCTTGGCGGTTGCGCCGATCTCGCCGAGCGGACGCAGAATGCTGCTGACGAAATACGCGCTGGACAGCATCACGAAGAAGATAACCGCCAGACCGAACGCAATCATAATCGAGATAAGCACCACAATCTGCGCGTCCACCTTATCCAGTGCCACCAGATAACGAATCGCGCCATGCACCGTACCGGCATCGTCCACCACAAGGAGTGTCAGCGCCAATACCTTTTGTCCGGCTTCGCTTTCGCCAATCCAGACGCCCTTGGGTTCACCCTCGCCGACGGCATACGCCTGCAGCGCCTGATGAAAATCCTCCGGGCCGACCGTTTCGGGCAAAAAACCGGTGCTGCTGGCCAGCACTGTGCCACCGGCATTCAGAATCTGGAATTCCATCTTTTCCTTGTCGGGAAAAGCTTCCATATAGTCGCGTGCGCTGCCGACAAAGTCCCAGCCATCCTGATCGGCATAGGAGCTGAGCATATCCGAAAACGAGCGGGCACGGGTATACAGGCTATGCTCCGCCTGCTCGTAGTAATACCCACGGATGACAAACGCCGCCACGATTTCCAGAATCAGCAGCAATATAGCAACCACGCCAAGGCCGTTGACCAGCCAGCGCCGTGTTACTTTTTTAAATAGCATTCCCTGTCACTTCTTTCGTGCGGTTTTCAGGGCTCCCAGCGATAACCCTTACCCCATGCCGTCATAATATGCTGCGGCTCGGAGGGATCGTCCTCCACCTTCATACGCAGACGACGGATGTTGACGTCCACAATCTTATCCTCGCCGTAGTGGTCTTCACCCCACACACGGCTGAGAATGTCCGCACGGGACAAAAGCTCGCCCGGATGGGTCATAAAGTACTCCATAATCTGGAACTCCACCTGCGTGAGTTCAATCAGCGTATCCGCACGGCTGAGCGAGCGGTTGCGCAGGTTCAGCGCAAACTTGCCGGAAACAATCTCTTCACGATACGTGGGGACATCGCTTGCGGAAACACGGCGAAGCAGTGCTTCCACGCGAGCAATCAGCTCCGAGGGGCTGAACGGCTTGGTAACATAGTCATCCGCACCCAGACGCAGCGCGCGCACTTTTTCGTGCTCCTGCGAACGGGCGGTAAGCATCATAATACCCAACGTGGCATCCTGACGGCGCAACCGCTCGCACAGCTCAAAGCCATCCATTCCGGGCAGCATCAAATCAAGCAGCGCCACACGGACACGGGAACGGTTGCTTTCGTACAACTCCAGCGCTTCCTCCGCAGAACCCGCCTCCAGCACATCAAAGCCGGCGCGATGCAGATGAATCACAATAAATTCGCGGATGACAGCCTCATCCTCACACAACAAAATGCAGCTCATATCAGGATTCCTCCTTCGGCAACTGATAGAATAAGTGGTTGAATTCCTCAACCGAGATATCGGTTACGCCCTCGGCAATGCACACCGCGAAGCACGCGCTTTCGGTCTCGCCGAGCAGGACATAGCCGGTCGGAAGTTCATCTTTTTTGTCGAGCGTGAACATACCGATACGGAACAGCCATTCACCGCTTTCCGCGTCCTTGTACATCGTGAGCACATGGCTGCTGACATTATACGCGGCAGGAAGCGCCGTCCACTCATCCTTCAGGCGCAGCATATAGCCGTCGTCCGCAGGGATAAGCGCTTTGAACTCCGTCTTGACCTGCTGTGCCGCGTGATCCCAGTAGCACCATTCCGCACGCCAGAGTGTTTTGGCGGCAACGGTTTCTTCGAAGCCGGGCATACGGGTCGTTACAGGCCATTCCAGCACACCGTCGCCGTCGATATCACGGCTGGCGATGGCAAACTCACGGGCTGTCGCGCTGTTAATCTGCTGTTCCTGATCGCAAAGCGGAGCTTTCAGCTTGCCGTTTTCCCAACAAATCAGCTCGGTGACAACCGCACCTTGTTCTTTATTGCAATCCACAAACACACCGTTAACATCGGTATCGAGCTTGGCCAGCGTATATTCGCCGAAGGATACGATACCTCTGTCGAGCATGGTATGATCCGTGGTGACAACGCCGTCCTTTCCGTAGGAGAACATCTGCACCGAAGCCATCCGCACACCGGTGGTCAGCGACAGAAGCAGCAAATCGTCCGCACCGTCGGCGGTGATGTCACCCACCACCAAATCGGTGTACGGTGCGCTGAAGGAGCGCTCGGTCAGGTTGCTGCTGATATCGTAAATCGCCAAGCGGGAATCCCTGGAGTTGTACAGATGCCAGCCGATGAGCAGCTCGGGCGTGCCGTCCGCATCCAAATCGCCGAACTCCACACGGTTGACCGATTCGCCGCGTCCCTCCACATCCGCTACCGAAGACCAGGAGCCATCGGTTTTACGGCGCAAGAGATTGATATGCACCGACGAATCCGTCGTATTGCGTCGATAGAACGCAAGCGCCGTGTCGGGAACGTTCTCGACTTTCTCTTCCGTCTCGGTTTCGTTTGTCGAGTCGGGCGACAAAATCGTATGCTCGCTGACTTGATCCAGCGTAATAAACGCCGACAAATATTTTCCAGAGGAAGGATATTTGAGTGTGTAATCGGTGGTCTCGCCGCTTGCGGTATGTGCACTGATGTACGCATCCAGTGCTTCACGAATCGCATCCTGTTCACCGCCGCCGTCCGGGGGAGTCAGCTGGGTTTCCACATTCAGACCGATTGCGTTGCAGCCTGTCAGCAAACCGACCAATGCCACGCAGACAACGGCCGTTTTCCAGCGCCGAAAACGCATGGCATACACCTCCTGTCAAAAAATACTTATATTTATATTATTTTAGTCCACTTCTACGACAAAGTCAACCGCTAATCTCAAAAAGAAGACAGACTACCCCTAAATACGGAAAGATACATCTTGACAAACCGCTGTCGGAATGATACCATTAAACGGTAACGTGTTGATGGGGACGGCTGTCTGCCCGGCTTTTCTTTCAGAGAGCATCCGGTTGCTGAAAAGGATGTAAGAAAACGCAGAGAGTTACCACCCCGGAGCGCTTTCGGGCGTCATATGACAAAAGAAAGCCGGTTCGCCCCGTTATCGGCGGTTAAAGCGCAGAGTTTCTCTGCGGAAATTGGGTGGAACCACGTGGTAGTATTGCCTCGTCCCTTTGTCGGGACGGGGCTTTTGTTTTTGTAAATCGAAAGGAGAGAACCTTATGATCAATATCACCCTCAAAGACGGCAATGTCTGCCAGACCGAAGCTACGACGGTCGAAGCGTTTTGCCGCGAACTGTCCATGGGTCTGTTCCGCAACGCCTGTGCCGCCCGCGTCAACGGCGAAGTGGTGGATCTGCGCTCGGCACTGACCGAAGACTGCAAACTGGAGATTCTGACGTTTGACGATCCCGACGGTAAGAAGGCGTACTGGCACACCACGTCGCACGTGATGGCGCAGGCTGTCAAGCGTTTGTGGCCCGATACCAAGCTGACCATCGGTCCGTCGGTGGATACCGGCTTCTACTATGACTTCGACCATCCTGCCGGCTTCTCCGCCGAGGATTTGACCGCCATCGAAGCGGAAATGAAGAAAATCATCAAGGAAGCACTGCCGCTGGAGCGCTTTACCCTGCCCCGCGCCGAAGCGATTGAGTTTATGAAGGACGAGCCGTACAAGGTGGAGCTGATTGAAGCCCTGCCCGAAGATGCGGAAATCTCTTTCTATCGCCAGGGCGACTTCACCGACCTGTGCGCCGGTCCTCACCTGATGGATACCGGTCGCCTGAAGGCGGTAAAACTGCTCAGCGCTACGGGTGCTTACTGGCGCGGCGACTCCAACAACAAGATGCTGCAGCGCGTCTACGGCATCTCCTTCCCCAAGGCTTCCGAGCTGGAAGAGCATCTTCTGAAGCTGGAAGAAGCCCGCAAGCGCGACCACAACAAGCTCGGTCGTGAGCTGGAATTGTTCACCACGGTGGACGTTATCGGTCAGGGTCTGCCGATTCTGCTGCCGAAGGGTGCGCGTATTGTGCAGCTGCTGCAGCGTTGGATTGAGGACGAGGAGCAAAAGCGCGGCTACCTGCTGACCAAGACGCCGCTGATGGCCAAGAGCGACCTGTACAAAATCTCGGGCCACTGGGATCACTATCGTGACGGTATGTTTGTGCTGGGCGACCCCGATGACGAAACCAAAGAGTGCTTCGCCATGCGCCCGATGACCTGCCCGTTCCAGTATCAGGTGTTCCTCAACCGTATGCGCTCCTACCGCGATCTGCCGATGCGTCTGGGCGAAACCTCTACCCTGTTCCGTAACGAGGACAGCGGCGAAATGCACGGCCTGATTCGTGTGCGTCAGTTCACCATTTCCGAAGGTCACCTCATCCTGCGCCCCGACCAGTTGGAAGAAGAGTTCAAGGGCTGCCTGGAGCTGGCGAAATATATTCTGGATACCGTGGGTATGCTGGAGGACTGCTCTTTCCGCTTCTCCCAGTGGGATCCCGACAACCGTGAAAAGTATATCGGTACCGAAGAGCAGTGGAACGAAGCGCAGAGCATTATGGCGAAGATCCTCGACGACCTCGGCGTGGAATACTCCGTCGGCGTCGGCGAAGCCGCTTTCTACGGTCCGAAGCTGGATATCCAGTACAAGAACGTGTTCGGCAAGGAAGACACCATCGTGACCATCCAGGTCGACCAGCTGCTGGCTGAGCAGTTCGATATGTCCTACATCGACCAGAACGGTCAGAAGGTGCGTCCCTACATCATCCACCGCACCTCGCTCGGTTGCTACGAGCGTACGCTTGCCTACCTGATTGAGAAGTACGCCGGTGCGTTCCCGCTTTGGCTGGCTCCCGAACAGGTGCGCGTGCTGCCGCTGTCCGAGAAGATGATGGACAAGGCGCTGGAAATCACCGAAGAACTCAAGAAGTACGGTCTGCGTGCCGAAACCGATATGCGTAACGAGAAAATCGGCTACAAGATTCGCGAAGCACAGATGCAGAAAGTACCGTATATGCTCATCATCGGCGAACGCGAAGCGGAAGCCGGTCTGGTGTCTGTCCGCTCCCGTAAGGACGGCGACATCGGCACCATGACGACGGATGAGTTTGTCGCCAAGGCACTCAAGGAAGTTGCCGACAAGGTGCGCTGAGATGCAGCTGGCCATTCTGGATGCGGCAACCCTTAACGACGACATTGATTTGTCGCTCTTTGACGAATTCGGCACGGTTCACCGTTACGAGCTGACCCGCACCCCCGAAGAACTGGCAGAACGCGCTGTCGGTTGCGAGGTGCTGATTCTCAACAAGGTGAAAATCAATCCCTCGACCTTCCCCGACACCGGTCGTGTGCGGCTGATTTGCGTCACCGCCACCGGTGTGGACAACGTCGATTTGGACTACTGCCGCAGCCGCGGTATTGCGGTGTGCAACGTCGTGGGGTATTCCACCGACTCGGTGGCGCAGGTGACGGTCGCGATGGCGCTGTCGCTTGCCAACCGTCTCCCCGCGTTCAAACGGTACGTCGACAGCAGCGAGTACACCGCAAGCGGTATGCCCAACCACCTGAATCCGCCGTTTTACGAGCTGCGCGGAAAGACGTGGGGTATTCTGGGCTATGGCAACATCGGTGCCCGTGTGGCGGCGGTGGCGGAAGCGCTTGGCTGTCGCGTGCTGGTGTGCAAACGCACGCCGCTCGCCGACCGCGAAGTAACCGACATTGACACCTTGTGCGAGCAGTCGGACATTCTGTCGGTTCACGTGCCGCTGACTAATGAGACCCGTGCTATCATCAACCGTAAGCGGTTGTCCCGTATGAAGAAAAACGCCATTCTCATCAACGTCGCCCGCGGTGCGGTGACCGACGAAGAAGCGGTGGCGGAGGCTGTTCAAAACGGCGAAATCGGCGGTCTCGGCGTGGACGTTTACTCCACCGAGCCGTTCCCCGCCGACCATCCGTTCAACGCACTTCTCGGACGGGATAACGTGTGCTTTACGCCGCATATGGCGTGGGGCGCTTACGAGGCGCGCGTGCGCTGCCTTGAAGAAGTGGCCGCCAACATCCGTGCGTTTTTTAACGGCGAAATCCGCGGTCGCGTCGATCTGTAAACAACAAGCCATTTGGCAGGCGCAACCTACCAAATGGCTTTGTTTGTAAGGAGTTTTTATTATGAAACACTACGTTCTGGGTCTGGATCAGGGTACCTCCGGCGTCGCCGCCATTCTCTTTGACGAGCAATGGTGTCCTGTGGCACGCGGATATCGTGAAATACGGCAGATTTTCCCGCGTGACGGCTTTGTGGAACACGATGCCTGCCACGTTTGGGAGGTTGTGTGCGAAGCGGTTGCCGAAGCTCTCGATAAAGCCGATGCCACCCCGGAACAGGTGCTGTGTGTCGGTCTTGACCACGAGGGCGAAAGCGTGATGCTGTGGGATCGTCTGACAGGACGTCCTCTTGGCAACGTCATTGTCTGGCAAGACCGCCGTACCGCCGCGGCCGCCGAGGAACTGGCGGCACGGCACGGTGAGCGCATCCGCCGTATTACGGGGTTGCCTGTCGATTCGTATTTCAGCGCGCTGAAGCTGCGCTGGCTTTTGGACAACACGCCCGATGCCGACGCATTGCTTGCCGAAGGGCGGTTGCTCGCCGGCAATCTGGATGCGTGGATGGCGTGGAATATGACAGGTGGTCGCCTGCATGCGACCGATGCTTCCACCGCATCGCGCACCATGTTGTTTGACTTAAAACGCGGCTCGTGGTCGGAAGAGCTGCTCGATTTGTTTGGCATTCCTGCGGCGATTCTCCCGACGATTTATGACAGTGCCTGCGCTTTTGCCGAGACCGATCCCGCTGCGTTTTGCGGCATCAAAGCGCCGCTGTCGGGTATGCTCAACGACCAGCAGGCTGCGCTGTTCGGGCAGTCTTGCTTTACCGAAAGGTCTGTGAAAACCACCTACGGAACAGGCTGTTTTATGCTGATGAACACCGGCGAAAAGCCGATTGTCTCCGACAACGGACTGCTCCCCACCGTCGCCTGGCGGTTGCAGGAAAACACCACCTTTGCACTGGACGGCGGCGTGTACATCGCAGGGGCGGCAACGCGCTGGCTGCGTGACGGTTTGGGTATCATCACCAACGTTGCCGAAACCGAGGAAATGGCACTTCGTGCCGGCAGTAACGGCGGCGTGTATTTTGTACCTGCCTTTACGGGGCTTGCTTCCCCCTACTGGGATTCCTACGCTCGCGGTATGATGATTGGCATCACCGGGGCGACCACCCGTGACCACATTGTACGCGCCACGCTGGAGGCGACGGCGTATCAGGTGGCGGAGCTGTTCGACCTGATGCAACAGACCACCGACAGCGTCATTCCGTTTATGCGGTGTGACGGCGGTGCCGCCGACAACCATTTTCTGATGCAGTTTCAGGCGGACATTCTGCGCGTTCCTGTGGAAGTGCCCACCGTGACCGAAACCACGGCAATGGGCGCGGCGTTTATGGCGGCGTTGGGCGCAGGACTCTATCGCTCCCCCGCCGAGCTTGCCGCGTTCGACAAGGTGGCACGGCGGTATGAACCGACCATGAGCCCGGATGAGCGCGACAGCCTGTTGCACGACTGGAAGCGCGCGGTGGAACGCTGCCGCGAATGGGCAAAATAACTTTATCGAATACGATACACTCCCAAGGCGATGACGGTGACGTCATCGCCTTTTTCTGTGAGCCGCTCCTGTGCGCTCTCGGCAATCTGCTCTGCCAATCCCTGCATACTGCTGAAGCAGCATTCGGTATCACGCAGCAGCTCTTCCACCCATTCCACGCCGTTATCGCTGACACCATCGCTCATCATAATGAGAATGTCGCCGTCGGCAAGGCGGTCGGTTGTGCGGGCAAAATTCAGTTCACGCAAAATGCCGAGCGGCAAGGAGGATTCGTCAATACGGCTGACGCGTCCGCGGCTATAAAGCAGTGATACGCCTGCACCCGCTTTGAGCAGTTCCAGCTCTCCGCTGAAAAGGTTGACCGCCGCTACGTCCAGTGTCGCCAGACTTTCATCCCCCGATTTCGCAAGCAGGGCGGTATTGACCAGCCGCAGTAAACTTTCAAACCCGAAGCCCGCTTTGAGCAATCGCGCCGCCAAGCGAGCCGCCAGTGCGCCGTCCACCGCCGCTCTGCCGCCACTGCCCATACCGTCGCTGAGCACCACGAGCTGACGCCCACCGCCGTCCTGAAAGCTTTCGTACGCATCGCCGCACAGCTGTTCACCGGGACAGCGAAGCTGGGCGCTTCCCACCACAACGCGGAACGTGTGGCTTTCGGTGAAGCAGATACGCGTTGTGCTTTGGTCGTAATCCATCACAGGCGGTGCAAAGCGACGTCCGCACAGCTCGCAAACGCGGCGGCAAAAGCCCTCCTTATTGCGTGTGCGGTAGCGACCGTCGAGCAGAATTTCCAGCTCCATATTGCCACCGACACCGACACGGCACAGCACCTCTTTGGTGCGGATTCCCTGCTTGTCCAGCATATCGCGCACACGGCGCGCGGTGGCTACATCCATCCACTGCGGCTCTGCTACCGCTTCGGACAGTTCTTTCAGCAACAGCGCGGTGGAGGAAAATTGGTCGGTCACCACCGCACGCAGTTCACTGAGCCGCCGAAACGCGCTTTCGCGAACCCGATACTCACGAAAGCCGACATTGATGCGTGCAACCAGTTCTTCAAGACGGAGGCAATGGTCAGCAAGCCATCCCTCGACTTCTGCCGCCGAAACACTCTCCTGCTCGGCAAAGCGCGGTGTCAGCTGATTGAGAGATCGCATCACATCGTCAAAATGCAAATTCCAGCATTCCGCGCGATGGCGACAGGCGCGGCAGACCTCCTCGGCGGCCGCGTGATACACACTGCCTGCATCGGGTGCGCCGATTCCCGCAAGCCGTGCGGAGACATCATCCACCGTGCCTGCCACCTCCGCCATTGCCTGTGCGGCACGCTCCATTTTAAGCGCCACCTCGCGGCGGGCGGAATGTACCTCCGGCAGGCGGCGAGACGTGCGAAACAGCCGTTCTACGGCGCTTTCCGCAACAGGCGGCAACACCCAGAATATCGCGCACGCCGCCGCAGCTTCGTACAAGGAAAGCAGTACCGCTCCCACATCGTCGGTCAGCACCGTAACAATGCCATTACCCACCAAAAGCATCAATCCTGAGAACCATTTGCCCTGAGTGGAAAACACGCCTGCGAGCAAGCCGCCGAGCGCATATGCAGGAACTAAAAACGCATACTGCGGAGTGCTGAGCAACAGTGCCGCACCGAACACAATCCCTGCCGTACCGCCGACAACATTGCCGATGCGTGCCGCAATTAAAATCAACAGCTGTGCCGCCACGCGCGCCGGCGCGATGCCGCCGAACTCCACAGTAAACAGCGCCATCATCGCCACGGCGACGATAACGACCAGACTTACCTCCGCCTCACGCGAGAGCGGTTGCCGCCCCTCGGCGGTCATCTCGCGTCCCACGGTTGCGGCAAAAAACGCAAATCCACCGGCAAGCAGCCCTTCGGAAAACAGCGACAACACCTCCAGCAGAGGAAGTGTTTCCTCCGACAAAAGCGCCGCCGACGTTACCACCGAGGCAAGAAACGCCACCACCGACGGGAACAAACGCGCCGCGGCAACCCGACGGAAGCCGCCAACCGACCAGCGTATGCCCACCACCGCGACGATGGCCGCGAGGTACTGAAGCACCTCGCCTTGCAAAAGGTAACCGACCGCGACCGCGATACCGATGAGAATTGCACCGGGTCCCGACACCGCCGCCACCAGACCGATGCCGAACGGCGATGCGCCGCCGTAGACCGTTGCGCGCGGCAACAAAAACCCCAATAAAACTCCACCGACGACGTACGCAATCTGTAGGCGCGCCGTGTCGGAAAGAGGGTGTTTTTCCCGCGCGGAAACCGCTTTACCGCTATACTTTGTGTCTTTCATTTCTCTTCACCACCATATCTTGATACTGTCATTATAGTGCTTGTCCCCTGCCGTTTCTGTCGCATACCGTAGGCAGAATCACAAAGGTTTCGGCGAAGTATGGGAGAAAACGCCGAGCGGTCTATTTTGTACAGGCTGTGAATATGGTGATAGCGTAAAGGAGGCGGTTCGGATGTGGGAAAAGCAGTTTGCGGGACTTGATGACAACGATGTTTTACGCTCCCGCCGCGAACACGGCAGCAACCGATTGACACGCCAGAAACGGCGCGGATTTTTTCATCAGTTTCTTTCCAACTTCGGTGACCCCATCATCAAAGTGCTGCTCGCCACGCTGGCCATCAACGTGGTGTTTTTGTTTCGCCATCACGACTGGTATGAGTCGGTCGGCATTGCGGTGGCGGTGTTTCTTGCCACCTTTGTCTCCACCGTTTCGGAATACGGCAGCGAAGCCGCGTTCGAGAAGCTGCAGGAGGAAGCCGCCGGCATCCGTTGCCGTGCCATTCGCGGCAGACGCGTGTGTGCGCCGGCGGTGGAAGAACTGGTTGTCGGCGATATCGTGCTGTTGCAAAGCGGCGAGCGCATTCCTGCCGACGGACGGCTTGTCGGCGGTGCGTTACGGGTGGATCAATCGGCACTCAACGGCGAAAGCCGCGAGGTGGAAAAGCGACCCGATCGCGCCACCGAGTTATCCCCCGACACGCCGAACGCGCTGCTTCGCGGTTGCGTTGTCTGTTCCGGTGAGGGCGTTATGCGTATCGAGCAGGTGGGCGACGCCACCGTGTATGGCTCGCTCGCCGGAGAGTTGCAGGAAGAAACGCGGGAAAGTCCGCTGAAGCTGCGGCTTCAGGGGTTGGCGTCCACCCTCAGCCGTTTGGGGTTTATTGCCGCAGGGTTGGTGGCACTGGCCGACTTGTTCCGCGCCTTTGTGATGGAAAACGATTATGTGGGAAGCGCCATCGCCGCCGCGCTGACCAATCCGCAAACGGTGTTTGGCAATCTGCTTCACGCCGCCACCTTGGCACTGACCGTCGTGGTGGTTGCCGTACCCGAGGGGCTGCCGATGATGATTACGGTGGTGCTGTCCTCCCATATGCGGCGAATGCTGAAAGAGCAGGTGCTGGTGCGCAAGCTCGTGGGGATTGAGACCTCGGGAAGCCTCAACGTTCTGTTTACCGACAAGACAGGCACACTGACAAAAGGGCGTCCCGAAGTGACGGTGTTTATCGACCCTGAGGGTCACGCCTACCGCCGCGCCGAAGAACTGCATCCGCAAAAAACGCGGTGGGAACTACTGCGGCTGTCGGGGTTTTACAACACCGAATGTCAGCCTGTCGGCAGAGAATTGCTCGGCGGAAACGGCACAGAGAGGGCACTTCTTGCCTATGTGATGGGGCGGCGACCACTGCGTACCGACCACACCGTCCCGCAGAAAATCCCCTTTGACAGCAGCCGCAAATGGTCGGGTGCGGAACTTGGCGGCGACCTTCCCTCGCCCGACGGCGGCGTCTGTAAGCGGCTGACACTTTACAAAGGCGCACCCGAAAAGATACTGGCACTGTGCGGTCGCTTCTTAAATGCCGATGGCAAGGTGGTGCCCTTTACGGATAAAGGTGTGGTTCTCGCCTGCGAACGCGAGCAGGCGGCACAGGCAGTGCGGCTTATTGCGATAGCGGTATCCACCGAGCCGCTTTGCGACACCCCTGACAACCTGATTTTGCTGGGGCTGGCAGGACTTCGAGACGAACTCCGCCCCGAAGTGCGGCAGGCGGTTGCCACCGTTCGCCGCGCTGGGGTGCAGGTGGTGATGATGACGGGCGACAGCAAAGAAACCGCCACCGCCATTGCCCGTGCCGCCGGGTTGCTCATAAACGATGCCGCCGACGCGGTACTGACCAGCGGCGAGCTGGCGGCGCTGGATGATGCGGAAATCAAGCGACGGCTGCCAAAGCTGCGAGTGATTGCGCGAGCGTTGCCCTCCGATAAAAGCCGTCTGATTCGTCTATCGCAGGAGTGTGGGTTGGTGGCAGGAATGACAGGCGACGGTGTCAACGATGCCCCTGCACTGAAAAAAGCCGACGTCGGGTTTGCGATGGGCAGCGGCACCGAGGTCGCCAAGCAGGCAGGCGATATCGTCATTCTTGACGACCGTTTTGCTTCCATCGTGCACGCCATCCTGTACGGACGAACCATCTTCAAAAGCATACGCAAATTCATCGTCTTTCAGCTGACTATGAACCTATGCGCGGTGGGCGTGTCCATCATCGGGCCACTGATTGGGCTGGAAGCACCGGTGACGGTGATGCAGATGCTGTGGATTAACATCATTATGGACACGTTGGCAGGACTCGCCTTTGCAGGAGAGCCGCCATTGCCCGAATATATGGACGAACCGCCGAAACGACGGGATGAGCCGGTGCTCAACCGCTATATGCTCAATCAGATTCTGTGCACCGGTGGGTTTACCGTGGCACTGTGCGTTGCGTTTTTGCAGTACGAACCGTTCCGCGCGGCGTTTCGCTACGACGTTCTGCCACTGTACTGGATGACCGCTTTCTTCGCGCTGTTTATCTTCTGCGGCATCTTCAACTGCTTCAACGCGCGCACCACCCGACTGAACCTCCTGGCGCACTTACACCGCAATCCTGCATTTGCGGTGATCCTCACCTGCATCACGGCGGTGCAAATCGCCTTGATTTACTACGGCGGTGCGCTGTTCCGCACGGCGGGATTGACCGCTTCGGAACTGTTTCGCATTGTGCTGCTTGCTTCGCTGGTGATTCCGTTCGATATGCTGCGCAAAGGCACGCTTCGCCTGTTTCACCGCAAAGGAACGCTATAAACCGCTCACAACCGCTCATACTATTCTTGGGTGATGTGACGGTGACATTTACAAGTCGGACAAAAGCCAATCGCTTTCTGCAAGGGAAATGGCACGCTGCCGTGGCGGTACAGGTCGCGGTGTTTGCGGCGGAGCTTGCATTGCTCGGTGCGTCATTGTGGCTGCCGGGACACGCGGTGGCGATTACAGCTTTGGTTCTGTTTGCCGACCTGATGCTCGTCTCGCCACTCAAAGCGGGGCGAGCATTCTTTTTTGAAACTCTGACCGCCGACGGCGATGCCGCTGCGTTTTCGCTGCTGTGGCGCTATTACCGCCACGGCTATCTGCGAACGGTCGGCTGGCGCGCACTCGTGTGGGGCGAACGGCTGTTGTGGAGCGTGCCGCTGTACACACCTGCGTTATTCCTGTTCGCCTGCAGTCGGGTCATCGGGGACGCCGCCGTCACGCAGACCGACACCATCGTGGCAATGGCGTGCTTTGCGTTTGGCCTGCTTTTTACCGTTTGTGCGTTTGTGGCGGTGGAAATACTGCTGCTTCGCCTCTTGCCCATTCCCTATCTTCTCTCGCACACAGGCAGCCTGCGCCAAGCGGTAACGCTCTCCCGCCGCATCGTCAGAAAACGATTGGGCGTGCCGGTGCTTTTGTATCTCGAATTTTTCTGGTTTTCCGCGCTCGGATGCCTGATTTTGCCGTGGCCGTTTACCTCCCCACTGCTGCAAACCGCCAAAGCCGATACCGTACACCGACTTTTGCGTCATTTTCCCGCAGAGAATGCATCGCATCTCTTGCAACGGCGAAAAAAGTGTGATAGAATGTTTTGGTAATTTTTTATATATTATGGGAGGCGCCATGATTACCGTATCGGATCTTGGAATTAACTTCAGCGGACAAAACCTGTTTACCCACGTGAATTTGCTGTTTACACCCGGCAACTGCTATGGTGTGATCGGTGCCAACGGCGCCGGTAAATCCACCTTCTTACGCATTCTTTCGGGTGATCTGGAGCCCTCGTCGGGCGAGGTTATCATCGATAAGAAAAACCGTATGTCGGTGCTCAAGCAGGACCACTACGCATTCGATGAGTTCACCGTGCTGGACACCATTTTGCAGGGTAACCCCCGTTTGTACGAAATCATCCAGCAGAAGGATGCTCTGTACGCCAAAGAGGACTTCACCGAAGAAGATGGCGTGCTGGCTTCCGAGCTGGAGGGCGAATTCGCCGAGCTTAATGGCTGGGAAGCCGAAACCGAAGCGGGTCAGATTCTGCAGGGTCTCGGTCTGTCGGTGGATTTGCTGTATCAGCCGATGAACACCCTGGCGGACAAAGAAAAGGTTAAGGTCCTGCTGGCGCAGGCGCTGTTCGGTCAGCCGGATATCATCCTGCTGGACGAGCCTACCAACCACCTGGACATCGCCTCCATCGCTTGGCTTGAGGACTTCCTGATGGATTACATCGGTACGGTCATCGTGGTATCGCACGACCGTCACTTCCTCAACAACGTGTGTACACATATCGTCGACGTGGACTACAACAAAATCAAAATCTACGTCGGTAACTACGACTTCTGGTACGATTCCAGCCAGCTGATGCAGAAGCTGATGCGCGAGCAGAACAAGAAGGCTGAGGATAAAATCCGCGAGCTGCAGAACTTTATCCAGCGCTTCTCGGCAAACAAGTCTAAGTCCCGTCAGGCTACCTCTCGTAAGAAGCTGATTGAAAAGCTGTCGGTCGAGGAAATGCCTGCCTCGTCCCGCCGTTATCCCTTCGTGGGCTTCTCGATGGATCGTGAAGCCGGTAAGGAAATTCTGGCGGTGGAAGATTTGTGTCTGAAGCAGGGCGATACCACCGTGCTGGATCGTGTATCGTTCCGTGTCAACAAGGGTGACAAGATTGCGTTCGTCGGCGAAAACGAACTGGCCATCACCGCGCTGTTCCGCATCCTGATGGAAGAAATCACTCCCGATTCGGGTTCGTTCAAGTGGGGCGGCACGACCTCGCAGTCCTACTTCCCCAAGGATAACTCCGAATTCTTTGATGGCTGCGATCTCAACCTGATTCAGTGGCTGAATCAGTACGCCTCGGACAACACCGAGACCTACCTGCGCGGCTTTCTCGGCAAGATGCTGTTCTCCGGCGATGACGTGCTTAAGCCTGTCAAGGTGCTTTCCGGCGGCGAAAAGGTGCGCTGTATGCTCTCGCGTATGATGATGTTCGGCGCGAACGTATTGCTGCTGGATCAGCCCACCAACCACCTCGACCTCGAATCCATCACCGCCGTCAACGATGGCTTGATCGAGTTCAAGGGCAACGTGCTCTTCTCCTCGTATGACCATCAGTTCATTCAGACGGTCGCCAACCGCATTATCGAATTCAAGGCGGACGGCACCATCGTGGACAAGACGATGACCTACGACGATTATCTGGAATGGAAGCAGACTCAGCACAGCTGAGTCTGCCTGCCTTTTTGAGGGTTTTGGGGGTAACTTGTTATGCGGTTCTTTCTTAAAAAAACGGTCTGGATTCCGACGGTTGCCGTACTGGCTGCCGCCGCAATTGCCATATCCGCTTTTTTGATTTTCAGCCCGTCCGATGGCGGCGGTGAAACGCCTGCCGCCGCAGCAAGCGGAAGCACCACACTGATGGTGTATATGCTCGGCTCGGATTTGGAGGGCAAAGCCGGTGCCGGTACCGACGACTTGGAAGAAATGCTCGCCAGCGGCGTCGACGCGGCGAATGTCAACGTACTGGTATACACCGGCGGTGCCAAAAAGTGGTATAACGACTACACCGACAGCACCAAAAACCATGTGCTGAAGCTGACCGCTTCCGGCTTTGAAACGGTGACATCCTTTGAATCGTCTTCGATGGGCGAAGCGCCTGCGCTGAGTGAGTTTTTGAACTACAGTTATGAAAACTATCCCGCCGATCGGTTCGCTTTGGTGATGTGGGATCACGGAAACGGCCCGATTATCGGTTACGGCAAGGATATGCTGTACAGCAACGATTCGCTGACCTTGCGGGAAATGAAAACCGCACTGGACGCCTCGCCTTTCAAAGCGGATAACAAGCTGGATTGGGTCGGCTTTGATGCCTGCCTGATGTCGTCGGCGGAGCTGGCGTGCATCTGGAGCGAGCACGCCGATTACCTGGTCGCTTCGCAGGAAATCGAGCCTGCTTTCGGCTGGAATTACAGTTTCCTCTCCGAAGTCAGCAGCGACGATACCCCTGCCCTGCTCGGCAAAATCACCGACAACTATCTGAATTCTTGCCTTGCGTATTTTGAATCCAAAAAATACACCGACCGCGACACCACGCTTGCGGTGATGAATCTTTCTCTGACCGACGAACTCAGCAGCGCTATCGACGCACTGTTTGCCAAGGCGAAGGGTGATGTCGATGTCTCCTACAACGCGCTGACCACTCGCCGCGTGCAGACTCGTGCGCTCGGACGCGCCAGCACCGGTTCGGAATACGACCTGATTGACCTGAACGATATGGCGGCGCAGCTTTCCGACCTCTATCCCACCGAAACCGCCGCACTGCAGAAGGTCATCTCTCAAATGGTGCTTAACAACGCCACCAACACCACCGGTTGCTGCGGTATGTCGCTGTACTATCCGTTCTACAACAAAGAGTACTATACCGACAGCTGGAGCGATACGTACACCGAGCTGGGCCTTTTCCCGGAATACCGCGAATATCTCGGTCTTTACGGTGACGTGTGGCTCCGTTCGGACAAACTGGCTTCCGTTACGCAGAACATTGTCCCTGTCCGGCAAAACAAGACCAGCTACACCATGCAGCTGACCTCGGAGCAGGCGGACAACTACGCCCAGTCGCGCTACTACATTGTGCGCAAGGTAACCGAGGGACAATACACCCGCATTTTCTCCAGCCAGAGCGTCACGAAATCCACAAGCGGTCTGCTGACTGCGGCGTTTGACGGCACCGTCATCTACGCCAAAAACAAAACGCTTAACGAGTATTTCCTCCCTGTCGTGCGCGAAAACGATAAGGTTGGCGATATCACCCGTTACACCGCCTACGCCAATCTGTCGACGTTGCCCATCACCTATATGTTCGACGACTATCTGGAAACGTTGGAGCAAAAAACACTCTCCAGCCGCTTCAACATCGCCGTCAACACCACGACCAAATCCATCGCCGTCAGTGCATTGCTTCCCAACGATTACGATGTCGATGCCACGGCTCTCATCAACGGTAAAGCGGAAGAAATCGATATCGATGAGTGGAACTACTACCATATGCTCAATGAGCGATATCTCCTGTTGACCCGCAACGAAAACGGTATCGTCAATCCGATTTCGGAGTGGGATCCCACCAGTGTGTATACGATGAACGTTGTCCCCGTCGGCGACGGATTGGAATTCGTGTATGCACCGTTGGTCGGCGATAACTACTACCTCCTGTTTGAGGTGGAAGATACGCAGGGCAACCGCTTCTGTTCCGAACTGCTGCCCATTGAATCGGGCGAATGGTACGAGGCGGAAACGCCGCCTCCTGCGCCGATCGAGACCAAGTGGGAATCCGGCAAGGAAATCAAGGTGCTGGATAAAGAAAACGTCGAGATTTACCTGACTACGGTGGACTACTACGGCACTACCCGTTACGCGTTCCGCTATGTCAACAACAACGACCACTACGTACAGGTATCGCTGAGCGAACTGCTCTGCAACGACGGTCTGTACTGCCACGACGCCTTGCTGGGACTCGAAAATCTGGCACCCGGCGAGAACTTCCTTGACGAAAGCGGACTTTCGCTGGGTGACGCCGCCTCTGTGGTAAGCAAGTTGACCGCAATGCGGTTTATCGTAGACCTCACGCACGGCGTAAAAGGATATTCTATATTGCACAACCAAGAGGTCATCGTAGAACTCGGCGACAACGTCTCTGTCCCGATTCAAGGGTCGCTTCTCTCGGGGATTCCGACCGTCACCGATCCGTTTATGGGGGCGTTCGCAAGCGAGCAGACCCTTTTGGAGAAAGACGGTATCAAACTGACGCTTCAGACATTGGGTGCCGCCAATTCGAATTCTTACCTCAACGTGTCGTTTAAGGTCGAAAACACCGCAGACAGCGAGCGCACCGTTTCCATCGACGGCATATCGTTGGGCGGCATTTTCGTTCCTACCACGACCTCGCTGACGCTTCCCGGAAAGAGTTACAGCTACTTCGATGTTTCGCTGTTCGACGACGATTTTGAGGAACGCGGCATCGTCTCCATCCCCGACGCCAAGCTTGCCGTGCGCATCAACAGCAATTCCTGGTCGAACTGGTTCGGACAAGGCGCTGTGACCTGGCACACCATCCGTCTGGACTCCGCCGGCAGCAAAGCCTCCCAGTTTGCCGAAGGTAAAACCGTCCTCTATAACGAGCACGGCATTCGCATCGCTTTGATTGGCGAGAATAAAGAATCCGACGACATCCTCGACTGGAAGTTGTCGTTTGTGAATAACAGCGGTCAAGATGTCCGTTTTACCATTACGGATATCGTCATCGATGGTGTGGCATACAAAGATCCCGACGATTGCTCTCTCTATCCTGTCGATGAACAAGTCGGTAATGGTCAGCGCACGATTTCCTGGGTGGTACTGTATGACAACACCGCCGCCAAGTCCGTTTCGTTCCGCTTTAAAATCTTGTCCTTCTCCGAGGATGTCGTGCTGTATGAAGCACAAAACGCGGTGACATTGTCCAACTAAGGGCATTCACAATATAAAAAGAGGGGTATGTGTAAAATGAAAAGACTGTTAGCATTTCTGCTTGTTTTCGCGCTGACGCTGTGTCTGTTTACAGGCTGCGGCGATAACAAGACGTCTCCCGAATACGATGATAACGACGATCTGAACGATTCCTATGGTGACAACACCGATCCGGGCGAAGAACCCGATGAGACCGTCACCGGCTTTGGCGATGCCAATGTAAGTTACGTGATGATTTACAATCCCGACATCTACAATCCCGATGTCACCACCAACAAAAAGCTCTCCACCGGCGACATCCGTGAATCCATCGACATCGATATCAACCGCGGCGAAGGTTTGCCCTTGAGCCCGGACTACGAGCCGTTCGACCAGGGCGCTATCAACAAGGACTTCCCCGGTATCACGCCTGAGGTTTCCCGTGGCGATGTGGTATTCACCACCTATGCTGTCGGCGACACCCGTGAATTCTTCTGCTACAACAGCGCCCTGACCGCTCGTACCTCGGCAACGTTTAATTGCCGCTATGCCGGTGAGAACTGCTATGTGTGGGTCTACGACGACAGCCTGTCCGACACCGACGCCGCTTATTACGGTCAGGCGTTTGACGACACCATCTACTCCAAAACCACCGGCACCTTCGGCGAACATCGTTATGCGCAGGATGGCGGTAAAATCCACATCATGTTCTATCCCTTCCGCAACGGTACTGCCGGCTTCTTCTGCAACTACGACCTCTTCCTGAGCACCGAAGTCTCGGAAGAAGAAGTGAACACCTACGGCATTAACACCGACCACGCCATCATCAACATCAACACCCTGTACAGCAGCCAGGAAACGACGATTCTGAGCACGCTGGGTCACGAGTTCCAGCACCTCATCTGCTTCTCCGACGCCTTTGAGACCCGCAACTTCGACCAGACCCAGCTGTGGTTCAACGAGTCGATGTCCGGCTATATCGAAGAAGAACTGTACAGCGGTTCCAAAGAAGACAGCACCGAAGCGCTGCATCAGAGCAACCGCGTCCGTTACGGTCAGTCGCTGTACAACTTCGACACCGACGGCATTTCGGACTACGGCGTCTACGGCGGTGTTTACTACTTCTCGCGCTACCTCGCCGCCGCTGCCGGCAAAGACGTTTTCCAGAAGTACCACACCTTCTGGCGCAACGCGACCGTCTCGAATCTGACTACCGCCAAAGCGCTGTATGAATCGGTTTCTTCCTCTTTCCGCAGCGACATCGATGACAGCATCAGCTACCCCTCCTCCTACCGCTTCGCTTCGGAAGAGGAACTCTGGTTGAGCAAGCTGACGCTTGACTACTACGTCACGCTGCTCTCGGAAAATGCTTCGCTGGATCCCTACGATTATCTCAACACCCAGAATCTGCTGTACGATACCCTCGACGCCGCTAACATCGAAGGCGGTGGCCGTATCATTATGGCCGTGAAGGATGGCTCGTTCGAGATTCCCGAGGATGCCGCCGACGGTCTTGTGTATGTCGGCTTTGACGAAAACTTCAACGTCATCGACTATATCTGCAAGTAAACCGCATTACACAAAAAGCCCTGTACCGAGTGGTACGGGGCTTTTTGTTTTTCCTCTTGACAGATGAGAGGGCGTACACTATAATCGACTTGTAAGTGTAATTTTTTGCTGTTTTTGTGACAATATTCGTTTTTAATGTGACAAATTTTGACATTTTGGAGGTGTGCTATGCGGGCGCGGTTTAATATTGAGCGAGAACGTGATAATCACCTGTTCTATAAAAGTTACCAAAACGATAAATGTCTGTTCCAGTTCCATTCGCAAATCGAGATTTACTTTGTGGACAAGGGCGAAATGGAAATGCTGGTGGGCGGTAAATCGCAGACGCTGCACGCGGGCGAAATCTCCGTGGCACTGAGTTACGACACCCACGCCTACAAAACGCCTACCTCTTCGGCTTCCTCGGCGCTGCTTATCCCCTCGCATCTGTGCGAGGATTTCGCCACCGCCACCAAGGGCCGCCGCCTTGTCTCCCCGTTCATCACCGATCCCGAAGTCTGCCGCACCATCAAGCGGTATTACGAAGAGCTCAAGCTTGAGACTTCCAGCCGCCTGAAGCAGCTTGGTTATGTGTATCTGATTCTCGGCTGCATTCTGGAAAACAAGGAGCTGGAGGACGCGAACACGCCGCTGGACACCGACCTCTCCTCCAAGATTTTGTTCTTCCTGACCGAGAACTACAAAAACGACATCACCCCTGTCTCGGTGGCAAACCACCTCGGCTACAGCCAAAGCTACATTTCGCGGTATTTCAAATCCTGCTTCGGCATTACGCTGGGCAAGTACTTAACGGTGGTCAAGCTGAAAAACGCCATTATGCTGATGCACGAAGGCAAGAAAGACATCACCTACTGTGCACTGGAAAGCGGTTTTACCTCCATGCGTACGTTCTACCGCGCTTTCCACAGCGAATTCGGCTGTTCCCCCAAAGAGTATATGGAAAACGACGTATAAGCAAAAACGCTCCACAGAACGCGTTCTGTGGGGCGTTTGGTTTATTCTTTTTCTTCGGGCTTGGCGGTGGGATGGCAAACCTCTTTCATTCCGCAGCCGGAACAGCCGCAGGAGCAGGCGTGGCGCCCACGTTTGCGGTTACGGATGCCGCAGATGATGATAGCAAGAAAGATTGCCGCCACAATCGACCCGACCAGAATTGTCGGCCACATACGAAACACTCCTTACTTCAGCGAGGATTTTACATTTTTGTTGCGGCGGAACACGAGGTAAATCAGTGCAAGAAGCACCGCAAACGCCACAACCGTCCAACCGGTGAACACGCCGCTAAGCAGCATACCGAACTGGTAAACGATGAGCGATATCGCATACGCAAACACGCACATATAACCGATAGCGAAGAAGGTCCATTTGCCGCTGTTCATTTCGCGCTTGATGGCACCCATCGCCGCAAAACAGGGCGCGCACAAGAGGTTAAACACGAGGAACGAGAAACCGGCAAGCTGGCTGCCACCAACGATGACCGAGAACGCCGCGTTGGCATTTGCCGTAGCGGACAGCGAACCGAACACGCCGACGACCTCTTCCTTGGCAACCAAACCCAGCACCGTCGCCACGGCGGACTGCCACTGGCCAAAGCCGAGCGGATAGAAAATCACCGCAATCCACTCGCCCACCATATTGAGAATCGACTTCTCCGTGCCGGTGATGTAGTGGAAGCCGCCCTCGAAGGACAGGCTGTTAAGCACCCAGATGACAATGCTCGCCGCCAGAATCACCGTTCCGGCGCGCTTGATAAAGCCCCAACCGCGATCCCAGGTGGTACGCAGTACGTTGGATGCCACCGGTGCGTGGTACGCAGGCAGTTCCATCACAAACGGCGACGGCTCGCCCGCAAAAGCACGAGTCTTTTTCAGCAGCACGCCCGAGATGACAACCGCGCCGATACCGACAAAGTACGCAGCAGTGGCAATCAGTCCGCTGCCACCGAACAACGCGCCTGCAATCAGACCGACAATCGGCATTTTCGCGCCGCACGGAATAAAGCAGGTGGTCATAATGGTCATACGGCGGTCGCGTTCCTGCTCGATGGTACGGGATGCCATAACACCCGGCACACCACAGCCCGACGCCACCAGCAGCGGAATAAAGGATTTACCCGACAGACCGAATTTGCGGAAAATGCGGTCCATAATAAACGCGATACGCGACATATAGCCGCAGTCTTCCAAGAGCGACAGCAATAAGAACAGCACCAACATCTGCGGCACAAAGCCGAGAACCGCGCCCACGCCGCCGACGATGCCGTCCATAATCAGGCTGTACAGCCACGGCGCAATGATGGGCGTACCGCCCTCGGTCAGCAGCATATTCAGCAGCTCGGGGATGCTGTACCAGCCCTCCAGGAACGTGCCGGGGAACGCTTCGGCAAACGAGCCGAACAGACCGTCGTTCATAAAACCAACGGTGAAATCGCCCACCGTGCCGATGGACAGTGTATACACCAGCCACATCACCGCCGCGAAAATCGGGAGCGCCAGAATGCGGTTGGTGACAACGCGGTCGATTTTATCCGACAGCGACAAACCGTTGTGACGGCGACGGTAGCAGTCCCGAACAATACGGGTGATATACTCATAACGCTCATTGGTGATGATGCTTTCGGCATCGTCATCCATCGCCTTTTCCACCGCGACGATGTCCTTTTCGATATGTTCACGCGTGGTGTCGTCCAGCGCAAGCTGTTCCATCACCTTTTCGTCACGCTCGAAAATCTTGATGGCGTACCACCGCTGTTGCTCTTCCGGCATGGAATGCACGGCGGTTGCTTCCTCCAGATGTGCCAGCGTATGCTCCAGCGTGCCGGAGAAGATGTACGGAGGCATCTTTCGTTCGCCCTCAGCGGCGCGAATTGCCACTTCGGCGGCTTCAAGGATACCGTCGCCCTTCAAGGCCGAAATCTCCAAAATGGGGCATCCAAGCGCCCGACTGAGCTGTTCGATATCGATGCGGTCGCCGTTCTTGCGAACGATGTCCATCATATTGATGGCGATGACCACCGGAATACCGAGCTCCATCAGCTGGGTAGTCAGGTACAGGTTGCGTTCCAGGTTGGTGCCGTCGACAATGTCGAGGATGACATCGGGACGCTCGCCCACCAGATAGTTGCGCGCGACCACCTCTTCCAGCGTATACGGCGACAACGAGTAAATGCCCGGCAGATCGGTCACGATCACATCAGGGCGTTTTTTCATTTTACCTTCTTTTTTCTCCACCGTCACACCCGGCCAGTTTCCAACATACTGGTTGGAACCGGTGAGGGCGTTGAACAGCGTCGTCTTGCCGCAGTTGGGGTTGCCTGCCAGAGCAATGCGAAGTTCCATTTTTCCACTCCTTTGTTAGCGTCCGCTAACCAACAACTCAAAAAGTACCGGGCGAGTGCCCGGTGATTATTCGACCTCGATCATATCGGCATCCGCTTTGCGAAGCGACAGCTCATAGCCGCGCACCGTCAGTTCCATCGGATCGCCGAGCGGAGCGAGCTTGCGCACGCGAATCGACACGCCTTTGGTAATGCCCATATCCATAATGCGGCGCTTGACGGCTCCCTCGCCGTGCAGCTTGACGACCGTAACCGTCTGCCCTACCGCCGCTTGCTTTAACGTTTTCATTGTGACCCTCCAAACCAAGTCGGTGGTTAGCGTACGCTAACCACCGATAATAATACACGGTTTGGAAGGATTTGTCAAGCGGAAAATTGAAGTTTTTTGGGGATTTTTGACGTTAGCGCACCAAGTTGGACAGAAGAGTATTCAGCGGTGTATCATACTTGACCAGCACACGCAGAGGGTCGTCACCGAGGACGTACAGTTCCTCGTTCATGCTCGATAAAATCGAGGTGAAGGACTCGCCCTCGTGCGTGCCGAACGCGGTGTACGGAGCCAACGCGCCCGTATCGCAGGCGATGGTTTCGAGGACGTGTTTCTTGACCTCCATCGGCAAGGCGCTGTTTACAAGCGTATCGTAGTGCCACTGTGTGTCC
Organism: Acutalibacteraceae bacterium; assembly: GCA_045596745.1. GTDB lineage: Bacteria > Bacillota > Clostridia > Oscillospirales > Acutalibacteraceae > RGIG3009. The sequence continues at coordinate 29,456 of JAZODA010000027.1, forward strand.
CATTTGGCAAACGCGAGCATAACGAGGGGTTCGGAGGTGCCTTTGCCTGCACCATAGCCACTCCATTCCCACGCAGGGGTGCGGCGCATCCGCCAATTTTCATATTTTTTCTGCGACGTTGGCGCGGAGACGATGCCAATATCCTCAGCCGACACCGCACCGCCCGTGCGTGCCGCTTCATAAATCGCCATTGCTTCATCCAACGAGGTGAAGACCGATGCGATTTTCCCATTCAAGAACAGCGTGTCGGCAGGGGTGGTGGTATCGGGGTGCATGACCGACGTTTCGGACGGGTATGCCATCTTCTGCAAGAAGGTACATGCCTGCAACAAGGTGGCATCAACGCAGTTATACGTATAGATCGATGTGCCGTACTCGGTTTCGCGCATGAGATCGACACCGAAGGTGTTATAGAATTGCTGTGCGGCGGTGGAGGTAAAGTTCTGGATACCGTATACTCCGTTTTCGGGGTCGGTGAGCGCTTGGAGTTGCGGATAAAACTCGTCCCACGTCCAGTTGGTTTTGGAAATATTGAAATCCGAGTCAAAAAACGACACGAGCTTGGTGGGTTCCTTCTGCCCTGCCGCCTTCCACAACGCTTTGTTGTACACGACCACGGTGGGAGATTGCATTAAATTACCGCCGACAACAAACAAATGGGCATTATCTTCGGAAGGGACACCGGCGAAATAATTCGCTTCCTTGCGTAGGTTATGGTGACCCGTCAGCGAGGCGCAAAATCCATCCTGCTTGGGGAATTTATCATAATCCAGCGTTATGGGTCTGAAATCCTCGTAGTGCAGATACTGCTCCACCGGTTCAAACACCTCTTCGTGCAGGATGGCGGGTGCCATATCGGCATAGTAGGAAATGATGTCATACGGTTTTCCTGCCGCCTGCGCCGCACGCAACGACTCTACATAAGTATCCTTGTTCAGCACAGTCACGGATAATTTAACATGGTATGCCTTCTCAAATCCTGCGATCTTTGCCCGTTCCTCCGCCCCACCGTCCAGCGTGGCGAACGTATAGGTTTTGTTGCCGAAGTCCAAACCCAGTTCCAGCGGATCGAAGTTACTGCTGGTATCAAAGCCGTCTTGCCGTGCCATCCAGTGAATTTGTGACGGATCTAAAATATCCGGGGACAGCGTTGTGGTGGTGGCTTTGGTCGTGGTGGTCGTGGTTCTTTTGGTGGTTTTTGCCGTGGTAGAGGTTGCGGTGGTACTGCTGATGGTCGTGACCGCCGACGTGGTGGTTGTTTGTGAGGTATTCGAAGATTCGGTCGTGACGGTAACCGTCGTTATTACACTTTTCGCGCTCGTGGAACCTGTCGAAAGCGTGGTTTTGCCACCGTTCCCCGAACAAGCCGTCAGGCACAGCATGCACAACATCGCCAGACACCGTTTGATCATCGAAAGCCCTCCTCTAAACTCTTTTACACTATCAATATAGCACAGCAGTATAAATTATGTCAACTCTGTAATTGTTTCGATAAAAAAACACCGTCGGGTTGTACCCGACGGTGTTGGTTTTGGGATGACTTATTTCGCCATTGCGGCAACTTCGGCAGCGAAGTCGTCTTCGCGCTTCTCGATGCCTTCGCCCATCACAAAGTGGATAGCATCCACAAAGCTGACGGAGCCGCCCAGCTTCTTGCCGGCGTCGGCAATGTAGCCGGCGACGTCGCCCTTGAACAGGTCGGAGCGAACAAACTCCTGCTGCAGCAGGCAGGACTCTTTGTAGAACGCGGCCATCTTACCGGCAGCAATCTTCTCCTTCACAGCGTCCGGCTTGGAAGCCATGTTGGGATCGTTGTTCATCAGAGCAATCTGAACCTGCAGTTCCTTATCGGCATCTTCCTGCGGCACCTGCGCCTTGTCCCAATACTTGGGATTCATCGCAGCAATCTGCATGGCAACGTTCTTACCGATTTCGGTCGCATCGACACCACCCTCGACAGCCAGGTTAACCAGCACAGCGTGGGTACCACCGGCGTGGACATACGCCACGGAGGTGTTCTCGGCAAAGCGAGCGAAACGGCGAATCTGCATATTCTCGCCGATGGACATAACCTTCTCCTGCATGATCTCGGTAACGGTCAGCGGAGAGTTGGGATAGGTGCAGGTCTTCAGAGCCTCGACATCAGCGGGGTTCTGGGTCGCCACGACCTCGGCCAGGTTCTTAACGAGATCCTGGAACGCATCGGTCTTAGCAGCAAAGTCGGTCTCGGAGTTGACTTCGATGACAACGCCCACGCCGTTGATCGAGGTAGCATACGCCACGCCCATAGCGGCAACGCGGTCTGCCTTCTTGGCGGCCTTGGCGAGACCCTTCTCGCGCAGCCAGTCAACAGCCTTGTCCATATCGCCGTCGGTCTCCTGGAGAGCCTTCTTGCAGTCCATCATACCGACGTTGGTCATTTCACGGAGTTTCTTAACGTCTAAAGCAGTAAAAGCCATGGCTTGTTTCCTCCTGATTATTGATTATTCCGCAGTGGGAGCTTCGACAGCTTCCTCGGCGGCTTCGGGAGCGGCTTCGGCAGCCTGCTCGCCCTGACGGCCTTCGATGATGGCGCTGGCCATCGCACCGGCAATCAGCTTAACAGCGCGGATAGCGTCGTCGTTACCCGGGATGACGTAATCGACATCGTCGGGATCGCAGTTGGTATCGACGATTGCAACAATCGGAATACCCAGCTTCTTGGCTTCGGCAACGGCGATCTTCTCCTTGCGGGGATCGACGATGAACAGAGCACCCGGAACCTTATCCATGCCCTTGATACCGCCGAGGAACTTCTCGAGCTTCTCAATCTCATGGTTCAGCTTAACAACTTCCTTCTTGGGCAGCAGGCTGAACGTGCCGTCTTCGGCCATGGTCTTGAGCTGGTTCAAACGAGCAATGCGGCCGCGGATGGTGCGGAAGTTGGTGAGCATACCGCCCAGCCAACGAGCATTGACATAATAAGCGCCGGCGCGGACCGCTTCTTCAGCGATGGAGTCCTGAGCCTGCTTCTTGGTGCCGACGAACAGCACCGACTTGCCCTCGGCGGACAGTTCACGGATGAACATATACGCTTCTTCGAGCTTGCGCACCGTCTTCTGCAGGTCAATGATATAGATACCATTGCGCTCAGTGAAGATGTAGGGCGCCATTTTGGGGTTCCAGCGGCGGGTCTGGTGACCGAAGTGGACACCGGCTTCCAGCAGCTGTTTCATGGATACGACTGACATACAATATTTCCTCCCGGTTTTTACCTCTACGAGCGCTACGGACAACTGAAAAATTTTTGCCCGCATCTCCGGAACCGCAGGGCGGCACCGCCGGAGCGCAACACGCTCGTATGCATATTGCCGTAGTATTGTACCACAAACAATCGAAAAAGGCAAGTCCTTTTTTTAAGAATTTTTAATTACCGAAAATGCCCTGCAGCACGCTGTTTTTCCGGCACCGTCCGTCCCCGATTCTCGGCGGCATCGGGTGGTTGACAAGGATGGTTTGCTCCCCGATAACTTCGATTTCTTTCCAGCCGATAATGATGTCCTCTCCCCTCCCGAGCAAGCCGAAGCCGCGGGAACGCCCGAAGATGACAAGCGACACGAGTTGCGCCGTGCAGGTGTCAATCTCCACATCGTCCACGCACCCCAGGCGCATACCGTCGCAAATATTGATGACCTCTTTGTCGTGCATGTCCGTAATCTTGCAAATCATAGAAACACCTCCGCTGTATTGCTATGCAGAGAGGCGGCAAAACATACCAATTGATTGCGGCGTCGATTTACGACCCATACTCACTCCGTGAAAGGATGTGACCGGCGTTTGTACAACAAGGTGGAAATCTGCGGCGTGAACACCGCCACGCTGACGGTGCTGAGCGAGAGCGACAAAATGCGTCTGCTGCGGCTGGTAAAGCAAGGCGATGCTGCCGCCCGTGAGGAGCTGGTAAACGGCAATTTGCGGTTGGTGCTGAGCGTTATCCAACGGTTCACCGGGCGCGGTGAGAATCCTGACGATTTGTTTCAGGTGGGTTGTATCGGACTGATAAAGTCCATCGACAACTTCGACATTTCCCAGAACGTGCGGTTTTCCACCTATGCCGTGCCGATGATTATCGGCGAGATACGCCGTTATCTGCGCGACAACAACGCCATTCGCATCAGCCGCAGTATGCGGGATATTGCCTACCGCGCAATGCAGGCCAAAGAGGAACTGACCAACAAAAACCTGCGCGAACCGACGGTGGAAGAAATCGCCGAGGCGCTGGATTTGCCGCGCGAAGAGGTGGTGCTGGCACTGGAGGCCATCGTGGAGCCTGTCTCATTATACGAGCCGGTATACGCCGACAGCGGCGACACGGTGTACGTGATGGACCAAATCGGTGACACCAACGACGACCGTACCTGGTTGGACGAGCTTGCGCTGAAAGAAGCCATCCGCGGGCTTGGCGAGCGCGAAAAGCGGATTTTGAATCTGCGCTTTTTCAAAGGGATGACGCAAATCGAGGTGTCGGCGGAAATCGGCATTTCACAAGCGCAGGTCTCGCGTCTGGAAAAAGGGGCGCTGGAGAAAATCAAGGGACAATTATAAGCGGATTGTGGAAACGAGACCGAGGGATGGAATAACTCCCTCCGTCACGCATTCGCGTGACACCTCCCTCATTGAGGGAGGCAACACCCCTCATCCGTCTTTCGCCTGCGGCGAAATCCACCTCCCTCGGAG
>JAZODA010000028.1:0-3388 GCA_045596745.1 Acutalibacteraceae bacterium
AGCAGAAAATTAACAATAAACATCCCTAAATAATCAAGTATCGAATAACACCGTTAAGAGTATGTTCGAGAGAGCGAGTACACCTTGACGGAGAAATAATTGATTTTACCCACAGAAAGAGGTGACGAAATGAAAAAGATATTAGCAATCTTGCTTGCGGCTATGATGCTTCTTTCCCTTGCCGCTTGCGGAGATAACAACACAACCGATCCCGACAGCGATAACCCAGGTGTTTCGCAAAACGGTGGCGAAAGCACCAATGATGGTGGAGATACAAACCTTCCCGAATCGGTAGATATTCCCGTTGATAAATATCCGTTCCTTGAAAGTCTCGTACTTCCCGACAATGCTGTTGTTACCAGCGTTGATGATGAATATTACACAGAAAACGGTATTATCACGATAATCGTGAAACCGATAACAACTTCTGCACAAGTTGATGCATATAAGGATAAGCTGAAAAATGCAGGATACACCGATGCGGAGGTTGCCGGTCTCGTCAGTCCGGACGGAAAATACGAAATGTCGATCGGTTCTACTTGGGTTGAGATTTCCGGATATATTGATTTAACAATCTATGACAAGGGTAGTTCTCAAACCGGAAATCAAGGCGGCGAGGATACCTCCGTAGGTCAGTGGCAGGACACAGCCTATTCTGCATATACCAATGGTGTTGAAGAACCTACATTTACCTATACCATTAAGGGCGTGATAATGGATCAGCTTACCATGAATGCCGAAGCGACCGTGGACGAGGTCAACGCTTGGAAGCAAAGTCTGCTTAATGCAGGGTTTGAGGAATATCGTGAAGGCGAGCAGTGGGGAGTAAGCAACGCAACACACAATATTCAGATGAACGGATTTGTAAATGGTGTTGCTTATATCTACATCGGTTTGCAAGGCTAAGCGGTAAATAGGATGAAAACAACATGAAAAAATTATTGGCGATATTGCTGGCGGCAATGATGGTATTCGCCCTTGCCGCTTGCGGAGATAACAACACAACCGATCCCGACAAGGATAACCCCGGCGTTTCCCAAAGTGGAGAGAATAACAACGGCGGTGGAGCTTCAAATAAAGCATCCGGTGGAAATTTGATTGCAGATGATGATAATCAACACTATGATGCAGCAGAAGAACTGTCCGGTATTCCAAATATTGGTTGTCCCGAAGGATTCTCGGTGTATAAGCATCCGTCAGGCGGCGATGATCTCAAACAGGTGGTTTATAAAGCAGATTCAGGCACCGTTACAGAGGATGACGTTGCAAATTTTGCAGCCGCAATATGGAACCTCTGTATAGATGTAGCTGAAGATGGTGCAATGTTTAAGTATTCGAGCGTTAAAAAGGAAAAAACGGGTTATTCTGATTTGTCCGATGCAAAACAGGATGATGGACGTTACATTTGGTACTACGAGATCAACGGAAATATTATCAAAATTCGCATAGGCGCTGAAGCAGCAGTCGATGTGGATGATGGTGAACTTGAATTGCACGTTGAAAAAATGGTAACAGATTAACGCCCCCACAGAAAGAGGTGACGATATGAAAAAGATATTAGCAATCTTGCTTGCGGCGTTTATGCTGCTTTCAATGGTCGCTTGTGATATGGGCAACGATCCCGATAAGGATAATTCCAGCATTTCGCAGAGTGGCGAAAATAATAATGATGAAAGCACCGATAATAGCGGAGAAAGCAACAATAACGGTGATTCACCGAGCAATGGGAATGAATGGCCGGACGATAAGTTCACTACGCACGTGCCGAAGCCTTCATTCGCATCCTATGTAAGCTGTAGCGAGAAATCTGCGGCAGACGGATATATTTTAGGTCAGTATGGCTTCTCTCTTGAAGATGAAGTGAATATGGATGATGTCCGTGCTTATGTTGAAGAATTGAAGAATGCGGGCTTTACCGATAGCGTTACGACTACGGATACCTCTGTTTCCTTCTACTTTGCGGCAAAGAATCCTACTACGAACGTTTCCGTAACTTTGACCGTATATCCGGACAGTAATCCTATTATGCGCACCTTGCAAATTTACATTCCCGGTTAAAGGGAGAAAAGAGGTGACGAAATGGCAAAATTCTGTACCGAATGCGGTAAGGAGATAGCACAAGGCGTGGCGTTCTGCACCGAATGCGGCACCAAAGCGCCCGCTGATCCCGTAAGCGCAACGACTGAAACCGTGACCGAGGCAAAAGAAACGAAGGTGGAAACACCCGTGGTACATACGCCTCCGGCACAAAGCTATCAGGCACAGCAGACCTACACACAGCCTGCTCCCGATCCTACAAGCAAGGTGGTCGGCACGGGCGCATACTTCGGGCTGTTGCTGCTGTTCGCCCTTCCCATCATCGGCTTTATCGCCTGCATCATTATGGCGTTTGCGCCGAAAAACAAGAACATCAAGCACTTTGCAAGAGCAATGCTCATCTGGACGGTTATTGCCGTCGTACTGCTGGGTATTCTCGTGGCAGTGATCTCGCTGCTGACCAACTCCCTTATGGACTACATCAATCAGCTCACCGACGGACAGTTCAGTGACTTCGGAGATCTGTTCGGTCAGCTCGGTGAGCTGGAAGGCATTATGGATCAATACCAAAACGGCGGCCTCGAAGGTCTGCCGATAGACTAAAAACGAATTGGAGGAAACTACTATGGCATTTTGCGGAAAATGTGGAACGAAAGTTGACGAGGGCGTAAAATTCTGTCCCTCTTGCGGAAACCCGATGGAGGCTCCTGCCCCCGAACAGCAGGCACAGACTCAGCAGAACACGGCACAGACCGATTTTTCTGCCAAGTTTGCAAATCTTAACAACACCGCCGATACGACGGCAGAGTTCGATCAGGCGGACATTACCAACAACAAGGCAATGGGTATCCTTGCCTACCTCGGCCCGCTGGTGTTTATCCCGATGTTTGCGGCGAAGGGATCTAAGTTCGCCCGCTTCCACGCCAATCAGGGCTTGACTCTGTTTATCGCCTGCGGTGCGTGGAGCATCGTTTACAGCATCCTTAACTGGATCATCCTTGCCATCTCCTGGAGATTGTACTTTATCAGCAGCATCATCGGCCTGTGCTCTTTGGTGTTCCTGGTACTCGCCGTCCTCGGCATCATCAATGCCGCCAACGGATGTGCACAATAGCTTCCCGTGATCGGCAAGTTCAAATTCTTGAAGTAAGATATAACGACATATCACCCAAACGGGCGGTGACGGTAAAAACGAGCCGCCACCGCCACTCCCGACAAGACCTTTTATGAGGTATAAGAGGAGCGGGACGAAAGTGAAACCCCAAAAAACGAACATAAAGTTTTTTAAAATGATTAAGGAGGCAAAAGCAAATGAAAACAGGCTTTAAGAAAATCTTGTCAATGCTGCTTG